>NZ_JAMTDQ010000098.1 GCF_023806635.1 Accumulibacter sp.
AAATCCCCACGGCGCCTTGATTGAGCGCCTGCGCATGCCCGGCGGTCAGGGTGCCTGCCTGGATCGCCGTGCCGCCGGTGTAGCTGTTGGCGTGGCTCAGGATGAGGGCGCCGGCACTGGTCTTGGTGAGGCGCCCGCCTGTGCCGCCGATCGAACCGCCGAAGTCGCCGTCGCGCACGGTCAGGGTGGCCGCTCCGAGGTCGATGCTGCCGCTGCCCGAGAGGCTGCCGATCGACTGGTCGTGGCCCTGCAGCGCGAGCGTGCCGCCGGCGCCGACGCTGACGGCCCGGTCATCGGGGAGGGCCGAGGCGACGCTGGTCCGCAGCGTGCCTGCCTGGATCGTCGTGCCGCCGGTGTAGGTGTTGGCCTGCGAAAGCACCAGACTGCCGGCGCCCGCTTTCGTCAGGCTCCCGCCGCTGAACACACCGCTCTGCGTCGCACTGCTGCCGGCACTGGTGACGTCGATCGTCAATGCGCCGGCTCCCGTGGAAATGGCTCCCAGGGTCATCGCTTGCGCGGTCAGACCGAGGTTGGCACCCTGGGTCGTGATGGAGTTGCCGTTGGACCTGATCGAGCCACCGGCAGTGATGCTGACCGCCCGGCCGGCAGTGCTGGCAAAGCTGGCGTTGGTATTCAGAATGAAGTCGTTGTGCGCCTGCAGAGTATAGTTAGAGCTGGCACTGCCAAAGCGACTCGAGAGGACGTAGAAGTCGGCGGTACTGTTGGCAGTCTGGAACACCAGCGACCCGGACACCAGCGAGCCGATCAGCTCCGTAGGTGGCGGCGAGCCGCCCGGTGCCGTCGAAACAAAATACAGATCCCCCGGGTCGAGCAACAGCATCCCCGCCCTGCCCTTCGCCGCCGAGGTCACGACATCGCCGTCGAAAGTCAGGTTCCGCTTGCCGGACACCTCAACGAAGCCGCCGTCGCCGCCCTGCTCGCCGCCCTTCACCGAGGTCGTGCCGTGGTAGCGCGTCCAGTCGTCCGCCCAGACGATCACCTTGCCGCCGTCGCCGGTCGCACCGGCATCGGCGGTGATGGCGACTTCGGGGCCGACAAAGGTTTGCGTCGCGTTGCGCTCGCTGCCCTGCCCCTGGTAGTCGCCGCCGATCAGGACCGTGCCGCCGCCGACTGCTCCGGAGGCGTCGAGCCGCGCCTGCCCGAACAGCCCGACGCGCTCTCCGAGGACGCGAATCTCGCCGCCCGGGCGGGCGACGTCGGGCGTCGAGGCGTCGAGCTGCCCGCTGACGCTGACGACGCCGCTGCCGCCGCCGTCGAGATGGATCTCGCCGTTGCGCAGGGTGACACCGCGCGCCCGGACGACGCCCTCGACGTTGAGGACGGTGTCGAGCAGCGCGTCGCGCGCTCGCGCCTGCATGACGACGCGGCCGCCGTCGGCGTCGATGCTTCCGGAGTGTTCGACGAGGGCGCGCGCCAGTGCGCCGTCGACCTGGTAGCGGACGAGGCCGTCGCCGTCGAAGTCGAGCGCGACCTTGTCGCCGGCAATGAGGCCGGTGGTGCCACCGGGCGTGCTGATGTGGCCGGTGTTGATGACCCGGGCGCCGATCAGCGAGACGCTGCCGCCCGCCGGGGTGCGGATCTCGCCATCGTTGCGGACGATTCCGGCGCCGCCCGCATCGGCGGTGAACACCATGCGACCGGCGAGCAGGTCGTGCGGGTTGGCATTGAGCGTGCTGGCGACGAGGTTGCCGACATGGACGACGGCGCCCTTGCCGAACAGGACGCCGGCCGGGTTGATCAGGAAGACCGAGCCCGGGGCGCTGATGCGGCCGAGAATCTGCGAGGGGTCGTTGCCGGTGACGCGGTTGACGGTCATCGCGCTCGCCGAGGGCTGCGCGAAGTGCACCGATTCGTGGCCGGCGACGCTGAAGGTCCGCCAATCGATCGCGGCCTTGCCGCTGCTCTGGTTGATCACCATGCTCGACGCGCTGCCGCTGACGCTGGCCTGCCCGGCGATCACTTTCGGGTCGGTCGGCAGGCCGTGGGCGATGCTGCCAAAGGCGGCCATGAGGGCAAAGACGATCGGGCGCAGGGTGGCGCGGCACGGCGCTGCGTGATGGTTGCGATTCCGTTCCCGATTCACTTTGCTGGCCATGGCGGTCTTCCTTGGGCTGCGGGTGAGGGCTGCTGCTGGGGGTTCAGAAGTAGCGACTGAGCTGGAAGTACACGCGCGGTCGCCGGTCGACTTCGTCGTTCACGAGGGTGCCCTGCTGCCGCCAGGCGACGCTCCCTTGCGCCGACCAGCTCTTGGCGGTCGCCCAGTTGAGGGCGATGCCGAAGCCGGAGAGGGTGCGCTGGTTGGGCGGGTCGTCAATCTTCGTCGGCGGGTCGATGTCGAGCCGTGATCGTCCCCAGTCGTAGAACAGGGCGCCGATCAGCGCGCCGGGGATCTTGCCGTCCCAGTTGGGCAGCGGGTAGCGCAGTTCGGCGGTGACGATCTGCGCTTCGTCGCCCGGCGCTTCGCCGACCGGGTAGGCGCGCACGCCGAAGGGGCCGCCGAGGCTGAATTTCTGGTAGCTGTCGAGCCGGTCGTGGGTGAACTGGCCGGCGTAGCGGAAGAAGAAGAGGAACTTGCTGTCGCCGAGCGCCTGCAGCCGCGAGTAGAAGGGGTTGATCTTCTGGAAGCGGCCCACCGGGGTGGTGACCTCGGCCGTGGGGTTGTCGAGCGTGCCGTTGACGTAGCCGAGCGAGAAGTTGCTGATGCCACCACCGAAGAGCCCGTCGCGCAGGTCACCGCTGAGGGTGAGCAGGATCGAGCGCGAGGTGCGGTGGATCGACAGTCCGGCATCAGGGTTGTCGGTGAACTTCTGGTAGTCGTAGCCGGCCTGGACGAAGACGTTGAAGTTGCGCGAGCGGACGACCGGGTAGAGGGCGAAGGCCATCATGTCGCGCGCGAGGCCGTTGCCCGACGGGATGCCCTGCTTCTCGAGCAGGGTGTAGCCGAGGTAGGAGTACGACGCGCCGAGGCGCAGGCCATCGCTGCCCACCGGCACGACGTAGCTGGCAGAGCCGTAGCCGGTGCCGCCATCCTGCGAGAAGAGGGCGCGCAGCGCCAGGGAGTCGCCGAGCCCGAGCGGCGAGCCGAAGACGAGGCTGCCGGTGATGCGGTTGGTGCCGGTGTAGCGCGATCCCATGTCGTCGATCTGGACCTGCCCGGAGAGCCGCTGGTCGGGTTCGACGTCGAGCACGAGGTCGGCGGTTCCGGGTTCGCCGCCCGGACGGACGGTCGAGCGGGCGCTGACGCCGTGCAGGTCGTTGATCAGGAAGAGGACCCGTTCCATGTCGCTCGTCTGCAGGACGCTGCCGGCCTGGAGCCGGTCGAGGTAGCCCTGGATGCGCGCGCGCGAGACCGGCGTCTGCTCGTTGTAGTTGAGCTCGATCTTGCCCAGGCGGCCAAGGAGGACGACGATGCGGACGATGCCGTCGCTGATCTTCTGTTCGGGGATGTAGGCCTGCGCCAGCAGGTAGCCCTGGGCGTTGAAGTGGTTCTTGACCACCCCGGCGGCGTCGAGCAGGTCCTGGAAGCTGCGGTCCTTGCCGGTGAAGGAGGCAAGCCTGGCGCGCAGCGCGGCCGCTTCGTCGTCGCTGACGCCGACGATCTCGAAGCCGGCCACGTCGAGGCGCAACTCGGGAACGTCGGAGATCTCGCGCTTCGGCAGCGGCAGTTCGCTGCCGGTCTCGGCGTCGTCGAGCCTTGGCAGGCCGGGCGTGCCCTGGATGTCGCGCAGCAACCCGCCCGCGTCAACCTGCGCGTGCGCCAGGCCGCTGACGAGCAGCCACAGGAGCGCCCACACCATGCCCCAACGGGAGCACCCGCGCCCGCGTGCTTCGCCGTGCATCCAGTTCTCCCCCAAGAAAGCCCCCCAAACCGCGCCCGCCCCCGCTTCTGCGTCAGGATCGCGTGACGCCATCGCATCTTTTTCAAACAATTATGGCGATGCGAGTATAGACGAAGTCAACGGCGGAGGGATGCAACTTTTTTTCCCGAACTGGCGCGCGCCGCTTCGAACAGGCGCGCTGCTTCGTCATTCCGGTGCCGCCGGCGCGCGCACGATACAGGGCCGAAACGTGCTTCGGCAAGGAGCAGCCGAAGCGTCCGATGACGCTCCCCCTGCAAGCGAATTCACGCTATTCTTGCGCCACGTTGCATGTCGCTTCTGGTCGAGATGAGATGAGGGCTCCAGCTTCAGGGCAGGGTGAATCATTCCGCTGCTCGCCGTTCAGACGACGCTTTCTCGCCCGCGCGACCGGCCTGCTGCTGTCGAGCCAACTCGGTCTGGCAGCGAGGTGTGCGATCGCCGCCGGCGAGGCGGCCGCGGCGGATGGGCAAGCCGGCGAGCGCGATGCCGGCCGCCCCGCCGCCCACGCTGCGGCGGCGAGATGCGAATCATCGTCTTCATCACCGACGCCTGCGCTGTGCGCGACATTCTGACCCATATCGGCGAGCCGACATCGCCGCCACGCCTGATGCCCGCCCGGGCGCCGCCGCTCTGGGAGATGCAGGACGCCACCTTGGGCGAGGACAACCCACAGGCTCAATCCGCGCCGGAGTACGAATTCGACCAGCGTATCGCCTGGTAGTGGTGGGATGGAAGCAAGACGAGCCAAGACGAACTGCCATCGCCCGTCGCGGGACGACTCGCGCCAGGGGCCATCCGTTCGGCCGGTCCGGCCGGGCGGATGGCCCCTGGCGCTGAGCGGAGCGGGATTCGGATGACTTTTCAAGGGTCACCAAGGCAAAATTCGAGATTGACGCCCCTTGATGAAGGTTCATATACTCTCGATGGCGCCGTTGGATTTCCTATCCTTTGGACATCAGAGCCTCTTGCTGGCACCGAGACGACGGCATCGGGTCGTGCCCCGGCACGCGTTGGTCCGACGACGGAGGCTTCATGGGCATCGAAGACAAGTACAACCGGCTCAACAAGGCCGAAAAGGATTTTCTCTTCTGGCATCCGATTGCCGCGATCTCGTTCAACAGCAACGCCAGCACCGCATTGGAGGAGGCGCGAAAGCGCTTCGGCCCGACCACGCAGCACAACGGTTCGGGCGATGCCTTCCGGCATTGCTTCTGGTCGGCGATGAATGCACGCGACCAGGGCGCCGACCTGGCGCGCGGGTTCGGCAATGCCCATGAAGACTGGATCGGCAACCCACCGGCCGAGAAGGCCATGGACCTGCACAACAACGGCGTCGGCTACGGCATCGGGACCACCTACATCGGCGCGTCGGACCGCGCATTGGCCGTGCTGTGCGTGCAGGCCTGGGCCAGCAAGAAGCTGGTGCAGATCGACGTGCCCGGAGGCAGCGACCTGATCTACAGCAACTCCTACGAAAAGGCGCTGTACGAGCCATGATCATTCCCTTCGCCGCGCTGCGCCGTGTGTTCCTGCTGCTGATCGTCTCGGCGGTGGCATCGGGCTGCGAACCAGGCGGAAAGGCCGAGATGGAACTGACCCAGACCCTGACGAATGCCGCCGAAGCGGTGGCACCCGGACAATCGCTGTCGCTCGACAAGGTCGTCACCCAGCCCTGGGACCACGTGCTGCTGTTCGGCCCCTACACCACGGTCGACCTGATGAAGAAGGCCGTGGGCGGCGACCTGCCACCGGCCCTGCAGCGCATCCAGATCGAGCAGCGCGACGACGTCAATGCGGTTGTCTTTGTGCGCGAGGGCAAGGTCGCCGCCGCAGTGGCGCTGCCCCGCCGCGTGGCCGACTTCCCCAAGTCCGAGCTGCTGCGCTCCGTGCCGCGAACTCAGGCCAAGCTGTTGCGCGCTGCCACGGGCGTGGAGTTTCGCTGGCAGGGCAGCTGAATTCAGGCCGGCTTCGGCAACACCTGCAACACGCGCACGGGCGAGGCCGCGATCACCAGCGCCTGCAGCACGAAGCTTAGTGCCGCCAACCACAGGCAGACTGTCGCGCCTTGGCTGGCACCGACCGCGGCGCCGATCAGCGACCCGACCGGCCGCGCGCCGGCGTTCACGGTCAGGAAGATCGCCCCCACCCGGGGACCGCCGCTCTGGGAGATGGCCGATGCCGACCAGGGCAACCAGGGCGAGTTCGACCCGCAAGCTCAACCGGCACCGGACTACCCATTCGATCAGCGCATCGCCTGGCAAAGGCCGCACGAAAGCCGATCCGATCGGGCTCGTCAGGGGCTCAGGGGCCGCTTGCACCATGGGTCGCCGCGGCGGCCTCGTCGGCCACCGCGGCGACCCATAGCCATCCTCGTGCGGCGATTCCGGCGAGGTCTTCAGGCTCCTTGGGCACGCTTTCCCGGAATCACGACTGCTGTCAGGGCCTATCAGAGCCTGGAACACTTGCGGATGTGGCGTTGGATCTCCTATCCTTCGCCCGCCCCCCGCTTCTGCGTCAGGATCGCGTGACGCCATCGCATCTTCTTGAAACAACGATGGCGATGTGAGTATAGACGAAGTCGACAGCGGAGGGATGCAAGTTTTTTCCCCGAACTGGCGCGCGCTGCTTCATCAATGCGGTGCCGCCGGCGCGCGCACGATACAGGGCCGAAACGTGCTTCGGCAAGGACCAGCCGAAGCGTCCGATGACGCTCCCCCTGCAAGCGAATTCACGCTATTCTTGCGCCACGTTGCATGTCGCTTCTGGTCGAGATGAGATGAGGGCTCCAGCTTCAGGGCAGGGTGAATCATTCCGCTGCTCGCCGTTCAGACGACGCTTTCTCGCCCGCGCGACCGGCCTGCTGCTGTCGAGCCAACTCGGTCTGGCAGCGAGGTGTGCGATCGCCGCCGGCGAGGCGGCCGCGGCGGATGGGCAAGCCGGCGAGCGCGATGCCGGCCGCCCCGCCGGTCATCGCATTGCGCTGTTGATCTGTTGCGGCAGCTATCCGGACGGCAAGGACATTCAGCCGGCGCGCAAGAACGGTCGCGATCTGGAGGCGGCGCTGCGCCTGCATGGCTTCGACGTGCAGGTCGAGAATGATGCCGACCGCGCCCGCTTCACGGCAGCGGTCGGGCGCTTCGGCAAGCGGATGGCAGCCCTGCCGGACGACGGACGGGGAATCGGCATCGTCTATTTCTGCGGCCACGGCATGCAGTACGAAGGGCGCAACTACCTGCTGCCCTCCGGCGTCGCCAGCGACGATCCGAAGGCGAAGGAGAAGTCGGTCAACCTGCAGGACGAGCTCCTTTCCGCCTTTCCCCAACGCTATCCCGGCCTGGGGGTGGCGGTCATCGACGCCTGTCGAGATGGCATTTCGGAGGACGAGAAAGCCGGCTCCTTCAACTACTCGACCGCACCCACGGGCTGCATCGTCGCCTTCTCGGCAAGTGCCGGCCAGGTCTCGCTGTCACCGAAAGACCCGAACCAGAACAGCTTCTACACCAAGGAGCTGGTACAGGTTCTCAGCAACGTCGAACAGGAGATCTCGTTCACCGACATCTTCGAGTTCACCCGCCTGCGCGTGGCGCAGACGATGTCCAGCCACTCGCTGGCGATCATCCGCAAGCTGGCACAACGGCCACACATCACCAAGGGTCAGACCGGCGTCTTCCGGCTGGGCAAGGCGAGGACCACGACCGGCCCGCGCACCGCCGAAGACGAGGCCTTCGAGGCCGTGCTCGCGGCGCCGACCCCGGCCGAGATCAGGAGGGCTGCCGAGAACTTCCTCCGCGCCTACCCCGAGGGCCGTTACGAGCCGCAGACACGCGTCGCGCTGGCCGGCGCCGAGGACGCCCTGCGGGCTCTGTCAAGTCGCTTCGTCCGCCTGTCGTTGAGCGCCTTTCGCGTCAGCAGCGGCGATGAACGCTTTGCCGAGGACCTGCGCAAGGCGCTGCGCGGCGACAAGGACGCGGCTGCGCGGATTGCCGAAAGCTACCGTGTCGGCAGCGGCGATGTCGTGGCAAACCCAGCGCGCAGCGAACAGTGGTTGCGCTACTCGGGGTTGCTCGGCAACGCCATTGCCTGCTACCAGTTGTACCGGCAACTCGCGCAGAAGGGCGACCCGGACGCCGAGTTCTTCGGACCCGAAGCCGTTCGCCTCGGCTACCAGCCGCCGAAAGGCCTGTGCGGATCGCGCAAATCGGATGTCTGCTGATCGACCGGCCCGCCGGCGCGAGCGGACATGTCGCGCCGCCGGTGCGGACCTTTCGCTGCGCCAGGGCGTGTCGATCGCGCCAGGGCCATCCAGCGGAGGATGGGACGCCCCTGCGGCCGTTGCACGGCACGACCCGGCCGGCGCTGCACTGCGGGCGATCGGCGGCAGTTGCGCGTGGCGACGAAAGACCCTGCGCACGCGTGGCGTAGTGATTATAATCAATGGGCTGGGGGCGCAGAGATTGCGCCGAGTCCTGTCAGGTCCTTACGGAGGAGGTATCGCGCCATGAGTCGTCATTCAATCCTATTTTTTGTCCTTTGCAGCGCTCTCGGGCTGGGGTTTTCGCCAGCGGTCACGGCTTCCGGGCCGGCGAACGATGTCGTCGAACTGAATGGCCAGGTCACGGCCGAATCCATCGAGCAGGGGCTCTTCCCCAAGTCGGCAACGGCCAGCGACTGTGCTGAAGCGGCGAAGGCCGGCTTTAGCTGCGGGCAGATTGTGTCGCGCAAGACCTACTCGCTGCCTGTCGATGTCTCGTTCGCTGTCGGGTCGGCGCAGATCTCGGCTGCCGCCAAGAGCCTGCTGGCCCAGTTCGGCCCGGTCCTGAAGCGCAACGAGCACTCCGGGAGCAAGGTCGTTTTCGTCGGTCACACGGATGCATCCGGGTCACAGCAACTGAACCAGCGCCTGTCGCAGGAGCGTGCGGAATCGGTTCGCCAGTATTTCATCAAGGATTTCGGTGTTGCACCGTCATTCCTTGCCGCGACCGGCGTCGGATCGGCACAACTGAAGGACACGAACAACCCGAACAGCGTCGTCAACCGACGCGTCGAGATCACCACCAAGCCGGTGAAATAGTCGCCGGCAAGCTCGGCGCAGGCGGGCATGCCGTCTGCCGCTCGCGCCGGGGGGCGCCCGGCAGCCCGCAAGAGGCAACCCGCTGACCATCGACCCGTCGCGCCTCAATGCCAACGGTTTCGCGGCGCTGCCGCCGCCGCAGCCATCGCCGACCCGGCGCCACCCTGACCGCTGACCGCGAACGGGACTGCCGCGGCGGCCAGCCGGCCCTGCCCGACTCGCCGCCGGCAGCCGCGGCCGCATGATCGGGCATCCTTGACGGCCTTCGCTGCCGCCCGTCACCAGCACCCGCCACCGCGGCAGCGTGGGGTTGCGTCAGGCCCCGATGTCGACAATAATCGTCCTGTAGCGCAAACCGACCTGAACTGAGCATGGCTGGATGAATACAAGAAAATACGCTCTTGTCGTTGCCGTGACCACATGGGTACTGCTCCTCGTTGCCTGCGCTTCGCCGCCTCCGCCGCCGAAGCCGACGGTCGTCCGCATCGACCTGACGGCGTCGGCTACGGTCAATGCCGATGTCACTGGGCGCGGCATGCCGGTAGTGGTCCGCTACTATCTTCTTCAGAGCACCGGTGCTTTTGACAGCGCCGACTACTTCTCGCTTTTCGAGCGCGACGACACCCTGCTTGGTGCCAGCAAGGTGCTGCGCGAGGAACTGACGCTCAGGCCCGGTCAGAGCCACTCGGTGGAGTTGCGGCCACTCGGCGATGCCCATGCCCTTGGCGTTTTTGTCGCCTATCGTGATTTCAACCAGACGCTCTGGCGCGCAACCGCTCCAGTTCCCCAGAACATGACGACCAGCTATTCGATCCAGGTCGACAGGAACAGCGTTTCGATCACGCCACGCGCGCGCTGATGGTGAAGGGGCGGTGCGCGGGGGCGTCCGCCGTGCTTTTCGCTCCGGGGGGCATGCATGTCCTGGTTCAGTAAGGTCGTGTGGTCGGAAGGCCTGTTCCTTCGCCCACAGCATTTCCAACAACAGGACCGCTACACTGGGTGGTTCGTCGAAAGTCGCGCGCGCGCTCTGGGCGGGCTCTTCTGGGGATTCAGCCACCTCGAACTCGATGAGGGCGCGCTGAGCACGGGCAAGGTCGCTTTGCTGGCGGCCCGCGGCGTCCTGCCCGATGGCACGCCTTTCGACTTTCCGGCGGCACATCCAGCTCCGCTCGCCCTCGATTTCCCGCCGGATGCCCGCAATGCCGTCGTCTACCTGGCGCTGCCCCAGCGCCGACCGGAGAGCCTCGAGGACGCCCTGCCGTCGGACACTGCCGCCGATCTCGCGCGCTTCACCCAGGCCGACGAGGAGTTCAGCGATTCGGCGACGGCCGACTCCAGCGCGCAGCCGGTCAAGGTGGGATACCCGCGGCTGCGGCTGGTCGTGGCGGAACAGATATCCGATGCCTTTCTCCGGCTGGGCGTCCTGCGCATCAGCGAGCGACGCCCCGACAACAGCCTGCTGGTCGACCGCAGCCATATCCCGCCGGTGCTCTCGTGCCGGGTATCGCCGGTCCTCGCCAGCATGCTGCGCGAGATCTGCGGCCTGCTCAAGCAGCGCTCGGATGCGCTGGCGGCCAGGGTCGTCCAGCCCGCCGCGGGTGGGGTGGCGGAGATTGCCCATTTCGTCTTCCTGTTGACGGTGAACCGCCACCTGCCAGTATTCAACCATCTGCTGGAGCAGTCCCAGCTCCATCCCGAGCGGCTGTTCACGCGCCTGCTGGAACTGGCCGGAGAACTGGCAACGCTGGTGCGCACGGAAAGATGCCCGGCCCCCATGCCGGCCTACAATCATGATGCGCTCGAACTCTGCTTCACCCCGCTGATGACCGAGATCAGGCGGTTCCTGGGAACCGTCATCGAGGAGAACGCGATGCAGATTGAACTCCAGGACCACAAGCAGGGGCGCTATGTTGGCGTGATCGCCGATCGCAGCCTGCTGCGCCACGCCGGCTTCGTCCTGGCGGTAAACGCGCAGATGCCGAGCGAGACACTGCGGACACGCTTCCCGGCACAGGCGAAGCTCGGGCCACTGGAAAAGATACGCGAACTGGTCAACCTGCAGCTGCCCGGGATCGCCCTGCGTCCGCTGGCCGTCGCACCGCGCCAGATTCCGTTCCACGCCGGGTTCAGCTACTTCGAGCTGGACAACTCGGGGGACCTGTGGAAACAGCTCAATGATTCGGGTGGGCTGGGCATTTACGTCTCGGGCAACTTCCCGTCGCTCGAACTCGCGCTGTGGGCCATCCGCGCCTGAGCACACAGCCACTGGCGCGCCGCTTCATGACTGGAGATGGGCCACATGGTGCACGATGATCCCTTCTTGCCCCCGTCGGACAAGACGCTGCTCGTACCCTCGCCGGGAGCGCGAGCAAGTCGCCCGGCAACAGGCAGCGCGAGCGAAGGAGCGCCGGCTGGATCGCGCTTCGAACGTATCGAGCTGTCATCCCTCGACTGGCACACCGGGTTGAACCCGCTGGTTGCCGCCGCCAATCCACTGCTCAATCTCGCGCCCCAGTTGCGCCAGGTCAACCGCGCTGATCCAGGGAGTCTGCGCGAGGCTCTGGCGCGTGCCGTGAGCATGTTCGAACGTCAGGCGAAAGAGCGCGGAGTGCTGCACGAGCATGTGATGGCAGGCCGCTACGCCTTGTGCACATTCCTCGATGAAGCGGCCGCCAATACCCCCTGGGGCGAGAAGATCTGGGCACAGCGCAGCCTGCTGGTGCAGTTTCACAACGAGGCCTGGGGCGGCGAAAAGTTCTTCCAGCTCATGGGCAAGGTCGCCGAGCAGCCGAGCAGCCATCGCGACCTGCTCGAACTGTTCTACCTGATCCTCAGCCTCGGCTTCGAGGGGCGCTACCGGGTGCTGCAGAACGGCCAGGCACAACTGGCGTCGGTTCGTGAGCGCCTGGCGCAGATGCTGGCCCGGGAACGGGGCGAAGTCAGCCGCGAACTTTCTCCCGCCTGGCAGAGCACCGCCGGCGCCACGCGCCCCCTCCGTGAAAGCCTGCCGTTGTGGGCCGTGGCGGCAGTGACGACGCTCCTTCTGGCGCTCCTTTACCTGTTGGCGTCGTTTGCGCTGAACCGTCACTCCGACCCCACTTTTTCCTCGATTCTCGCGCTCAAGGCAGGCGCACCGCCAGCCGTCGCCAGCCCGCAGGCACCGCCGGCCAAGGCTCCGGCCAGACTCGCCCACTTCCTCACCAGCGATATTCAGGCCGGCCGCGTCGTCGTTCGCGACCTGCCCGACCGGAGCATCGTCCTGGCACAGGGCGACGGCCTCTTCGAGCCGGGCAGCGCGACGCTTTCGCCCACCTTCACGCAACTGCTCGCACGGGTGGGGGATGCGATCCGGCAGGTGAATGGCAGCGTGCTGATCAAGGGTCATACCGACAACCGCCCGATCCGTTCGGCCCGCTTCCCGTCGAACTGGCACCTGTCGCAGGCGCGCGCCGACGCCGTGGCGGCGACGCTCGCACCACATCTCGGCGAGCGCCCGGGAATCAGGACCGAAGGGCGGGCCGAGAGCGACCCGCTGATGAGCAATGACACAGCCGAAGGCCGTGCCCAGAACCGGCGCGTCGAGATCATCGTGTACCCCGCCGTGCCCGGCCCTGACCCCAACGCCGCTGCATCGACAAGGGGAGACCGATGAAAAGGATCCTGCGCGCGTTGCTCCACCCGATCGTGCTCGGAACCCTGGGACTGATCGCGCTGTCGCTGCTGATCTGGTTCGTCAGTCCGCTGCTGGCCATCGCCGGCCATGAGCCATTCGCATCCGAGACCGTCCGCTGGGTGCTGATCGGCCTGCTGGTCCTGTTCGTCATCCTGCGCTTCGCGATCCGCCGCTGGCGAGCACGCACCAGCAATGCCAGACTGCTGGACGGACTGCTCGGCAAGACCAGCGAACAGGCCGTCGAGTCGCCGGAAGTGGCGATCCTCCGGCAACGTTTCGAAGAGGCGGTGAAGGTGCTGCGCCAGAGCCAGGCGCAGCCGGCCAAGGGCGGTGGACTGGCACGGCTGCGCAGCCTCGGCTCGGCGCGTTACCTCTACCAGCTCCCGTGGTACGTCTTCATCGGCGCACCCGGCGCCGGCAAGACGACGGCACTGGTCAACTCCGGCCTGCGCTTTCCTCTCGCCGACAAACTCGGCAGGCAGGAACTGAAGGGCGTCGGCGGCACGCGCAACTGCGACTGGTGGTTCACCGACGAAGCGGTCCTCATCGATACCGCCGGACGCTATACGACGCAGGACTCGGATCATGACGCGGACCGGGACGCCTGGCTGGGTTTTCTCGCCCTGCTGCGCAAGCATCGTCCGCGTCAGCCGCTGAACGGCGTGCTGCTGACCGTCAGTGTCGGCGACCTACTCGCCCACTCGGAAGCCGAAGCCACTCGCCATTGCGAGGCCCTGCGGGCACGCGTGCAGGAACTGTATTCCCGGCTCGGCGTCCGTCTGCCGATCTACGTCCTGGTCACCAAGGCCGATCTGATGGCGGGCTTCAACGAATTCTTCTCCAACCTCGGCAAGGAGGCGCGCGACCAGGTCTGGGGCTTCACCTTCCCGCTTGACGAAACCGGCAGCGAGGCGCTGAAGGCACTGCCCGGGCAACTGGCGGCGCTGATGGAGCGCCTGCACGGGCAACTCGTGTCGCGCCTGCAGGAGGAAACCGACCTGCGCCGCAGGAACGCGATAAGCGCCTTTGACCAGCAGTTCGGCGCCGCCAGCCGGCTGCTCGAAGCCTTCCTCGGCAAGGTCTTTGCCCCGTCCGGCTACGACCACCCCTTGATGGTGCGCGGCGTCTATTTCACCAGCGGGACGCAGGAAGGAAACCCGATCGACCGCGTCATGGCGAGCCTGGGCAGTGCCTTCGGTGTCGAGAGGCGTCTGCTGCGCCCCGAGTCCGGCAGCGGCAAGAGCTTCTTCCTGACGCGCCTGCTGCGCGAAGTGGTTTTCGTCGAATCGCGTCTCGGGGGCGCCAACCTCAAGTGGGAACGGCGCCGCAGCCTGGTCCACGCCGCCGCACTGGTCGCCATGGCCCTGCTCTCGCTGCTGCTGCTGTTCGGCTGGACGCTCAGCTATCTGCGCAACCGGACCTACGTCGACGAGGTACAGGCCAGTACGGCAGCAGCACGGACGGTGGTCGCGCAGATTGCTGCCACTCCGCAGGGCGACCCGCTGGCGATCCTGGCCGCCCTCGACGCGGTTCGCGACGTCACGTCGACCCCCACCCGCACGCGCGGCGATGCTCCCTTCGGCATGGGGCTGGGACTGTTCCAGGGCGACAAACTCGATTCGGCGGCCGAACAGGCCTACCGCAGCCTGCTGCGCGACGCGTTCTTCCCGCGGCTCTCGAAGCGCATCGAGAGCCAGTTGCGGGGACTGGACGGTACCAATCTCGAACTGGCCTACGAAACCCTAAAGGCCTACCAGATGCTCAACGATCCGAAGCATTTCGATGCCGAGGCACTGAAGGCCTGGATCAGCTTCGACTGGGAGCGCAACCTCCCGCGTGACGCGACCACAGATCAACGGGCAGCGCTGGCGATGCATCTCAACAACCTCTTCGCCGACGGCCCGGTCGCGTCACCGGTCCTGCCGGACGCGGCGCTGGTCGCGCGAACGCGCGACATGCTGCTCCGCTACACACTGGCCAACCGCATCTACAGTCGTCTCAAGCGGCAGGGGGTCGGCAGTGCCTTTCCCGAGTTCAGCGTCGAACAGGCCGCCGGCAGTGGCGCGTCGCTGGTGTTCGTCCGCAAGAGCGGCGCGCCGTTGACCCGCGGCGTCCCCGGACTGTACACCTACGACGGCTATCACAAGGGCTTCGACAAGGAAGTCAGCGCCGTGGCCAGAAAGCTCGCCGACGAGGAAACGTGGGTTCTGGGAACGGCAGGCAAGACGAGCTTCGCGCTGCGTGACACCAGCAGCATCGCCAACGACGTACGCAAACTCTACCTCGCCGACTACGCCCGTGTGTGGGAGGACTATCTCGCCGACATCACGCTGATCCGGTCGACCAGTCTCAGCCAGAGCATCCAGATGGCGAGGGTCCTGTCCGCACCGGACTCGCCGCTGCCGCGACTCCTCAAGGCGGTGGCGCGGGAGACGACGCTGACGCCGAAAGAGGGACAGAAATCGGTCCTGGATCAGGCCGAGGAAAAGTTGGCCGGTGCGAAACAGGAACTGGGCAAGGTGCTGGGCCTGGGCGGCAGCGATGCCGCTGCCGCCGCCCCCAGGCATCGTCTGGAGAGCATCGTCGACGACCGCTTCGTCAAGATCCGGCAACTCGTCACCGGTGACGGCAAGGCCGCACCAATCGATGGCGTGATGCAGTTGCTGAACGATGTCTACGTGCAGCTCTCGGCAACCGAAACTGCGATCAGGGACAAGGTTGCGGCTCCTCCGGCCAACTCGTCGGCGCGGGTCAAGGCGGAAAGTGCCAACATGCCCGAGCCGCTGCGTTCGATGCTGCAGCAACTGTCCAGCGCCGGAACCAGCCAGTCGCTCGTCGCCACGCGCGAGACCCTGTCCTCCGCCGTCGGCACGCAGATCGGACAGTTCTGCAGGCTCGCCATCGATGGTCGCTATCCTTTCGACCGCAGCAGCATCCGCGACGTCACCCGCGATGATTTCGCCCGCCTCTTCGGGCCCGGCGGCCTGATGGACGATTTCTTCCAGAAGAATCTGGCGCCCTACGTCGACACCTCGACCCGCCCGTGGAGTTTCAAGAAGGTGCAGGAACACTCGCTCGGCAACCCCGGAAACCTCGCCCAGTTCCAGCGTGCGGCAACGATCCGCGACGTGTTCTTCCGCGGCGGCGGCTCGATGCAGCTCGTCTTCAAACCAATCGAGATGGATGCGGCGATCAGCCAGTTCACGCTCGACCTCGATGGGCAACTGGTCCGCTATGCCCACGGGCCCCAGATACCGCAATCGATCCAGTGGCCGGGCAGCAAGGGCGGTCTCTCGGCACGCATCCAGATCACGCCGCCCGGCCCCGGCGGCATTTCGAGCAAGGCGACGGAGGGCGTCTGGTCCCTGTTCCGGCTCTTCGACAGGTCGCGGATCGAGGATTTTGGCTCGCCCGAAACGTTTCGCGTCATTTTCGACATCGACGGCCGCCAGGCGACCTTCGAGGTGACCGCCAGTAGCGTGCAGAATCCGTTTCGGTTGCGCGAGCTCTCCGAGTTCCGCTGCCCGAGCGACCTCTGACGGCCGACGCATGACCGCCGCTGCCGGTTGGTATGGCAAGCTGCCGCAACTGGGCGACTTCTCGCAGCGCCGACTGCCGCAGAACTTCGTCGACCACTGGGACGCGTGGCTGCAGGAAGGGATCACGCACAGCCGCTCGGAACTCGGTGACGACTGGCTCGAAAGTTTCCTGACCGCAAACGTCTGGCACTTCTTCCTGAGCCCTGGTGTGCTCGGAACGCAGGCGTGGGCCGGCATCTGGATGCCGTCGGTGGACCGGGTCGGGCGCTACTTTCCGTTGACCGTGGCAGCTGAACTGCCACCCGAGACAATGCTTCTGACCGCGGCGCCAGCTCTCGATGCCTGGCTGCGGCGAGTCGAGGACTGTGCCCGCGGGATGCTCGAACTCGACCACGGAGCCGGCGACCTCGACGATTCGCTGCGAGAACTGGGCCTGCCGACGCTCAACGGGCAGGCAGCGCCACACTGTGCTGCAGCGGCGGAGCAGCTGGCCCGTCAGGAACCGGTAATCGACCTGCAGTCGATGTGCGGGAAGAGCTTTCCGGCGAAATGCCTGGCCGCCATCGCCAGCGTGCGCCTGCAGGCGGCGTTTGCCGGCTACTCGCTGTGGTGGTGCCACGGATGCGACGGGACAAGCGGCGGGTTTGCACACAGAGGCTTGCCGATGGCCTCGTTTCTGACGAAGATGCTCGTCTATTCTCCTGCCAGTGAGACGACGCCAGCGATCGGAGGGATTTGAGGTGCCAGAGCCGGACAACGACAAGACGCTCGTGCTTGGTGGAAGTGTTGCACCAGCACCCCGGACGGGTTCCACGACGCGGATCGGCAAGTCGAACAACGCCCTGCCGATCGGGACGCATCTGTCCGAGTTCGAGATCGTCGACCTGGTCGGCGAAGGAGGGTTCGGGATCGTCTACCTGGCGGCAGACCACTCGCTGGAGAGACGGGTCGCGATCAAGGAGTACATGCCGTCCAGCCTCGCCATGCGCGCCGACGACCTGACGGTCGTCGTTCGCTCGGAGCGGCACAGCGAAACGTTCGACGTGGGCCGCCGCAGTTTCGTCAACGAGGCGCGACTGCTGGCCCAGTTCGACCATCCGGCTCTGGTCAAGGTTTTTCGTTTCTGGGAAGCGAACGGCACCGCGTACATGGCGATGCCCTACTACGCCGGCACGACATTGCGCGACGTGCTGCAGCGGATGCCCGAAAGGCCCGACGAGAGCTGGATCCGAAAGATCCTCGCGCCGATCATGGATGCCCTCGAACTCATTCACAACGCGGACTGCTTTCACCGCGACATTGCCCCCGACAACATCATGCTGCTGAAGGACGATCGGCCCGTCCTGCTCGACTTTGGCGCCGCCCGCCGCGTGATCAGCGGCATGACCCAGGCACTGACGGTCATCCTCAAGCCGGGCTTCGCGCCGATCGAACAGTACGCGGACATGCCTGGAGTGCGGCAGGGGCCATGGACCGACATCTACGCATTGGCTGCGGTGGTGCACTCGATGATCACCGGACAGGTTCCGCCGCCGTCGGTCAACCGGGTCATGAGGGACACCTACCAGCCGCTGAGCGAGGCGGCTGCCGGTCGCTACAGCGACCAGTTCCTGCGGGCTATCGATCAATGCCTGGCAGTGCGAGGTGAAGACCGGCCGCAATCGATCGCCGAGATGGCCCAACTGCTTGGACCCGATCCGGCGGCTGCGACCGCGACCACGCTCCTGGCGAGCGAGGAAACGACCATACTGCCAGCCACCGGTGCCACGCATGTTCCGATGCAGCGAACCGAGCCACTGCGGCCGGTCCCGCAACCCCCTGTCGCGAAGGAGCCGGCTATCGCTGGCGCCACGGCGCGGCGCCACCAGCGCCGCCCGGGAAGCGTCCCAGCCGTCAGCGCCATCGCCGCAATCGGCGTCGTCGCCGCCGCGGCAGGCGCATACTTCTTCCTGACGGGCAAGGGCACGGCACCCACGACAGCGCCGGCGCAACCGGCTTCCCCAACGGCCTCCATCGAGAAACCAGTCGCCATCACGCCGGCAGCAAAACCAGTCTCGCTCGGCGAAGCCTTCGCGATCGCGCTCGAAGGCTCCGACAGGGATTTCGAACTGCGGGTAGACCTGCCGAAGACGCCAGTTGCCGTCGGCCGGGACGTGCTTTCGTTCGCCTTGTCAAGCAAGCGCCGCGGTTACCTCTATGTGCTCCTCTGGGATCAGGCGACCGGCCATTTGAAAGAAATCTTCCCCAACCCGCTCGACCGCGACAACCAGGTTGCACCGGGCACACCCTTCAGGTTTCCGAGACCGCACTGGGGTTATGAAGCGGACCAGCCGGTTGGCAACTGGGATGTGCTCGCCATCGTTTCGGAGTCGCAGCGCAACTTCCCGTTCTTCGCCGGTGCGGGCGCGAACGGATCGGTTGAAGTGGCCGTGGCCACGCTCGAGAGGGAACTGCGCGAGTCGCCAACGGGAGGCACGGCGCTGACGGGAGAAGTGATCTGTGACAGCGGCCGCGAATGCTCGCGAGCGTACGCCGCCGCCCGCTTCGTTGTCACCGAGGTGGAACGTCGAGCGAACGAAATCGCCTCTGGCCGCAAGCCGAAGAGCGACCAGCCGGCCAGCGCGAAGGAAGGACCGGGCAAGAGCGGTGATCAAAGGCTGGACAAGATGCTCGAGGAAATGCTGCAGAAACGTTAGCCACGCCGCTCGCTCACGCGCTGCCGGTCGCCCCTCTCGACCGCGCTTGTCGTGTGCTCACCCACCCCTCTCCTCGCTGACTGCTCGCGACGATCTCCTTACAACCTCTCACGGGAGGATGACGGTGGTTTCGTCTTCTTCGCCCTCGGCGACGGTGACGCACAGTGCAGTATAGTTGTCACCTTCGTTCGGAGCGCGCTGGCGGATCAGATGTTCCATCGCCGACAGCCAGGATTCCGCACCAGTCGAAGCGCCCAGGAGCCCCTCCATCTCGCCCTCCTCGACGTGTTCCCACCAGCCATCGGTACACAGCAGGAGAACGTCGGCGGGCAACAGCCGCAGCGCCTCGGCTGAAACGGAAAGCTCGATGGCCTGGGATGAACCGATCGCCGAGGTGAGCAGGCTGCGCTGCGGGTGGCGGCGAATCATCTCGGCGCTGGCATAGCCGGCATCGACCATCGTCTGGACGATACTGTGATCGCGCGTCTGGTAGAGCACGCGCCCGGAGCGGAAGAGGTAGATCCGTGTATCGCCGACATGGCCCCACACGGCGAGGCCGCTGCCACGGTCGATCAGGAGCAGGACGATCGTCGCGTGCATGTCGGCCGCCACGCCGCCATCCGCCTGCCGGGTCACGACGGCTGCATTGGCCTCCTGCAGCAGAGAGACGACCTTCTCGGGCGCCAACACCGGATCCTCTGCGTATGCACCGAGGACCGTGCTGACCACCAGTCGGGAGGCGACGTCGCCGCCGCCATGACCACCGGCACCGTCGGAAACCACCCAGCAGCAGCAGCCATCCGATGTCCAGTAGCCACAGGCGTCCTCGTTGCGGCCCCGGCCGCCAACCCTCGACCGGAAGCAGGTCTGCAGCTCGAGCATGCCTTTCCCCTCAGCCGCAAGGCGGCGGATCACGGAACGGGATCACGCTCCGCTTGCAGGCGTTGTACTTGCTCCTCATAGGCCTTGAGAAACTCGCGGCCAAACAGGTTGTGGAAATCATCTGCCGCCTCCCGGGATATCTCGCCGTACATTTCCTCGAACAAGTCCCACAACCGGGCCTTGCGACCTGCCGGCAGGATGTCGAGCAGGCTCTTGCCAACCACTCGCCGCTCCAGTGCAGCCGGCTCGAATCGCCGCAGGACGCCGGCGAGCGCTGCGTTCATGCCGGCCATGAAACCGAACTGATGCGCCCGCAGATCGTTGTAGGCATCGCGCATGGCGTCCGCCGGCCGCATGAACCCCCTGCCTTGGGGGACCAGCAGCTGCGTCAACGCAAAGCCGACGTCGGGGCAGAACTTCAGCGGGTTGTTGTCCTTGCCGACGATCATCGTCACCTGCGCATGAACTTCGCGCTTGGTTTCCGCGCGCGCCATCAGGAGTTCGATCGTCCCTTGGATCGCCTCGCGCAGCAGGACGCCGATCTGTTCCATCAGCTCGGCGCTCATGACGGTGGGCAGTGCAACCTGCACACCGAGCCCGCGCCGGAAAGCCTCGGCAAGATCGGCAGAGCCGGCACCGGCCGGCGCTCCAGCCGCTGGTGCCGGTCTCGGTTGCGGGTCGGCGACGGGAACCCACTCGCCAGGCGGGACCTGCGGTTGCCGCGCCGGCGAAGACGGCCGCACGATCCGCGTCGGCTCGTCGCGGAAACTCCTCGGCGGCCCCTCTCGTGCCGGCTGCTCCTCGTCCCAGGAGGTACGCATCACGCCTGGGCTCGCTGGCGGACGCTCGCTCGCACCCGTTGGTGCCGGCGGTGTGGCGGGTGGCGTTGCTGCCCCAGGCATCGGCGGAGGCGCCGCGCGAGGAAGGGAAACGGCCTGGTTCAGAATCGGCGAATCGTCACGTTGCGGCAGAGACCCTTGGCGAAGGGGCGCAGCACCAAAGAGGGCCAGAGGATCCGTCCCGAGCCCGGTTGCCGCAGCCGATGCCCCGCCCAAGTCAGCCAACGGGCTTCCAGCGAGCGGGTCGGCAGTACCTGCCCCGAGCCCGAACAGCGTGTCGACCGAGCCCTCGCCGCAAACCTGCCCGAGACCCAGCGGATCGATTGCCTGCCTTCCGGCCGCCGGATCCGGCGGAGCGAACGGATCATGAGTCGCGCGACGGGGTGCGCGCTCGTCCTCGGACTCCGTTTTCGCGACCCGCGGCGCGAAAACGGAAAACGGATCGTCGCCAGAAGATGCAAACGGATCTGACACAGACGCGCTGCTGCCCAGAAGCGAGTCACCGGACAAGCCGCCCGCCGCCTTGCCGGGCGAAGCGATCGCCCCCTGCTGCCCGGCGAACAGACCCAATGGGTCTGCCGCTAGCACAGGCGCCGACGGAGGCCGCGAAAACGCCGGAGGTGCACTGTCGAACTCCACGCGCAGGACGTAATTGGCGATCATGATCTCGTCGCCGCCCATCAGCGCCACCCGGTTGCCCTTGCCCAGAGGTCGGCCATTCACGAGCGAGGGGTTGGCTCCCATATCGACGAGAAAGAACTGCCGCCCTTCCCGCTCGACCCTCGCCTGGACGCGCGAGATGTGGCGATCCGGATCCGGCAAACGAAGATCATTGCTTTCGTCCCGACCGATCGACCCGCCGCGCTCGCCAAAATCGAAGCCAAGCCGGTGAACGGGCGGAGCACCATGGCAACTCCTGACTGAAATGCGCATCTTGGCTGGCCTCGATGGTTGGGAGCAGCGTTGCAGGCCAACGACGTTGTCAACGGCAGCGGGTGCCGCCTGACAGCGCTGCCGTTGTTGCCGCTTGCGTGTGTCCCGATGTCGACATGATACCGCGCTGGGGGACAAGTCTTGCTGGAAACATGGGGGCAATCGGAAGTGCGACTGTGGATCAGGCTGCCTGTTGTCGTCTGGATTGCCAATAGCTGTCCCACTCCTGGTTGGCACGGCAGACGCGCAGGGCCAGCATGTGCCTGGCGTTTTTCAGTTTCCACCAGGCACCTGCCCGCTTAAGACGGTCCTGGATGACGTAACGGTGTGCCCTTTCGACTTCGCCGGACCCTATTGGCAGCTTGGCCATGAGCGCGTCTCGATAGTTGAACTGCCCCGGGCGATTGGTGAGATAGCGATACGCCGCGCGCACGGGAGCGTTGTCATCGGGAACGCTGTCTCGTTCCGGCTGTTGCGCCACCTCTTCTTCCTTCCGCTGCGCTTGCCGTCGCGCCCAGCCGCGCAGCGCTTCGTTGCCCAACTGCCGCAATTCCTCCGTCACCCGCAGCTCCGCCTCCGCCGCCTTCTCGACATCACCGGCCGCGTTCTCGACCACCGCCAACAACGACTCGATCTTGACCCAGAGCTCGGGATGATCTGGTAACCGATCTTCCAAACTCCGATTTGGCTTGAGTCGCCCCTCCATTTCCGACCACCGTTCTGACATGGGTTTCGCTCCACGTTGAAGTAACCCATGACAGTTTGACCCACCCCCAGCCATTTGTCTAGTGCCGGATGCCACCGCCCACCACCTCGCACCGGCGCCAGTCGCACTTCCGATTGCACCCGAAACAGACACGATCGACACGATCTACTGCAGCGGCGGTGCTGCGAGCCGCGTGTTACACTCTTCGGCCGTCCGATCCTGCTGCCACCCGCGTGTCCATTCCGAGAGCAAGCGCCACACCGGTATCCTCCCTGCGCATCTATCTTCGCCTGCTTGGCTATCTACGGCCACTGCTGGGCCTGTTCGCGGTCAGCCTGCTCGGCTACCTGATGTTCGCCTCGTCACAGCCAACGCTCGCCGCCATCCTCAAGTACTTCGTTGACGGCCTCAACGCCACCAGAGGAAGCACGCAGTACACGATTCCACTGCTCGGTGACCTCGAATTGATCTACGCGGTGCCGCTGCTGCTCCTGCTCGCCGTCACCTGGCAAGGCGTTGGTTCCTTCCTCGGCAACTATTATTTGGCACGGGTATCACTCGGGCTGATCGACGACCTGCGGCGAGCGCTGTTCGACAGCCTGTTGCGGCTGCCAAACGCCTACTTCGATCAGCACAACTCCGGGCATCTGGTTTCCCGCATCACCTACGATGTGACCATGGTCACCGGCGCGGCAACGGACGCGATCAAGGTCGTCATTCGCGAGGGAATGACGGTCGTGTTCCTGTTCGGTTACCTCCTGTGGATGAACTGGAAACTCACCCTGCTGATGGTCGCGATCCTGCCAATCATCGGCCTCATGGTGCGTAGCGCCAGCCGCAAGTTCCGCCGCCAGAGCCGAAAGATCCAGGTCGCGATGGGCGACCTGACGCACGTCGTCGCCGAGACGATCCAGGGCTACCGCGTCGTGCGCAGTTTCGGTGGCGAGGAGTACGAGTCGGCCCGCTTCCGCGATGCGAGCGCGAACAACGCGGCACGGCAGCTGCGCATGGTGCGAACTGCAGCCAGCTATGGCCCAGCGCTGCAGTTCGTCACCTTCAGCACCATGGCGGCGCTGCTGGTTCTCGTCCTCCTGCTGCGCGGCGATGCCACCGCCGGCGACCTGGTCGCTTACATCACGGCTGCAGGAATGCTGCCGAAGCCGATTCGTCAGTTGTCCGAAGTCAGCTCGACCATCCAGAAGGGCCTTGCCGGTGCCGAGAGCATCTTTGCCCAGCTCGATGAATCGCCGGAACCCGATAACGGGAGCATCGAACGTGAACGGGTCGCCGGTTACCTCGATATTCGCGAACTCTCCTTTGCCTACCCGGGCAGTAGCCAGAACGTCCTGGACCGGGTCAGCTTCAGCGTCACCCCCGGCCAGATGGTGGCACTGGTCGGACGCTCGGGCAGCGGCAAGTCGACCCTCGCCAATCTGATCCCACGCTTCTACCAGCACAGCTCGGGACAGATTCTGATCGACGGCGTGGACGTCGAAGCCTACACCCTGCGCAACCTGCGCCGGCACATTGCACTGGTGACGCAACAGGTCATTCTTTTCAACGACACGGTGAGCAACAACATTGCCTACGGCGACCTCGCCGGTTCGCCGCACGGAGCGATCGAGGTCGCCGCGGCAGGAGCGCACGCACGCGAGTTCATCGATCGCCTGCCGAACGGCTTCGCAACACCGGTCGGCGAGAACGGCGTCATGCTGTCGGGCGGTCAGAGGCAGCGCTTGGCAATCGCGCGCGCCCTGCTCAAGGACGCACCGATCCTGATCCTCGACGAGGCGACCTCAGCGCTCGATACCGAGTCGGAACGCCACATCCAGAATGCGCTCGACCGGGTCATGGCCGGGCGGACGACGCTGGTCATCGCACACAGGCTGTCGACCATCGAGAGAGCCGACCTCATCCTGGTCATGGACCAGGGCAGCATCGTCGAGCGCGGCACGCACGCCGAACTCCTGGCCGCCAACGGCCACTACGCGCGCCTGCATGCGATGCAGTTCGAGGAAGCAGAGACGGTGGAGCAAGCGACGCCAGCCACCTGAGCGCTGACGCCACCGCGGCTCGCCGTTGGCCGCTCTTCAGACCACCGGCAAGCGATCGTCGAGCCAGCGGTAGAGCGCTGATCCGACGGGCCAGTTGCGCAGCAGCCGCGCGCGGTCGCGACTCCAGGCGCGGGAATGGGCAGCAGCCGTTCCATGCTGGACGAGGTCATCGAGGTCGATCAGCCAGACCTGACCCGCGTGCCAGAGCAGATTCATTGCCTTCAGGTCACCATGCGTGATCCGCGCCCGGTGCATCGCCGCAAACAGCTCGCTGATCGCTTGCGCCTCGGCCGCCGGTGGTTCCCGGTCGGCAGCAAGATGTGACAGCAGGTTCGCGCCCGGACAGTACTCGCTGACCAGCCAGGCGCGTCGTCGCAGGGGACCAAGGCGCTCCTCGATCAGCGCCAGTGGCGCCGGCGTCGGGATGCCGAAGAACTGCAGCCGGTGCGCTGCGCGCCAGGAATGCCAGGCGCGGCTGGGACGCAGCGCACGCCCCAGTGCGTGGCCGAGCCCTTTCAGATTGTAGCGCTTGACCAGCAGCGGGCGATCATCGACGAGGACGCACGCAACCGTACTCTTGCCACCATCCTTGAGGGTCCGGCCGGCACTGATGGCTTCATCCGGAGACGCGACGACAGAGGCGAGCCGGGTCGCCTGCGAGCGCGTAACCGCGGTAAAACGAGCGGCCGTCTGCGTGACGGCGAAGAGGCTGCAGTCACGAACGGTCTTCGCCAGAAGATCGCGCAGGCGCCACCGCCTGACCTTTGCGATCTCGTCGCGCAAGGCTGGCAGGAGGGGCAGATCCGCCCGCGCTCCAGCCGCATAGGCGGGCAGCAGGATGGACAGCTCGCCGTCCCATGCATCAGGCAGCTGTGCCAGCAGAATCGCCAGGTTGGCACTGGCCTCGGCGGGCGGCAAGGGTGTCCCCGCTCGCCCCAGCTGCAGCGCAGCGCCATCGATGACGAAGACACGCCCTCCGTGGCGCAGGAAGTTTCCGAAATGCAGGTCTTCGTGGATCAATCCGGACGCGTGCAGGCACCCCAGGGTGTGCAGCAGTGGCTGCAGGAGGGCGACGGCCTCGGCGTCGCCAGCCTCCCTGCCGCGCAACGGCTCCCACGCCTGCGCAAAGCTCTCGACGGGAGCGAGAAAATCCGTCAGCAGCGCATGACCACCACGTGCAATCGTCACCGCTGCCTGCACCGCTGGCGCCGCAATTCCGGCCGTGCGGAGCGCCGCCAGGCCATCCTGCTCGCGCCGCCAATGCCGCCCACCACGTTGCCCGATGAAGAGTTTGGCGAGTACGCGACAACCATCCACCTCGGCCTCTCCGACCAGGCGCTTGCCGGGCAGCACGCGCAACAGGCGACGCACGATCAACGTGCGGCCATCGGACATGAGGACGCCAAAGGGTATCGGGATGACTCGCCCGCAATCGCGCAGGGTGCGGGCGTCTGTCTGGAGGACCTCGTTCATCGCCCGTCACTCACCCGGCAGACTAATCCCGACCCGCGAAGAAGCCGACGATTCGCCTGATGCGTCGGCGGTCCGTCGCGGCCAGTCGCTGCTGCCGTGTGTAGTCGAGATAGAACCGCAGACGCTGGCTGCGCGACAACTGCGTCTTCGCCAGCTTGTCGAGACACGCGAGATCCTTGATGATGCGGTAGTCGAGAACCGCACCGCGATAGAAGCTGCCGCTTGGGCAGTCGATCAGGTAGACCGTCGGCACGACGGCGCTGTCAACCAGGAGATTGCGCCATTTGAGGTCATTGTGCGCAAAGCCTGCCTCGTGCAGCTTCCGTGCGATCGTCGCCACCTGGCGCAGAACGCCTGCCAGCCATTGCCGGTCGCGGAGTCGTGCATCACTGGCATAGGCCATCTCCGCCAGATTCATCGTGTCGCGGATCTCCTCGGTGATCAGCGCACCGCGCGTGAACCGCCCCAGGCGCCGCTCCAGCCCGTATGCAACGAGGGTTGCCGTAGGGATGCCCCAGGCCTGGAAGGTCTGCAGATTCTGCCACTCGGCGCGCACCCGCTGCAGACCGAACCAGCGGCGCAGGCCGAACCAGCGCCGGATCGCACTCTTGCCCTTGCCGCTGCCGGTGTAACGCTTGACATAGTAGCGTCGGCCAGCGACGGTGACGCGCAGGACACGACTGATCAGATCGTGGGTGATGGGTTCGCCTTCGAGGGAAAACACCTGTTCGAGGTCGGCAAACAGAAGGGCGGCCGGACCGTCGGCGAAGTCAGGATTGAGATACCAGTGGTTCATGTCATCTCGCCGCGTGCGAGCTTGCGCTCGTAACGCGCCTGCAGTCGCTGTGCCTTCCGTCGCAGGCTATCGAGCGACGATGTTTCCTGACGCAGAACCATGCGCAACGGCCGCGCGAAATAGACCCGAACGAAACGCAGCAGATCGTTGCGCGTCAGGCCAATGTCGAGGGCCGAGAAATGCAGGGCTGCAAGGTCCTTGTCACGCCAGCGCCGCGGCGTCACCGCACGGACCTGAGCGCGGTGCAGATCGATCAATGACAGTCGCATTCTCTCTGGCGTCGGGTACGGCTCCAGATGAACGAGGAAGTGGCAGATGTAGAAGTCACGATGGTTCACACCGGCGCCGTGCATCGCCCTGGCCAGTTCGGCGACGCGGCGGATCAACGCCCGTTTCAGACGGAGCTCGGGCCGTTGCTTGAGCCAGCCGGCGCAATAGTCCTCCAGGCTCACTGTCGGAGCCAGTTCTTCGGTCACGATGAACGATGACTGACGCGCCGGATTCCGACCGCGGCAGCCACAGGCGACCACGCGCATGGTATCGACGCCGCAGGCGCGCAGGCGCTGCACGGCCAGCCACTCGTTCTGCGCACCGAGCACCGGCAAGCGGCAGCGCAGGAGGTTGTTGGCGATCTCGGCCCAGCCGACACCACGATGAATCTTCACGAAGTAGCCGCGGCCGGCGATCTCGGTGCGCAGGGTGCGACGTGCCTCGAGCTGGCGAAAAACAGTACCCTGCAATGCCTCGACGGCGGCGAATGGATCCTGCCCGGACCACAGCGAACGAAAGGGTTCATCGAGGCAAAGGATGCGCGTACTCATTTCAGGATGACATCAGCGGCACGCTCGGCATTGGCATAGATGTCGGCGACCTCGGCGAAGGCGAGACCATTGGCCTGCCAGCGGCGCCGCGCTGAGTCGTCTTCGAGCATCCCGAGCAGTGCCCGGTCCAGCGAGTCCTGCCTGAAGGGCTCATCGATGACGACGCCGGCACCGGCCTCGACGACATAGTGCGCGTAGCCGCAGACAATGGTGGTGAGTACCGGCAAGCCGGCAACCAGGGCCTCGAGCAGGACGGTGCCGGTGTTTTCGTTGTAGGCGGGATGCAGCAGAAGGTCGGCGCCGAGCAGAACACGCGGAATGTCGCTGCGTCCCGGCAGGATGCGCACATGTTCGGCGACGCCAAGCAATCGCGCCTGGCCCTGGAAGAAACGCGGGTCATCATCCCCGATGGCGAAGAGCCGACAACGCGCACGCAACGCCGGCGGCAGCGCCGCCAGGGCCTTCAGACTGCGATCGAGACCCTTGGTCCGGAAGCCCGAGCCGAGCTGCAGGAGAAGGAACTGGTCGCCTGCCACCCCGAACTCGCTGCGCACGCTCGACCGAATTGCCGCCGCATCCGGCGGCGCCCGCCTGTCCGGCGAGATGCCGGGAGGCAAGAGATGGAATCGCTCGGCCGGAGTGCCATGGTAGCTCTGGAACAGACGCTCCTGCACCGGCGACAGGATCAGGATTTCCACCTGGGCCTCCCGACCGAAGACCGCCCGTTCGTAAGCGGAGAAATGCCGGTAGCGCGCCGACAGGCGATAGAGCGCGCCACGCTGCATGCGTGCCTTCTCCTCGAAGCACGAGTCGGCAGCGAAATACACGTTCAGTCCCGGCATCTTGTTGAAGCCGACGACACGATGGACGGGATGGGCCGCCAGATGACTGGCCACCCAGCCGCTGAAACGCTGGTAACGGCGCAGGTTGGTCAGCCCGCGAACGGGAACCAGCACGAGTTCGAAGCCGGCCGGAATATCCCCGCGCCACTCCAGGGTGTAGACCCTGATCGCATGGTCGCGCGCCTGGCAGGCGAGCGCCACGCGGAGGAAATCGCGCTGCAGGCCACCAAACGGAAAGTACTTGTAGAGACAGAAGGCGATTTCCATCAGGATTCTTCACTGCCACTACCGGCATCGGCGAGGCGCCGCTGGCAACTCGTCACGGTGCCAGCCCCCCCGCCGGAAGTGGCGATGATTCGCTGCGGCGACGCCCCTTGTACCGGTTGTAGCCCCAGAGATACTGTCCCGGGCACTGCCGGATGAGATGCTCCATCTCGCGATTGATCTGCTGTGCCCGTTCTTCGATGGTGCCCGCGATGGGCTGCGTCGGCTCCTGCAGTCGGAAATGATAGCCGGCGCCAGCGGGGAGTCGTTCGGCCCAGACCATGATCACGGTTGCACCGCTGTCGACCAGTCGCGCCGCCAACGTCATCGTGTAGGCCGGCTTGCCGAAGAAGTCGAGCCAGCGCCCTTCGCCCGCCTTCGGCGCATGGTCGGGCAGGATGCCCACCGCCTCGCCACGCCTGAGCGCCTTCAACAGACTGCGTACGCCCGAGAGATCTGCCGCCGCCAGATGCAGCTGCGCCCGCGCCCGGCCGGCTTCGATCAGTTCCTGCAGCCACGCCCGCTTCGGTGGCCGATAAAGGACCGTGATCGGTGCGTGCGTTGCAAGGTACTGGGCAGTGATCTCGAAGCAGCCGAGATGCGGCGTCAGATAGAGTATTCCCTTTCCTCGTCGCGTCGCTGCCTCGACCAAGTCCCAACCCGAGACCTTGACGACCCGCGCTGCCGCCTCCATCTGTGGCCGCGCCCAGATGCGCGCCAGTTCCAGACCCGCCTTGCCGGCTTCGCCGATGGCGACCGGTCGTACCCGCCGCGCTTCCTCCTCGCCAAGCGCCAGCTCCATGTTCTCTGCCATGTGTCGACGATAGGTCGGCGAGCACAGCCAGACGAGCCAGCCGAGCACGGCTCCGAGCACATGCAGCCAGGACAGTGGCAGGAGGCTGAGGCAGCGAAACAGGATATGCAAGCGACGTTCCGATGTTGGCGGGGAAAGAACGGTGCGGTACAGGCGGCAGCGCGGCACGCTTTTGACTGAGCGCAACGAGAAAAAGTATAATTATCCATCCGCCGAGTTAATCAGGACAACTTGCAGGGCGGAACGAGCCGCAAGAGCGGCCAGCAAATACTGCTAAAGCGTCGTCTGCTCAAACCCCGGAGCCGGCCACGCGGTCGTTTCGGGGTTTTTCAATTATGGAGCACACGCAGCGTGAGCAACGAGTACCTCTTCACTTCGGAATCGGTTTCCGAGGGCCATCCGGACAAGGTGGCCGACCAGATCTCCGACTCCATTCTCGACGCCATCCTGGCCGACGACCCACCGGCACGGGTTGCCTGCGAGACCCTGGTATCCACCGGTCTGGTGGTGATCTCGGGCGAGATCACCACCAAGGCACACATCAACTACCGCGAAATTGCCCAGGAAGCGGTTCGCCGGATCGGCTACGACAACTCCGACATCGGCTTCGACTACAAGAGCTGCGCCATTCTGACAGCGATCAACCGCCAGTCACCCGACATCGCCCAGGGTGTCAACGAGGGTCAGGGGATCGACCTCGACCAGGGCGCCGGCGACCAGGGACTGATGTTCGGCTACGCCTGCGATGAAACAGCGTCGCTGATGCCTTTGCCGATCCACTACGCACACCGGATCATGCAGCGTCAGGCCGAGGTCCGCCGCGACGGCCGACTGCCGTGGCTGCGCCCGGACGCGAAGAGCCAGCTCAGCGTCCGCTACGTCGACGGCAGACCAGTCTCGATCGACACCGTGGTCGTCTCGACACAGCACGATCCGGAGGTGTCGCATGCCCAGATTTCGGAAGCCGTTATCGAGGAAGTGATCAAGCCGGTCGTTCCCAAGGAGCTGCTGACGGGCAATACCCGCTTCCTGGTCAACCCGACCGGTCGCTTCGTCGTCGGCGGCCCGCACGGCGACTGCGGACTGACGGGTCGCAAGATCATCGTCGACACCTACGGTGGCGCTGCCCGGCATGGCGGCGGCGCCTTCTCCGGCAAGGATCCGTCGAAGGTCGACCGATCGGCCGCCTATGCCGCGCGCCACGTCGCCAAGAACATCGTCGCCGCCGGACTCGCCTCGCGCTGCGAGGTACAGGTCGCCTATGCGATCGGCGTCGCACGGCCGGTATCGCTGATGGTGAACACCTTTGGCACTGGCAGGGTGAGTGAGGAACTCATCGTCGATCTGATCGGCAAGCACTTCGATCTGCGTCCAAAGGGCATCATCCAGTCACTCAACCTCCTGCGGCCCATTTATCGCAAGACCGCAGCCTACGGCCACTTTGGTCGCGACGAACCCGAGTTCACCTGGGAAGCGACCGACAAGGCCACGGCCCTGCGGGCGGCAGCAGGTCTCTCGTAGCCCCCGGCGACGAGCGGACACCAAGAGGGGCCACATGGCCCCTTCGTTTTGCCGCCCGGCGCCACACGGTTTAAACTCCTGTCTGCGGAAGACGACCCGCACGGACAGGAGCACGGATGCTCAAGAAGATCAGCGTCAAGCAACTCACGGTCGGCATGTACCTCAAGGAGTTCTGCGGCTCCTGGATGGAGCACCCGTTCTGGCGCTCGGCCTTCGTCATCAGCGACCCGAAGGACATCGACACCATCCGCGCCAGCAGCATCCGCGAGGTCTGGATCGACTCGGCAAAGGGCCTCGACGTGGCGGCCGATGAACCTGTCTGCTCGGTCGCCGAACACGAGAGGCAGGTCGAGGCCGACCTCGCCATTGCCGCGCAGGAGGAGCGTCAGCTCGAGCGCGTTTCAACGGCAGCCGAGTTCGCCCGTGCGGCGAGGATCGTCGCCAAGTCGCGGCAGGCCGTCACCTCGATGTTCGAGGAGGCACGCATGGGCAGGGCCGTCGATGCAACGAGTGCGCAACGGCTGGTGGAGGAGATCTCGGACTCGGTGAGCCGCAACCCGGGAGCACTGATCAGCCTGGCGCGCCTGAAAACGGCTGACGACTACACCTACATGCACTCGGTGGCCGTCTGCGCCTTGATGGTCGCCCTGGCCCGCGAACTCGGCATGAATGAGGCGCAGACGCGTGCCGCCGGCACTGCCGGGCTACTGCACGACCTCGGCAAGGCGGTCATGCCGCTCGAAGTGCTCAACAAGCCCGGCAAACTGACCGATGCCGAGTTCGCCATCATCAAGTCGCATCCTGAAGAAGGCCACCGGATACTGACGCAGGCGGCGAAGCCGGACCCGGTGGCGCTCGACGTCGTCCTGCACCATCATGAAAAGGTGAACGGCTCAGGCTACCCGAAGCGACTGCGCGGAGACGAAATCAGCATCTTTGCCAAGATGGGCGCCGTCTGCGACGTTTACGACGCGATCACATCGAACCGTCCCTACAAGGCAGGCTGGGACCCGGCGGAATCGGTGCGCAAGATGGCCGAGTGGAGTCACGGTCACTTCGACACGCGCGTTTTCCAGGCCTTCGTCAAGAGCGTCGGCATCTACCCGATCGGCTCGCTGGTGCTCCTCAGCTCGGGTCACTTGGGAGTGGTCACGGAACAGGGCCAGAAGTCGCTCCTGACTCCACAGGTCAAGGTTTTCTTCTCGACGCGCAGCAATGCGCGCGTCCGTCCCGAGCTCATCGACCTCGGCAGCACGGGCTGTCCGCACAAGATCGTCGGCCGAGAAGATCCGGAAAAATGGAAGTTCCCCGACCTCAACGAGATGTGGTGCGCCGCCCCGTCATGAGACGCGGCCCGGTTCAGCTACTTGTGGTGGCCGCGACCCGCCACCGCGCGCGCGGTCTGCGAAGAACCCTCGTGTCCGAACAGGTTCCACCCCTGATACTGGGCGGTGCTGAACAGGGCAAGTGCGAGCAGTCCGGCGAGCCAGTTGGCCTTGATCATCTCAGTCCTCGTCTCCGTCGCCGCTCGTATCGTCCCCGACATCGCTCTCGCGCCAGCGTCGTGCCTCGAACGAGTTGCGCCGCCAGCGCGACAGCAGCGGGAAGACCGCGAGGAAGATCAGCAGCAGAACGTAGTTGGACCATCCCGTCGGGTTGCCTATGACCTCGATGGTATCGACGACGGCCTCGCTGCTGTCGCTGCCGAGCTCATACTCGATCACCAGATGGTAGGTTCCCGGCGGCACTGCACGGAACACCAGTTCGTCCGCCGGCGACCCCTCGCTCCAGCTCTCCCCGTCTTCGACTCCCTTGTAGTGGCTGATCTCCTGCTGGCCCAGATAGGCCTCCCCGGTGTTCTTCTCGACCAAGGTCGTGTTCACCGACACCCAGTTGTTGACAACGCTGGTCTGGTGGCGGACGAGCAGCGCACGAGCACGGCTCTTGAGAACGAACTCCTGACTGGTGAGGGTCGCCTCATCGTTCTCTGCCGCGAGAACGACGCGCTGCCTGAGCAGCGGTTCGGAAGCGATGAGAAAGATGAAAGCCAGCTGCACCACGGTAGCCGCCAGCGCCAGTTTCCAGAACAGGCGGCAGATGTGGCGATGCGTTTCGACCAATGGGTTCGGCTGGTTCGCGTAAACGTCGCGGCGCACTGGCAGTGGTGTCGTGATGCCAAAGGCGGCGCAGATCTCGTCTGGCTCCAGATACTCGGCCTCTGACCAGGTGGATTCGCGCTCGTTGACCTCGCGTGAAAGCATCAGCGGCGGGCAGATGAAGTCGTCGACGACACAGCGCTCGCCGACCGACACTCGCCAGTAGAACTCACCGACGACGTAGATCACCTCGGCCTCGCCATGGTTGAAGAGACGGTACTGCCGCCCGGCGTATGTGAATTTCGCCTCGCCGCGGCTGACGTTGGGCGGGTTCGACAGGCTGCGTGAGAAGTTCCAGTGGCCCTGATACTCGATCAGCCAGGCAAGGCCCTGCTGCCCGTCGTACAGCAGGTATTCGGACCACGAGTAAGTGGAGCCTGCGGAACCCGAGCTGCGGCGCATGAATCCGATCACCCGCCAGTCAGTGTTGCGCAGCCGGCCCGCACTGCCAAGCGGCAGCCAGGGCACCTCGCGCAATGCCTGTGCCGCCCGTGACAACAGCCTGAGGTTCTCGTCATCGACACCGATGATCGAACCGCAGCTCTCGCAGCCGATGCTTTCCGTAGCTGGCGAGTGAATCTCCAGTGGGGCCGCACAGTTCGGACAGGTCAGGGCGCGGGTCGCGACCTGTCGGTACGCGACCGCCGGCTCCCGCACATCCCTCAGCCCAGACAGCTGGAGATCGGCGACGGCAACCGGCTGGCCGACGAAGACCAGCGGCGGCGTCTCGCTGTAGTCGATCGTCACGAAGCGATCGTTGCCACGCAAATCCGCAGTATTGACGTCGTAGCCCGCAGCGACCCGGAAAGGTAGCTCGCCCTCGCCGGCGATGCAGCGCGCAGTCGCCAGATCGGTGACGACGAAGCGCCGACCGTCGAGAGTGACCGGCATTTCGGGCGCCAGCGCCGCGAATGCCGGCAGCGGATCCTTGACTGCCACCTGCGCGCTGACGATCAACTCGCCGGAGGCCTCGGCAAGCCAAGCGCTTCGGCCATCATCGAAGAGGATGTGCCACTCGTTCCAGAGACCCGCTGCGTACTGCAGCTGGATGCGACCGATGACCGTGAAATGGCGCTGGCGAAATTGGCCCTCGCTGCCAATCCGGATCGGCGAATCGTCCTCCAGCAGTTCGGCCATGCGTCCGATTTTCTGCAGGTCCTCGCCGCTGCGCAGCAGGGTGCTGCGGCAGAAATCGCAGACGACGTAGAGCGAGCTCGCCGCGCGAAAGACGACCGGCGCACCGCAGGACGGACAACTCGCTTGCTTCACGATGGCCGGTCCGGCACCGTCGGAGATTCAGGCAACCGACATCAGCCGAGGCGGGCCAGCAGCTCTGCCTTCTTGGCGTCAAACTCGGCCTGCGACAGGATGCCCTTCGCCACCAGTCCGTGCAGCTTCTCCAGCGTTGCAACCACTTCGTCGGCGTTGCCTGCAGCCACCGGCACCGCTGCCGACGCTGCCGCCGGTGTGGTGCCGGAGCCGGTGGCCTGCGCCATTGCTGCAGTCATCGTCTGACCAATGCCAAGGCCGGCGCCCAGCCCGGCACCGATCCCGGCGATGCCGCCTTCGTTCTGGGCCGCCAGGGGAATGCTCGTCGCCACCTGGTATTGCGTGTAGCGGCCAAGATCGCCGATCATGTTCATGCCGATCCGCGTATCGAGGATCTTCTGCAGTTCTTCGGGCAGCGAGACGTTCTGGACGACAAAACTGTCGAGCGCCAGACCGTAGCGTTCAAATACGGTCTCGAGCTTGCTCTTCAGCTGCCTGCCCAGCTCATCCTGGTTCGCCGCCATGTCGATGAAAGGAACCCCGGACTCGCCGAAAAGGTCGGTCATCGAGCTGATGACGAGGTTGCGCAGCTGGCCATCGAGGTCGGCAACGGAGTACTGCTCGCGCGTCCCCGAGATTTCACTGTGGAACCTGCGTGCATCGACAAGCCTGTACGAGTAGATGCCGAAGGCGCGCATGCGCACCATCCCGAAGTCCTTGTCGCGGATGGTGATCGGATTCGGCGTCCCCCACTTGCAGTCGAGCTGCAAACGGGTCGAGAAGAAATAGACGTCCGACTTGAAGGGTGACTCGAAAAGCTTGTCCCAGTTCTTGAGGTAGGTCAGCACCGGCAATGTGCGCGTCGTCAATGTGTACAGGCCGGGACTGAACACGTCGGCGATCTGGCCTTCATTGACGAAAACGGCCATCTGCGATTCGCGGACCGTCAACTGCGCGCCATATTGGATCTCCAGGTCCTGCATCGGGTAACGCATGGCGAGCACTCCGTCACCCTCCTCGGTCCATTGAATGACATCGACGAACTGCTTCCTGATGAAATCCATGAGTGCCATGGCAAGCTCCCGCAAACAAGTTGTGGCGGCAATGCGCCGCCAGGAAAGGATCCGTCAGTAGGTCATGCAGGCTGCGTTGATCAGACCGACGGTGAGCGATACCACCGCGAGAAGAACCGCCGGAGCCATCCTGCCGGCGGGGATGTCCTGCGTCAGCTGCGGTACGGCAAGGCGGATGGCCAGGTAGGCAAGAATCTGGATCACGCCGGCAATCGCGCCCCAGGCGGCGAGATCGAGGAGCGTATCGCTGTGTGCAATGACGTTGGCCACGGGCATGGCAAAACCGAGCAACGCGCCGGAGAGGCTCGTCGCAGCGGCCGTGTTGCCGGCGCGGATCAGTGCCAGCTCAGCGTACGGTGTCACGTTCAGATAGACCAGCAGGAACAGCGCCAGCAAGACGATCGCCACGGAGAAGTAGGCGAGAAAGGCGGGCAGCATGCTCAGCAGATGGGTCGGCATCAGGCTTCTCCTCTCTTCGCGCGTCAACGACGCCCGGCGGGTGGCTCACGGTGACTCGGCATAGCGCACCAGACCGCGCAGGATCAGATTCTCCACCAGCCGGAAGGGAATCCGCAGGTGGGCCGCCAGACGCTCCGCCCCGCCCCCGGTCAGCAGGCATTCCGCACCGGCCTCGCTGGCAATGGCGGCAAACATGCGTTCGACCGCGCCAAGCTGGGCCTGCAGACAGCCGCTGACGATCGCGTCGCTGGTATTGCGGGGCGCGGCACGGAAGGCACCTGCTTCAGCGAACGGCAACTGCGCCGTGTTGCTCGCCAATGCGGCGCGCATCAGGTCGAAACCGGGGAGTATCAGCCCGCCACGAAAGACTCCGTCGGCATCGAGGAGGTCGACCGTCGTCGCCGTGCCGGCGCAGACGACCAGGCAGGCGTTCGCTGACTGCGCACGAGCACCGATCAGGGCGGCCCAGCGATCCGCCCCGAGTTGTGCCGGCAAATCATAGGAATTGCGCACCCCACAGGCGGCTGCCGTCGGACGGAGAAAGGAAACCCGCGCCTGGCGTGCGGCGAGCAAGGACGAGATGCCTGCCGCGACCTCGGCGCCGGCGACATTGCAGACCACGACCTGTGCACCGGCTGGCCATTCATCGGCCGCCTCGGCCAGCCAGGCGATGTCGGAAGTCGCCAGAACGCCGCAGTCGAGCCAGCGCCCCCCCTCGTGAGTGGCCCATTTGATGCGGCTGTTGCCGGCGTCGATGGCGATGATCATGCGACGCGCAGTGATAGATCGCCGGACAGGCAACGCTCGATACCGCTTGCCGTCTGCAGCAGCAACGCACCATCCTCGTCTGCGCCAAGGCAGATGCCCTGACGATCGAGGCGATCGCCGTCCAGCAGGCGTACGGGCCGATCCTGCCACGCATGCTGCTGCTGCCAGTCGGCTCGCAGGACGGCGAAACCGTCGGCGTCAAAGTGGTCGAGAACCGCCGCCAGTTCGATCAGCAGCTCTGCCAGCAACCGGTGTCGCTCCGGCAGTGGCGACAGCGCCTGCGAAAGGGCCGCCGGCGGGTGGATGAACTCCTCCTCACCGATCGGCGGCATCTGCAGGTTGAGACCAATGCCGATCACCGCCAACACTCCCGCTGGCACGGATTCCAGTTCCACCAGGATGCCGCCAAGCTTGCCGCCATCGAGCAGGATGTCGTTGGGCCACTTCAGCCCGACACCAGTGGCACCAATGCGCTGGAGCGCGCGCGCCACCGCCAAACCGACCGCCAGCGACAGACCGGCCAGCCGGGCAACGCCGCCGCTGAAACGCCAGAGCAAGGAGAAGGTCAGGCCGGCGGACGGCGACGACAGCCAGCTGCGGCCACGCCGGCCACGGCCCGCAGTCTGTTCGTCGGCAATCAGCACCGAACCCGATGGGGCACCCTGGCGAGCACGTTCGAGAAGCACGCTGCTGGTCGAACCGCATGCAGCCAGCGCCTCGACCGTGAAACGGCCACGCGCCTGACCCAGCAGCGGGAAAAGGCGTCCGGGATCGATCTGACAAGCGGAAACGAACTGGGCCATCGTTGGGCAATCCGAAGCGACGTCGGCAATTATCGCCGATTATTCCGCTCTTCAGCTTTCCCTGTCGTCGATTGAGCCGCCGCTGCTGATTCCCAGTTCCTGAATCTTGCGGGTGATCGTGTTGCGCCCGATGCCGAGCGCCTGTGCGGCCTCAATCCGCCGTCCGCCGGTATGCGCCAGAGCCCGGTTGATGAGAACCCGCTCGAAGGCTTGCGACAGCCTGGCATGAACCTGTCCGGGATCACCAGCCAGGCAGCGGTCCACCGCTTGGCCGAGCACAGCCTCCCAGTCGTCGCTGGCTGCCGACGGCGACGACTCCCGCAGTTCGGGCGGCAGGTCCGCGACGTCGACCAGTTGCCCCGGAGCCATCACGGTCAGCCAATGGCAAAGGTTCTCGAGCTGCCGCACGTTGCCGGCAAAGTCGAGCCCGCTGAGATGCTTCAGCGCAGCCTCGGAGAAGCGCTTGCCCTCGACGCCCAGTTCGCGGGCGCTCTTCTGCAGGAAGTGGCGAGCGAGAATCGGGATGTCCTCGCGGCGCTCACGCAGGCTGGGGAGTCTGACCCGGATGACGTTGAGGCGATGGAAGAGGTCTTCGCGGAACAAGCCCTGCCGGACACGCGCCTCGAGATCCTGATGCGTCGCCGCGATGATCCGCACCCGCGTCTTGAGGGGCGAATGACCACCGACGCGATAGTAGTGACCATCGGACAAGACACGCAGCAGCCTGGTCTGCAGCTCTGCCGGCATGTCACCGATCTCGTCCAGAAACAGGGTGCCGCCCTCGGCCTGTTCGAAGCGCCCCTGACGCTGCCCGGCGGCGCCGGTGAAAGCGCCGCGCTCATGACCGAAGAGCTCCGACTCCAGTAGGTCGCGCGGGATTGCTGCGGTGTTGATGGCAATGAACGGCTTGTCCGCGCGCTGACTGTGGCGATGCACCGCTCGCGCGACGAGTTCCTTGCCGGAACCCGATTCGCCAGTGATCAGGACAGTGGCGCTCGACTGGCTCAGGCGGCCGATGGCACGAAAGACCTCCTGCATCGCCGGCGCCTGCCCCAGGATCTCGGGCGTCAGTCCGATGTCGTTCGGCGCACCAGTCTGGTGCAGACTTTCACTGATCGCGCGCCGGATCAGCTCAAGCGCCTGATCGACGTCGAAAGGTTTCGGCAGGTACTCGAAGGCGCCGCCCTGAAATGCCGACACGGCGCTGTCGAGGTCGGAGTAGGCGGTCATGATGATGACCGGCAACGTCGGAAAGCGCTCCTTGGCGATCTGCAGCAGCTCGAGCCCCGACTGTCCGGGCATGCGGATATCGGACACCAGCACCTGCGGCTGCTGTGCCCCCGCGTCGAGCCGCGCCAATGCCTCGCTCGCGGAAGCGAAGCTGCAGAACGGGATCTTCTCGCGCGCCAGCGTTTTCTCGAGAACCCAGCGTATCGACTTGTCATCATCAACGATCCACACCGCTTTCATGGATTCCTCGGCCGGCCTGTCTGTTGTCATCAGAATGTCCTGATCCTTTAGCAAGAAACCTGCCAGGATGTTCAACCAAGCGGGAGACGGATCGTGAAACAGGTGTGGCCCGGCCGACTCTCGCACTCGATCGTCCCCTGGTGCTGCTGGACGAAGCTCTGCGCCAGCGTCAACCCGAGACCACTTCCCCCGGATCGGCCGGAAACCAGAGGGTAGAACATGCGCTCGCGAATCTCCTCGGCGATTCCCGGGCCGTCGTCGATCACGTGCACCTCGAGCGCCAGCCGATGGCGCCGCTTGAACAACGTCACCTGCCGCGCTGCACGCGTGCGCAGCGTGATCTGGCCTGGCCCCGATGGCCCGCGGCCAGTCTGCCGCGTAATCGCCTGGGCGGCATTCCGGGCAATGTTCAGGAAGACCTGGATCAGCTGTTCCCGGTCGCCGACGAGTTCCGGCAGGCTGGTGTCGTAGTCCCTGCGCACCGCTAGGATGCTTGGGAACTCTGCCGTCAGCAAGCTGCGCACGCGTTCGAGAATCTCGTGGATGTTCACCGGGCCTGGCTGCATCGGCCGATGTGGCGACAGCAGCCGACGCATCAGTTCCTGCAGGCGGTCCGCTTCCTTGATGATCACCTGGGTGTATTCATGCAGCCCGGGATTGCCGAGCTCGCGCTCGAGCAACTGCGCGGCGCCACGGATCCCTCCCAGTGGATTCTTGATCTCATGGACGAGGTTCCGGATCAGCTCACGACTGGCCTGCTGCTGCTCGACCAGGCGCTCCTCGCGCGTCGCCCGGAGTTGCTGGTCGATCGGCCAGAGCTCGATGAGCAGGCGAACGTTCGGCGCTTCGACGGGGTTCACCGCGCAGTTCAATTGCAGCATGTTGCCGCCAGCCAGACGCAACTCGACATTCTGCCCGCTGTAGCTCCAGCCCTGGACGCACACGCTGTCGAGGGCCGCGAGCAGCTTCGGCGGACATTCCATCACGCCGTCCAGACGACAGCCGAAGAAGACCTTCTGACTGATCTCGAGCAGGTTCTCGGCGGCCGGATTGAGATAGCGGATTTCCAGCTTCTCGTCGAGCAGGAGCACGGCCGACGAAAGCAGGTCAAGGCCGCCGAATGGATTCGCTGGGTCGTCGGGCATTGGCTGGCAGGATCGCGCTGGCGAACTGGTGAACGCCTGGCCAGGTCAGGCCCGCGTCTGGCCGTCGGCGCCGCGCTCAGCGCAGATTGGCGATCTCTTTCTGGATGGCCTCGACGTTGCGCTGGTGCAGCGCCACCTTGTCCTTGTAAGGTTGCAGCCGCTCCTGCACCTTGCCACCGCTGATTGCACCGCCCTGCATTCGCTCGCTGGGCAGGACGGTCCCTTCCTGCTGGGCCAGCTCCTGCTTGGCCTGCTCGAGATTCTTCTGCTCGGCGGCCAGCTCGGTGTCAAGGATACGTCGGCGATCGCCGTCACGTGATTTCTGCGTTTGCTCGTCGACCTTCGGGAAGTTGCCCGGGGTGGCCGTCCTGGCAGCAGGTTGTCGTGACGCCGGGGCAAGATTCACCGGATCCAGGACCAGCTTGCGGCAGCTCCTGGTCGGCACGTTCGAGTAGGTCGTATGGCCCTCTGCATCGACGCACTTGTAGATGTCCTGGGCTGTCGCCTGCATCCAGGTAGACAGCGACAGGGCAAGTGCGCAGAACAGGCGTGGCGGTCGTCTCATCGTCTTCGAATTCCTCCTGGCGCCGGCGGAGCCGCGGACCGCAACGGGCCCTACGGCAGTCGGGGCGGTTCCACGGCTGTGACCATGGTGACCAATCGGCTGCAATACTAACGCGGAAGGAGGTCGATCGGTAGACGTGCGAAGGACGGGCAACGCCCGTCCTTCGCACACGCACGCTGGCTCAGCAGCTGTAGTAGAGGTCGAACTCCACCGGGTGGGTGGTCATGCGAACCTTGTTGACCTCATCCATCTTCAGTTCGATGTAGGCATCGATCCAGTCGTCGGAGAACACACCGCCACGCGTCAGGAAGTCGCGATCCTTGTCGAGCGCCGCCAACGCCTCCTCGAGACTTGCGCAGACGGTCGGGATTTTTGCATCCTCTTCCGGCGGCAGGTCGTAGAGGTTCTTGTCGGCGGGATCGCCGGGATGAATACGGTTCTGGATGCCGTCGAGACCCGCCATCAACAGCGCCGAAAAGCACAGATAGGGATTGGCGATCGGATCCGGGAAGCGGGTTTCGATCCGCCGCGCCTTGTCGGAAGCCACGTGCGGCACGCGAATCGACGCCGAACGGTTCTTGGCCGAGTAGGCGAGCTTGACCGGCGCTTCGTAATGCGGCACCAGCCGCTTGTACGAATTCGTGCCCGGATTGGTGATGGCGTTGAGCGCCTTGGCGTGCTTGATGATGCCACCGATATAGAACAGGGCGAGTTCCGACAGGCCGGCGTAACCATTGCCGGCAAAGAGGTTCTTGCCATCCTTCCAGATCGACTGGTGGACGTGCATCCCCGAACCATTGTCACCGACGATCGGCTTCGGCATGAAGGTGGCCGTCTTGCCGTACTGATGCGCGACGTTATGCACGACATACTTCAGGATCTGCGTCCAGTCGGCACGCTTCACCAAAGTGTTGAACAGGGTGCCGATTTCGCACTGACCCGCGGTGGCAACCTCGTGGTGATGCACTTCGACCGGCACACCGATCGTTTCCAGCGTCAGGACCATTGCCGAGCGAATATCGTGCAGGCTGTCAACCGGCGGCACCGGGAAGTAGCCGCCCTTGACTCCCGGCCGGTGACCTGTGCCGCCCTCGCCCTCGGACTTTTCGCCGCTGGTCCAGGCCGCCTCCTGCGAGTAGATCTTCAGGTTGCAGCCGGACATGTCAACGTTCCAGGCAACCGAGTCAAAGATGAAGAACTCGGGCTCCGGCCCGAAGTATGCGGTATCGCCGATACCGCAGGATTTCAGGTAGGCCTCTGCCCGCTTGGCGATCGAGCGCGGATCGCGATCATAGCCACGACCGTCTGCCGGGTCGACAACGTCGCACGTGAGCACGACGGTCGTCTCGTCGAAGAACGGGTCGACGTAGGCGGTCGCCGGATCGGGCATCAGTTGCATGTCCGACGCCTGAATCCCCTTCCAGCCGGCGATCGACGAGCCATCGAAGGCATGGCCATTCTCGAATTTCTCTTCATCGAAGGCGCTGACCGGAACGGTCACGTGCTGCTCCTTGCCGCGGGTATCCGTAAAGCGGAAGTCCACGAACTTCGCTTCATTGTCCTTCACCATCTTGATCACGTCTTGCGGGCTTGCCATCAAAGGGCCTCCTGAACAGGTGCCGGGGTCAGCGGCGACAGTAGAAAATCGTTGCGCGAAGGAATTAGCACAAAACGTGCCAATCGATTCCCGACCGACGGATCATTGTGCCACAAGGTCTCGGAACACGATCAGGCATTTTGTGCGCACATCATTGGTGCAGGGCCTCAACTCTCGCACCATCCAGGTGCGCCCGCGCCACCCTACGGCCATCGTGCGGGGGCGCCGGGAACGATGCAAGTGATTTATACTCCGATCCTTGAAACATCTGCTCCAAGGAGGCCTCGACAGACACCATGGGAAGACTGACCGACCTGCTGCAACTCGCCCACGAGCGCGGACAGGAACTCGGCCTGCCTTACGCCGGCGCCCTGACGCCTCGTGAAGCGTTCGAGGTCTGGCAACTGGCGCCCGGAGCCCGGTTGGTCGACGTGCGCACACGGGCCGAGTGGGATTGGGTGGGCAGAATTCCCGGCGCCATCGAGATCGAATGGATGGGGTACCCGGAGAGCCGACCGAACTCGCACTTTCTCGCACAGCTCAAGCAACAGACCGATCGGGAAGCGCTGCTGCTGTTCATCTGCCGCAGCGGCGCGCGTTCGCACCACGCCGCCGCGCTCGCCACACAGGCCATGCAGCGCGAATGTTACAACGTGCTCGAAGGCTTCGAAGGGGATGTCGACGCCAGCGGCCAGCGCGGCAGGCTCGGTGGCTGGCGCCACGCGGGCCTGCCTTGGCGGAGCTGAGAGCGCGTGCAACGGAAAATCGCCAGCCGACCACAGGGCGCGGAGCGGAAGCTAGCGATGCTGCAGGCTGGCGGAGCACCGGTTTGATGCATCGGCCCCGAAAGCCGATCGCTTCGTCCAGCAGGGCCTTCACCCACATCGACTCGACCACCAGCCATGCAAACCGCCACCATCAGCTTCGACAAGTTCAACCAGTTGCAGGACGACGCCTGCCACCAGCGGATCCGTAAGGCGCGCGCGCGCCTCGGGAGCGAGGTCGTGGTCCTCTGCCACCATTACCAGCGCGCCGACGTTTATCAGTACGCTGACCTGACCGGCGACTCACTCAAGCTGTCGCGTCTGGCAGCGAACACCGCTTCGCGCCTCATCGTCTTTTGCGGCGTCCACTTCATGGCCGAAGTCGCCGACATCATGTCGAAACCCGACCAGATCGCCATCCTGCCGGACCTGGCGGCCGGCTGCTCGATGGCCGACATGGCCAATCTCGCCAAGGTCGAACGCTGCTGGCGTGAGCTTGGCGAGGTGATCGAAGTGGAGCAAGTGGTGACTCCGGTGACCTACATCAATTCGGCAGCCGACCTCAAGGCCTTCTGCGGCGAACATGGCGGCATCGTCTGCACCTCCTCCAACGCCGGCACGATCGCCACCTGGGCCTTCGCCCGTCGGGAGAAGATCCTCTTCTTCCCCGACCAGCACCTTGGCCGCTGGACCGGGTTCCAGATGGGCATCCCGCTCGACGAAATGGTGGTCTGGGATCCCGACCTCGAGTCGGGCGGCCTGACCCCGCAGCAGATCCGCGCCGCCCGGCTGCTGCTCTGGAAGGGCCACTGCTCGGTACACCAGATGTTCCAGCCGGCGCACATCCTGCGTTTCCGCAATCAGCATCCAGACGGCCAGGTGATCTCGCACCCGGAGTGCAGCTTCGAGGTCTGCCGGCAATCGGACTTCGTCGGCTCGACCGAACACATCGTGCGGACGATCAAGGAAGCCCCTGCCAACACGCGCTGGCTGGTGGGCACCGAGCTCAATCTCGTGAACCGCCTTGCCGAGGAGGTCAGACACGAGGGCAAGATCGTCCAGTTCATGGCACCGACGGTCTGCATGTGTTCGACGATGCAACGCATCGACCCGCAACACTTGGCATGGACGCTGGAAAACCTGGCGGACGGCACGGTGGTCAACCAGATTCGCGTACCCGAGCACGAGCGGGAACTCGCGAGGCTGGCACTCGACCGCATGCTGGAAGTGTCCTGAGAGCGACATGCATGCCGGCAAGCCAGCGGCGCGACATCGCGCCGCGCGCATCGGCTGGCAACCCGCGACAGCTGCAGGCGGACTGCGCCGCTCCGGTCCTCTGCCGGCAGGGCCCTGCTGCCCGGCAGCGCTAGCGCCCGGACGCCGATGAACACCGACTGCCTGCACCGCTTCCTGCTGGACGATCTCGACATCGCCGGTGCCCTGGTCCGCCTTGGCCCGGTCTGGCAGAAACTCATCGAGGATCGCGGCTACCCACTGCCTGTGGCACGGCTGCTTGGCGAACTGTCTGCCAGCACCCTGCTCGTCGGCAGCAACCTCAAGCAGCCGGGACGGGTGACGATCCAGTTGCGCGGCAAGGGTCCGATCTCGCTGCTGGTCATCGACTGCAACGAGCAGCTGCAGGTTCGCGGCATGGCGAAGTGCGCGCAAACGGTGGTGGAAGGATCCATGCGCGAGATGCTCGGCGATGGCCAACTGCTGCTCGCGCTCGACATGCCGACAATGCGCGAGCCTTACCAGAGCATCGTGCCGATCTATGGCGAGAGCATTGCCGAGGTCTTCGAAAACTACCTGGGGCAATCGGTGCAGCAACCGGCGCGCATGTTCCTGGCGGTTTCGGACGAAGCGGCTGCCGGCATGCTGCTGCAGAAACTGCCGACGGCCGCGGAACGCGACGCCGACGGCTGGACACGAGCGGAGGCGCTGGCGGCAACGATCGGTCGTTCGGAGCTGCTCTCGCTGGCAGCCGAAGATCTCTTGCCACGACTCTTCCCCGAGGAAACGATCCGCCTCTTTGCCGCGCAAGACGTCAGCCTAAACTGCCCCGAGGACTGGCAGAAGGCGCGCGCGCTGCTGCACACCCTAGGTGCGAGCGAAGTCTACGCCACCCTGCACGAGCACGGTGAAGTGCTGATCAGGGATGAAATCTGCAATCGCGAGTACCGTTTCGATGCAGCCGCGATTGAGGAGCTGTTTGCCGACCCGGCGGCGACCCTGCCGAAGACACGGCACTGACGCGCATGCATCGTCCGGCGCTCACAGTATCTTGCCGGGATTCATCAACCCTCGCGGATCGAGGGCTTCCTTGACCACGCGCATCATGCCGATCTCCAGCGACGTCCGGTAGCGCAACAGCTCGGCACGTTTCAGCTGACCGATGCCGTGCTCGGCACTGATGCTCCCACCGAACTCGTCTACGAGGTCATGCACGATCCGGTTGACCTGCGGCTGCGCGGCGAGAAACAAGGCCTGGTCACCCGCGGTCGGTCGCGACTGGTTGTAGTGCAGATTGCCGTCGCCGATATGGCCGAAGGTGACCATCCTGATGCCCGGGAAAGCCTCAACCAAGGCACGATCCGCTCGATCGATGAACTCCGGCAGGCGCGAGATCGGCAGCGAAACGTCGTGCTTGATGCTCGGGCCCTCGATCCGCTGCGCCTCGCCAATGCTCTCGCGCAGCGTCCACAGCCGCCGTGCCTGCTCGCCGCTCTGCGCCAGCACCGCGTCGGCAACCCGTCGGTCCTCGATCATGCTCGCCAGGAAGGACGCCAGCTCCTCGCGCAGGGAAGCCTCGTCGGCGCCAGCGGACAGCTCGACCAGAAGATGCCATGGACTGTCGACCAGTGTCGGGTGCGAACCGGGAATGTGCTTGCGAACCAGTCCCAGCGCCACCCCGGACACCAGCTCGCAGGCGGTCAGCGCCGGACCGAAACGATCCTGAAGGGCCACCAGCACGCGCAGCGCCATCTCCACGGCGGCAATCGCCAGCCAGGCGGTCGCCTTCGCCCGTGGCCAGGGAAAGAGCCGCAGCACGGCGGCAGTGATGACGCCGAGCGTACCTTCGGCGCCGATGAACAGCTGCTTGAGGTCGTAACCGGTGTTGTCCTTGCGCAGGGCACGCAAACCATCCCAAAGCTCGCCATTGGGCAGGACCACCTCGATGCCCAGCGTCAGCTCGCGCGCGGTACCGTAACGCAAGACCTGCACACCGCCGGCATTGGTCGACAGATTGCCACCGATCTGGCAACTTCCCTCGGCGGCGAGTGACAGTGGAAAAAGCCGCCCGACCGCTGCGGCAGCCTCCTGTACCCGCTGCAGAAGGCAACCCGCCTCAACGGTGATCGTGTTGTTCGTCGCATCGATCGCCCGAACGCGGTTCAACCGCGCAAGGTTGATTACCACCGAGCGGCCGTCGGCAGCCGGCGTCGCCGCGCCGCAGAGGCTGGTGTTTCCACCCTGCGGCACCATCGCCACGCCAGCCTGCGCACACAGCCTCACGACGGCTGATACGGCGGCCGCGGTCGCCGGTTTGACGACGCAGAGCGCCGCCCCGCGATAGCGACCCCGCCAGTCAACGAGATGTCCGGCCACGGCGCCGGCGTCGACCAGCACGTTCGCCTCGCCAACCACTTCACCGAGCCTGCTGATCAGACTTGTGTCATCCACGGATGCCCTCTGCGCTCACGGATGGCTGCCGCAGCACTGAACCGCCGGCACTTGCTGCGCGGTCTGCGGCGCCAGACCTGGGTCATGTTAGCAGGGTCTTTGATTAATCTCGCGTTTGATGCGAAGATTCCACCAAAATGGGTTGCCGCCTGGCATCCCGTCCCGGAACCAAGGCATGCACGACCATAACCACGAACGCCAGGCGGAGAATTTGCCCACTTGAACCCCATGACCATCGCTCACATCGACGCAGGCAGACTGCCGCGCGTGCGCCGTCCGCGGGGACCACAGGCCCGTACCGAGGGGCGCTGGGGCCGATGAAGCTTCCAATTGGAATCGTCGGCGACATCGGGGGCACCCACGCCCGTTTCGCACTGCTCGACGAAGCGAACATGCCGCAGCGCGTGCAGGTGCTGTCGGTAGCAGACTTCGCGGGGCCGGTCGAGGCGATGCAGACATACCTCGCAGCATCTGCGAGCCCCGCCCCGTCAGCCGCCGCAATCGCCATTGCAGCGCCGGTACACGATGGGGTGGTCGCACTGACCAACGCTTCGTGGAGCTTTTCGCGCGAGAGCATCACGGCACGGTTGGGGCTGCACAGGTTGCTGCTGCTCAATGACTTCAGCGCGCTCGCCCTGTCGCTGCCCCGTCTTCCCGCTGCCGAACTGCGACAGGTCGGCAGCGGGAGTCCCGTCCGCGGCGCGGCCAAGGCAGTCCTCGGCCCGGGGACCGGGCTGGGTGTTTCCGGCCTGCTCCATCATGCCGGCGACTGGTTGCCTCTGAGCGGTGAAGGCGGCCATTGCTCGCTTGCCCCGGCAGACGCGCGCGAGGCGGCAATTCTGGCGCTCGCCTGGCGCGAGTTCGAGCATGTCTCGGCCGAGCGACTCCTTTCCGGCAGCGGCCTGCCGCTGCTGCATCGCCTCGTTGCGACGGTCGACGGGCGAACGCATGTGCCCCTGAACACCGTTGAGATCGTCGCGGGCGCCGTCGCCGGTGACGACGGGCAATGTGCTGCGGTGATCGACACCTTCTGCGCACTGCTCGGCTCGGTGGCCGGCAATCTGGCGCTCACCCTCGGCGCTCGGGGTGGTGTTTATGTCGGCGGTGGTATCATTCCACGGCTGGGGGAAATCTTCGATCGCTCGCCTTTCCGCGCGCGGTTCGAGGCCAAGGGGCGCTTCGCGTCCTATCTCGCCACCGTTCCGACCTATGTAATCCTTTCGCCTGCCCCGGCCCTGCTGGGTGCTGCTCAGGCCCTGGCCGCGTGCGAGGGTTGCCGATAACCTTTCTTGGAGTACCCGCCTGATGTCCAACGTCGTCCCCCCCCTTTCCGAGAGCGAACAGCTGCGCTGCGCAGTCGAGCAGAAACTCGTCGACACGATCGCAGCCGAGCCGACCCGCGCCACCCGGGCCGACCTCTATCTCGCGCTTTCGCAAGTGGCACGGGAGCAACTGGCAGAGCGTTGGGTACGGACCCAGAATGCCGACCGCAGCAACAAGGCACGCCGCATCTATTACCTGTCGATGGAATTCCTGATCGGCCGGGCAATGAACAACGCGCTCTCGGCCATCGGCCTGCGTGAACAGGCAGCAGCCCTGTTCACGCCACCGGGCCCGTCACTCGAGGAAGTGATGGAGTGCGAACCCGATGCGGCATTGGGCAATGGCGGCCTCGGTCGCCTGGCTGCCTGCTTCCTCGATTCGATGGCCACGGTCGGACTGCCGTCCTGGGGCTACGGAGTCCGTTACGAGTACGGCATGTTTGCGCAGTCCATCCTCAACGGGCAGCAGGTCGAGAAACCCGAAGCCTGGCTGCAGGACCGATCGCCCTGGGAATTCCCGCGCGCCAACAAGCATCACACCGTTCGCTTCGGCGGCACCTGCGAGCATCATGGCGAATGGGCCGAATGGCATGCGGCGGACTCGGTCGAGGCAAAGGCCTTCGATTACGTCATCCCGGGACACGGTACCGATCGAGTCAGCACCTTGCGCCTGTGGAAGGCGGCTGCGCCATCGGAGATCGACCTCGGCGCCTTCAATACCGGCGACTACCAACGCGCGGCGGAGTTCAAGAACCGATTCGAGAACATCTCCTGGGTCCTCTATCCGAATGACAGCACCTCGGCGGGTCGCGAGTTGCGCCTGCGCCAGGAGTACTTCTTCGTGTCTGCCTCCTTGCAGGACATCCTGGAACGTCACCAGGCGGAGCATGGCACCTTCAGCAACCTCGCCGAGCACGTGGCGATCCACCTCAATGACACCCACCCGGCGATCAGCGTCGCCGAGCTGATGCGGCTGCTGGTTGACGATCACGGAATAGCCTGGGCTACCGCCTGGGAGCAGTGCCGCAGGATTTTCTCCTATACCAACCACACGCTGATGCCGGAGGCGCTCGAAACCTGGAAGGTGACGCTGATCCAGCGCGTGTTGCCGCGGCACATCCTGATCATCTACCGCATCAACCAGGAGTTCCTCGACGAGGTCGTCCGCCTCTACCCGGGCGACATCGACCTCATGCGAAGGGTGTCGCTGATCGACGATGGCGGCGGCCACGACAAGGACAAGCGGGTGCGCATGGCGAACCTCTGCATCGTCGGCAGCCACCGCGTGAACGGCGTCTCGCAACTGCACTCCGATCTCATGGTGCAGACCATTTTCGCCGACTTTGCCCGCCTCTATCCGGAGCGCTTCCACAACAAGACCAACGGCGTCACGCCACGGCGCTGGCTGGCGCAGGCCAACCCGGCGCTGTCGACGCTGCTCGACGAGAGACTCGGCGGCAAGGACTGGCGACTCGATCTCGATCGCCTGCAGGCGCTGCGGGCAAGCGCCGACGACGCCGGTTTCCGCACCGCCTTCGCGGCCGCGAAGCGCGGCAACAAGCTCCGCCTGGCGAACTATGTGGCACGCGAGCTGGCCGTCAGCCTCGACCCGGACAGCCTGTTCGATGTCCAGGTGAAACGGATTCACGAGTACAAGCGGCAACTGCTCAACGTACTGCACGTCATCACCCGCTACAACGCGCTGCTCGACGGTTCGGCGCGCGACTATGCGCCGCGCAGCGTGATCTTCGCCGGCAAGGCCGCCTCGTCGTACCACATGGCGAAGCAGGTGATCCGTCTGATTCATGACGTGGCCGCAGTGGTCAACAACGATCCGCGGACGCGCGATCTGCTGCGCGTGGTGTTCATCCCCAACTACGGCGTGTCGATCGCCGAACTGATCATGCCGGCGGCCAACCTGTCGGAACAGATTTCCACGGCGGGAACCGAGGCTTCGGGCACCGGCAACATGAAGCTTTCGCTCAACGGGGCGCTGACGATCGGCACCGAGGATGGTGCGAACATCGAGATCCGCGACAACGTCGGCGCCGAGAACATCTTCATCTTTGGCAACAACACGGCCCAGGTCAACGCGATCAGGCAGGCTGGCCATCAACCACTGGCGCTGTACCACGGTGATCCTGCCCTGAAGGAGGCACTGGACCGCATCGACACGGGTTTCTTCTCGCCGGGGGAACGTTCACGCTATCACGACATCTTCAACTGCCTGCTGCACTACGGCGATCACTACCTGTTGCTCGCCGACTACGCGGACTACGTGGCTACCCAAGGGCGCGTCGACGCACTCTACCTCAACAGCGACGAATGGCAGCGCAAGGCAATCATCAACGTTGCCGGCATGGGCCCTTTTTCCGCTGACCGGACGATCCGCGACTACGCCAACGACACCTGGCACATCGACACAAACTGAGTAAGGACGTCTCGAATGCTTGACTCTGCTGACATCATCGCCCTCTACCGGGCACAACACAGCGACCCTTATGCGGTCCTTGGCATGCACACCGACCCCGACGGAAAGCTATGGGTGCGCAGCATGCAGCCCGGCGCACTCGCGGTCGCCGTCGTCGATGCCAAGACCGGCCGCCAGGTCGCCGAACTGGAACAACGGCGGATCGAGGACGTGGAAGGCTTCTTCGAGGGATCGATTCCCCGCCGTCGCAACTACTTTCCCTATCGCCTGCGAATCAGTTGGCAGGACGGGATACAGGAGACCGACGATCCGTATCGCTTCTGGACCGTTCTTGGTGAGATGGATGTCTGGCTGCTCGCCGAAGGCTCGCACCTGCGCCCGTTCGAGCGTCTCGGCGCCCACCTCTGTGAGATCGACGGCGTTGCCGGAACCGCCTTCGCCGTCTGGGCACCTGACGCGCAGCGCGTCAGTGTCGTCGGTGACTTCAACACCTGGGACGGACGTCGCCACCCGATGCGCCTGCGCCGCGAATGTGGCGTCTGGGAGATCTTCCTGCCAGGCGTCGCGGCCGGTGCGCACTACAAGTTCGAGATCCGATCGCGCGAGGGCCATCTGCTGCCGCTGAAGGCGGACCCATACGGTTTCCAGGCCGAAATGCGCCCATCGACCGCGTCCGTCGTCTGCGCCCTGCCGCCGCCCGTCGAAGCATCCGCGATTCCGGCCGGCGACCAGCTCGATGCGCCGATGTCGATCTACGAGGTCCATCTGGCTTCGTGGCGGCGGGCCGATGACGGTGGCTTTCCAGATTGGCAACGTCTCAGCGAAACGCTTATCCCCTACGTCGTCAACCTGGGTTTCACCCATCTCGAACTGCTGCCGGTTTCCGAACATCCATTCGACGGCTCCTGGGGCTACCAGCCGCTCGGACTGTACTCGCCGACCGCCCGCCACGGCACGCCGAATGGTTTCCGTGATTTCGTTCGCGCCTGCCACGCGGCCGGCCTGCGCGTGATCGTCGACTGGGTTCCAGCGCATTTCCCGAACGACGAACACGGTCTCGGCCGTTTCGATGGCAACGCACTCTACGAGCACGCCGACCCGCGCGAGGGCATGCATCAGGACTGGGGCACGCTGATCTACAACTTCGGTCGCCGAGAAGTGAGCAACTATCTGATCGGCAACGCCCTGTTCTGGATCGAGCGCTACGGGGTCGATGGGCTGCGCGTCGACGCCGTCGCATCGATGCTGTATCGCGACTACAGCCGCGAAGACGGGGAATGGCTGCCGAACGTGCACGGCGGTCGCGAGAATCTCGAAGCCGTGGCGTTCCTGCGCCGCATGAATGAGGTGCTCGGACAGGAACATCCGGGCGCGTCGACCCATGCCGAGGAATCCACGGCATGGCCAATGGTCAGCCGCCCACCGGAAATGGGCGGCCTCGGCTTCCATTACAAGTGGAACATGGGCTGGATGCACGATGTCCTCGACTACATGACGCGTGATCCGGTACATCGCAAGTACCACCACAACCAGCTCAGCTTCGGTCTGATGTACGCCTTCAGCGAGAACTTCGTGCTACCCCTGTCGCATGATGAGGTGGTCCATGGCAAGGGCTCACTGATCAGCAAGATGGCGGGCGACTACTGGCAGAAGTTCGCCAATCTGCGTTCGCTGTATGCCTTCATGTGGGCCCACCCGGGCAAGAAGCTGCTCTTCATGGGCGGCGAGATCGGTCAGTGGAACGAATGGAACCACGACACCTCGCTCGACTGGGGACTGCTCGACTTTCCGCTGCACGCAGGCGTGCGCGACCTCATCAGCGATCTCAACCGGGTCTACCGCAGCAACCCGGCTCTGCACCAGGTCGACTTCGAACCCGCCGGGTTCGAATGGGTGGCTGCCGATGACGCCGAGTGCTCGGTGGTCGCCTTCGTCCGCTGGAGCCGTGACCGTTCGCGCGCCCTGCTCTATGTCGGCAACTTCACGCCCGTGGTGCGCCATGGTTACCGGATTGGCGTGCCGATGGCGGGAATGTACCGCGAGCGACTGAATACCGATTCACAGCACTATGGTGGCAGCAACGTCGGCAACGGGTTCGAGCCGCTGTTTGCCGAGGAGGTCGCCGCGCACGGTCGCAGCCTGTCGCTGAATCTGACCTTGCCGCCACTCGCGGCACTGTACTTCGAATGGACGGCCTGAGCGGCCGGTTGCTTGCTGCCGGACGGCCGTGGCCGCTCGGCAGTCACTGGGACGGCTCCGGCGTCAATTTCGCGCTCTTTTCCGCGCACGCCGAACGGGTCGAACTCTGCGTCGTGGACGGCCAGCAGATGCGCGTCCTGCCGCTGCAAGAATGCTCCGATCAGGTGTGGCACGGCTACCTCGACGGAGCGGGCCCGGGATTGCGTTATGCCTTTCGCGTGCACGGCAGGAACGCACCCGCAGAAGGGCATCGTTTTGACGGCAGGCGATTGCTGCTCGACCCCTATGCACGAGAAGTGGTGGGCCGCTTCTCGTGGCCGGCACACGATGACCCCGTCCATCTGCTGACCGCAGCCGTCGTGGACGAGCGCTTCGACTGGGATGATGACTCGCCACCGGCAACGCCCTGGTCCGACACCGTGCTCTACGAAGCGCACGTGAAGGGGATGAGCCGGCAGCATCCAGGCGTTCCCGAGGTGCTGCGCGGCAGCTACGCCGGCCTCGCGACCCCGGCTCTGATCCAACACTTCCAACGACTGGGCGTCACCGCCATCAACCTGCTGCCGATCCACCAGTTTCTCGACGAGCAGCGGCTGGTCAATGAGGGGCGAGTCAACTATTGGGGCTACAACTCGCTCGCCTTTTTTGCTCCGGAGCCGCGCTACGCAGCGCGCATCGGCGGCCAATCGGCGATCGCCGAGTTCAAGAGCATGGTCCGTACGCTCCATGCCGCCGGCCTCGAAGTCATTCTCGACGTGGTCTTCAACCACACCGCAGAGACCGACCAGTGGGGCCCGACCCTTTCCTTTCGCGGCATCGATAACCGCAGCTACTACCGCCTGCCGGCAGACGACCTCGCCGCCTATGAGAACTTCAGCGGCTGCGGCAACACCGTCAACCTCGCCCACCCACGCGTCCTGCAACTGGTGATGGACTCACTGCGCTACTGGGTCGAGGTGATGCACGTCGACGGCTTTCGCTTCGACCTCGCCGCCGTGCTGACCCGTGACAGCGCCTTCCTGCCGGCACTCAGACAGGATCCCGTGCTGCAGCGCGTCAAGCTGATCGCCGAACCATGGGACCTCGGTCCCGACGGTTACCGGCTCGGCCGCTTCCTTCCCGGCTGGAGCGAGTGGAACGACCGCTTCCGTGATGACGTACGTGCCTTCTGGCTGACTGGCGAGGCCGGCGCCGGGCAACTGGCGCAGCGGCTTGCCGGCTCGAGCGAGATCTTCCAGGCAACCGGGCGGCCACCACAGGCCGGCGTCAATTTCATCGCCGCGCACGACGGCTTCACCCTGCGTGACCTCGTCAGCTACCAGCAGAAGCACAATGAACTGAATGGCGAGGACAATCGTGACGGACACGACCACAACTGCTCGTGGAACTGCGGCGAGGAAGGCGACAGCCATGATCCGGCGGTACTTGAACGGCGCCGTCGACTGCAACGCGCACTGCTGACGACGCTGCTGATCGCGCAGGGAGTGCCGATGCTGCAGGGCGGTGACGAACTCGGGCGCAGCCAAGCGGGCAACAACAATGCCTACTGCCAGGACAACCCGATGACCTGGCTCGACTGGCGCAATGCCGACGAGAGCCTGATCGACTACGTCGCCGGCCTGATCGCGCTGCGCCGGCGCTTCCCGCAGTTGCGCCAGCAACGCTGGCTGACTGGCGAGACCGAGGCGACGAATGCCTGCCCCGACGTGACCTGGTGGCACCCCGCCGGTCGGCCGATGCGCGTCAGCGACTGGCAGTCGAAGAAGCTGGCAGCATTCGGGCTGCACCTGACGGCGCCGAGGAGGTTGCGTGAGCGGGATGTTGACGTTGCGGATCTCCTCTGCCTGATCAACCGCGACGAGATCCCGGTGTCCTTCCTGCTTCCGGCGGGCAACTGGCAACAAATCTGCGACAGCAACGCCGAGGTGGCTTTCGCCAGCTGCCAACGGGAAAGGACGACCCCGGTTGCTGCACGCAGCCTTCAGATCCTCTGCCGTTGCTGAGCGTCCCATCGCGCGACAGGCGATGCCGGTCGAGACCGTTGCGGGGTGGCGAGGCCCCACCCGAGGCACGCCACATCTGCAGCGCGGCGAGCGTTCTTTTTTTGACGCCGCGAGAGCGATTGGCTATACTGCCGTCCTCGTTGGCCAAGTAGCTCAGTTGGTAGAGCAGCGGACTGAAAATCCGCGTGTCCGTGGTTCGATTCCGCGCTTGGCCACCATCCCCAAAGATCCCAGCCCTTATCCGCTGGGATTTTTTGTGGCCGCAACGCCAGTATTGGTGCGCTTCTCAGCCCTGGCCTCTTGAGCACGGCCCTCCGGAAGTCGTCGTTCGAGGCGTGCATTCGGCCGTTTTTCTCTCTCTGTTCTCTGCTGCCCTCTGGAACATTCCAGAGTTGAAGTCCTGTGTTCATGCGGGTTTGCAGGCTGTCGGTTTGCTTCTTCGCTTGCTCGGGAGAGCGCGACCGAACCAGCGAAAGGCACCAAAAAAAAGGCCGCCTTGCGGCGGCGTGTCGGTGCGGCACGGATATCAGCACAGCCCTGTCGCCAGCGCCTCACGTTGCGCCAGCCAGGACGCGGACAACTTGCCGCGCAGCAACTGGCTGACGCCCACATCGAGGTGTCCCAGGGCGAGGGCTTCGATCAGGTCGGGGGCCAGTTGCGCCAGTCGGCTCATTTTGCTGGCTTGGCTGAGGTCGATGCCCTCGGCCGCCGCGATCTCCGTCATGGAGCTGAAGCGTCCTTCGTCCAGAAGCCGCTGCCAGTGGTGCGCTAGGCCGAGTGCCCGCATCAGCGCGCTATCCTGCCCAGCCGCGCGCGCCTCCCGTTCCAGAGCGGCCTCAGACAGGAATTCCTGCGGCGCGTCCAGTGGCGTGATGATCTGTTTCTTGGCCCCTCGCTTCACCAGCGTCCAGGGCACGAAAGTCTCCAGACGAACGCCGCCGGCGGGCATCGGGATCTCATGGGTGACAGGGCGGCCTGTCTGCTTGCCGTAGTGCTTCTTGGACATCTCGCCTCCTTACTTGAACTGTTCCAATATCTGGTGCTGGTCTAGCCAGAGCGCCGGGATGTCGTTGCGCATCAGCCACCGCAGTGTGAGCCGCCGAGGCTGGCAACCCCTCATCAACTGCTCGACGACGTCCGGAGCGAGTCGTGCCAATCGCAGCAGCCGGCCAACCGTAGTTGGCATCAATCCTTCGGCCCGGGCGATCTCGACCACGCTCTGGAACCTGCCGGAGTCGAGCAGGTCATGCCAGTACACGGCCCGGGCAACGGCCTTGATGATGCGGACGTCGTGGGCAGATTCCCTCCCGTCGACCAGCAGCTTCCCCTTCTTCCGCTTGAACTGCAGGGGCACGAACGTTTCCAGGGAGTTGTCCATCAGGCCTCGAACTCCACCAGTTCCGCACCAATGCCCCTCGGCGCGAACTCACCGATCAGCTTGTCCCAACCCAACGCCCGCCACTTCACCTTGATGCCCCGCACCTCACCGCCGTGGACGAGGTCGATCCGTTCGATCGTCAGGTTGGCGATGCGATGCTGCTCGACCGGGAACAACTGATCCCACACGTCGTTGAGCCGTCCCATCGCCAGCACGGCACTGGCTTCGTCGATCGGAGCCCCGTTGTGCTGGATGCACCGCACCACCGAGGTGATGGACTCGGGGCTGGTCAGCACGGTCCGGATCTGGGCGACCACCGCCGCTTCGATCTCCGGAGCGGGCAGACGCTCGTAGCTCTTGCCCGGTGCGCCGAACCGGCTTTCCGACCTCGACACGTAGTAGAGGTACTTGCGCCCGTTCTTGCACGTGTAGGTCGGGTACATCCGCTCGCCCGAGGGCGAGTACAGCAGCCCGCGCAGCAAGGCGTCGGTGCGCGACCGAATCTTGGTCTCGACCGACCTCGTGCGGCCGTCCTGGGCCAGCACCGCGTGAACCTTGTCCCAGAGCTCGCGGGTGATGATTGGCGGGTGGGCGCCGGGGTACCAGTTCCCGTTGTGCGACAACTCGCCCAGGTAGATGCGGTTACGCAGCAGTTTGTGCAGGTACTTCTTGTCCATGCGCGCGCCGCTACGGGTCTGGCCATCCTGTGTCGTCCAGGCCTTGGTGGTGATGCCCTCGGCGGTCAGGTTGGCGGCGATCTGCGTCGGCGAGCCGATGGTCAGCATCTCCTCGAAGATTCGGCGTACCACTGCCGCCTCGGCTTCGTTGATGACCAGCAGGCGGTTCTCGACGTCATACCCCAGCGGCGGCACGCCACCCATCCATATCCCCTTGCGCTTGGCAGCCGCGATCTTGTCGCGGATCCGCTCGCCAGTGACCTCGCGTTCGAACTGCGCGAAGGACAGCAGGACGTTGAGCATCAGCCGGCCCATCGACGTGGTGGTGTTGAACTGCTGGGTGACGGCGACGAACGAGACCGTGTGGCGCTCGAAGACTTCGATCAACCGAGAGAAGTCGGTCAGGCTCCGCGTCAGCCGGTCAATCTTGTAGACCACGACGATGTCGATCTTGCCGGCCTCGATGTCCGCGAGCAAGCGCTTCAATCCGGGCCGCTCCAGGTTGCCGCCGGAGAAGCCGGGATCGATGTAGTCGTCAGGGACGGCAATCCACCCTTCCGGCCTTTGACTGGCGATCGACGCCAGACCGGCTTCCTTCTGGGCGTCGATGGAATTGAATTCCTGGTCGAGGCGTTCGTCCGTAGATACGCGGCAGTAGACCGCGCAGCGCTTACGGACCTTTGTGCTGGCGATTTCGCTCATGGAGTACCTCCCTTCCGCAGACCGAAGAACAGGGGCCCACTCCAATGCGTGCCGGTGATGTGGCGAGCCACAGCAGTCAGACTCTTGAACGTGCGCCCTTCGTACTCGAATAGCCCCTCGGCGGTGACCGTCGCCCTGTGCTCGCGCTCGCCCCATTCGCGCAGTAAGATCGTGCCCGGTGCGAAATGGATCGCACGCGGCTTGGCGCGCAGCTTGATCTTGGAGTGCTTCGCGCCGATGGCCTCCAGTCTCTGCTTGGTCTCGCGGGCGAGACCACCGAAGGCTTCCTCCTGCAGTTTGTAGGCGATTCGCGACTCGACGTGCGTCCGGTTGGGGTAGTCCGGACGACTGGGAAAATATCGGTCCCACACCGTCCAGAGTTCGGACATGGGCATGCAGGCCAGCTCCGCAACCCGCGCAGCGACAGATGCTTGTTTGTCGTTCATCACAACCTCTCGTCTTGATAGGGGGTTGTATGAACGCGCTGGTCGTCCAGGAAGCCAAGGGCAGATTCTCGCCGTTTGCCAGCCTGCGCAAGCTGGGTGCGGACGATGGCGCCAGCAAGGATTGTCGTGATCTCCGCGGCGCGCTCGCGTGGCGACATCGATTCGGGTAGAGTGGGTTCGACGGTCATCTTCGTTCTCCATTCGGGTGGTCCAGACCGTCAAGGATGATATGACCACGAAGTTTTCGGCGCTGGGTGTTTTGGAGTAGGCGTGAGTAAGAGAGCGGAAATTCACACAAGAAATCTCGTGTGGGCGGGGTGTTGAGATGTGCGGTCGGTATGCCCTCTACGGCCCGGCTTCCCGCATTCGGGAGCAGTTCGATCTCGATGACGGGTTCGATTTCCAGCCGCGCTACAACATCGCGCCGACCATGAAGGTCTTGGTTGTTCACCCCGGACAGCACGGGGAGCGAGTGGCGAGCACTTAGGTGATTACCACAATTACTCATACCGTCGAGGCTGGGCGGATCAAGATGTCCCACTTGGGTAGGAGCGGGTTTCTTTCCAGCCTGGACTCGACAGCTTGCATGGCATCCTTGGCCACGGTGACTCCTTTTTCGTAGGCCGTGCGGCTCAGTTGGACCACGGGATGAACGCCTTTCCAAGTCATGCTCTTCGCCCACTCCAACATCGTTTGGGTATCGGTCAGCTTGGCGCCGTTCCAGTGCCTTTCCAGGATTCCCCAGCAGCGCTCGACGGGGTTGTACTTGCTGTGGTACGGCGTGTTACGTCCCGCTGCGGTGGTTCCGGTCGTCTGGACAGCCACCGGGGTCGAATAAGCTAAGGCCGG
>NZ_JAMTDQ010000099.1 GCF_023806635.1 Accumulibacter sp.
CCGTGGTGAGCTTCGGTTCCCGGCGCTGGATGGCGTCGCCAATCTGAGTGATCCGTGTCATGCCAGGGCTTCCTCCGACTCCACGAGTTCGCGCAACTCCGCGCCGATCGTTCCCGGCAGGAGTTCGCCGATGAACTGCGACCAGCCGGCCTCACGCCAGCTGATCTCGATACCATTGTCGAGCAGCGTGACGCGCTCGATCAGCAACCGGACGATGCGCTGGCGCTCGGGCGGGAAGAGTTGCTCCCAGACGGCGCCGAGCTGGCGAAGCGCGAGCACCACCTCCGGCTCGGTCACTTTGAGCTTTTCCGCGGCGACTCGGTTGCACACCGCTTGGACCACCTCCGGTGCCTTCAGCGCCGCATGGACCTGCGCGAGTACCAGTTGCTCGATGGGCTCCGCCGGCAGTCGCCCAGCGCGCGTGGCCCTGGCGCCGAAGCGCACCTTTCGGATCGGCACGTAGTAGCGATACATCGTGCCATTGGCCTTGCGGGTGAAGGCGGGCTGGAAGCGTTCGCCGTCCTGGGTGAAGAAGATGCCCAGGAGCAACGACGGTGGCTGTCGGCGCTGGCGCGTTGCCAAGGCGCGCTGGCGGTTGTTCTCCGCCAGGATCGCGTGAACGGCATCCCAGAGACCCTGGTCGATGATCGCCGGATGCTGGCCCGGATAGCATGTTCCCTTGTGCAGGATCTCGCCCCGATAGATGCGGTTGTGCATCATCTTGTAGAGCGTCTGCTTGGTCAGAGGCCGCCCCGACTTGGTGGTCTGGCCCTCAGCGCTGAGTTCCCGAACCATCTCGGTCGTCGAGCGACAGCGCACGAAATCCTTGAAGATGCGCCGGACCAGGCCGGCCTCGACTTCATTGATCACCAACAGCCGGTTGTCCACGTCGTACCCCAACGGCAACGACCCACCCATCCACATCCCCTTGGCCTTGCTGGCGGCGATCTTGTCACGAATGCGCTCGCTGGTGACTTCGCGCTCGAATTGCGCGAAGGACAGCAGGACGTTCAGCATCAGGCGGCCCATCGAGGTCGTGGTGTTGAACTGCTGGGTGACGGCGACGAACGACACCTTGTTGCGCTCGAAGACTTCGATCAGTCGGGAGAAGTCGGTCAGGCTCCGCGTCAGACGGTCAATCTTGTAGACTACTACGATGTCGATCTTGCCGGCCTCGATGTCCGCCAGCAGGCACTTCAGTCCGGGGCGCTCCAGGTTGCCCCCGGAGTAGCCGGGGTCAGTGTAGTCGTCGGGGACGGGAATCCAGCCTTCCGCCCGTTGGCTGGCGACCGAGGCCAGCCCGGCTTCCTTCTGGGCATCGATCGAGTTGAACGACTGGTTTAGCCGTTCATCGGTGGACACGCGGCAATAGACCGCGCAGCGTTTCGGGGCCACGGTGTTCATCGCCGCCCCCTCTTCAATCCGAAGAACGCTGGCCCCGACCAGTGGGTGCCGGTGATCGCCTTGGCGGCGGCCGACAGGCTCTTGTAGTGTTGGCCCTCGAGTTCGTACAGGCCGTCGGCGGTGACGGTGACGCGGTACTCGCGCTCGTCCCATTCACGGATCAGGACGGTGCCCGGCATCAGGCGGACCTCGGCGCCGCGCCCGACCTTGATCTTCGACAGGCGCTCGCCGCAGTCGGCGAGTTGCTCCTTGATCGCTTTCGGCAGGCCGCCATAGGCGAGTTCCTGTAGCCGATAGGCGAGGCGACTTTCCAGGTAACGCCGATTGACGCGCGGCGGTCGGCGCGCGAAGTGCTGATCCCACAGCGACCACAGTCGGTCGAGCGGCATGTCGGGTAGTGCCGCGAGCTGGGCGGCAATGGAAGGCGATGTCATCGTGGTACTCCTGGTGTGGAGGGAGTTGTATGAACGCGCTTGGGCGCCGAAAAGCCAAGCGAAACTTCGCTCGGCAAGGGCCGCTTGGCGTGTAGCCGCGCGACCGCGGTGGCAAGAAGGTGAGCGATCTCGGCGGCGCGCTCGCGTGGCGACATCGATTCGGGTAGAGTGGGTTCGACGGTCATCTTCGTTCTCCATTCGGGTGGTCCAGACCGTCCAGAATGATATGACCACAGATTTTTCGGCGCTGGGTGTTTTGGAGTAGGCGTGAGTAAGAGAGCGGAGATCGCGGTCAGGATCCGGCTGGTGTGCGCGATGCGGATGGCTGGAGTTGGGGCATTGGCGGCCCCCCCCGCCAGATCATGGTCTTGACGAGGGCGGTCACCCCCGATGATTCGCCCGCTCTCGTGGAACGTGCTCCTGGGAACGCCAAAAATCCTTGTGGTTGCTGACTTGGCGGGTTCCCCGGCATGAATGCTTCCCGGCGGCAAGGCAGGAGGGCGCGAACGCCTGCCAATTGACCAACCCGTTGGTCGCCACCTACACTGGCCGCTCCTTACAGCGCTCGAGGAAAGGTCTGGTGATGTCCGTTGCCCCCCAGCAAGGCCCGCTCGTCAAGAAACTCCTGCGCCTTCTGGCGCAATATCGCAGCCGCAAGATCATCGACTTGCAGGCCTTTGCCGCCGGCCGCCAGCATGCGATCGACCAGCAGGGTTCCGTCGTTTCGCCGCAAAGGCTGGCCGACCTGCATCCGGCGCACGCGATCTACGTCTATGCGCAAAATCAGGCCTCCGTGCTCATGGAAACGATCACAGAGCTGCCGGCACTCGACAAGCTGACCAACCTCATCGTTGATGCGTCGGAGGAGTACATGCCCTCGGGACCACCGATGAGTCCGCTGACCTCGTCGTACTTCTTCTACTGGTCCTGTTTCGATGCGGCGATCGGCACGGCGCGGGAGACGATTGGCGACTGCATCGCCGCGCTCGCCCGTTGCGCCGATGCCCATCCCGATTTCCTCACGATCATCGACATCATGCGCCAGTCGCGCATGGGCCTTTACGTGTGCGAGGGTCGCGACCAGGGGAGCGTGCGGCTTCGCGAATTCGTCACCGGCGAGATCGCGTCGTGCATCGTTCCCGCTGGCCACGGCGGGCAGCGCGGCGAGATCTGGCTGGCGCGCGTGCTGCCACCGCCGGGGCCGGAGTTCGCTGAGAGTGTGGTGATCACGACCCCCTATGTGATCATCGATCCGGGCGAGCGCGACTGGCAACGATTTCTCGAGCGCACGCTCCCGAAAACCGGCATCGACGATCCCCGACGAGCTTACTGCCACTTGATGAAGTACGGGCTCGATTTGCGCTACTGGAGCGAGTACATCCTCGAGGCCTACGTCAATTACGAAACGTCGCTGGTCTACCTCCGGGGTCTGCCGGACGTGGCCGGAAGTCGTCCGCACGGCGCCTAGAACGTGTTTGCGGGCCAACGGGGATCGCGACCTGATTGGTACGACGCTGTGCTGGTACGGTTCGATGCAGCGTGCAGCCCCCAAGAAGGATGCAAGTTGATAGCTTGCCTCGAACTTCGGTTGCCTGGCGCCTCAACGCGTCGAGTCGCCGCATTTGGCACCGCACCGTGATCGATCAGCCCCGAAGTGGGCGCCCCCTGTGCCCCTACCACATCCCACAACCCGCATCGCCGGCATCCGACCGAGAGCCAACGAGCGACGGTCGCCACCAGTCCGGCCGCCGACACACGCCGGCAACCTGCATGGGCAAACTTGCGCACCCTCGCCGGAAGGCGCTGGCGAGTCTTCTGTCGAATCGCTGTCCAGTTTGGCGTGGAATACGCAGGTGAGAGAATCGAGGGGGATGAGTACCGGTAGCACGAGGATGTGTGCGGCATCCTGACCGCGGTCCTCAATGTCTGACGCCCCCGCTGCTGAACTCGAACGCCTTGCCGGCCTCGTTGAGCGTGTCACCTTCCACAACGAGCAGAACGGCTTTTGCGTCCTCCGCCTGAAGGTGAAGGGTGAGCGCGAACTGATCACCCTGGTCGGCCACACCCCGATCGTTTCCCCCGGCGAATACGCCTCTGCCTCGGGACACTGGGTCACCGATCGCGAACATGGCCGGCAGTTTCGCGCGGTGTTCGTCCGGATCTCCCCGCCGACCACGCTGACCGGGATCGAGCGCTACCTTGGGTCGGGTATGGTCAAGGGCATCGGCCCGGTCTACGCGAGCAAACTCGTCAAGTCGTTCGGCGCGGCGGTGTTTGACGTCATCGAGCGGTCGCCCGAACGCCTCCGTGAGATTCCGGGGATCGGAGAAGTCCGCGCCAGAAGGATCACCTCCGGCTGGGCCGACCAGAAGGTCATTCGCAGCATCATGGTCTTCCTGCACGCACATGGCGTTTCGACGTCCCGCGCCGTGCGCATCTTCAAGACCTACGGCCAGGACGCCATCGACATCGTTCGCGAGAATCCCTACCGGCTGGCGCAGGACATTCGCGGCATCGGCTTCCTCTCCGCCGACACGATCGCGCAGAAGATCGGCATGGCCAAGGATTCTCCCCTGCGCGCGCAGGCCGGCATTTCCTATGCCCTCACCGAAGCATCGGCACAGGGCCACTGCGGTCTGCCGTATGCCGAACTGGTGCCCCTGGCGGTCAAGCTGCTCGACATTCCGGATGCCATCATCGAAACCGCCATCGCCCAGGAAATCGCCGGCGAGGTGCTGTTCCCAGACACCGTCGACAGCCAGCCCTGTGTGTTCCTGGCGCCGCTTTACTACGCCGAGCAATCGATTGCCGCGCAGGTGCGGCGCCTCAAGACCGGCCCGGGGACCCTGCCGACCTTCGATGCCGACAAGGCGATTCCCTGGGTCGAGCAGAAGCTCTCGATTCAGTTGGCCGACAGCCAGAAGGAAGCCATCCGTCTCGCGCTGTCTTCGAAGATCCTGGTGATCACTGGCGGCCCCGGGGTGGGCAAGACGACTCTGGTCCATTCCATTCTCACCATCATGACGGCCAAGGGCGTCAAGCCGCTGTTGTGTGCGCCCACTGGACGGGCGGCCAAGCGTCTCTCCGAATCGACCGGTCTCGAAGCCAGGACGATCCATCGCCTGCTGGAAGTCAATCCGCTCAATGGCCAGTTCAAACGCGACGCGGACAACCCCCTCGAATGCGATCTGCTGGTTGCCGACGAATGCTCGATGATCGACGTGCCGCTGGCGAACCAGCTTCTCAAGGCGGTCGCCACCGCTACGGCGATGATCCTCGTCGGCGACGTCGATCAACTGCCCTCGGTCGGTCCCGGTCAATTTCTCGCCGATCTCATCGACTCGGGTACCGTGCCCGTCATTCGGCTGACCGAAGTGTTTCGCCAGGCGGCCACCTCGCGCATCGTGCGCAGTGCGCACCAGATCAACCGGGGAATCTTTCCCAGCCTGCCGGCGAAGGGGGAAGACTCGGACTTCTACCTCGTCGCCGCCGAGGAACCGGAGGTGATCGCGCAGACCGTGGTCGATCTGGTACAGACGCGCCTGCCGCGCAGGTTCCATGTCGATCCGGTTCGTGACATCCAGGTGCTTTGCCCGATGAACCGGGGAATCACCGGCGCCCGCGGCATCAATCACGCACTGCAGGAGGCGCTCAACCCGCCCGGCGAACACAGTGTGGACAAGTTCGGCAACCGCTTCAGCGTCGGCGACAAGGTGATGCAGATCGAGAACAACTATGACCGGGATGTCTTCAATGGCGACATCGGCTTCGTGACCGGCATTGATCGCGACGAAGAGGAACTGGTCGTGACCTTCGACGGCCGGGCGGTCACCTATCCGTTCGGCGAACTCGACGAACTGGTGCTCTGCTACGCGACGACGATCCACAAGTCACAGGGCTCGGAATACCCGGTGGTGGTCATTCCGATGTCGACCCAGCACTACCTGATGCTCAAGCGCAACCTGATCTATACGGGCATCACGCGCGGCAAGAGGCTGGTCGTGCTCGTCGGCCAGAAGAAGGCGTTGGCCATGGCCGTCAAGGGCAAACAGGTCGACAGGCGGTGGTCAAAGCTGAAGGAACGTCTCTTCACCGCAGGCAGGCCGTGACGCTGTCCGGGATTTCGCGGGTATCCTGCAGTCCGCCACCGGAAGCCGCCACGCCAGCTCTCTTGCCGTCGGCTGGTCAGAACCGTTTCTTCTGAAGAATCGCCACCATTTCCTTCGCCTGCGGGCTGCAGGTCTTCGCGTCGAGGCCCAGATCAAACGCGTCATTGAGAACCCTGGCGACGAACTCGTCCGCTCGCACGGATCGGCCTCGCACTTGAGCCCGAAGAGGATGTCGGCTGCCCCGACTCGCCAGCCGACAGGATCGGGCACATCTTGCGCCGCAGCACCGAGCGGATTGCATTTCGCCGGAACATCTGCAACGGCGGTGATGTGCTCTTCGTTCATCCTCTTCACTGGCTTCCAGCGTGGCGCGAGATTCCCAGTGCCCGCCAGAGAAAGTCGAACGGAATCGTCCTTCGGCCCTGCTGTGCGGCTTGCCGCTTCTCGCTCGCTTCATACAGGCGGATCAGGCCCCCTACCCGCTCCAGGCCTGCGGGCGTGTTGATGGCCTGCCTGGGGGTCTTGCCAGCGAGTGCCGGGAGGGGCTCGTCCGGCCACTTGGCGTACATCCGCCGAAGCGTCTCTTCCATCATTTCGGCGAGCACCTCCGGTGACAGGTCGACGTCGGCATCGGGTCGCTTCGCCCGGTGATCGGCCGGCATGTTGCGCAGCAGGCCCGCGGGATCGGACAACTCCCGAGACAGGAAGCGAACCGCATTGCCCGCAACGGACTCGAACCAAGGACGACCTTCGTCGGCATGGCGCTGCGTCTTGTAGAAGACCGTGATCTTGTCGGGGCTCTTGTCGATATTGATCGTCGCCACCGAGCGTGTCTCTCCATCCGTGCAGTCGATGAGGCGATTCCAGGCGGTCTCGCGGTCCCCTTCGACGTCGCTCTGCGCCGACAAGGAGTGCGTCAATTCCTGCCAGTCCGTCACGCGATAATGATCCGTGATCAGCAGCATGGGTTCGCCGGAATAGGCGTCCCGGAAAGCCGGCATGGGCATCGGAGCGTAGAACTGTGCGAGCCACTGGCGTTGCAGAATGGTGCTCAGCAGGTGCGGCAGGTCGCTCGCCTGGCCCTCGAAGTGATCCATGGCCTGTCGCATCCTCGCCTGAACGACCGGTCCGGTGAAATGCGAAAACGCGTAGATGGCGCCAGACAACTCGCAGTGGCCGTCGACCTCCATGATCCGTACGCCAATCTGTAGGCCCAGCAGGGAAGCCTGAGCCCCCGATCGCTCGCGGACGATGATCGGCGGCGCTTCTGCGTCGAGCGAATCGCACAGCGTCAGTTGCTGGCCCGGAACGAGGTCGGTCACGTCGTAGAGGCGCAACGGGCGCGCACCCAACTGCGTGATCCAGCGGCGCTGATCGGCCGTGAAGAGCGGCCCGCCTGGACTGAGCAGGTATTCGGATACTCGCCTGTGCTCGCCATGCACCAGAATTTCGCCTTCGGCCAGGAGCAATTCCATGACGTTCATGTGGATGATGCTCCAGGTCTCCTGGTCTTGAGCCTTCAGAGCATCCTCTTCCTCGGGGCTCAAGTCATCGAAGAGCAGTTCTGCAAGGGCGATGCTCACTGCCTTGCGATGTTTGTTCATCAGCCAGTCGATGGCACGCTCCGCGGCCCCTGCGTGGCCTTTCCTTTCTGCTTCAACGACGTCTTGGGCGCTGTTTGCACAGCACTGCTTGTATTTCTTGCCACTGCCGCAGGGACAGGGCTCATTTCGGCCTATCTTGTAGGTCATTTGCTCGCCTGTACCCTTTCTCGTAGCTCCTTCCCCGGCGTGAAGTGCGGCAGCCTTTTCGCCGGTACCGCCACGGTCTCGCCGGTGCTCGGATTGCGTCCGCTTCGCGCCGGCCTGTGGTTCAGGGCGAAGGTGCCGAACCCGCGAATTTCGATCCGACCTCCCCGTGCCAGGGACTCGCTCATCCCCTCCAGGATGGCTTTGGCCGAGAGTTCAGCATCCTTGGCGGTGAGTTGCGGAAACTGTGCAGCCAGCCGGGCGATGAGTTCGGAACGAGTCATCCGAGCATTCTACGCGTCGTCTCCGAGGGCAGCCAAGCGTGCACCTTCACTCAGCAGATGAGTAGGCGCCACCACCGAGACGACTTCGTTCGCGTTTAACTGAAGTGGTTCGCCATCGGCGTCGTCGAAGCTGGGATAAGGTACGATTTCCGGGCCATAGTCCAAATTCGCAAACAGATCGAATAGCTGTTCAGGCGAATCCGGATACTCCTCCAACGGAGCTTCGCGTCCGCGCAAGAGAATCTGAATCGCTCCCTCAGCGCGCTTAGTATCGGGTGGAAGGTCCACCGGATCCCAGAGAAAACGAACGGCCTGAACATCGGAGAGATTTATAGCGATTGACCGCCCGTCAACGGCGTCAAACACGAAGAAGCGCGTCGTGCTCGAAGGGGCGCTACAGTCGTCAAGCATCAATCGCAAACGCTCCGCTTCCTCTTTGCGAACCTCAACGATGAGATCGTCCGCGTGATCTCGGATGAGGAAACGCAGGAAGTATGTCTTGGCCATTGTGCACAGAAACAGGGTAAATGAGATCCAGCGCTAAACGCTTAGCGCCTTTTCTGTCGCACCGAAAGCGTCCGGTCTAACCGCTGATCTACCTGCGGCAGACAAAGCTCGCTAGACTGAAGCTCTGAAGGGCAGCACCGCTACATGGATTGTAAGCGACAACGATCAGCGGCAGACTATCAAGAGTTGCTTTGACGGCAAGCTCGGCATCTTTGGTGGTCAGTTGCGGGAAGCGAGCAGCGAGCCGGGCGATGAGTTCGGAGCGGGTCATGCCGATAGTTTGCCCGTTCCGGCGCCTTGAGCGTAAGCGTTTAGTCGGCCCACCTACCAATCCCGTGCCAGTTGCCGCACCCTCTCGAGGTTTTCACGGGAGAGCGCGATGGGCAAGGCTGGCGAAGTGGCAGCGTACTGGCAAGGGCATGTAGCAGGTTGGCGCGCGAGTGGCGAGAGCCTGTCGGCGCCGGAGTCAAAGCGGCGTCCACAAGCCGACATGAATCTGGTGCGAGG
>NZ_JAMTDQ010000100.1 GCF_023806635.1 Accumulibacter sp.
ACGGACTCGCAAGCACGTTCGCAGCGTCCAGCTCGAAGGCTACCGCCGCGACGATGGTTGCTGGGACATCGAGGCTCGTCTGATCGACGTCAAGGACCAGGATTACCCGCTTTCGTCGGGGTTGCGCAGGCGCGGCGAGCCGGTGCACGACATGTCGGTGCGGGTGACGATCGATCAGCAGATGACCATCCGCGATGCCGCGGCCTGCACCGATGGCATGCCTTACGTGGGCTACTGCGACCGCATCACCCCCGACTATGCGCAGCTGGTCGGGCTGAACCTGTTTCATGGCTTCCGGACGGCGGTCAGGCAGCTCTTTCGCAGCACGCGCGGGTGCTCACATCTCAGCGAACTGCTGATGTTCCTGCCGACGGCTGCGCTGCAAACCTTTGCCAGCGACGTACCGGATAGCGACGATAGTGCCCACAAGCCCTATCAGCTCGATCGGTGTCACGCTCTGGAGTCGCATTCAGACGCAGTACAGCGCTATTACCCGCGCTGGTACCGCGGCCAGAAGCCTGGGTAGGGCCTCCTGCCCGTGGTTCATTACGTTTCGCAACCTTAACTCAAGCAAGGAAAGCGCATGAAAATTCACGAATATCAGGGCAAGGAACTCCTGAAGAAATTCGGCGTCGTCGTTCCGCGCGGGGTGTTCTGTCCAACCGTCGATGATGCGGTCAAGGCAGCGGAATCCCTCGGAGGCAAGGTCTGGGTGGTCAAGGCCCAGATCCATGCGGGTGGCCGCGGCAAGGGCGGTGGCGTCAAGGTGGCGAAGTCGCTCGATGAAGTTCGTCAATACGCCAGCCAGATCCTCGGCATGCAGCTCGTCACCCACCAGACCGGCCCGGCGGGGCAAAAGGTGCGTCGCTTGCTGATCGAAGAGGGCGCCGACATTCGCAAGGAGTATTACGTCGCTGCGCTGACCGACCGCACGACGCAGAAGGTGGCGATGATGGCTTCTTCCGAAGGGGGGATGGACATCGAAAAGGTGGCGCACGACACCCCGGAGAAGATCCTCAAGGTTTTCATCGACCCGGTCGATGGGCTCAGTGACGCGCAGGCGACTGAACTCGCGGTCGGCATCGGCGTTCCCGCCGAATCGGTGGCGCAGGCGGTGGCGACGTTGCAGGGCCTGTATCGCTGCTACATGGAAACGGATGCCTCACTGGCCGAAATCAATCCGCTGATCCTCGAAGGCAACGGCAACATCAAGGCGATCGACGCCAAGTTCAACTTCGATTCGAACTCGCTCTACCGGCAGCCGGAAATCATGGCCTTCCGTGACCTCGACGAGGAGGACCCGGACGAACTCGAGGCCTCGAAGCACGACCTGTCGTACATCTCGCTCGACGGCAACATCGGCTGCCTGGTGAATGGCGCCGGTCTGGCGATGGCGACGATGGACACGATCAAGCTGTTCGGCGCCGAGCCCGCCAACTTCCTCGACGTCGGCGGCGGTGCGACGACCGAGAAGGTCACCGAGGCGTTCAAGATCATGCTCAAGAACCCGAAGGTGAAGGGCATCCTCGTGAACATCTTCGGTGGCATCATGCGCTGCGACACGATTGCCACTGGCGTCGTCGCTGCAGCCCGGGAAACCCATCTTGCGGTACCGCTGGTCGTGCGCATGAAGGGAACCAACGAAGATATCGGCAAGAAGATCCTCGGCGAATCCGGCCTGCCGATCATCACTGCCGATTCCATGGCCGACGCCGCCACCAAGATCGTTGCTGCGGTCAGTTAAGGAGCCCAACATGTCGATTCTGATCAACAAGGACACCAAGATCATCACCCAGGGTATCACCGGCAAGACGGGCCAGTTCCACACCGAGAAATGCCAGGAATACGCCAACGGCAAGAACTGCTTCGTCGCCGGGGTGAACCCCAAGAAGGCCGGCGAGAGCATTTTCGGCATCCCGATCTACGCTTCGGTGAAGGAAGCCGCGGCCCAGAGCGGTGCCACCGTCTCGGTGATCTACGTGCCGCCACCGGGAGCTGCGGCGGCGATCTGGGAAGCGGTCGAGGCCGACCTCGACCTCGTCGTCTGCATCACCGAGGGGATTCCCGTTCGCGACATGCTCGTCGTGCGCAACAAGATGTTGCGCAAGGAAGCCGCCGGCGGCAAGAAGACGTTGCTGCTCGGTCCGAACTGTCCCGGCCTGATCACGCCGGATGAAGTCAAGATCGGCATCATGCCCGGTCACATCCACCGCAAGGGCCGCATCGGCGTCGTCTCGCGCTCGGGAACGCTGACCTACGAGGCCGTCGGCCAGTTGACCGAAATCGGCCTCGGCCAGTCATCGGCAGTCGGCACCGGTGGCGACCCGATCAATGGTCTCAAGCACATCGACATCATGCGCCTGTTCAACGACGATCCGGATACCGACGCGGTGATCATGATCGGTGAGATCGGCGGTCCCGACGAGGCGGACGCGGCGCAGTGGTGCAAGGCCAACATGAAGAAGCCGATCGTCGGTTTCATCGCTGGCGTCACTGCCCCTGCCGGCAAGCGCATGGGTCACGCCGGCGCGCTGATTTCCGGCGGCGCGGATACCGCCGATGCGAAGCTGGCGATCATGGAAGAGTGTGGCTTCAAGGTCACGCGCGATCCGTCCGAGATGGGCAAGCTGATCAAGGCGATGATCTAGCGCACCAGGGGCTTGATGGTTCCGCAAGAAGGGGGCAGGCTGCGGTCTGCCCTTCTTGTCTGCCTTTGCCGCTGGCAGTTTACAAGTAAAATCCGGGATGGGTTCCTGCTGGCTGGCGGCGGGGCGTCAAGAGCGATCGACTGCGGGTCGGGAGCGAGGAAGACATGGCGCTGTTTCTGAGTGAACAGGACGTTACGGGAATGCTGACCATGCCGCTGGCGCTGGCGGAGGTGGAAGCCGCGCATCGTGCGCTGTCGCTGCGACAGGCGCACGATGTGCCACGGCAGCGCACGCGGTTGCCGCAGACGACGCTGCATGTTCTGCAGGGGGCGCTGCCACAACTCGACGTCATCGGCTACAAGGCCTACACGAGCAACCGCTCCGGTATTCGCTTCCTGGTCCATCTCTACCAGGCCTCGAGTGGCCGCTTGCTGGCCGTGCTCGAGGCCGACCGGCTGGGTATGGTCCGCACTGCGGCCGCTTCGGGTGTGGCGACTCGTTGGCTGGCGCGGCCCGATGCCCGTGTGGCGGGAGTCTTTGGCGCCGGTTGGCAGGCCGAAGGGCATATCGAGGCGATCGCTGCGGCCCGCCCGTTGCAGCGCGTCAAGGTGTTCGCGCGCCGGGCCGATCGCCTGCAGGCTTTCTGCGCCAGGCTTTCGCAACGCCTCGATATCGAGGTGAGCGCGGCGGCTTCGCCCGAAGAGGTGGTGCGCGGCAGTGATATCGTCAGTACCGTGACGACCGCGGCGACTCCCCTCTTCGATGCCGCATGGCTGGCGCCGGGGACCCACATCAACGCCGCCGGCTCGAACTCGCTGATCCGGCAGGAAGTGGCTGAGGACGTCGTCAGGCGCTGTTCGCCGATCGTCGTCGACAGCGTCGAAACCGCACTGCGCGAGGCGGGCGATCTCCTGCCCCTGCTCGAGAAGGGGCGCCTGCAGGCGCGCGAACTGGTGGAACTGGGCGACGTGATCTGTGGCTTGCAGCCCGGACGTTCCACAGCCGAAGCGATCACGCTTTTCGAGTCGCAGGGCCTCGCCATCCAGGATCTGGCGGTGGCGGCACGGCTCGTCGAGATGGCGCGTGCGCGTGGTGTCGGGGTCGAGTTGCCTTATGGCGGATAGTGTGGACACATGGCCGGCCGTCGCCGGGCCGCCGGGCAGGCCTCTGCTGGACCGCCGATGTCGGCTCGTCCGGCGGCCAGCCTCCTTGACGGCTTGTCGGGGACGCAGGTGACGAACAGACTCTCCCCCGCCCTGCAAATCGTCGAGCGCAGCGACACCGGTCTGGTGCGCGGGCAGAACGAGGATTCGGTACTTGCCGACGCGAGGCACGGTCTGGCGATCCTCGCCGATGGGATGGGAGGCTACAATGCGGGTGAAGTGGCGAGCCGAATGGCGACGACGCTGCTCGCCAAGGGCCTGAACGCTGCTTTTTCCAGTACCGCAGCCCACCGCATCGAGAGCTCGACCGGGCAGCCGTTCGGCGTCCGCTGCCTGATCGAACAGATCGAGGCCGTCAACTCGGCGATCTATCGCGCTGCCGAGGACGAGGAGCGCTTTGGCGGCATGGGTACCACGCTGGTGGCCAGCGTGTTCTGCGATGATCAGGTGATCGTCGCCCATGTCGGAGACTCGCGCCTGTATCGCCTGCGCGGCGACGAGTTCGTCGCCCTGACGCGCGACCACTCGCTGCTGCAGGAGCAGATCGACAGCGGACTGATCACGCCCGAAGAGGCGCGCTTTTCGACGAACCGGAACCTCGTGACGCGCGCCGTCGGCGTCGATGCCGAGGTCGATGTCGAGATTCATGTGCACCAAGTCAGGCCAGGTGACCTTTATCTTCTCTGCTCGGACGGCCTCTACGACATGGTCGAAGAGGCCGACATCCGGCAGGTGCTGCTGACCCTCGGGGACAACCTCGAAGTGCTGGCGAACCACCTGGTGCAGATGGCCAACGACAATGGCGGCGAGGACAACGTCTCGGTGGTGCTGATCAGGGTTCTGCGCGAGTTTCCAGCCGCTGCCGGGGGCTGGTCGAGATTCTGGTCGTGGCATGTTTGAAGACGGGGAAGGCGATGGCAAAGCTGATACTGAGCATGGATGGTCTGGTTCTCAAGGAAATCCAGCTGCGCAAGGAGCGCATGAGCATCGGCCGCAAGGCGCACAACGACATCCAGATCGACAACATGGCGATCAGCGGCGAGCATGCCGCGGTCGTGACCATACTCAACGATTCCTTTCTCGAGGATCTCAACAGCACCAATGGCACATTGGTCAATGGGCAGTCGGTGCGCAAGCACTTCCTCAAGGACGGCGACGTCATCGAACTGGGCAAGTACAAGATGAAGTATCTCGCCGAAGCCGTCTCGCCGGTGGAAGAGGCTGAGGCCGAGCGGTCGGCGCCATTCCGTTTCGAGTCCGTTTCCGGCATCGCGACGAGCGGCGTCACGGCGTCGGCGGCAACCTCGCTGACTGGCGCCGAGACGGCGAACCTGCCGAACGCGAACATCCGCCTGCTCAGCGGCAGCAACGCCGGGCATCAGTTGCAACTGACCAAGACCCTGACTTCACTCGGCCGCCAGGGGCAGGTGGCGGTGATCGCCAGGCGCCCGCAGGGCTACTTCCTCAGTCATGTCGAAGGCACGGTGTTCCCGCTGTTGAACGGGCAACCGATCGATTCGTCAGCGCGGCGCCTGGAAGACCGCGATCTGATCGAGATTGCCGGAGTGAAGATGGAGTTCATCCTCAAGACCTGATGGCCGATCGCGTCCTCTCACGGCGGGTTGGAGAAATGCCTGCAGCGCGGTCGGCGAGAAGTCGGCATGAAGGCCGCAGTTGCCGGCCGTGGGAGGAAGCATGAAAGTCAGAATCCTGGGTTGCAGCGGCGGCATCGGCGGGCGCCATCTGGGAACGACGGCGATCCTCGTCGACGACGACATCCTGATCGACGCCGGTACGGGCGTGACCCACCTGCCGCTGGCGGAACTGGCGCGCATCGACCATGTCTTCCTGACCCACTCCCACCTCGATCACATCGGCTCGTTGCCCTTGCTGATCGATTCGGTTGCCGATCTGCGGACCGAGCCGGTGATCGTGCACGCGATTCCCGAGACCCTCGACATCATCGGCCGGCACATCTTCAACTGGGAGATCTGGCCCGACTTCAGTGCGATCCCGAGCGAGGAGCGGCCGGCAATGCAATACAGCCCGCTGGCGGTCGGCGAGTCGGTTCGACTCGGAGCGCGGACGATCACCGCTCTGCCGGCCCGGCACACCGTGCCCGCTGTCGGCTATCAGCTCGATTCTGGAGCCGGCAGCCTCGTCTTCACCGGCGACACGACCGTCAACCCGGCGTTCTGGCCGCTGGTCAACCAGATCGCCAACCTGCGCTACCTGCTGATCGAAACCGCCTTTCCGAATCGCGAGCAGCGGCTGGCCGAGATGTCCAGGCACCTCTGTCCGCGCCTGCTCGCGGCCGAATTGCAGAATCTGTCGGCCAGGGTCGGAGTCTTCGTCAGCCATCTGAAGCCGAGCCAGATCGAACTGACGATGGCCGAGATCGAGTCCGACGCGGGTGAGCACAAGCCACAGATGCTCCACAACAACCAGGTCTTCGAGTTCTAGGCGACATGTCGGCAGTGAACTGGCCCATCGACGGCAACCTCGGCGACATGAGTCGACGCCTGAGCTTCTTCAAGAACCTGCAGCGCGTCACCAACCGGATCCACGGCGCGAGCAACATCGACGAGATCATTCTCGAGATGTCGGAAGACATCTGCGAGCTCTTCCACGCCGACCGGTTGACGATCTACCTCGTCAGCGACGATCGCCACAGCATCGTCTCGAAAGTCAAGACGGGCCTCAACACGCACAAGGACATCCGTCTGCCGATTTCCGAGCAGAGCGTCGCCGGCTACGTTGCCGTATCCGGCCGGTCGCTCAACCTGCGCGACGTCTACGACCAGGACGAGTTGGCGAAACACAGCCCGCGGCTGGGTTTCCTGAAGGCGGTCGACGAGCGCACCGGTTACCGCTCGAAGCAGATGCTGGTGGCACCGATCAGCAACGCGCAGACGGGCGAACTGCTCGGCGTCGTGCAATTGATCAACAATCGCTCGGACACCCCGTTTCCGGCGGTCGCCGACGAGGGCGTCCAGGCGCTGGCGCAGACGCTCGCCGTCGCCTTCGCGCAGCGACGCAATCCGCCGCCAGCGATACCGAAGACGAGGTACGACGCGCTGGTCAGTGACGCGGTCCTCTCGGCTGCCGAACTCGATCTGGCGCAGAAAGCGGCACGCCGCAAGCAGCTCGACCTCGAGCAGGTGCTGACCGCCGATTTCCAGGTGCCGTTGGCGGCGATCGGCAGCGCGCTGGCGAAGTTCTGCGGCGTGCCCTATGAGCCGTTCAGGCCGGACCGCTTGCGGCCGACCGAGTTGTTGCGCAACCTGAAGCGGGATTACGTCGAGGCCAACCAGTGGCTGCCGGTCGATGAGACGCAGGAAGGGGTCGTCGTCATCGCCTGTGATCCGGAGCGCGTTCGCGCCTCGCGCATGGCAAACAACGTCTTCCCGAAGAGACGGATCGTGTACCGCGTCAGCACGCGCCAGGAGTTCGAGCAACTCGTCGGGCAGTTCTTCGCCGCCGCGGTCGAGGTCGACTCGGTCGGCGACATGCTGTCGGGCCTCGACGATGATGCGGTCCTCGACGCCGCCGAGAGTGGCGCCGAGGCACTCAGCGCCGCCGCCGACAACGAACTCGTCCGCCTGGTGAACCGCATCATCGTCGAGGCACACCAGAAGGGCGCTTCCGACATCCATATCGAACCGCGTCCGGGCAAGGAAAAGACCGTCGTCCGCTTCCGCCGCGACGGCGCGCTGTCGCCCTACATCGAGATTCCGGCGGCCTACCGCGGCGCGCTGGTGACGCGCCTGAAGATCATGGCCGACCTCGACATCTCCGAGAAGCGCCGGCCGCAGGACGGCAAGATCCGCTTCCGGCGCTGGGGACCGCTCGACATCGAACTGCGCGTGGCGACGGTGCCCACCGCCGGCGGACTCGAGGACGTCGTCCTGCGCATCCTCAGTGCCGGCGAACCGATCCCGATCGACCAGCTCGGCGTGACGCCGCACAACCTCGAGCGGCTCAGGAGCCTGATCGCCAAGCCCTACGGCCTCTTCTTCGTCTGCGGGCCGACCGGATCGGGCAAGACGACGACGCTGCATTCGATCCTCAACCACCTGAACCGGCCGGAGACCAAGATCTGGACCGCCGAGGATCCGGTCGAGATCACCCAGAAGGGCCTGCGCCAGGTACAGGTCAACAAGAAGGCGGGACTCGATTTCGCAACGGTGATGCGCGCCTTTCTGCGTGCCGACCCGGATGTCATCATGGTCGGCGAGATGCGCGACCGCGAAACCGTCGCCATCGGCATCGAGGCGTCACTGACCGGCCATCTGGTCCTGGCGACGCTGCACACCAACAGCGCGCCGGAATCGATCAATCGCCTGCTCGACATGGGGATGGACCCGTTCAACTTCGCCGATGCGCTGCTCGGCATCCTGGCGCAGCGTCTCGCCCGGCGTCTCTGCCCGGCGTGTCGCGAGCCGTACGAGCCGCCGGTGGGGGAGATCGCGAGCCTGCTCGACGAGTACTGCGCCGAACTGGCGAACACCAGTGCCTGGCAGGCCGATCCGCGGGCCGCGAGCGAGCGCGTGCAGCAGGAGTGGCTGGCGCAGCATGCGCGCGATGGCCGCTTCACACTTCATCGCGCGCGCGGTTGCGAGGTCTGCGCGGGCAGCGGCTACAAGGGGCGTGTCGGCCTGCACGAACTGCTCGCCGGCAGCGACCGCATCAAGCAGCAGATCCAGGAGCGCGCGCGCGCCGCCGAACTGCTCGCGACGGCGCTCAACGAAGGCATGCGGACCTTGAAGATGGACGGCATCGAGAAGGTTCTGGCGGGGATCACCGATCTCAAGCAGGTGCGCGCCGTCTGCGTCAAGTAGGCGGCCGGCCGTGCGGCTGCTCGGCAGCCACCCCCTTGCCGGCCGGCGGCCGATTGGTTCGTTAAATCCGCCCTCAATAGCTGCTTTTTCGGGCGAAAGTGTGACATTTTTCGTCATCCGCCTGCCGACAATTGGCAGCACGCGGCGTCATGGGCTCCCGGAATCGCTGCTTTTTGGCCGTTTCCGGCCTGGCACGAAAATTGATAGTGTGGACTCGACGGAATGTCCGTTGCACCCACCGTGAAGGAGTCCAATCTCATGAAAAAGCTGCAGAAGGGTTTCACCCTGATCGAGCTGATGATCGTCGTCGCGATCATCGGCATC
>NZ_JAMTDQ010000101.1 GCF_023806635.1 Accumulibacter sp.
GCATCCACTTCTTCAATCCGCCGCGCTACATGCATCTGGTCGAACTGATCGCCACGCGGGGTACCGACGCGGCCCTGCTCGACGATCTCGAGTCGTGGCTGGTGTCGCGTCTCGGCAAGGGAATCGTGCGCGCACTCGACACCCCGAACTTCGTTGCCAACCGCGTCGGCGTCTTTTCGATCCTCGCCGTGATGCATCACACGCAGCGGCTCGGTCTCGGCTTCGACGTCGTCGACTCGCTGACCGGTCCGATCATCGGCCGGCCAAAGAGCGCCACCTATCGCACGGCAGATGTCGTTGGCCTCGATACCCTGGCGCACGTCATCAAGACCATGCAGGACACCCTGCCGGCAGACCCGTGGCACGGCTACTACGGCGTGCCGGCCTGGCTGGCGGCGCTGATCGGCAAGGGCGCGCTGGGGCAGAAGACGCGCGCCGGCATCTTCCGCAAGGAGGGTCGCGCGATCAAGGTGCTCGACCTCGCGCTGCAGGACTACCGCGACAGCGCCGGTGAGGTTGATGGCGGCGTCCTGGCAATCCTGAAGCAGCGGGATCCGGCAGTCCGCTTTGCCCAGTTGCGCGCCAGCGAGCATCCGCAGGCGCAGTTCTTGTGGGCGATCTTCCGCGACATCTTCCACTACACGGCTTTCCATCTCGCCGACATCGCCGACAACGCCCGCGACCTCGACTTTGCGATGCGCTGGGGCTTCGGCTGGGCACAGGGTCCCTTCGAGACCTGGCAGGCGGCAGGCTGGCGCTCGATTGCCGAGGCGGTGCGGGCGGACATCGAGGCCGGTCGGGCGATGAGCCAGGCGTCCTTGCCGGCGTGGGTTTTCGGCCGCGTCGCCGACGAGGGCGTGCACGGCCCGCAGGGCTCGTACTCTGCCAGCGCCGACGCCTATCGTCCACGTTCGACCCTGCCGGTCTATCGGCGCCAGCTCTTTCCCGAACGCGTGCTGGGCGAGACGGCCATGGTCGGGGAAACGGTCTGGGAGAACGACGGGGTGCGTCTGTGGACCCTGCCGCAGGTAGACGACGGCATTGCCATCGTCAGCGTCAAGTCGCGCAACCACACGCTCGGTCGCGACGTCATCGTCGGCATGCAGGAAGCGGTTGCCCGCGCCGAGGCCGATTATCGGGGTCTGGTCCTGTGGCACGAGGCGCCGTTCGCCTTCGGTGCGAATCTGAAGGAGGTCGCTGAAGCGATCCAGGCCGGCGACTTCGATCTCCTCGAAAAGTACGTTGCGGAGTTCCAGAACACTTCGATGGCGCTCAAGTACGCCAAGGTGCCGGTGGTTGCCGCGGTGCAGGGCATGGCTCTCGGTGGTGGTTGCGAGTTCCTGATGCACGCTGCGAAGCGGGTGATCGCACTCGAGAGCTACATCGGTCTCGTCGAGGCCGGCGTCGGCCTGATCCCGGCGGGCGGCGGCTGCAAGGAGTTCGCCATCCGTGCCGCGCAGGCGGCGGCGAAGACCGGCGGCAACGATCCCTTCGAATTCATCCAGCCGGTGTTCCTGACCATCGCCATGGCGACGGTCTCGAAGAGTGGCGCGCAGGCGAAGGAACTGGGTTTCGCCGTCGACACGGACAAGGTCGTCTTCAACGCGCACGAGCTGCTCTACGTTGCATTGCGCGAGGCGCGCGGGCTCGCCGAGGCCGGCCATTACCCGCGGCTGTCGCCGCGCGGGGTCAAGGTTGCCGGGCGAACCGGCATCGCCAACTGCGAGATGATGCTCGCCAACATGAAGGAGGGCGGCATGATCTCGGCGCACGACTACGCCGTGGCGCGAGCCGCTGCGACTGCCCTGTGTGGTGGAGAGGTCGAGACCGGATCACTGGTCGACGAACGGTGGCTGCTGACGGTCGAGCGCAAGCTCTTCGTCGAGTTGCTGAAGAACCCGAAAACCCAGCAGCGTATCCAGCACATGCTGGAAACCGGCAAGCCACTGCGCAACTGAGCGCGCCAGGAGAACAGAACATGAGCAAACAGATTCAGGACGCCTACATCGTCGCCGCGACGCGACTGCCGGTCGGTCGGCGCAAGGGCATGCTCGGTCACGTGCGACCGGACGACATGCTGGCACATGCCATCCGCTCGGTGCTGGCGCAGACGCCCGGGCTCGATCCGGCGCTCGTAGAGGACGTCATCGTCGGTTGCGCGATGCCGGAGGCGGAGCAGGGGATGAACGTCGCACGCATCGGCCTGCTGCTCGCCGGCATGCCGAACAGCGTACCCGGTGTCACGGTGAACCGCTTCTGCGCTTCCGGTCTGCAGACCGTCGCCATGGCCGCCGACCGCATTCGCCTCGGCGAGGCCGAGGTGATGGTCGCTGGCGGTACCGAAACGATGTCGTTGATGAACCAGATGACCGGCAACAAGACCGCGCTCAACCCGGCCATCTTCGAGAAGGAAGAGAACTACGCGATCGGCTTCGGCATGGGGATCACCGCCGAGAAGGTGGCCGCGCAGTGGCAGGTATCGCGCGAGGATCAGGATGCCTTTGCCGTTGATTCGCACCGCAAGGCTTGTGCCGCGATCGATGCCGGTCACTTTCGCGCCGAGATCACGCCCTACGCCGTGAAGAGGCGGCTTCCCGACTTGGCGAGCGGCGCGGTGAAGGTGGCGGAGTATCTTGCCGAAAACGACGAGGGACCGCGCCGCGACAGCAGCATCGAAGGGCTTGCCCGACTGCGGCCCGTCTTCGCTGCCCGCGGCACGGTGACTGCCGGCAACAGCTCGCAGATGTCCGACGGGGCGGCTGCCGTATTGCTGGTTTCGGAGCGGATCCTGAAGCAGTTCGATCTGCAGCCGCTGGCGCGCTTCGCCGGCTTCTCGGTGGCTGGCGTCGCGCCGGAGATCATGGGCATCGGCCCGGTCGAGGCGATCCCGCGCGTTCTCAGGCAGGCGGGAATCAGCCAGCACGAGGTGGACTGGGTCGAACTCAACGAAGCCTTCGCGGCGCAGGCGCTGGCGGTGATGCGGACGCTCGATCTCGATCCGGCGAAGGTCAACCCGCTGGGTGGCGCCATCGCTCTCGGTCACCCGCTCGGCGCGACCGGTGCCATCCGCACGGCGACCCTGCTGCATGGCCTGCGTCGTACGCGCCGGCGCTACGGCATGGTCAGCATGTGCATCGGCACCGGCATGGGCGCGGCAGGGCTGTTCGAGTCGATCCAGTAGCCGTTTTCGTCGCGGTGCTCGCGGGCCTCGTCCGGCAAGCCGGGCGAGGCCCCTTTGCTTGCCGGTTCGAGCGATACGCAGGGCAATTGCGCAAGCCGGCCCCTGCGGCGGAGTCTGGCATAATGTCGGGCGGATACCGACATGGGGCACGGCATGGATCTCGATCTACTGGGCAGGCTGGGCTGGCGAGAAGGCTTGATCGCGATCATCGTCCTGCTTGTTCTGTACATCGTTGTTCTCTTTGTCCGCATGCGTCGCCTGCAGGATGCCGCAGTGGCCATGCCGTCCCCGGCAGCGCAGTCGGCAGTGGCTGCTTACACGGCCATCCAGGAATCCGGATCGGCCGAACCGCCGGTGCAGGATCCTCCGCTGCTGCCGCAGCAACCTGCGGACGCACTGCCACCGGCGGCTGCCGAACCCGCCGTCGCGGTGCGCGCCGATGCCGGTAGATCCAGCTTTCCCTGGAACGAGCCGCCGCCGCAGATTCCTGGCCAGGAGCTGATCGATGCCCTGCAGCGAGACGTCTATCAGTTGCGTTGTGAGGTCGATGAGTTGCGTGCCGAAGTACTTGCTGCGCGCGAGGATTTCCGGCAGGTTGCGAAGGGGACGGCGCCGAGCGCGCCGCCGCTGTACAACGATGCCATGCAGATGGCGATCCAGGGTCATGACGCCACCGCCATCGCGCACCGCTGCGGCATTGCCCGCGCCGAGGCCGATCTGGTTGTCGCGCTGGCGCGCAATCGGCGAGATGGTCACTGATCCGCCGCAAGACGGTCGATGGCCATGAGACAGCGCACCAATCCGGTCGGAGGTGCCGCGAAAGCGACGGCGCAGCTCGGCCGCCCCGTGGCAGCAGACGGGCGAAAGGCGGCCCTTGAAAGCCAGTTGCGTCGGCGGATCGGTCTGGCAGGGTTGCTGATCGTGCTCCTGTCGGCGGCGTTGCCGTTGCTGGATGACCTGACGCCGGCCGAAGAAGCGGCGAGCTTCAGTCCGTCGTACACCGAACCCGTCCCGGTAAGGAAGAAGGAGCAGGCGCCGCTGCCCACGGTCCAGCCCGCTGCCGAGACACCGGTGGTCGTGCCGCTGTTTGCCGAACCACAGGCCAGCGGTGCGGCAATCGAAGCTTCGCTGGCGGCGGCCGAGGCGGCGGTGTCGTCAGGCGGTGCCCTCGCCGGCGAGACGCCGGCTGCCGCAGCCGCTGCAACATCGCATCCGTCGTCGGGGCTCCGACTGCAGACCAGCTTCCTGCCCGACCGGCGCCGCGCCGAAGAACTGCAGGACAGTCTGGCTCAGGCCGGCATTCCGGCGAGCGTCGAAACACGCCTGCATGTGGGCCCGTTCCGCACGCTCAGCGAGGCCGAGGCAGCGCGCCGGGAAATACAGAAGCGGGGCATCGACGCCATCATCGTTCCAGGCCAGGGCGGCCAGCCATAGCGGGTCAGCGGCCTGCTGCCGGTAGCTGGCGGCGCAGGCGCCGGGCGAAGACGTTCATCTCGCGTGCGGCCTGAACGTCGCCTCGCGCTTCGGCAACGGCGATCCCCTGCTCGTATGCAGCCAGCGCTTCGCTGGCCTGACCGTCTTCGGCGAGCGCCTTGCCAAGCAGCTTCCATGCTGCCGAGTACGCGGCGTCGCGTTCGACCGCTTCACGCAGGCGAACCGCTGCCTGCGCAAAGTCGCCTGCCCGCAGGTGCTCGTTGCCCAGTGCGTAGCGCAACAGGGCGCCGTCGCGCGGCCCGCCAAGCAGTTTTTCCAGGTTGGTGATGACCGGCGTCGCCGTCATGTCATGGCCGAAGATGCTCGGGACAACCGAGCGCCCGCCGCGAACGACCGGCGCTGCGCGCCGAAGACCGCGGCAATCGGCGGGCGAAAGGAACGCGCGACCGCTGGGCGCCTGCGGTCGCGGGTCCGGAAGGGCTAGAAACTGTAGCTAGCCTGTACGGCAAGGACGTTCACGTTGTTGCTGTAGTTCCCCTTGAGCCAACCGTAGGACGCCACGTTGGCTGCCTGGGTCGCGTTCATGCCGCCGCTGTCGTTGATCGACGAGTCCTTGACCCAGATGTACGTGTAACCGGCATCGAACACCAGATCCTTGGTGGGCTTGTACTGCGCACCGATTGCCAGCCAGGTGCGGTCGTTGTCGGGCAGCCGCGGAGTGCGGTATTCGGAGCTGTCCACCGGCGACTGGTCGTAGGCGATGCCGGCGCGCAACTTCCACTGGTCGTTGAACTGATAAGCACCGCCGAGCGCCACCCGCCAGGTGTTGCGCCAGTTTTCCTCGGTGCTCGACAGGGTGCGCCCGGCTGCCGCGCCATCCGTGCGGACGAAGGTCAGATCCTGGATCTTCGCCCAACCGGTCCACGAGATGTCACCCATCATCTCCCAGCGGTCGCTGAGTCGCTGCCAGGCGCTGAGGATCGCCGTGTCGGGCAGCTTGATGTCGGCCTTGACGTTGCCGTTGTACAGGCCTGCGGCAAGCGCCGCGTTGGCAGCGGCGTTGCCACCCGGCCCCAGGGTGGTGACCGTCGGTCGCCAGAACTTGACGTCACCGGTGACCTTGAAGTCGACCGCCGAACGATACGACAGGCCGACGCGTGTGGACTGAGACGGCTGGAACATGGCGCCCAGGTTGTAGCCCCAGCCCCAGTCATCACCTTCGATCCTTGCCCAACCCTCGAGGTTGCGCAGCGCACCGGCCGGGCCGCACAAGGCCGGAGCGCCGAGCCCGGAACACAGCGCGCCGCTGGCGTTGACATTGTTGCTGAAGGTGCCATCGAGTTTCATCGCGCTGATGCCGAGGCCGAAAGCCCACTGCTCGTTCGGCTTGAACGAGATCGACGGGTTGATGTTCATCGTCGCGACGTCCGAGTTGAGGGCGCGGAAGCGGCCCGTCCAGCCCTTGTCGTACTCGGTGGCCAACCCAAATGGCGCATTGACGCCAAGGCCGACGCTGATCTGGTCGTTGATCGGCAGCGCGAAATACATCGCCGGGACATACGCCCAGCCGCCTGCGTCACCGCCGTTGCCCGCAGCGCCATAGATCCCGGCCGGGTTGATCGAACCGTCGTTGCTGAAGCGTGCCGACGGCTTGATCGCGCTCAGCACGCCGACGACCTGCATCTTCCCTTTCGGCAGGTAGGCCATCCCGGCGGGATTCCAGAAGATGGTGCTGGCATCCTCGGCCACTGCTGCCGATCCGGCAAAAGCCACCCCGAGGCCGCTGGCATTTTGCTCCATCAACTGGAAGCCCGAGGCGCCAGCATGACCCGACAAGGACACGGCGATCAGCGCCGGTATCGTTCGAACCGCAAAAAGCCCACTCTTCAACATTTCCGAGTCTCCCCAAAGAAGAATTATCGACGGCTGCCATGCCCCGGACGCTGCTCCATGCACCGTTCGTGGGATTGTACACACGAGTACGCACGAACTCAGGCAGATGTTTCAAATGGTTGTGTCGGTTGTTGTTTTCATGCAACACGGAATGGGTGCCGGTGCATCGATCCCGACGATGGTTCTCTCATTGCCGGCGGTTTATCATCCCCGCTTTCAATCCGATACGTGGTGGAGGAGCGCAGCATGAAGATAACGATCGTTTCGACGCCGCTGGCACCGGCAGCGATTGGCACCTACTCGCAGGCGCTGCGGGTCGGCGACACTGTCTACCTCTCCGGGCAGATCGGTCTCGACCCGGCGACGATGAAGCTGGCTGACGGTATCGATGCGCAGATCGTTCGCGTCTTCGACAACCTGAAGGCGGTTGCGGAGGCGGCCGGCGGCTCGCTGGCCGACGTCGTCAAGCTCAACATTTACCTCACCGATCTCGTCCATTTCGCGACGGTGAACGAGGTGATGGGCCGTCTTTTTGCCGAGCCTTTCCCCGCCCGAGCCGCCGTTGGCGTTGCCTCGCTGCCACGCGGCGCGCTGGTCGAGGCTGACGCCATCATGGTCATCGGCGGCTGATGTCGGCGGCGGATGCGATCGATGCACCGCCAGCGATCCGCAACCGGCTGCGCAGGCTCGGGCTGGAGCGGCCTGCGGACCTGGTCCTGCATCTGCCGTTGCGTTACGAAGACGAGACGCGCGTCACCGCCATCGCCGGGGCGCCAACGGGGGTGCCGCTGCTCGTCGAGGCAGAGGTGCTCGATCTCGCTGTCGGAAGGGAGTCGCGCCGCCAGCTCGTGGTTCGGGTCGGTGACGCGAGCGGGGGCATTCTCGCCCTGCGCTTCATCCGCTTCTACGGCAGCCAGCAGCGGGCACTCGAAGCGGCCTGCGCCGCCGGTAGCAGGTTGCGCATATTCGGCGAGATCCGGGATGGCTTCCACGGACCCGAGATGGTCCATCCCCGCTATCGAATCGTCGCCGTCGATGAGCCTCTGGCGCAGTCGCTGACACCCGTCTACCCGGCGACCGCCGGTCTCGGCCAGACGACGTTGCGGCGGCTGATCGCCCGTGCGCTGCAGGCTGCCGATCTCGGCGAACTGCTCGACGCGGACTGGTGTCGGGCACAGGCGCTGCCTTCGTTTGCCGCGGCAGTCTCGCTGCTGCACGCGCCGCCACCGACGGTCGCGGAGTCAACCCTGCAGGATCGCAGCCACCCGGCCTGGCGACGCATCAAGTTCGACGAACTCCTCGCGCAGCAGTTGTCGCTGCGCCGCGCCTATCTCGCGCGACGTCGACAGCATGCGCCCGCCCTGCCCGCGGCCGGGCAGCTGGCGCGGCGCCTCGAGCGTTCGTTGCCCTTTGCCCTGACGGCTGCGCAGCGCCGGGTCGCCGGGGAAATCGCCGGCGATCTGGCGCAACCCCGCCCGATGCAAAGACTGCTGCAGGGTGATGTCGGTTGCGGCAAGACGATCGTCGCGGCTCTGGCGGCGTGCCAGGCGATCGAGGCGGGTCATCAGGTGGCACTGATGGCGCCGACCGAAATCCTGGCCGAGCAACACTTCCAGAAGCTGCGCACCTGGCTGGAGCCTCTGGCCGTCGAGGTGCTGTGGCTGACCGGCAGCCTCGCTGGCAAGCTCAAGCGGCAGCGGCGCCAGCAGACGGCAACGAGTGCACAAATGGTCGTCGGCACGCATGCGCTGATCCAGGAAAGCATCGACTTTTCCCGTCTCGGGCTGATCATCGTCGACGAGCAGCATCGTTTCGGGGTCCGGCAGCGCCTGGAGTTGCGGCGCAAGGGCGGCAGTCCGCACCAGTTGATGATGTCGGCGACGCCGATCCCGCGTACGCTGGCGATGAGCTATTACGCCGATCTCGACGTCTCGTTCATCGATCAGATGCCGCTGGGTCGCTCGCCGGTCAGGACCCGCCTGTTCTCCGCCGATCGCCGTGCGCAGGTCGTCGCCGCGGTGCGCGCTGCGGTCGCCGGTGGCCGCCAGGCCTACTGGGTCTGTCCGTTGATCGAGGAGTCGGACAAGGTCGATCTGCAGGCCGCCCTCGATACGCATGCGGCCCTCGGCGCCGAACTCTCCGACCTGCGCATCGGGCTGGTTCACGGCCGCCTGCGCAGCGAGGAGAAGGCGGCGGTGATGGCCGCATTCGTTGCCGGCGAGATCGACCTGCTGGTGGCGACGACGGTCATCGAGGTCGGTGTCGACGTGGCCAATGCCAGCCTGATGATCATCGAGCATGCGGAGCGCTTTGGTCTCGCTCAACTGCACCAGTTGCGCGGCCGTGTCGGTCGTGGCGCACACGACTCGGTCTGCGTCCTGCTCTACCAGCCGCCACTTTCCGCCAGCGCGCGCGCGCGCCTGAAGATCATCTTCGAACACAGCGACGGCTTCGAGATCGCTCGCCAGGACCTGCGCCTGCGTGGCCCCGGTGAATTCATCGGCAGCCGGCAGTCAGGAGAACCCTTGCTGCGCCATGCCGATCTGGAGAAGGACGCCGATCTCGTCGAACTGGCGCACGCGATGGCGGCGCGCCTGCTGCGTGACAGCCCGGAGCAGGCCGGGCGTCATCTGCAGCGGTGGCTGGGCGACCGCGAGGATCTGCTGCGCGCCTGAGCGTTTCCTGCCGCGGCTGGCGTCGCCGGTGCGCTGGCTCGCGCCGACGCCGGCAGACCGTCCGCGCTGTCGGCGAGGTGCCGGATCGGCTGGCCCAGACACGGTCGCAGTGCGGTGATGACGCGCAGCTGAGGCGGAAGCGGGCGATGACGTCGTCCAGCCGGCCGGCAAGCGGTTCCGGTGCGCTGGCTGCAGCGGCATGGGCAGTCCTCGTTGTTTCGTCTCCTGGTTCATCGAGGTGATGTGCTGCAGGTGACGGACGGGTTTCCGTGCTCGCAGGGCATGGGAAATCCGGACGCCGCGAAGACAGGGGAGCAGAGAGACCTGCGCCAGACGCGCCCGAGGTCGCGCCCGCAGCGCGCGATCGGCAGCCATCGGGAAGCAGGGACGAGCGGGAACCGCCAGCCCGCTGCCGCCTCGGCACTGCGTAGACTGCTCAGTCCGTCGATGGGTCGGAACGGCCCTCTGGCGTTGCCGGGAAGTCTTCGGTCAGCGACCACAGGGTTGCCCGCGCCTCCTCGTGCCGGAACTCGGCGATCTCCGACAGCAGGCGGTCGACCGCCGGGCCCAGTCCGGCACGCAGGAGCGGAGCCTCCGCCTGCGCCAGGGCGTGGCTGGCGATGTCGCCGGCCGTCAGCAGGGCGTCCAGTCGCGCCCGTACCTCGGCGAGGCGGGCGGGATCCGCGACGCCGGCCGGCACCGGTGCGGCTTCGTCGACCCGCGCAGCGCGCAGGCCATCCAGCAGGGTGGTCAGCGCGGCGCTCAACGCGGCGGCCAGGATCGCTCGGGCGGCCGGGTCGACACCCTCGGCGATTGCCCGCTGCAGCGCCTCGGCCGGCCGCTGGATGCCGATCGCCCCGATGTTGCCGGCCGCACCGATCAGGCCGTGGGCGAGCCGCCGGACGGCTTCCCAGTCGCCCGCAGCCACCCACTCCGCCAGCCGCTCCGGGTCGGGGCCGTGGTGGGCGAGGAACAGCGCCAGCAGCCGGCGATAGCTGGGCAAGCGGCCGCGCACGGTGGCCAGACCACGGTCCAGGTCGAGCCCGGGGAGCGCGGCCAGTCGGGTCTGCTCGGCCTGCTCATCGGCGAGCGGCGCCGTCAGCGCCTCGCCTGTCGCCGCCGCCGGCTCGGGCAGCCAGGCGAGCAGGGTGGCATGGAGGGCGTCGGGGTCGACCGGTTTGGCGACAAAATCGTTCATCCCGGCGTCGAGACAGGCGCGGCGATCGTCGGCGAAGGCGTTGGCGGTCATCGCCAGAATCGGCGTGTTCTCGCAGCCGGCGATCCGCCGGATTGCCACTGTCGCAGCCAGTCCGTCCATTTCCGGCATCTGCACGTCCATCAGCACCAGCGCGTAGGCCGTTCGCCGTGCCCGCTCAACCGCCTCGACGCCGTTCGCCGCCAGATCGACTGCGAAACCGGCCCCGTGCAGCAGGTCGAGGGCGACCTCCTGATTGATCGGGTTGTCTTCCGCCAGCAGCACCCGCGCGCCGGCTCCCCGCCGCCGCAGTTCCCGCTCGACCACCGCCGCGGCGAGGGTTGGCGAGACGACGGTCCGGGGCTGCCCGCGCCGCAGCCGGGCGGTGAGCCAGAACGTGCTGCCCACCCCGGGCTCGCTCTCCACCCCCACCTCTCCCCCCATCAGCTCGGCCAGCCGCCGGGCGATGGCCAGGCCCAGCCCGGTACCGCCGTGCCGCCGCGTGGTCGAGACGTCTGCCTGTTCGAAGGCGGCGAAGATCCGGCGTTGCTGGTCGGGGGTCAGGCCGATGCCGCTGTCCCGTACTTCGAAGCGCACCAGCAGGTCGTCTTCCCGCTCCTCGACCAGCCGTGCACGCAGGCTGACGCCGCCGCGCTTGGTGAACTTGACCGCATTGCCGGCGTAGTTGAGCAGCGCCTGCCGCAAGCGGGTGGCATCGCCCCGCAGCCAGAGCGGCACGCAGCCCGTGTCGATCTGCACCGCCAACCCTTTCTCCCTGGCGGCGTCGGCGATCAGCGAGCGGACCTGGTCGAACAGCGCGCCGACCGCGAAATCGCGCTCTTCCAGATCCAGCTTGCCCGCCTCGATCTTCGCCAGGTCGAGCAGGTCGTTGAGAATGTTCAGCAGGTGGCGGCCGGCGGTGGCGATCCGGTTCAGCCGCTCGATCTGGTCAGGCGTCGCCCCGCTCTGCCGCAGCAGATGGGCCAGCCCGAGGATGGCGTTGAGCGGGGTGCGGATCTCGTGGCTCATGTTGGCCAGAAAGGCGCTCTTGGCCCGATTGGCGGCATCGGCCTCGTCGGCGCGGCGCGCCAGTTCCACGTTCAGCGTCCGGATTTGCTGCTCGCGCTCCTTGCGCTCGCGGTTGTCGAACAGCGTCGAGCGACTGAACAGAAAGCGACCCTGATCATCGCGCACCGCCGTGGCGCTCAACACCACCGGCAGCGGGGAACCGTCCTTGCGCACCATCTCGAATTCGAGGTCGTGGACGTAACCGGTCCGCTTGAAGCGAGGGAAATTCTCGGCAAACAGCATCTGGCTGGCTGGCGTCATCAGCTGCTCGGCGCGCAACCGTCCGACAAGCTCCTCGCGATCGTAACCGAGCATCGCGAGTTCGGTGTCGTTGATGGCGATGAAGGTACCGGCCGGATCGAGCGAGTGGTAGCCGCAGGGCGCGTTGTTGTACAGATCGGCAATTTCGGCGGACCGCTCCGCCAGGATGCGGTTTGCCTCCCGCAGCTCGGCGGTGCGTTCGGTTACCCGCCGCTCGAGGTCGGCATTGAGGCGACTGATCTCTTCCTCGGCCCCCTTGCGGTCGCTGATGTCGGTGGCCACTCCGGCGAGCCCGATGACCTCGCCGGCGGCATTGCGCAGCGGAAACTTGGCACTGATCACCGTCTGCGACACGCTGCCGGTCTTGTTCGCGACGAACTCTTCGAAGGTCCGCGATGTCCCCGTCGTCATGATCTCGCTGTTGATGGCCCGCAGGCGGTCCGCAAGGTCGCGCGGAAAGACATCGTCGAGGGTCTTGCCGATCAGCTCGTGCTTGGGCAGTTCGTAGAAACGAGCCATCGCCTCGTTGACCAGTGTGAAGCGGTGGTGCCGATCGAAAGCGAATATGCTCGCCGGCGTGCTGTCGATGATGTTCTGCAGCAGGTTGCGGCTTTCGCTCGCGGCCTGTTCGGCGTGCTTGCGTTCGGTGACGTCGCTGCCGATAGCGAGAATCTCCGTCACCTGGCCGCGCGCGTCGAGGATCGGGCGGTTGGTCCAGTTCATCCAGACCCGGCGGCCATCGCGGCAGATGTTTTCGTTGACGTTGCTCGCATAGCGATCCGGGTGCGCCACGAGGTCCTGGACGAGGGCCGTCAGGTCGGCGCCGCTGGTATCCCGCTCGGGTAGCAGGATACCGACGTGCTGGCCGAGCGCCTCGTCGGCATGCCAGCCGAAAAACGCTTGTGCGTATTCGTTGAAGAAGGTGATCGTGCCGTCGCGCGACCAGCGGATGATGGCGCTGTTGGCGTTCTGGACCAGTTCGCGGTAGCGGTGCTCGCTCTCGCGCAACGCTTCCTCGGCCTGCTTGCGCTCGGTGATGACGTCGAACACCGCCACGAAATGCTCCTTGCGCGGGCTGTACACCGACAGCCAGAACCATTGCCGCAGGGCCTTCAGCTAGAACTCGAAGCGCTCGGGTCGCCCGGACGAGGCCACCCGGGCGTAGATGTCGAACAACTCGGAATCGGTCTCCCGGATGCCCGGAATCACCTCGGTGGCTTTCCTGCCGACGACATCCTTCAGGCCCGTCAAGGCCTCGAAAGCCGTGTTGACGTTCAGGTAGACGAAATCCCGGGGTTGCCCCCGTTCGTACACCATCCGGCAATGGGCAAAGCCGTTCAGCATGTTCGCGAACAGCGAGCGATAGCTGATCTCGGCCTGTTCCCGCTCGATTTCGGCGCGGCGCAGTTCGGAGATGTCGGCGAAGCTGAGCACCGCGCCCGTGCGCGCGCCGGAGCGATCGATGTAAGCGGAGACCTGCATCAGGTAATGTCGGTTATCGTGGCCGACATGGCGGATCATCGGCGAGCCGGAACGAATCACCGCAGCCATCTGCTCCTGCAGGTCGGGCAGGTCGAGCGTGCATGGCACGCCGCACAAGCGTTGGCCGACGTCTTCCGGCATCAGGCCGAACACCCGCACTGCCAGCGGATTGAAGCGGCGCACCTTGCCTTGCCCGTCCACCACCACCAGCCCGACCTGGATCGAGTCGAGGATGTTGATCAGCGTGTCGTTGGTGTCGGCCAGGTCCGCCGACTTGGTGCCCAGTTCGTCGTTGAGGGTGATCAGTTCTTCGTTGGTGGACTGGAGTTCCTCGTTGGACGCTTGCACTTCTTCCGAGGACACCTGCAGTTCTTCGTTGAGGGACTGCAGCTCCTCGCTCGAGGTCTCCATCTCCTCGATCACCGCCTGCAGATGCTCGCGGGTGGCCGCCAGTTCCTGGCGCAGTTCGTCGGCTTCGTCGGGAACGGTCTGCCGCTGTGGCTGCCCGCCGTCGGGCGCCGGCGTCTCCGGGAAAGCGGGGCGTTCCTCGAAGCTGATCAGGATGGCGCCTTCGCCCGTCCTGAGGTCCATGTCGACGCGACGCGCCACCATCCGCACCAGCACGGCGCCGTCCTCCAGCGCGAGCGGCTGAAATCGTCCTGCCGCCAGCCCGCTGCCTTCCCGGTTGGCGCGATGCAACAGGGTCCTGATCTCGTCGTGCAGTTCCGGCCGCGACAAGGCGAGCAGGGAAAAATCCGCCGTGCCCTTGCGAATGTTCAGATAGCGCCCCACCTCCCCGAAGAAATGCAGCGGCAGGCCATCGCGGTTCACCAACACGCTGGCGGGGGCGTACTCGCGCAGCAGGCATTCGCGCATGGCGGACTCGGCGGACCGCGCACGTCCGCTGGCGACCGCTGGCGGCTGTGGCGGCCGGCCCAGCGCGTTCTGCGAGTGGCGAGGAGGACGCGGCGAGGGTACGTTGCGCCGGCGATACAGCCGGCATCGGCCATTCTCCGGTTCGAACAGCTTGCTGGCGGTGCCCGCGGATTCCGACTGGCCCAGCAGAAGGTAACCGTCCGGGTTCAAGGCATAATGAAACTTGCCGAGCACTTCCTCCTGCAGACCGGGCTGAAAATAGATCAGCAGGTTGCGGCAACTGATCAGATCGAGGCCCAGAAAAGGCGGCTGGCTTGCCACATCGTGGCCGGCGAAGACGCAGCGCTCGCGGATCGCCCGGCCCACGCGCAGCGCCCGGCCCTGCGGCACGAAGTAGCGCTGGCGCAGGTCGGCGTCGAGGTGTTCCAGTGCCGAGCGGGGGTAAACCCCGGCCCGCGCCGTCTGGATGGCCTTTGGATCGACATCGGTGGCGAAAACCCGCACGTCGAACTGCGCCAGGCGTTCGCCCAGCACTTCGGCCAGGACGATGGCGATGGAATACGCTTCCTCGCCGCTGGCGCAGCCCGGCACCCACGCGCGGAGCGCATCGCCCGGCTGCTTGCTGGCGACCAGGCTGGCCACCACCTCACGCAGCGCGGCGAAGACCGGCGCGTCCCGGAAGAACTCGGTCACCGAAATCATGAAGCTTTGCTGGAGCAGCTTCACCTCGTCCGGGTTGGCGCGCACGAAGCTCAGGTAGTCTTCCAGGGAAGGCAGGTGCAGGCTGGCGACCCGCCTTTCGATCTGGCGGCGGAGTGTGCCCTCCTTGTAGTGGCTGACGTCCATCTGGGTCGCTTCCAGCACGCGCTGGAGCAATTCCCGATAGGCATCGCGGGGGTCGGAGCCGCTGCCTGCCGTCGCTGGCGGGGGGAAAGCGGGCGGCGCGTTGCCCAAGGCATGCAGGTAATCCGCGATTTCCGCAATTTCCGCAATGTCCAGTTGTCGGTCGACGATGCCGGCTTCAATCGCTGCCGCGGGCTGATCGGCGCACGGGCCACTGGCCCGCCGTTGCACGATCACTCTCCCGCCCGCCGCGTGGATCGCCTTGCCGCCCTCGGTTCCGTCGTCGCCAGTCCCCGACAGGAGGACGCCGACGGCGCGACTGCCATAGCGCTCTGCCAGGGACAGGAAGAGCCGGTCGATGGCGGCGGAGCTTTGGGCGTCCGCCGCTGGCGGGGCGAGCCGGACACGGCCGCCGCGCACGTCGAGATCCAGACCGGGCGGCACCACCCAGACCCGATCCGCGGCGATCGGCTCGCCATCGACGGCGGTCCGGACGGCAAGTCGTGCGCCCTCGGCCAGCGCTTCCGTCGGCGCCCCCGGCTCGTCGGCCGACTGCTCGAGGGCCAGGAAATAGACGGTGCGACCGGTTGGAGACAGGCGCGCGATCAGCCCATGCAGGGCTTCGAGTCCGCCTGCCGCGGCGCCGATGCCCACGAAATGGCTGATGTCGGCCGCAGCGCGAGCATCGTCCCGAGGGTCCTTCGCGGATGGTGACGGTGAATCGTCACCGACGGCATTCATGGCGCAGTTGCTCCTGGATGATCGGCGGCAAGCGGAGGGTCGGGCGAGCGCGACCTTCGGCTGCCGTCGCTCGCGCGTCGGCAGCAGTCCGGAAAGTCACTGCTGCCACGTCGATGTCCCTGTCCGCGGACGTGACAATACAGCGAAAGGAATTCTGGCGAAAGCCCCGGACTCACCGCCGCAAGCCGGGCCCGCTGGCGCGGGAGCAGCGCTGCGTGGCAAGCTCGACAAGGGTGTCTTCCTGGCGTGTCGGACATGGTCAGAGGAGGGCGGACCACTCGCGCTGTCGGCACGGCAGTCCCTCGGCCCGCCGGCCACGGTCGCCGTCCGCTGACGCTCAGGTGAGGCGAAAGCGGGCGACGACCTCGCGCAGCCGGCCGGCAAGCTGTTCCAGTTCAGTCGCTGCGGCGCTATGGGCATGCATCGTTGACCTGGTCTCCTCGGTCATCGAGGCGATGTGCTGCAGGTGGCGGGCGACGTCCTCGGCGACCGTCGCCTGTTCATGCGTGGCCAGCGCCACTTCATGCCCGCGTTCGCTCGACTGTTGCGCCTGCCGCAGGATGAGCTCGAGCACACTGCTCGCCTCGCGCGCCTTGTCGAGGCCACGCGCAACCTGTGGCGCTGCCTCGCTCATGGCGGCCACGGCCGACTCCGTATCGGCCTGGACGCCGACGAGCATCGCGCTGATCTCGCTCGTGGCCCTGGCCGTTCTTTCCGCCAGCTTGCGCACTTCATCGGCGACGACGGCAAAACCGCGCCCCTGCTCGCCTGCCCGCGCGGCTTCGATGGCCGCGTTGAGAGCCAGGAGGTTGGTCTGCTCGGCGATCTCCCTGATCGTCGCGGCGATGCCGCCGATCTCGCGGGAGCGGCCTGCCAACTGGCCGATCTGCGCCGCAGAGCGGCTGACGATGGCGGCGATCGCTTCGATCTCCGCCGCCGAGCCGGCCACCAGTTGCCGGCCCTGTTCGGCGCAGCCGGCTACTTCGTCCGAGCTTTCGCCGCTGGCGTGGGCGTTCTGCGCGACCTCGCCGATGCTGACCGTGAGCTGTTCGATCGAGGCTGCGGTGGCAGCAGTCGAATCTGCCTGTGCATCGGCAGCCCGGCTGGCTTCGCCGGTGGCGACGGCGATCTCGCGGGCACGGTCGGCGAGTACGCCGGCGAGGCGATCGATCTCGGCGATCATCGCCCGCAACTGGCTCTGCATCTCGGCAATCGAACCCATCAGGCTGTCGCCGACGAGGCTTGCGGCGTCGACATCCACCGCCAGGTCACCAGCAGCCACCCGTCGCGCGATGGCCGAGGCTGCCGCAGGCTCACCGCCGAGCTGCCGCAGCACGCTGCGGCCGATCGCCAGCGACACGCCGGCGAGGACGGCGACGGCCAGGGCAACGATGCCCAGCGACTCGATCGCCTTGCTGCGGAAGGCGGCAGCGATATCATCGACATAGATGCCGGTCCCGTACACCCAGCCTCAGGGCTTGAACTCGGCGGCGTAGCTGATCTTGGGCGCCGGCTGGTCGCTGCCGGCGCGGGCGAACACGTACTCGACGAGGCCACCGGGCCCGCTGGCCAGCGCCGTGCGGACGATTTCGCGGATCAGCGGCTTGCCGTTCGGGTCGCGCATTTCGGCGCCGCTCGTGCCCTCGAGTTCCGGTTTCAGCGGATGCATGACGAAGCGGTGCTGCGTATCGAGGATGAAGAAATACTCGCCGCCGGCGTAGCGCATGTGGCGCAAGGTCTCGGCTGCCCCATGGCGGGCCTCCTCATCGCTCAGCGTGCCCTTGCGCGCCAACTCGTGGAAGCGCGCGATGACGCCGCCAGCCACCTCGACGAGAACCTGTGTCTTCTCCTTCCGGTCCTGCAGCATGCTGCTGCGCAGCGTGTACAGCGAATCGAGCGCGAGGGCTGCGAGGCCGGCAATGGCCACCGCCGAAATCATGATCAGGCGCTTCCTGATGGTCCACCGGTCCGTCCGCATGTCTGTCCTCCCTGAGGTGCTCACCCGGCCGTACGGTCAGAGTCCGTCCTCTGCCGTCGATCCCGGGCTTGCAGCCGGCGTTTGCCGACGCGCAGCCTGCGCGTCCTGCTGGCGGTCTGCCCACGGGTTTGGCGGGCGCGAATTGTATCCGATCCGTACGCCGGGGATTCGTTCCGGCGTTCGCCGCCATGCCGCGTTCCGGTGCCGGGCGCAGACGCGGCTCCTGTCCTGATCACGGGTGATTCCTGCGGCAGCCGCGCCGTGTCGCATGGTTGCCGGCAGGCCGCTCGTGAACCTCCAGTCCTGGGCGTCCGCGTTGCCCTGCAGCGGGCTGCGGAGGAGCCGGGTGCGCATTCCCCGATGCTGCGGCAGCCGGGTGCAATTGAAAGTGCGACTGGCGCCGGCGCGAGGCGCTAGTGGCCACGGTAGACTTGTTCTGGCGCCAACGCATGGGGCTACCGTCATTCCGGCGCAGGCCGGAATCCAGCTCGTTCGTCAAGCTTCTCTCTTAGCAGTCGGTCGACAGTCGCACTTTCGATTGCACCCGCGGCAGCCGCAGGGGCTTGCGCGCGCCGGGTCATGCATATAGCCTAGCGAGCCCTTGCCCCGATCAGGACGCGCGTTGATGCTTGATGATCCCGCTCTGGCAGCCGGCCCGCGGGCGCCGCTCCGGCGGCTGTCGATCGGCTCGGTGGCCAGCCGCCGCGCTGGCGGCGACCGCCTGCGCCGCTTGCCGCGGCGTGCTGGCGCGCAGGCTCGCGTCGCCCGGCCATCCTGGCGACGCGCGGGTTCTTTGCTCCCCGAGAAAGGAAGACTGCATGAGTTCCCAGTTTGGCCTGCTCAAGGCACGCCGCTTCGGACCGTTCTTTGCCACCCAGTTCCTCGGTGCCTTCAACGACAACCTCTTCAAGAACGCTTTGGTTGTCCTGCTGACCTTCCAGGCGGCCAGCTGGACGACGATCCGGCCGGAGGTGCTGACCAACCTCGCCGCCGGCGTGTTCATCCTGCCGTTCTTCCTCTTCTCGGCGACTGCCGGCCAGCTGGCCGACAAATACGACAAGGCCAGACTGGCGCGGCTGGTCAAACTGCTCGAAGTCCTGATCATGGGGGTGGCGCTGCTGGGCTTCGCCATCCACAGCCTGCCGATCCTGTTCGCCGCACTGTTCCTGCTGGGCCTGCACTCGACCCTCTTCGGTCCGGTCAAGTACGCCATTCTGCCGCAGCACCTGCGCGAGAGCGAGCTCGTCGGCGGCAATGCGCTGGTCGAGGCGGGCACCTTTGTCGCCATCCTGATCGGCACGCTCGCCGGTGGCCTGCTCGCCGGTGCTGCCCATCAGCCGACGTGGGTTGCCATCGCCGGGCTGCTGATCGCCGTCCTGGGCTACATCTGCAGCCGTGGCATACCCGCCGCCGCGGCGCCGGCACCGCAGCTCGTGGTCAGTCTCAACCCGTTCTCCGAGACCTGGCGCAACATCGGCTTTGCGCGCAGCAACCGCGCCGTCTTTCTCTCGATCCTCGGCATCTCGTGGTTCTGGCTCTACGGCGCCATGTTTCTGGCACAGTTTCCGGCGTATGCCCGCTTCGTCCTCGGTGGCGACGAAACCTCCGTCACGCTGCTGCTGGCCGTGTTCACCGTCGGCATCGGCGTCGGCTCGCTGCTCTGCGAGCGGCTTTCGGCCGGTCAGGTGGAAATCGGTCTGGTGCCTTTCGGCTCGATCGGACTCACCCTCTTCGGCATCGACATCGCTTTCGCATCGCCCGCGCTGCTCCCGGCCGGCGCTCCGCTGTCGCTGGCCGCGCTGCTGGCGTTGCCGGCAACCTGGCGGGTTCTGCTCGACCTCTTTGCCCTCGGTCTCTTCGGCGGCTTCTTCATCGTCCCGCTGTACGCGCTGATCCAGTTGCGCAGCGCGGTGGACCAGCGCGCCCGGATCATCGCGGCCAACAACATCCTCAATGCGCTCTTCATGGTCGTCGGTTCGCTGGCGGCTGCCTTGCTGCTCGGCGACGGCCTGACGATCGCGGCCCTGTTCGGCGTCGCGGCGCTCTGCAACGCGGCGGTGGCGGTCTACATCTACAGTCTGGTTCCCGAGTTCATGCTGCGCTTCGTCGCCTGGCTGCTGATCCACTCCTTCTACCGTCTGCGGCAGACCGGCATCGAGAACATTCCGGAAGAAGGTCCGGCGGTGCTGATCAGCAACCACGTCAGCTTCGTCGACCCGCTGGTCATCGCCGCCGCCAGCCGGCGGCCGATCCGCTTCGTCATGGACCACCGGATCTATCGCCTGCCGCTGATCGGTTTCGTCTTCCGTCACATGCACGCGATTCCGATCGCGCCGGCGCGCGAGGACGCGGCGATGATGGAAGCGGCTTTCGAGGAGGTGGCGCAGGCCCTCGCAGCCGGCGAACTGGTGGCCATCTTTCCCGAAGGGCGCATCACCGACACCGGCGAGCTCTACCCGTTTCGACCGGGGGTGCAGCGCATCGTCGGGCGCACGCCGGTGCCGGTCATCCCGATGGCCCTGCAAGGCTTGTGGGGCAGCTTCTTCAGTCGCAAGGACGGGCCGGCGATGAGCAGGCCGCTGCGCCGCGGCATCTTCTCGCGCATTGCGCTGAACGTCGGGACGCCGGTGGCGCCGGCGGCGGCGACCCCCGAACATCTGCAGCAGATCGTCGCCGGATTGCGTGGCGACTGGCGTTAGAATGTCAGCCATGCAACTCTCCGGGCTCAGGCTGCGCGAACGGGCCGATCTCTACGAACGGCTGATGCGGCTGGACAAGCCGATTGGCATACTGCTGCTTCTCTGGCCGACCCTGTGGGGGCTCTGGCTCTCGGCACGCGGCAGACCCGACTGGCTGGTGGTGTGGATCTTCGTCCTCGGCACGGTCCTGATGCGCTCGGCGGGGTGCGTGATCAACGACCTTGCGGACCGCAACTTCGACCCGCACGTCGAGCGTACAAGGAATCGCCCGCTGGCGGCCGGCCGCGTCTCGGTGGGCGAGGCAGCGTGGCTGTTCGCCGTGCTGGTCGGCTGTGCGGCCGTCCTCGTGCTGCCGCTGCGCAGCTGGCTGCTCGCCGGCCTGTGTGTGGCGGCCCTGGGGCTCGCTGCGAGCTACCCGTTTACCAAGCGCTTTCTGGCGATTCCGCAAGCGTATCTGGGTGTCGCTTTCGGCTTCGGCATCCCGATGGCCTACGCTGCCCAGCTCGGACAGGTACCCGCCGAGGCCTGGTGGTTGCTGCTGGCCAACGTCTTCTGGGCGATCGCCTACGATACCGAGTATGCGATGGTCGACCGCGCCGACGATCTGAAGATCGGCATCCGGACGTCGGCGATCACCTTTGGCAGTTTCGACGTCGCGGCGGTCATGCTCTGCTATGCACTCGCTCTGGCGCTGATCGGCGTCATCGGCCATGGCGTCGGACTGGGTCAGGCGTTCTACGCTGGCCTGGCCGTTGCGGCAGGAATAGCCGGCCATCATTTCACACTGATCAGGTATCGCGAGCCGGCAGACTGCTTCAGGGCCTTCCGGAACAACAACTGGTTTGGCGCCAGCGTCTTTGTCGGCATGGCGATCGATTTTCTGCTGCGCGGAGTGGGCAAAGGATGAAGATGGTTCTGATCGGTCTGCTGGCGCTTCTCGTCGGCAGCACGTACGCGGCCGACGATGCTCGCGTCCTGGCGCCGATGCCAGCGGCTGCCGAAGCCAACCTGCGAGGCGAGATGCGTGCCAGCCTCTTGGCGCTGAACGAGATTCTCGCGCTGGTGGCCGCCGGACAGCTGCGCGAAGCGGCTGCCGTCGCCGAACGGGAACTCGGCGTCTCGGCGATGGGCAAGCACCGCAGCCAGCCCTTCACGGCCCGGCCGGGTCCGCACATGCCGCCGGCGATGCACGCCATCGGCATCGACGGTCACAAGGCGGCCAGTGATTTTGCCCGGGTTGCTGCCGGCGGCGACCGTGAGCAGACGGTCGCCGCGCTGCCGACTCTGACTGCGGCCTGCGTCGCCTGCCATCAGAGCTATCGGCTTCGTTGAGGGAGATCGCGGCATGACTGACGACCTGCTTCGCTGGGCCGATGACAAGGCACAGGCCGACGCGCAGCCGGCTGCCGGGCTTCTCCCGTGGACGATTCTGGTCATCGACGACGACCCCGAGGTGCATACCGTCACCCGCTTCGCGCTGCTCGATCTGCGGCTTTTCGGGCGACCCCTCCGCTTGCTGCACGCCAGCAGCGCCGCCGCGGCGCGGGCGCTGTTGCGCGACAACCTCGACGTTGCCGTGGTTCTGCTCGACGTGGTGATGGAGACGGCCCAGGCCGGTCTCGATCTGGTCGGTTTCATCCGCGATGAGCTCGGCCTCGCCGAGTGTCGCCTGATCCTGCGTACCGGCGAGCCGGGCTACGCGCCCGAACTGACGGTCATCCAGGAATACGACATCAACGACTATCGCACCAAGGGGGAGCTGACGCATACCAGGCTGATCACGACCGTCAGTTCGGCGCTGCGCTCCTACCAGCAGCTGCATGCTCTCGCCGAGCATCGCCGCGGTCTCGAGCTGATCGTGCGGGCTGCGGCCGACCTGATGCAGGAACACGCCATTGCCAACCTGGCCGAAGGTGTTCTGACCCAGCTCGCGGCACTGCTCAGGTTGCCCGTGGATGGAATCGTCTGCACTCAGAAGGGCTCACCCCTGGGTGACGACCGCGAACGCTGCTACGTCGTTGGCGCGACCGGCCGCCATGCGGGTTGCATCGCGCAGCCGCTGGAGACGCTGGCCGACCAGCGCATCGTCGCGGCCATCATGAGCAGCGTGGCGCGTCGCAGGCACGTCTTCGGAGTGGATCATGCCGTTCTCTACCTGCAGGCGGCACCGAGCCAGGAGGCGGCGATCTTCCTCGAGGGAGGACAGATGCTGGAGACGATCGACCGTACCTTGCTCGACGTCTTCGTCGCCAACATTGCTGCCTGTTTCCGCAACGTCAAGCTGGTTGAGCGCCTGCTGCGGGCGCAGGACGAGATCGAGGCGCAACGCGCCTTTCTCCGCACGGTCATCGACGCCAGCCCGCACTTCATCTTCGTCGTCGACCGCGAGGGCCGGATCCGCCTCGCCAACCAGAGTCTGGCGGAGCGCTTCCGGCAGACGCCCGAGCAGATGGTCGGCAGACTGCAGGCGGATTTCGTCGGCGACGCGCAGCTTCTGCAGGCCCTGGAAGGCGATGATGAGGCGATCGCTGCCGGTCGCCAGGAACGCATCGAGCGGGAAGTCAGCTTCCTCGGCCGTAGCGGTGAGGAGCGCTGGTTCCACACGATCAAGGTACCGTTGAAGAATGCCGGCGGGGCGGTTGAGCAACTGGTCGGCGTCAGTATCGACGTGACCGATCGCAAGCGTGCGGAACGGCGGCTTCTGGAAGCCAAGGAAAGGGTGCAGGTGACCCTGGACTCGATCGGTGATGCGGTCATCACGACCGACGCCCAAGGCAGGATCGACTACATGAATCCGATGGCGGAGAGCCTGAGCGGTTGGGCGTTGGCAGAGGCCCGCGGCCGGCCGGCGGCAGATGTCTTTCGTGTCGTGCACGAGGAAACACGGGTGCCGGCCAGGGATCCCATCCAGCGTTGCCTGACCGAGAAGCGAATCGTCTCGCTGCCTGGCCATTGCGTCCTGCTGGCGAGGGACGGGCGGGAGTACGACATCAACGACTCGGCGGCACCGATTCCTCGCGGGGATGGCGGGCTGCGGGGTGTCGTCCTGGTCTTCCACAATGTCACCGAGACTCGCCAGTTGGCTCGCCAACTGGCGCACGATGCGACTCACGACGCGCTGACCGGACTGATCAACCGCGCGGAGTTCGAGCGGCGACTCGAGCGGGCAGTGTCATCGGCGCAGGATGAGGGGGCCCGGCATGTCCTTTGTTACATCGATCTCGACCAGTTCAAGGTGGTCAACGACACGGCCGGGCATGCCGCGGGCGACCAGCTGCTGAAACAGATCAACGCGCTGCTGGCGGGCAGCTTCCGCGAAAGCGATACGCTCGCACGAATCGGTGGCGATGAGTTTGCCCTGCTGCAGGAGAACTGCCCGCTGGAACGTGGCCATGTCGTCGCCCAGGCGGCGCTGCGCACGCTTCGCCAGCACAGCTTCAGCTGGGAGGGTCGGAGCTACCAGGTCGGCGCCAGCATTGGTCTCGTGCCGATCACCGCCGAGACCCAGGATACCGCGGAACTGCTGACGCGTGCCGACGTCGCCTGCTATACGGCCAAGGAACTTGGCCGCAACCGGGTTCATGTCTACCAGTCGGGCGATACCGAGACCGTGCAGCGCCACAGCGAGTTGCTGGGCGCGGCCGGTCTGCGGGACGCTCTCGAGCGTGGGCTTTTCCGGCTGCACTACCAGCCGATCGTCGGGCTCACCGGGTCCGAGTTCCGCGTCGTTCGCTACGAAGCGCTGCTTCGTGTCGTGCATGAAGTCGATCCCGGCCGGCAGGGCGAGCTGGTCTTGCCGGCGGTGTTCATTCCGGCCGCCGAGCGCTTCGGACTCATGGGAGCGATCGACCGCTGGGTGATCAGGCGAGCATTCCAGGAGTATGCGCAGGGGATCGGCACGACCGGCGCCACCCTGGCGATCAACCTTTCGGGCAATTCGTTGAGCGACGAGAGTCTGCTGCAGTTCATCGAGGCGCAGCTCGCCGAATTCTCGTTCCCGGCCGAGCGCGCCTGTTTCGAGATCACCGAGACGGCAGCCATCCAGAACCTGCGGCCAGCGCTTGGCGTGATGGCCGCCCTCAAGCGCCACGGCTGCCAGCTGGCGCTCGATGACTTCGGCAGTGGGCTCTCTTCCTTCCACTACCTGAAGACCCTGCCGGTGGACTTTCTCAAGATCGACGGCAGCTTCGTCAAGGACATGTGCTCGAGCGCACACGATGAAGCGCTGGTCGCAGCGATCAACCAGATGAGTCACGCGCTCGGATTGCGGACGATCGCCGAATACGTAGAGAACCGGGAAATCGTCGATCGCCTGCGTCAGCTCGGGGTCGACTACGCGCAGGGCTACTTTTTCGGCAAGCCGGAGCCTTGGCGGCAGGGTGGCGGCTGAAGGCGCGTGCCGGTGGCAACTGGTTTTCACCCCTCAGGGTCCGGTTGTGCCGGCAGCCGTGACGTTTGAGCCGCCGCTCGCCGATCCCGCGGTTTGCACATGCCCGCCGCAGACAGTGACTGCCGGGCCGAAGCCCGGCAGCTTGCGGGACGCGCGCTGCTCAGCGGGCGTTTTCCAGCGCGGCGATTCGTTCGGCGATCGGCGGATGGCTGGAAAAAAGCGCCATCCAGCCAGGGCGATCGGTGATGCCGGCGGTGGCGATGTTCTTCGGCAGGTCGCCGGAGTCGATGCCACCCAGGCGGCGGAGTGCCGCCATCATCGGTCGCGGCGTGCCCATCAACTGGGCGGCGCCGGCGTCGGCGCGGAACTCGCGCTGGCGCGAAAAATACATGACGATGATGCTCGCCAGAATGCCGAAGACGATGTCGCAGACGATGACGGTGATGGTGTAGCCGATCCCCGGCCCGCTGTCCTCGCTACTTCCCCGGCGCAGGAACGAATCGACCAGCCAGCCGACGACGCGGGCGATGAAGATGACGAAAGTGTTGACCACACCCTGAATCAGCGTCAGCGTCACCATGTCGCCATTCGCGATGTGTGCCACTTCATGCGCAATCACCGCCTCCGCTTCCTCGCGCGTCATGCTCTGCAGCAGTCCGGTCGACACGGCAACCAGTGAACTGCCGCGACTCGCGCCGGTGGCGAACGCATTCGGCTCTCCCTCGTAGATGGCCACTTCCGGCATCGGCAGACCTGCCTTGTCGGCAAACCGACGAACCGTTTCGACCAGCCAGAATTCGGTCGAATTGCCCGGTGAGTCGATGACCTGGGCACCAGTGCTCCATTTGGCAATGGTCCTCGACATCAGCAGGGAGATGAAGGCCCCTCCGAAGCCCATGATGAGGGCGAACAAAAGCAGCGTGCCGAGGTCGAGGCCGCTGCCGGCAAAGAACCTGTTGGCCCCCGTCAGCGTGCTGACGATGCCGAGCACAAGCATGATCGCCAGGTTGGTGGCGACGAGCAGAACGATTCGTTTCATGAGTCAAGCCTCCGAGGTCAAGAGGGCGGCGGTGGCGGTCTGGATCAATGGTCGGCCCCGCAGCATACCGGTCATTGTGGCGTAGAAATGGCGACGGGGAGCCGTTCTTCAAGAGGGGCGGACGATCGCAGCGCCAGGCGGCGCTTTCCACTGTCCGCTGCAGCCCGCATCTGTTTCAGTGCGGACCACGGTTCTCGCGGACCGCGGCCGCGGCCCCAGCGCTTGCCCGCACCGGCCGCAGTTCGTCGTCCGGCACCAGCGGGCGAGCACGCGCGTGGCGACTTTCCCGTTCCCGCTCAAGCCGCCGCGCCAGCGTTCGACCGGCACGGTCCGCGACACGGTCGATCGCCGTTGCCAGGTCGGTCTGCGTGTCCTCGATGACCATTTCCGGCGTGCCGGGCAGCGCGCAACGCAAACGGCAGTGCTTGTCCGCGCCGCCACGGGGACCGTTGAGGTCGGAGAGGACGACGGACACCCGTCCGAGGTGCTGCTGCGCCCAACCGAGGGCGAATTGCAGGCGACGCTGCACGTGTTCGCGCACAGCGGCATCGACATCGATGTTTCTGGCGTGGATGGTGATCTGCATGGCTGGGCTCCTGTCGGGTTGTCTCGATGCGGCAGTCTAGGATAGCCGAGGGTCGTATGAAAAATCGAATATACTTGCGCGATTCTTCCGTTTTTCTGGATTTGTCCCGACGATGGCAAACCTCAACTTCAAGCACCTGCGCTACTTCTGGATGGTTGCCAAGTCGGGAACGATCGCGCGCGCCTGCGAGCAACTCCACCTGACACCGCAGGCGATCAGCGGTCAGCTGCGGGAACTCGAGGAAGCTCTCGATGTGGAGTTGTTTCGTCGCGCCGGGCGCGGCCTCGAGCTGACCGACGTCGGCCGGCGCATTCTCAGTTATGCCGAGGAGATCTTCGCCCTCGGTGATGAGTTGCTGGCCGTGGCACACGACCAGACCAGCCGCAAGAGCCTGCCTTTCGTCGTCGGCATCGCCGATTCGGTTGCCAAGTCGGTTGCCCATCGAGTCGTGGCGCCGGCGCTGCAATTGCCGGAAGCGGTGCGGCTGGTCTGCCGCGAAGGTCGGCTGACGACGCTGCTGGGCGACCTCGCCGTGCACCGCCTGGACATGGTGATCGCCGACCGGCCGATGCCGGGCAACCTGAACGTGCGCGGCTACAGTCATCTGCTCGGCGAGAGTGATCTGACGGTCTTTGGCGCCGCCGGGCTGGTGCAGACCCTTGCCGGCGACTTTCCGGCGTTGCTCGATGGCGCGCCCTTCCTGATGCCGGGCGACGACATCGCCATCCGGCCGCGGCTCGAGCAGTGGCTGCAGGCGAAGCGGCTGCAGCCACGGATCGTTGGCGAGTTTGACGACAATGCCCTGCTGCAGGCGTTCGGGCGTGCCGGGGCCGGCCTGTTCGTGGCGCCGACGGCGATTGCCGACGACGTCGTCGACCAGTATCGCGTCGTCCGCGTCGGCCGTCTCGAGGCCGTCAGCGAGCAGTTGTTCGCGATCACCAGCGAGCGTCGCCTGAGCCATCCGGCGACGGTCGCCATCAGCCAGACCGCACGGGACGAGGTCTTCCGTACGGCCAGTGATGTCGCTGCGGCAGCCAGCGGCGATGCGACCGCCGCCGCCATTCGCCAGCGGCGGCGGTCGCGTCTGCCGAGAATCCCTGGCTGATCCGGCAATACATCGAATTTGCGGATGTATTGGTACAAATAATTCTGCTTTTTTCTTGCCTGACGAGCGCCTATCTTTGCCGCTCGTTCCCCATAGACAACAGGAGACATCGATGAAAACCCTTTCCCTGCTGACCGCTGTCCTGGCGTTCGGCCTGACTCTGGCGGTTGGTGACGCCGAAGCCAAGCGCCTCGGCAGCGGCAAGTCTTCCGGCATGCAGCGCGAATCGGTGACCGCCGATCGACCGGCTTCACCGGCGATGGCACCGGCGCCGGCGCGAGCACCGGCGGCAGCGGCGCCGCAGGCGGCGCCGAAGCGCTCGTGGATGGGACCGCTGGCCGGTCTCGCGGCCGGCCTCGGTCTGGCAGCCCTCGCTTCACACCTCGGTTTCGGCGAGGAACTCGCCTCGATGCTGCTCATCGGCCTGCTGGTGATGGCGGTGATGGTCGTCGTCGGGCTGATCATGCGGCGCCGCGCCGCGGCGCAGGCCGGTCCGGGCAACCTGCAGTACGCCGGCGCCGGGGCCGACCACCTCGGCAGTCGGCGCAGCTTCGAAGAAGTGGCGCTGCCTCCGTCCAGCGGTCCTGCTACTGCGGAGGTGGCCCACGCCGCTGCTGCGGGCCGTTCCGGCAGCATCCCGTCGGACTTCGATACGGCCGCCTTCGAGCGAAATGCGAAAGTGAACTTCATTCGCCTGCAGGCGGCGAACGACGCCGGCAACCTCGACGACATCCGCGAATTCACGACGCCGGAGATGTTTGCCGAGATCAGCATGGCCTTCAAGGAGCGCGCTTCGGCGACACAGGAGACCGATGTGGTCAGCATCGAAGCGACCGTTCTCGACGTGGCCGAGGAAGGGGCGCGTTACATCGTCAGCGTGCGCTTCAATGGCCTCATTCGGGAGCAGGCCAACGCCGCTGCCGAGCCCTTCGACGAGATCTGGCACATGGTCAAGCCACGCGAAGGGCGTGGTGGCTGGACTCTCGCCGGCATCCAGCAGATCCAGTAAGCGGCTTCCCGATCCTTCCCTCTGCGGACGGCGATTCGCTGTCCGCAGCCTTCGCCCCTGACCGGCCCCTTCCGGCAGGGGCTTTTTCGTCGCCCCGTGCGACCGCTGTCCGCTAGAGCCGCGACGGTCGCACGGCAAACCACAGCCCGAGGGCAAGGATGGCGAACGACAGGGTCGCGATGACGCCACCCCAGAACCAATGGGGCAGCCACAGAGCCTGTGCCATGATCGCCGTGTCGGAAACATGCGGCAGGCCGTCGATGCTGGCGCTGGCGGAGAACATGTAGTCGACGTCCTGCAGCCAGCTCAGGCAGAGGATGGCGGCGGTCAGCCGCAGGACGAACGTGGCGCCGCGCTCGCTCAGCCACAGCGCGGCGAGGAGGAACGACAGCGCTGCGCACAGGAGAAAGACGACGCCGAAAAGGTTCTGCGTCCACAGCGCGACCACCAGCACCAGGCTGCCGCCGATCAGCGCGAGCAGCACGCGCGCCAGCCGCGGCCAGCGGCTGAGCACGAGCAGCAGGCTGCCGGCGATGCTCGGGGCGAGCAAGCCGCCAGCGGCGATCAGTGCGCTGTCGAGTCGCCCGGGTGTGCCTCGCCAGAGGGCCACTCCGGAACCGTCCGCATGCAGGGCGAAGCTCTCGAAGTTGGCGCCGAGGAGCAGTGCCGTGAAGCCATGGCCGAGTTCGTGGGCGCAGGTGGCGAGCAGTGACAATGGGTAGAGGAGCGTCCGGCCATGCGGCAGCTGCCAGATGATGGCGATCAGCAGCATGACGCCGAGCAGCGAACGCAGCGGCTGCCAGGATTCCGGCACGCGTCGGGCGGTCGCCGGATCGCCGGTGGGCGCAGTCATCGTCGTGCAAATCCTTGCATTGCCTTGCCTGCTTCGTATAATCCCCGATTCCATCCGGTCGGTCGCCGGGTGCTCACAGCGGGAGTCGGAATGAAGGGTATCCTGAATCTCTTGGCGAAGGCAAAGCTTGTCGAGCTGTCCGACGACGAGCGTCCGGCGGTACCCGCGCCTCCCGCCGCGTCCGTGGCGGCTCCCTCGGAAGCGGTCGCACAGCGCCCGGCAGAGCTCGCTGCGGCGCCGTTGCCGGCAGCCGGCGACCTGCCGTCGCTGGCTGAAGCCTGCGCCGACGTCGAGAGCGAGTCCTTTGCCGACATCTTCGCCGGTGCGGCCATCCCGCCGTCGCCGTATCCGGCCGAGAAGCTGCTGCGCCTGCTCGACGGGTTGCGCGCCATGGATGCGGTGACGCGCAAGGCAGCCGTTCTGGCGATGGACGCTGCCGATGACAACTGGCAGATCGACGACTGCCTGCGCGATGCCGAGCTGAAGATCGCCGCGCTCGAGGAGCACAAGAGCAGGCTGGCGGCGCAGATGGAGAGTCGCGAGCGGCAGTCGGCCGGAATCGTCGAGCAGATCAGGCTGACCCTCGACGAGGCGACGGCAGCCATCCGGCAGCAGATCTCCGAACTCGAGCAGTTGCGTGAACGCGAGGTGACGCGCGCGGCGCAGGAAACCACCAGCGTCGAAGCCGGCCTGCGCGCGGCACGCGAGTCGGTGGCGCGGGAGACGCGGCGCATCGACGGCGAGATCGAACGTCTGCGCGAGATCCCCAACAGTTTCAGGCCGCCGGCCGCCGGCCAATGAGAGTCGGTCAAGGAGAAGACAGATGGCACAACTGACCCCGCTTGCCAAGGGGCTGATCACGGTGATCGTCATCGGCGTTGCCGGTTCGCTGGCCTGGAACTTCGGCCTCAAGGAGCGCTTCGCCGGCGGTGGCGAGACTGCCGCCGGCAAACCCGTCGTCGCCGGCACAGCGCCGGAGGCGGCGCCGAAACCCCGCGCCGATGCACCGGCGAAAGCGGCGGCGCCGACCGAGGATCGCAATGCGCCGCTCGGCAGCGCCGCCAACCCGCTCAAGGTCAGCCTGGTCAGCTTCCACGGCTACGCTCCGGCGCTGGTAGCCAACGGCAACGCACTGACGACGCAGCCGGGGTCGATCTTCGGCAAGCTCGGGGTGCATGTGCGCTTCGTCATCCAGGACGACATCCCGACCCTGGCCACCATCTTCGAATCCGGTGCGGCGCAGTGTGCCTGGCGGACGTCGGATTTCTGGGCGCAGGAGCAGCCGAACCTGCGCAATGCCGGCCTCGATGGTCGGGCGGTGATGATCGTCGACAACACGCAGGGCGGCGATGCGGTCATCGCCCGGGATCCGGCGGTGAAGGCGGTCGAGGATCTGGCCGGGCGGAGCGTGGCGCTGCTGCAGTTCACTCCCTCGCACGGCATGCTGATCGATGCCATCGACAACTCGTCGCTGACCGCGCGCCGCAAGGACAGCGTCAAGATGGTGTTCATCAACGCCGAGGAAGGAACCGCCGGTGTTCGCGCCGCGATCGAATCAGGTGCGGTCGAGGCGGCGGTACTCTGGGATCCGGATCTCGCGCTCGCGCTGCGCAACGTCAAGGGCGCGCACGTCGTCTATTCGACGAAGACGGCGACCAACCTGATCTTCGACGTCATGGTCTGCGACTCGCGCCTCCTGGGCAAGCCGGAAGGGCAGGCGGTGGTGCAGAAGTTCGTCGCCGGCTGGATGGACGGGGTGCTGGCGGCGCGTGCCAATCCGGACAATGCGGTCGATGCGCTGGTGCGGACGCAGGAGTTCTTCAAGCTGCTTGCCGACAAGGAAGGCAAGCCCTTCGTCAGGAGCCTGTTCTCCAACCTGGTATGGACCGGTGTCGAGGACAACGCCCGCATCCTCGGGCTCGCCGGCGGCACCAACCACTATGAGCGGGTCTACAAGCGATTCGACGAGATCTACCGCAAGGCCGGGGCGCTGGCGAATCCGAAGTCGCCGGTGATCGCGCCGCAGGACAGCTTCGATTATCGCTTCATCAAGGCGCTGCTGGCCGAGAACAGGGCGGCGGCGGAAGCGGCGGCGAAGCCACAGGAGACCTTCACCCAGTCGGCGCTGAGCGAGGCGACGCAGAAGCAGGCGATGGTCACCAAGCCGGTGACCGTCGGGTTCGCCTCGGGCAGTGCGGAGCTGACGAAGCGCGCGCAGAAGACGGTGGACAGCGAGATGGTGCCGTTCATCGAGAACAACGGCAAGGCGTATTTCGAGGTGAGCGGCAATTCGGACTCGACCGGCGCCCGTGAGACGAACCAGCGCCTCTCGGCAGCGCGCGCGCGCGCCGTCGTCGATTACCTGGTGACGCAATGGGAGTTCCCGCGCGAGCGCTTCAAGATCGTCGGCAACGGCTCCGACCGGCCGCTTTGCGTCGAGGCCAACGCCGCTGCCGAAGGACTGGGCATCGAGGATTGTCGGGCCCTGAACCGGACGACGCGCGTGGCCGTTTACGGCGGCCGCTGACCGACTGCCCGGTGCCTGCCGGCGGATGAGCGACTTCTGGAACCCTTACGCGGCGCTGGCCCCGCGGCAGCGGCGCCTGCTGGGAGTGGCAGCGGTGGCCGCGGTGCTGCTGCTGTGGAGCCTGCTTGCCGTGTCTGGCCTGGTCAGTGCGACGAAGCTGCCGGCGCCGTGGGACGTGCTCGCCGCACTGGCCTACCTCGGCTGGCACGAGGGGCAGAGCATGCTGCTCACGGCGACGCTGTGGTCGGTCGGTCGCCTGCTCGTCGCCGGCGCGCTGGTGATCGCCATCGGCATTCCCGTCGGCATTGCCATGGGCGCCGCACCAAGGGTGAATGCGGTCCTCTCGCCACTCGTCGACCCCTTCCGTTCGGCGCCGGTGGTGGCACTGCTGCCGATCCTCGTGATGTGGCTGGGAATCGGCGAGACGATGAAGATCGCCTTCCTGTTCATCGGCGCCGTCGTGTACCTGATTCCGATGGTGCGTGACGCCATCCAGGCGGTACCGCAGAGCTACTGGATCGGCGCCCGCGACCTCGGTGCGACGCCGTGGGAGTGCGTGCAGCGCGCCGTCATCCCGATGGCCATGCCGCGCATCGCCGACGCCGTGATCGTTGGTTTCTCGGTCATGTGGACCTACATCACGGTCGCCGAGTACGTCAATGCACGCCAGGGACTCGGGCAACTGATCCAGAATGCGCGGCGCTTCAGCGCCTGGGATCAGGTGTTCGCCGGCATCATCGTGATCATTGCCCTGGCACTGGCGACTTACCAGTTCATGGTCTGGTTGAAGCGCCGCCTCTATCCCTGGGAGACCGAGCAGTGAGCAGCGAACAGCCCGAGGCTGTGGCGGCGGCGCCCGCCACGAAGCAGCTGTCGGTCGTCCTCGAGGATATCGTCCAGGAGTATCCGGCGCCGGGGGGCGGCGTGACGCGCATCATCGACCGCGTTTCGCTGCGCTTCGACCAGCCGGGGATCAACATGCTGCTCGGCCCGTCCGGCTGTGGCAAGAGCACCCTGCTGCACATGCTTGGCGGCGTGCGCCCACTCGGCGTCGCCTCGCCGAGCGCCGGTCGCGTGCTGATCGATGGTGTCGAGTGCTCGGGGCCACACGACGACGCGGTGATGGTCTTCCAGCGCTATGCCAATCGTCCGGACCTGACGGTGTTCGACAATGTCGCCTTTCCCTTCCGGCTCAGGCTCTGGCGCGAGCGCGTTGGCGAAGCCGAGTGGCGGCAGCGCGTCGAGGACATCCTCAAGGCGGTCGGGCTGTCGGACAAGCGCGGCCTGCGCCCGGCGCAACTCTCCGGCGGCCAGAACCAGCGTGTCGCGCTGGCGCGCGCGCTCGTCCTGCGCCCGCGCATCCTGCTGATGGACGAGCCGTTTGGCGCCCTCGACGCGCAGACGCGCGACGAAATGCAGCGGTTGCTGATCGAACTGCATCGCTCCTGGCCCTGCCTGGTGGTCTTCGTCACGCACGATGTCACCGAGGCGCTGGTCCTCGGCGACCGTGTGATCGTGCTGTCCACACAGCCGGCGCGGATCGCCGACGATTTCCGGATCAGCGAGCCACGCCCGCGCCCGGCATCCTGGCAGCGCGCCCGCGAGACGCTGGCGCTCGAGGAACGCATCCTCGGCCAGTTGCACCAGGCGAGTCCGGGCAGGGGCCAGCTCAGGGTGACCATCTAGCGATGAGCGAAGGCAAGCCCTCCTACGTCCGCGAGGTCCTGACCAGTCAGGGCAACCTCTATGCCTTTCTCGGCTCGCTGGCGCTCGGCGCCGTCCTCTCGATCCCGTTCGGTTTCGGCGTCGGCGCCATCCCGCTGATCGCCTTTGCCGCCGGCGACATCCTGGCGGCGCTGCACCTTCCCTCGCTGCCGAGCTTCCGTGACCGGGTCGATCGCCGCTGGCGGGCGAAACTGCGGCAGGCGTCGCGCACGCAGCTGATCGACGAGATCCAGAAGCGCGCCGGCAAGCGTGCGCTGCCGGCGGCCACCCTGCGCACCTACCAGCGCATGTACGAACGCGTGCAGTCGCTCTACCAGCGCGCCGAGAGCGGCCAGGGACGTCTCGCCTGGCGCGATGTCGAACAACTCGATGACGTCACCCTCGAATACCTGGCGATGTGGCTCGCCCTGCTGGTGATGGACGACCGCGCCGAGTCGGTGAACCCGCGCGAGGTCGAAGCCAGGCTGGCGGCACTCGACCGGGAACTGGCGGCGCCGCGCAGCGGCGCTGACCTGCGCCAGCTGCACAAGGCGCGAGCCGACTACGCGGCGGTGATCGAACGGCACAACCGGATGCAGAGCCGCCGGCGGGCACTGGAAGCGGCGATGCTGTCGATGCCCGATCAGGTCGACGAAATCTACCAGACGATCATGACCCTGCCGGTGACCGAAGAGGTCGGCGTGCGGCTCGAGGAGGCGATCGGCCGGCTGCGCCTGCAGGAAGACATCGAGGCCGACCTGGCGAGCGATCTGGCCGATGCATTGCCCGGTGTGACGATGCCGCGGCCGGCAACCGATGCCGCGCGGCAGCGTCGCCTGGTGGCCGTCGGAGGGGGCCGGCGCGGCGCCTGACGCCACCACGCCGGCGCGAGTGCACAGAAGGCGAGGAACTATCCGGTAACCCATGTCTGGCTGCCCGTGCGGCCGCAGAAAGGAAGAAGGCGATGGCTGACATCAATTTTCTCGGACGATTGTCCAACCTCTGGTCGGGCTTCGTCTCGCTGTGGATCACCGACGTCGAAAAGCGGCATCCCGAGATCGCCTACCAGAACGCCATCGACTCGATGATCGAGAAGTATGGCAGGCTGAAGAGCGCGACGGCGGCGATCATGCGCCGGCGCGAGGAGATCTCGTCACGACTCGAAGGCGAACGCGGTGAGCTGGCGGCGATCGCCGCCGACCTCAACGCCGCCCTCGCCACCGGCCAGGACGAGCTCGGCATCGTCCTCATCCAGAAGAAGAACGCACTCGAAGCGAGCGTCAAGACGCTCGAGCAGGAGATGGAACAGGCGCGCAACGACGCCCAGGAAGCGAAGGACTCGCTGCTCGGTGTCAAGTCCGAGATCCAGAAGCTGAAGGACGAGAAAGACCGCATGCTGGCGCAGATGCAGAGCGCGCAGGCCCGGCTGAAGATCCAGAACCAGCTCGAAGGCCTGTCGGTCGATGCCGAAGTGCGTGCGCTCGACAATGTCCGCGAGCACATCAAGAACACCGTCGCCGAGGCCAGGATGGGCAGCGAACTGCGCGACTCCGACCTCGACGTCAAGCTCGCCCGGTTGCGCCAGAGCAGCGGCGCGATCACCGCCCGGCAGCAGCTCGAGGAGATGAAGCGGGCACGGGCTGGACAGGGCGAAGCTTCCGGCAAGAGCATGTGATGGTCCTCGCCAGAGGAGTGCGCAGGTGAGCGACGGCAGCGCGGCCCGGCCGCCACTGCCGCCGTGGGCGGAAACGCTGCGCCAGAAGTACCTTGCCGGCGAGGCGGCGGTGTTCGTTCTCTACCGAAACGTCTTCGACCGCTACCGGGCGGGCGACGGCTATCGCACGCTGCAGCCCTTCCTCAGCGAGGTGCTGCTGCGCGACAACAAGCACAACATCTTCGAGCTCAGCATCGACCGCGGTGTGCGGGTCATCCAGGGGGGCAGCGCCGGCGAGCGTGCCGAGCTCTATCGGCATCTCGAAGGGAAGGGCCTGAGCGGCATCTTCGAATCGCTCGAGCGGCAGATGCGCGAGCAGCGATCGAGCGCCCTGCTGATTCCCTACGCCGGGACGATCTTCCCGGCGGCCGAACTGCATCTTCTCTCGCTCGACGAGCGCGGCGCGTTCACCGCGCTGCACCGCTGGTCGCTGGACGCCGAGTTCGCCGACCGCGACAACGTCGTCATCCTGGTCAGTGAATCGCTCGCCGACCTCAGCCCGGGGCTATTGACCAATCCCCGCGTGGTCGCCATCGAGTTGCCGATGCCCGACCATGCCGACCGGCTGGCGGCGATCCGTCACTACGCGCCGGCGATGGCACCGGACGTGGCCGATGGACTGGCCGGGCAGACCGCCGGCCTGCGGCTGATCCAGCTGGCCAGCATCGTTGCCAGCGAGGCGCCGCAGGCGATGAGTCTCGGGCAGCGGCGGGCGCTCATCGCCGAACTGCTGCAGGGCAGCCCGCAGGCGGCCGAGCGCGCCGAGAAGCTGGCGGCGATCACCGCCGGCATGACGCCGGCCGAGATCCGCCAGATCGTCGATCCGACGCGCACGCTGCCGGCGGGCGACGACCCGGCGGGCGAGGTGCTGGCAGTGGTCCGCCAGCGCAAGCGCGAGCTGATCGAGAAGGAATGCGCCGGCCTGATCGAGTTCATCGAGCCGCGGCACGGGCTCGAAACCGTCGGCGGCAACGCGCACATCAAGGGCGAACTGCTCGACATCGCACGCCTGATCCAGAGCGGCGAGCGCACGCGGGCGCCGATGGGACTGTTGGCGGTGGGTCCGATGGGTGCCGGCAAGACCTTCGTCATCAAGGCCTTCCTCAAGGAGGCTGGACTGTCCGGCGTCGCGCTGAAGAACTTCCGTTCCAAATGGGTCGGTTCGACCGAGGCCAATCTCGAGCGGGTGCTGGCGACGGTCAAGGCCATGGGTCCGATCGCGCTGGTCATCGACGAGGGTGACCGCAGCTTCGGGCGGCAGGGCGATGACGCCGACGGCGGCACCAGTTCGCGTGTCATCGCCCGTCTCAAGGAGTTCATGTCCGACCCGGAGAATCGTGGTCAGGTGCTCTTCATCCTGATGACCAACCGGCCGGACAAGCTCGACACCGACATCAAGCGGCCGGGTCGTCTCGATCGCAAGATCCCGTTCTTCTATGCCGAAGACGCCGCCGAGCGTGCGGCCGTCCTCAGCGCCGTCTGTGCGCGCTACCGGGTGCCGCTCGAGGTCTCCGAGGACACCCTGCTGGCGGCCTGCGAGCCCCTCGCCGGTTACTCGAACGCCGATCTCGAAGCGCTCGCGCTGCTTGCCGCCGAGTTTGCCGAACGCTCAGCGCGCCTCGCCGGCGGCAACGCCGCGGTGACGTCGGCGCTGCTGGCGCAGGCCAGCGAGGACTTCATGCCACCACAGGAAACGGCGATGGTGCGCTACATGGAGATGCTGGCGGTGGCCGAAACCTCGCGTCGCTCGCTGCTGCCGCAGCGTTTCCGCTCGCTGTCGGCAGCCGAGGTGCAGGAGCGCCTCGCCGGCCTGCGACGTCAGATCCTACCCTGAAGGAGTCCGCATGTTCCCACTGCTCGCAAACGTATCCCTCGACACCGACCAGACGATCGCCGCGACCCGTCTGCTGCTGCACATAGCCCGTGTCGACGGCGCGCAGACAGCCGAGGAGGTGGCGCTGATCCGCTCGTTTTACGAAGGCGCCGGCGACAGCGCCACTTGGCCGGATTTCGCCAGCCTGCAGCCGGTCCGGGCCGGTGAGTTCAACCAGACCTTCGCCGAGCCGGCACAGCGCGACCTCGTCGTTGCCTTCTGCCTCATGGTCGCCTATGCCGACGGCACCCTGAGCGCCGACGAGATGTCCGCCGTGGCGGCAGTCGCCGCCGGGATCGGCATGCCGCCGGCACGCGTCGACGAACTGCTGGCACTGGTCAAGGACCACATGCTGGCGCAGTTCGCGCGCCTGCCCGACGCCGCTTCGGTGGCGACGGTGGCGCGCGAACTCGGCTGAAGGCCGGGCGCCGACCCCGTCACCGGGTCGGCAGCCTCGCTCCTCGTATGGCTCTGGTGCCGGATCCCGGCGCCACGACCGCGGCCCGCTTGACCGACACGCAGCAACGACGGATGCTGGCCCGCGAAGTCGCTGGGAACTGCACCTTCCAACAACATCAAGGAGGAGACGGGCAGGTAAAATGGGACTGATCGTTGTCGTCACACTGTCACTGGCTATCCACAAGAAGTTGGCGGCGCTGAGTCGGTCATTGCTCTGCCCGTCCGGATCGTGGCAACTGACGTTGATGATGACTTGCGCCTTGCGCCAGACGAAAGCCTGGAGGGCGAACAGCGGCATCAGCAACCAGACCAGTTGTGGCGGCCCGACAGACTCCGACGCCAACCAAGACCTGATGATCCCGGGACGAAGACGCGTTGCCCGGCGCCGCACCCGCCCGGGCAATCACCTGGTCGCCAGTGAGATCTTCCAGGAGGCTGCAGTCGGGTTTCCGGGACCCGCAATCCAAGTCACAGCGGGCAGCCGCAGACGGTGGTATCATCAACCCTGATTCTTTCGAGGAGAAGAACCGGTGACCGCCGAGGTTGCCGGGATGTCACAAGCCGGACCCTGAGTGGCGTCGTGACAGGTGCTTCATCGAAGTCCTTGCCGACACGTCGCGTCGCCTTGGGAGGTTCGTTTTGCGGCGCCTGTGTCGTTCCTGGATCAAGCCCGCTCGCTGCGGATTTCCGCGGGATTGCGTCGCATGGGTGAACAAGAAAAGAATGCACCAATGACAGATTCTGACTCCTCGACCGGCGCGACATCTGCCTTGGCCAGCGAAACGGTGGTGCGGCACTTTCGCCAGATCTTGATGTGGCCGTTGCGAATCATGCCCGGTCAGCTGGAAGGGACGCGTATCCCGAAGCATTGGGAGGCGATCGAAGCCGCTGCGGACGCCTGCCCGTGGCAGGAACTGCGGGACGAATTCGATGATCCCAAGAGCTTCCAGCAGCGGCATTACAAGGAATTCATCACCTTTCTGCCGTTCGTGCAGCGTTGCCTCTATGGCCAGGGATCGGCCAGTAGCCCACGAGGAGGGTTGGACAGCGCCTTGCGGGTGTTCCGTCGCCGCGACATCGCCCAGATGCGCGTCACCCTCGACAGGCATCACGCCGCATGGGTGTTGCAGATCGCGCACGTCGATCTCTACTTCTTTTACGACACGGACATCATCATTCCCGTCGTCGAGGTCTTCGCCGACGATGTTCCGCTGTTGGTCGCCGAAGACCTGTTGTTCAAGACCGGCCGGGCCTATCCGGCGTACTGGAAGCCGGATGGCCGCGCTGCGCAATGTCCGTATCGCGTCGAGTGGCTGTCCGCGAGCGGGGACATTCTGGCGGTCTCGGACTACGACGACCAGCAGAAGTTTCTCGAGTTTACTTGCCAACACCGTTCACCGAACGTCGCCGCTCATTGGGCGTATCTGCTCGAACCGCTGGCTCTCCACCTGTCCGGCTGCGAGGGCGTGATTCGCTTCCGCCAGATCGAGTATCACCGGATGCCCTTGCTCGCCTACCTGAGCTTCGACGATCCCAAGGTTCTGACGCGTGGGGACTTCGCGCGCCTGGCATTGATCACCAAAGCCGGGCCGTCCGACTCGCTGCCGTATTCCACGCGGGAACTTGCGACTCTCGAAGAGCACCATTGCTACGACAGGTTCTGGGATCCGCTCGAGCCGGATCTGTCCTGCCGCTACCTCTGCTGTGGTCATGCTTTCGTGGTCGTCGGCAAGGCCGCCGACGACTTCTTCGCCGACCGGGAGACGGGCGTTCTGGGACAGTTTCGCCATCAGTACTTCCTGATGAACCTGATGGCGCACTTCCAGAAGGCGATGCTGATGCTGTTCTCGGAATGGCTGGTTGCCGCCATCTCTCAACTCGAGGTCCGGGACGTCGAGTCGATCAAGACCTTCAAGCGCGAAATCCGGCAACTGCTGGCCTCTTTCCTGCGTTTTACCGAGCGCTACTGGTTCCACGTCGTTTCGGCCCAAGCCCAGGCGCGCGGCCTGTTTCGGCTGCTTTCCCGGCATCTCGATACCGACCAGCTTTATCACGATGTCAGCGCGTCGATCAAGGACATGAATCAGTATCTGGATAGTGACAGCCTGCGGCGGCAGGCGAACACCGTGGTACGCCTGACCGTGGTCACCACGCTGGGATTGATCGCCACGGTGTCGACGGGCTTTCTCGGCATGAATATCTTCGACGAGGCGGATAACCCTGTGTGGATCAAGTTGTTGATCCTGCTGCTCGTCTTCATTCCGAGCACACTGCTTGTCAACTATGCGGTGGCCAATTCCAAGGTTCTCTCGGATTTCCTGGAAGCCTTGGCAGACAAGCGGCTCAGCTGGTGGGATAGAACCCAGGTACTGTGCCGAATCTGGCGCAACCCGCCGCCAACAGCCGCGAACCGGGCCTCGCCGAGCGGTCAAGCCAATCTGGGCGGGCGCGGCGGCCGCGGCCAATAGGCCAACTGGCGGTGGCAGCCGCTGTCAGGATGCCCGATGTTCGCAGCCGTCGCCGGCGGCGGCTCGCCTGTTGTGCCAGCGTCTTTGGGCATCGCTGCACCTTGCGCAGCGAAGCCGCCGGGTCGCTGGGTCCGACCGGGAGCGCTTGTGCCGTTGTGGCGGCACGTTGGCCAGCACGCCTCGGTCAGACGGCTAAGCCCGGCTCCCGCGGCAGCCCGTCACGGCCACCAGCAGCAGCGCCAGGACGACGACCGGCCAGTTGCCCCAGCGCACGTAGGGCGTCGCACCCGTGTAGCCGATGACTTGACCCTGCAGTGCGCCGCGGGTGAACGGCGGCAGGACCGCGCGTACGCTGCCATCGACATCGACGATGGCGGTCATGCCGGTATTGGTCGCGCGCAGCATCATGCGGCCGCTTTCGAGGGCGCGCATGCGGGCGATCTGCAGGTGTTGCGCCGGTGCCAGCGAATCGCCGAACCAGGCGACGTTGGAGATGTTCACCAGCAGCGTCGCAGCCGGCAGCGCGGTGATGATCTCCTCGCCGAACAGGTCCTCGTAGCAGATGTTCACCGCCACCTGCTGGCCTGCGAGGGAGAGCGGCGTTTGCCGGCGCGAGCCGGGAGTGAAGTCCGACATCGGGATGTTGGCCATCGCCATGAACCAGGCGAAGCCTGGCGGGACGAACTCGCCGAAGGGCACCAGATGCACCTTGTCGTAGCGCTGCCTGCCGGATGCGCCAAGGCTCAGCGCGCTGTTGAAGTACCTGCGCTGGCCTTCACCGACCGCAACGCCGAGCAGCAGATCGCCGTTCCGGCGCTGCGCGAGTTCCTGCAGCGCATCGAGATACCCTTGCGGCACCTGGTCGAGGAAGGCGGGCAGGGCGGTTTCGGGCAGGACGGTCAGTTGCGCCGGGTGGCCGCGCGCCAGCTCGTAGTAGATTCGCAACGATTCGGCGAATCGCTCCGGTCGCCATTTCATCTCCTGCGCGACGTTGCCCTGCAGGAGCGCGACGGAAACCGGCTCGCCGGCCGGCTGCGTCCAGCGCAACTCGCGCAACAGCTGTCCGGCAGCGAGGATCAGGGCGACGCCGGCAAGCGGCAGGGCTGGACACCAGCGCAGCCAGCCGCTCGGCGGGCAGTCGTCGGTTGCCAGCCACCGGCGCAATGTCTCGCCGAGCAGGGCGCCGACCAGAGCGCTTGCCAGCGAGACGCCGAGTACGCCGAGCAGCGGTGCGTAGCCCGCGAGCGGGCTCGGTGGCGTCTGCGCGTAGCCGGCACCGAGCCAGGGAAAACCCGTCAGGACCCAGCCGCGCAGCCATTCGGCGAGCGTCCACAGGGCGGCGAAGAGCAGCGCCCGCTGCAGCCGGCCGGCCATTGCCAGACGCACGTAGAGCGCACCGGCGAGCGCCGGGAAGACGGACATCAGGAGGCAGAAAAGGACCGTCGCCAGGGCGGCGACCGCTGCCGGCATGCCGCCGAAGACGCTGAGGCTGACATAGATCCAGGAAACGCCGGCGAGGAACGAACCAAAACCGTGGCTGGCGGCGATCAGGGCTCCGTCACCTGCGCGCCGGCTGCCAGCGAGCGTGCTGCCGAGCAGGAGGAAGAGTCCGCCCAGGCTCAACCAGCCGACGCCGAACCAGGCGAGCGGCGCGAAGGCCGTCACCATCAGGGCGCCGAGAACGAAGGCAGCCAGGCAGCGCTGGCGCAGGGTCCTAGCCAGCCTGCCCTGCCTCCGTCACACGGCCGACGACAAGGGTGTAGATGCGGCGATTGTCGGCCCGCAGGACCTGGAAGTTCAGTCCGGCGATGCTGACCGCTTCATTGAACTGCGGCAGGCGCCCGAACTGGTGCAGGATCAGGCCGCCAATGGTCTGGAAGCTCTCGTCCGCGAAGTGCGTGCCGAAGGCGGCATCGAAGTCCTCGAGCGGCGTGTGTGCCTTGACCCGGTAAAGTCCGTTCTGGTCGAGCTGGATGTCGGGGTCGGCCTCGTCGAAGTCATATTCGTCCTCGATCTCGCCGACGATCTGCTCGAGCACGTCCTCGATCGTGATCAGCCCGGCGATGCCCGCGTACTCGTCGATGACGATCGCCATGTGGTTGCGCGAGACGCGGAATTCGCGCAGCAGGACGTCGAGGCGTTTGAATTCGGGGATGAACACTGCCGGCCGCACCCAGTCGCGCAGCGAGAACGGCGCGTCGCGCTCGACGCGCAGCAGATCCTTGGCGAGCAGGATGCCGATGACGTTGTCAGGGGTGTCGCAGATCACCGGGAAGCGCGAGTGGGCGGTGCTGTTGACGCGCTCGATGACCGTCTGCAGCGAATCGCCGACGTCGACGACTTCCATCAGCGGCCGCGGCACCATCACTTCGCGCACGCGCATTTCGGAGGCCGCGAGGGCACCCTCGATGATGCCGAAAGCGTCGGCGTCGAGCAGTTTGCGTTGATGCGCCGAATGCAGCAGCTGCATGAGCTGTTCTCGGTCCTCCGGCTCGCGCATCAGCAGCGAGGAGAGACGCTCGAGAAGGCCGGCCTTGCCGCCGGTACCGCTTGTTTCCATGATCACCTTCGTCAGGAGCGAGGCGTCAGCGGCGCCTGGCGCCATGCCGCCGGCGCCCGCCGCCGCTGGCGTATCAGTCCTGTTCGCCGTAGGGGTCGGCATGGCCGAGGGTGGCGAGGATGCGGCGCTCCTCGGCTTCCATCAGCGCCGCCCGTTCGGCGTCCTGCTCGTGCTCGTACCCGAGCAGGTGCAGCATGCCATGCACGACCAGATGCGCGCAATGGGCGCGCAGCGTCTTGCCCTGCTCAGCCGCCTCGCGCCTGAGGACCGGTGCGCAGAGGACGAGGTCGCCGTGCAGTCGCGTTTCGTCGTCGTAGGCGAAGGAAAGGACGTTGGTCGCCCGGTCGCCGGAGCGATATTCGGCATTGAGCCGGCCGCCCTCGCCCATGCCGACGAAGCGCACGGTCACCTCGCCGGCCCGCCTGCCCTTGCCCGCCACAGCCGCCCGCAGCCAGCGGCGGACCTGCCCGCGTCGCGGCAGCTGGCGCCGCTTGACGGCGTATTGGACGTTCAATCGCCAGCCCCTAGGGTCGCTCTTCGCCATGGCCGATCGCTGCGCCGGTGAGGCCCGAGAGCGCCGCAGTGTGCGCTTCGTAGGCCGAAACGATGCGGGCCACCAGCGGATGGCGGACGACATCCTCCTTGAGAAACTCGGTGAAGGCGATGCCGCGCACCTCGCGCAGGATCAGCCGCGCTTCGATCAGCCCGCTCTTCTGGCCGCGCTGCAGGTCGATCTGCGTCACGTCGCCGGTGACCACCGCCTTGGCGCCGATGCCGATGCGGGTGAGGAACATCTTCATCTGCTCCGGAGTGGTGTTCTGCGCTTCGTCGAGGATGATGAAGGCGTGATTCAGCGTCCGCCCGCGCATGTAGGCGAGCGGCGCGATCTCGATCGCACCGCGTTCGAACAGCTTGCCGACGCGCTCGAAGCCCATCAGGTCGTAGAGCGCATCGTAGAGCGGCCGCAGGTAGGGATCGACCTTCTGCGCCAGGTCGCCCGGCAGGAAGCCGAGACGCTCGCCGGCCTCGACCGCCGGCCGCGTCAGCACGATCCGCTGCACGAGTTCGCGCTCGAAGGCATCCACCGCCGAAGCGACCGCGAGGTAGGTCTTGCCGGTACCTGCCGGTCCGGTGCCGAAGGTGATGTCGTGCTCCTGGATGTTCTTCAGGTATTCGACCTGCCGTGGCGTGCGGCCGTGCAGTTCGCTCTTGCGCGTCACCAGCGCCGGCGAGACGCCGCCGGCCGACGCGATGTGGCGCACCGGGCGGTTGAGCAGCTCGATCAGCCCGAGCTGGATCTCGTCCACCGACAGCGTTTCCTTCGCCTGGGCGTAGAAGCGCTGCAGCGCGGCCGATGCCCGCTCGGTCTGGGCGGCTTCGCCGCGCAGCGTGAAACGCTCGCCGCGGCGGGCGATCGACACGTCGAGGGCGGTCTCGATCTGGCGCAGGTTTTCGTCCAGCGCCCCGCAGAGGTTGGCGAGCTGCCGGTTGTTGACCGGCGAGAGGAGGAGTTCGGTGACGCGGTTGCGCGCGGCGGCATTGCTGTTCACAGGCATTCGGCCCCATTTTCGACGACCTCGCCGCGCAGCGAATGCGGCATCGCGGCGGTGATGCGCACATCGACGAAGCGGTCGAGCAGTTCGTCCGCGCTGCCGGCGAAGTTGACGACGCGATTGTTGTCGGTGCGCCCGGCGAGTTCGCTGCGGTCCTTCTTCGCCACTCCCTCGACGAGCACCCGCTGCACGCTGCCGACCATTGCCCGCGACACCTCCTGCGCCAGTTCGTCGATTCGCTTCTGCAGGCGCAGCAGCCGTTGCAGCTTGACCTCCTGCGGCGTGTCGTCGGCGAGTTCGGCGGCAGGTGTGCCAGGCCGTGCGCTGTAGATGAACGAGAACGACGCGTCGAAACCGACATCGTCGATCAACTTCATCGTTTTCTCGAAGTCCGCATCGGTCTCGCCCGGGAAGCCGACGATGAAGTCGGAGGACAGAGCGAGATCGGGGCGTGCGGCGCGCAGCCGGCGCACCAGGCTCTTGTACTCGAGAGCGGTATAGCCCCGTTTCATCGCGGCCAGAATGCGGTCGGAACCGGATTGTACCGGCAGGTGCAGATGCGAGACGAGTTTGCCGACACGCCCATAGACATCGATCAGTCGAGGCGACATCTCGCGCGGATGTGAAGTCGTGTAGCGGATGCGCTCGATGCCGGGCATCTCGGCGATGTACTCGATCAGCAACGCCAGGTCGGCGGCTGTCTCGCCCGTCAGCGCACCGCGGTAGGCGTTGACGTTCTGCCCGAGGAGGGTGATCTCCCTGACCCCCTGCGCCGCCAGATCGGCCACTTCGGTGAGGACGTCGTCGAAGGGCCGCGACACCTCCTCGCCGCGCGTGTAGGGAACGATGCAGAAGGAGCAGAACTTGCTGCAGCCCTCCATGATCGACACGAAGGCCGCTGCCCCCTTGACGTGCGGTGGCGGCAGGTGGTCGAACTTCTCGATCTCCGGGAACGAGATGTCGACCTGCGAGCGCTCCGTGCGGCGCCGTTCGGCGATCAATTGTGGCAGTCGGTGCAGCGTCTGTGGCCCGAAGACGACATCCACGTACGGAGCGCGGGCGACGATCGCCGCGCCTTCCTGGCTGGCGACGCAGCCGCCGACGCCGATCACCAGGTCGGGCCGGGCGAGTTTCAGCTGCCGTACCCGGCCGAGGTCGTGGAAGACGCGTTCCTGCGCCTTTTCCCTGACCGAGCAGGTATTGAAAAGGATGATGTCGGCGTCTTCGGGTGTGTCGGTCCTGACGATCTCCTCGGACGCCCCGAGCACGTCGGCCATCTTGTCCGAATCGTACTCGTTCATCTGGCACCCGAAGGTGCGGATGAACAGCTTTCTTGCCATTGTTCCCCGATTGTTCTAGCGTGGGCGGGCCACTGCCGCTTCCGTCGGCGTCAGCATCCAGACACGATGGATCGCCCCATCGGCATTGGTGACATAGACGACCTCGGCCGGCGATTCGATCTGCATCGGCAGGACGATGAGGTTCTGCCGGTTGCGGATCTGGGCGGTCGGCGCAAGCGGCCACTGCTGCCCATTGATCGTCAGGTAGCCGTCACCTGCTGGTGGCTGCATCACTCCCTTCCTCGCCTCGTCCGGCAGCGCGCGCGGCAGCCCCTGCGCTTCTTGCGGGTGGGGCGGCTCCACCGCCGGCTCGAGAGCCGCTTCGGCAACAGCGCTGAGGATCGACAGGAGAAGGCTGGTCGGCAGGTCCATCGGCGCATTATAGACAAGGCTGTGTTCGGGTGTCAGCTCCTGTTTTCGCGACCGACGCCCCGGCTGTCCGCGGCTCCTGCCGCCGCCGCCAGGGCGCCCATGCAGTACAATGTCGCTTTCGTTGCCGTAACACCTATCGAGAAAGGACGTCGCCGTGCTGGAAGCCTACCGTGCCCACGTTGCCGAGCGCGCTGCGCTTGGTATTCCGCCTCTGCCGCTGACCGCGAAACAGACCGAGGAACTCGTCGCTCTGTTGAACGACCCGCTGCCGGGCGAGGAGCAGACACTGCTCGAACTGATCACCTACCGGGTTCCGGCCGGCGTCGACGATGCGGCCAAGGTCAAGGCCGAGTTCCTCGCCCGCGTGGCCAAGGGCGAACAGGCGTGCGCGCTGATCTCGCCACTCAAGGCGACCGAACTGCTCGGCACGATGCTCGGTGGCTACAACGTCAAGCCGCTGATCGATCTCCTCGCCGGCCCGACGGGCGAGGCGGCCGCGGCGGGGTTGAAGAAGACCCTGCTGGTCTTCGATTACTTCCACGATGTCAAGGAACTCGCCGACGGCGGCAACGCCCATGCGCGGGCCGTGCTGCAGAGTTGGGCCGACGGCGAGTGGTTCACCTCCCGTCCCGAGGTGCCGGCTTCGCAGAAGCTCACGGTGTTCAAGGTCAGCGGCGAGACCAATACCGACGACCTGTCGCCGGCGCCCGACGCCTGGTCGCGCCCGGACATCCCGCTGCACGCGCTGGCGATGCTGAAGAATCCACGGCCCGGAATCGACCCCGACAAGCCCGGCGAGCGCGGTCCGATCCAGCAGCTCCAGGCGCTGGGCAGCAAGGGCAACCTGATCGCATATGTCGGCGACGTCGTCGGCACCGGTTCGTCGCGCAAGTCGGCGACCAATTCGGTGCTCTGGTTCACCGGCGAGGACATCCCCTTCGTGCCGAACAAGCGCTTCGGCGGCGTCTGCCTGGGCTCGAAGATCGCGCCGATCTTCTTCAACACGATGGAAGACGCCGGTGCGCTGCCGGTAGAGATCGATGTCGGCCAGATGGAGATGGGTGACGAGATCGAACTCCGGATCGATACCGCCACCTCGAAGGTGACGGCGCTGAAGAACGGCAGCGTCATCGCCGAGTCGCAGCTGAAGACGCCGGTGATCCTCGACGAGGTGCGCGCCGGCGGCCGCATTCCGCTGATCATCGGCCGCGGCCTCACCACCCGGGCACGCGAGGCGCTCGGCCTGCCGCCGTCGACCCTGTTCACCCTGCCGCAGAATCCGGCCGACCCGGGCAAGGGCTACTCGCTGGCGCAGAAGATGGTCGGTCGCGCCTGCGGTCTGCCGGAAGGCAAGGGCATCCTGCCCGGGACGTACTGCGAACCGCGGATGACGACCGTCGGCTCGCAGGACACTACCGGCCCGATGACGCGCGACGAACTGAAGGACCTCGCCTGCCTCGGCTTCTCGGCCGACATGGTGATGCAGTCCTTCTGCCACACCGCCGCCTATCCGAAGCTGGTCGACGTGCGCATGCATCGCGAACTGCCAGGCTTCATCAGCACCCGCGGCGGCGTTGCGCTGCGTCCCGGCGACGGCGTCATCCACTCCTGGCTGAACCGCCTGCTGCTGCCCGACACCGTCGGCACCGGCGGCGATTCGCACACCCGCTTCCCGATCGGCATCTCGTTCCCCGCCGGTTCCGGCCTCGTCGCCTTCGCTGCCGCCACCGGCGTCATGCCGCTCGACATGCCGGAATCGGTGCTCGTCCGCTTCAAGGGATCGCTCGCCGAAGCCGGCAAGCGCGGCGTCACGCTGCGCGACCTGGTCAATGCGATTCCCTACTACGCCATCCAGGCCGGCCTGCTGACCGTCGAGAAGAAGGGCAAGAAGAACATCTTCTCCGGCCGCATCCTGGAGATCGAAGGACTGCCGGATCTCAAGGTCGAGCAGGCCTTCGAGCTTTCCGACGCGGCTGCCGAGCGCTCGGCCGCTGCCTGTGCCGTGGCGCTGAACAAGGAGCCGATCATCGAGCACATGCGCTCGAACATCACGCTGATGAAGTGGATGATCGCCAACGGCTACCAGGACGCGCGCACGCTCGGCCGCCGCATCAAGGCGATGGAAGCCTGGATCGCCAGCCCCGAGCTGCTCAGGGCCGATGCCGACGCGCAGTACGCGGCGGTGATCGAGATCGACCTCGCCGATGTGCTGGAGCCGCTGGTCGCCTGCCCGAACGATCCGGACGACGTCAAGCTGCTGTCCACCGTCGCCGGCGAGAAGATCGACGAGGTCTTCATCGGCTCGTGCATGACCAACATCGGCCACTTCCGTGCCGCCGGCAAGGTCCTCGAAGGCAAGACCGACATCCCGACCCGCCTGTGGATCGCACCGCCGACGAAGATGGACGCGATGATCCTCAACGAGGAAGGCTACTACGCGATCCTCGGCAAGTCCGGCGCGCGCATGGAAATGCCCGGCTGCTCCTTGTGCATGGGCAACCAGGCGCAGATCCGCAAGGGCAGCACGGCGATGTCGACCTCGACGCGCAACTTCCCGAACCGTCTCGGCATCGACACCAACGTGTATCTCGGCTCGGCCGAACTCGCCGCCGTCTGCGCGCTGATGGGCCGCATCCCGACCCCTGCCGAGTATCTCGAGCAGGTACAGGCGGTCAACGCCAAGGCGGCCGACGTCTATCGCTACATGAACTTCGACCAGATCAGGGAGTTCAGCGAGGTGGCGGATACGGTGGCGGTGTAGGCCGCACGCGGCTTTTCAATCAGGGAAACGGCGCCTCGCGGCGCCGTTTTGCTTGGCACAGTGCTTGAGGGGCTGGCGAGCTGAGCGCGGAAGGAGTTGGAAGTAGCAGCGATCACACGCCGAGCCGTGAGACCGCATGTGCGCTTGAGGAGCAAGGCCGATGAGGTTCAAGACGAAATGGCACAACACTGCCAGGTTGCGGGCGGAATGATCGGGGCAATTCCACGATCGGTCATCGGCAAAGACAACGCCCACGCGCCAGAAACCTATGGAAGTCGGGAAGCCGTTAACAGCTCTTTCGTAACCGCTTGGGCGCAAGCGATCATGCCAGGTGGTTCACGACGATGGCATGCGTGCGACTGTGCGGCGCAAGCCCGGAGTTCGAGTTCGATAAACGGATGGCGTGGTAGGCGAGCGCTTCCGCGATCGCTCGACACGGGCGCCGATGCCAGCAGCCCGCAAACCGCGAGGAGACAGGCGTCTTGCGGGCTGCTGGCATGAGCGGGAAGCTGGTTCTGCGGGGGTGTTGGGGAAATCCGGGCCGACATTCCCGGTTGACGAAGGACGACTTGGGCGGAGATACTCGCAGAACGATGACTGGAACCCCAATCCTTCCCGAGTGGCCGGTTTCCTCATGCATCATTCGGCAGAAAATGCTGACTACCCGATTGATGGTCGCCAGTCTGTCGGAGCCGCAGGGCCAACGCCACCGCTTCACCTTCGTTCAGCCATCCAATCCTCAATCCCGAATCGCTATGGATGCTCACTCTTTCGTGCAGGCAGCTCAGGAAGGCGGCAGCGCTCTCGATACGGTCATGCGAACTCTCATCCGGGACGAGTCTCGCCGCACGTACCGACTTTGTCACCGCGATCTCTATCGGCTGAATGTCACCGATTCCGACGTCGAAGACTGCGTGCAGGAAACCTTCCTCAAGGTCTGGCGCAATGCGCGCAGCTTTCGCGGCGAATCGAAACTCCTGACATGGATCGAGTCGATCCGTCGAAACACTGTGAGGGACTTTTCTGAGCGATGCCTTCGGCGCAACGAAGCCGCGCTCGAGGACGAAGATGGCATGATCATGCCCGATGCTGAAAGCAAGCTGCAGGAAGCCGCACACCACTCGGTTGATCGGCCCGACCTTTGTCTCGAACGAGCCCAAGTGCGGGAGTGCCTCGCCAGGCGTATGGAGGTGTTTTCCAGGGATTACCCGGCAGACGTCACTTATCTGGTATGGATCGTCATCGACGGTATCAGCAATGAAGAACTCCACAAGCATCGTGGGGGAACTGAGGGAGCAACACGTGAGTACAAGAGTCAGTTGATGAAAAAAGCCCGGAAAATCTTCGCTGAGTGCTACCTTTTGGCACAGGGAACGTCCCGTGGGTGAGCTGACCCCGCGAAAAATCGACGCGGACGAGAAGCAGGCGCGCGACTGGTTTGATGTGCTGGCGGGGCGAAGGCCCGGCGGGCCTCCCATTCCGGACGCAGCGTTCGCCGAACTCCTGCGAGAGGCCATCACGGCAAACCCGCCACCGGCTGGCGAGATGCAGCTCTCGGTGATCGAGATGGAGAAGCGGATATGTGACGCTGCCGCCAAGGAGGGACTGCTTTCCATCGAAAAACCCCGAATGCCGCTTCACCCGAAAGCAGCCACTGCGGGTTGGCTCACGGGCCTCTGGACGACGCTAACAGGCGCGCCCCTTCGCTCCGTCACCGCAGCCGCGCTCGTCGTCGTGGGAGTTTTCCTTGTTGTGCAGCAATCGTCGCATGTCGAACCTGAAGCGATGCCCGTCTCTCGCGGGGCCCAGATACAGGGGGCTGAAGCTCCGGGAGATCCGCAGCGGGCTGCCATTGCGCTGGTTGCCGAACTCAAGCAGGAAGGTATCGTGGCCCGGCTGGAAAGAGAACAGCAGCAGGTCATCATCCTTGTTGAGCTGCCAAAGTCTCCCACGCCAGCCCAGAAATCCGCTCTGGCGCGCGCGAAGACCACAGCGCTGCTGTTCTCCCCTGGTCTGACAATAAGGGAAACAGAGTGAGATCTGCTGTCTTCCTCCGGCAAGTCTGACCATCCGGGTGCACTTGTCAATGGCGGTGAAGAAGCGCCGATAACTGGCTGCGAGTGGGTGGACCTGCCGGTGCCCGACCACACCCACATGTCGCGACGGGTCCCGTGCCTTCGCTTTCCTCGCCAGCCTCATCGAAACCTGTTGCCGTCGCGGAGCATCCGCCTGGCAATACCTCGGCACCGTCATCGCCGCCGCTCGCAAAGGCTTGCAGCTTCCCACGATTCCCGCCATTCCGGCAAACGTGTAGGGGAGTGAACGATTACCGAGGATTAGCCTTCGGGGCGTTGAAGGAAAGTTCATGGCGGCATTATACGCGAAACACATCAGCGCGGGAACGAAATGCACAGAACTAGTTTATCTATTATTATGGACGCGGGCAAACCACTTTGGCGTCTAACATAAATCTCACTATTCTATCTTTATCTACAATTGAATAGTAATCGCTATGTCCAGAAAACATAGCTGCAGATAATCTCCTACCAACAATCTCATGGTTATCAAGATCTTGTTGGCTTTGAGCATTTCTAGCTACATAAGCACACATAATTTCATGCCATGTTGGATCCTTTTTGCCCAGATAGGAAAGGTAAAATTGCTCTCTTCTAGCTATGCGTTCCTTCTCGCTAGCCGATATTTTGGCCTCTGCTGGCTCTTCATGTTTAAGTGAAATATTAGTTGACTCTAATCCAACCGATGCCATCAAATGAATATAATCATCTCTTGCCGCATCATGAACAAGGCATGCAAGTTGATCAACACTGTAGAAAGAAGAAACTCGCTTCTCATTATATTTTGGGCCGCCCGATACTTGCTTAAAAAAATACAAATAAAACCCCTTAAGCTCGTCATCCGTGTATGTATTAGCGCGCGTGCCTCGAGGATTGTCTTTCAGAAGTTTTGCGATATCATAGAACTGTTCCCACCCTGGCTTGCTATTATTTCCATCAAGAAAGCTATATTCGTTACCAACTAGGTTTCGTGCATAAACGACGAAATTCGTGCCTTTTGATTTTGCATGCATTGTTTGAAACACAGACTTGGTCACTACACTCTGACCATTAACAAGCCCTGGACTGCGGGCAGACTCTACCGCATTAAATCCTGCCATAAAAATTTTATCTAAGGGGTTGTCATGCCCTGTTGGGTCATCAACAACAGAACTACATCTTGCAACCAACGCCAGTGTTCCAGAAACTAAAATCGCTGCCTTACCCCATCTTTCGATCAACGCCATTTTTTCTCTCCTGTTATAACTATACTTACTAATAAATAAAGTATTTTAGTGCATTTGGCGCTTGTTTTTCGAGTTTCCCAAGGTATAATATGACGCATGAACTCTCCACTGATGCCGCAGAGGCCGGTTTTCACTTCCAAGCGCATGGAACAGCAATGGGTACGCATGCAAGGCGTCAAGATGATGCGGGCTGGTATGCCGGCGAGTCATGTGGCGCACCATCTCGATGTTTCGGTGCGCGCGGTTTTCAAATGGATCGCAGCATTCTACGACGGTGGTCAGAATGCGTTGCTCGCCCGAGAAGGAGCCGGTCGGCCGCCGAAGGTCACCCCGGAGCAGTTGCGATGGATCGCCGATACGGTGCGCGACCGCACGCCCGACCAGTTGAAGTTCGAGTTTGGGTTGTGGACCTTGCGCCTGATCGGCAGTCTGATCGAGCGGCAGTTTCAGATGACGCTGAGTCTGCCGACGCTGGGCAAGGTGATGCGGCCGGAGGCGGATCCCCTGTGGGCTAGGCAGGTATGGACCGTTTCCACACGAAACGAACCCCGACATACTGGAAGCGGCAAGAAGCAGATCGCAATCCAATTTTATCTCCGTCCGCCAGCAGATTAGAGCTTCCTGCAAACTCCTGTCTCAACATCAAATACGGGAGACTTATCATCTTCTTTCTGGATCGGATGCAGAATTGTCAGCGTATTGCTATAAGGTGTATAGAAGGCTTGACACCAGAAGAAGGTTCTATTGGCGAAAACATCTTGTTTCGCAACAGTCTGCATGCAGTAGAAATCAGGGCTTCCGGCAGCAAAGTTTGACTCCAAGCGCTGATTTGGGAAATACTTCGCGGTGAACTCGCGATCGCGGCTCAAGAGAAATCCCGCTTGCCCACGCTCAGGCTTAAAGATCCGAAGAAAAACGGTCTCATCCGGTTGGTCCTTCTTTCTTAAGGTCAGTCTGCGGTAATCAATGGTCCACACATCACCTGCGTCGCCTCTAGCATGTGCCAGTTTACATTCGAATTCACCTTCGGTGACTGCGATTTTTGATGAGAATGAAGGGCCTTCATTCCAGTATGTTGGAAAATTCGACGAGTAACCGCCCCGGTTCCAGAAAAGAGCTTCCATTAAGTTGTTGCTTGGCCTGTCGATGGTTGGACCATTAATCCACCCAAAAGGCAAAATCAAGACCATAAAGCAGCTTGCAGAAAGCGCGAGCAACCAAAAGATACGTTTTCCGGTCTGCGATAGAGTTCGCGCAACGGTCATTCTTGAGAATTGCATCTCGTGCCATCCTTCATCGTCGTCGTATTGTAAGATTTTCCCAGCATTAGCAGACCAGTAGGTCGCGCATGTTGGGCTGGTCGGTTTGTCACTACTTAGTTGTCTGGCCAATCACCAACGGAGTTGTAGACGCTGCAGCTTTCTTAGCCTTGGCCGAGGCTTTTTCAGCAGGATCTGCACCTTTCTTGAGTAGACCAAAGAGTTCCCGTGCGCTACTCGATACTCATTTCCTACGCCTTCGAAGCATTTCTTTGCTCAGTTCGTCTTGTGCGGGGATGGCCGAGCAGCGAGCCGTCTCTAGGGCGATAAATTGGGACTCGACGACCCTTCGCTCCCTTGTCCCAGCCACCCTTGTGAGGTGGCGAAGTCCTTGCTGTTGGATGGGGTCGGGAGTTGGTGAAATTGGTCAAGAAACTTCACGCTTCCTTTGAAGAAAAACACTCGTTCCTGGCACGAGCGTAGCGATTCCGGTCGATGAGCGCGAGAACAACTGACGCAACAGATATCAAGAATGCCGTCTTGTAAAAGTAGAACACGGCGATTCGAGGTGGATCGTAAAGTAACTCGCCAAAAAGCATTACAATAGCCCCCATCACACCCACATTCCAACAAGGAACTACATACTCTTTTAACTTGAGCCGAACGGCATTGAAACCCCACACACAAATGGTGCCACCATATGCGATAAGCATACCAGTGAAGCCCAATTCTAGACCCCCATAGAAGAGAATTTCATACCATTGCTGCGCCGGAGTCATCCGCTGAAAGAAAGGCTTATCGTAATACAGTCCAAGCCCAGCAGCGCAAAAATACAGGCCGAAGATAATCCACAAACAGCCAGCCACTCCAGTTAGACCCGCTTGTCTGAACTTCATAGGAAACATCCTCCTTGTAACCCGAACGCCGGATGGGCAATCTTCAGGGCATTATTGATGACAAGTCTGTGTAGGCTCAATCGCTCGAAGCTCTCAGCCAGTGCTTCTCCGACACTCAATAGCCTTGACAATACTGAAACTCGCTTTGGCCAGGACAGCGACTACGCCGCACCTCCATTCTGTCTCGCTCATCTTGCTGCCGTCGCTCTTCTTCGCGACGTTCCGCCTCCCGAGCTCTTCTTTCGGCGCGATCGGCCGACGCGTCCTCGTGCCGCTTGAAGTCATCAGCGAGACGTTGTTCCATTTCTTCATTGATGCCCCGGCTCGATTGCCCGCGATGGGGCGGATCGATCTCGGCTTCCCAGGTGTTCCCCGATCTGACCAGGCGTGCACTCGCCGTGCCGGCCATCGGCATCTTGAACTGTGGTAGGAGAACACCCCCATGGGATTGGTGAACCAACGACATTTCATACGAGCAATGGAAGCTCCCTTTCGGCTTTGCCGGCTGACAGCCGCGTTTCTTGAAGGACGAGATACGGAAGGTGGTGTTGCCGACCAATACTCGCGACCCATCGGGAATGACACCCAAAGCTTCCCCCAACGGGCCAGGTAAGACGGTGCGCCAGACCTCTCCCTGTTTCTTGAAGGCAAGCTCATAGGCGCGATTTCCGGCCGTTTCCACCGCCTGACAAAGCTCTGCCTCGGTCGGGCCATCGCTGGCGGCACCTTTCGCGACGGAGCGCTCATCCTGCATTCGCTTCGTGCAGTAGGAAACGTTGGTATCCGGATGTCCCGGACTGGCCGTCCCAGGAACGCGCTGCCCCGTGTTTCCTTTCGACAGCCGCTGATCGCGGTAGGGCTGCCAACAGGCGTGCGCCGCTGTGTCGCATGCTTCCGAACAGGAGGTACGTTGCCGCAAGTCCATTTGCAGACAGGCTCTTCGACAGACAATCTGTTCCTGAAGGCATGGGTGTTGCGGTGTCGCGAGGGCGGAAAAATTAGCGCCGATCAGTGCGAAAAGCACGACCCCCGTGCTCGCCTTGCGTAGGGTTCCTGTCAGTTCCATGCCTGTGCTCAACATCGTCATCATCTGCCTCCAAGAATTGGGATAAGGTCTGCGTCATCGGCCAAGGTACCGATTTCGCGGCAACGCAGTTCTTGGACGGGCGCAGCTTGTTCTTGTCAGGGTGCAGGGTGATGATCTCGATCTGCGGCAACTTCGCGAGAGACGTCGGTGTCTATGGCAGCGTGCGCAAGCAACCCTCGGCCCGAACGGCATTGTACCCCTTCCCGCACCATGGCGGCACGCCCTGGGATCCCTGCTCCAGGGCTTCTCGTCTTGGAGAGAGTGGTGCGCCGTGCCACCTTCACGCCTGAACCTGACATTCGTCGAGGCAAGCCGTCTACCACTTGCGAGCGCTTGGTCACGGCGTGGCACAACCGATGGTAACCGTCATGATCATGTCTAAACAACTATTGGGCGGGCGGGAGACGATGGGACCAGGCGCGGTCGCGAAGGCCATCCGCATCGCGCTGGCGGCTATCGTCAACCCGGATGTCCCGAATTGGAGAGTGATTGCTGATGAAAATTGACCACCACCCACGCGCCCTCGGCAGATCGTCGCCAGGCAGGGTAGTTGCGGGGCTTCTCGCGGGGATGCTTTTGATACCCCACGTCGACGCGGTAGACCGGATGGCTGTTCCTGATAGCCGAACACTGGACGCGCAGGCAACCGGTCGCTGGATCGAACTGGACGCGCACAGAGACAAGCGAGTATACGTCGCGCTGACCGGTACCCGTGGCTACGATGGGCTACCGCGCATTCACCTGCGAGTCGATCGGCTGCCGGATGCCGACGACCTGGCAGCCACTGAGATCACGACCGAGGACATCGATTGTTGGCGTGGGGAGACGCGTCTGGTCAGCATCCGTCGCCACGACAAGAACGGTGTCCCGCTTGGCTCATACCATTACGAGACGCCGCAGCCTCCCGAACGCATTCTATCCTTCTACCAATCGCCCCTTGCCGAGTTCTGCCGCGGAGAACATGTCCTGACGACGCTGGCGGGCGGCAAGGAGCGTTGGCTCGATGTACTGCACAAGCAGAGGACACTGCTCCGCGAGGAGTGGCGAAGACGGATCCCGGATCGCTTGATTGCGCTTCCTGACTAGGGCTGCATTCGGCGTCCGCACGGCTGCCACCACCGTATCCATGCTGCTTGGCGCCCCCTTCTCGGATCCCGCTTCCTTCCCCAAGACGGGCGGGTCGTCCCAGAGGCAGCGGTGAATCGGCGGGCGAACGTGGCATCGTGTCGCCTTCCCGCGCATCCCGATGACTGGCACGGCAATAGTCACTTATGACTCAGATCTTTACATTTCCTGAGCAGATCTGGTCACGGGGT
>NZ_JAMTDQ010000102.1 GCF_023806635.1 Accumulibacter sp.
GCATGGACGTGCGCCAGCGGATCCTCGAAATCATGCGCGACGTGCTTGTAGAACTCGTTGTACTGCTCTTCGCTGATCTCCGCTTTCGGGCGGCTCCATAGTGCCGACGCCTGATTGACCGTCTCGTCCTCGTCGGTCGACACCTGCGCCTTCTGCTCCTCGTCCCAGCGCTCCTTCTTCATCAGGATCGGCAGCGTGATGTGATCCGAGTACTTGCGCAGGATCTCGCGCAACTTCCAGCTCGATAGGAATTCGTCCTCGCCCTCGCGCAGGTGCAGGGTCACCTCGGTACCACGTTGCGCACGCTCGACCATCTCGACCGTGAAGTCGCCCTCCCCCGAGGACTCCCAGCGCACCGCCTGGTCCGCTTCGAGACCGGCACGGCGCGACAGCACGGTGACCCTGTCGGCAACGATGTACGAGGAGTAGAAACCGACGCCGAACTGGCCGATGAGGTGGGCATCCTTGGCCTGGTCGCCGGTCAGCGCCGAGAAGAATTCGCGCGTTCCCGACTTGGCGATCGTTCCCAGGTGCTCGATCGCTTCCTCGCGTGACAGCCCGATGCCGTTGTCGGCAATGCTCAGGGTACGAGCTTCCTTGTCGAAGGAGACACGGATCTTCAGCTCGCCATCGTCACCGTACAGGGCGGCATTGTTGAGTGCCTCGAAGCGCAGCCGGTCGCAGGCGTCGGAAGCGTTCGAGATCAGCTCGCGCAGGAAGATCTCCTTGTTGCTGTACAGCGAGTGGATCATCAGGTTGAGAAGCTGCCTGACTTCGGCCTGAAAGCCCAGTGTTTCCTTCTGTGCACCCATGCGAGGACTCCGTGAATGAGGTTTGCGAAAGACGAAAAGGCGCAAGCCTTGCGCCGCGGACGATGGAGCAGCAAGTGGGGACGATCGCCACCATTTCAAGCCCGCGCCGCGCCGCCAGGCAGGGCGCGGCTGCGGCCTTCGTGCCGGCCGCCGGCGACGATTCCCTGCCGATCGATCAGGCCTCGTCGCCCGGGTAGTCGACCGCCACGACCTCGACCTCGCGCCATCCGGCCGGACTCTGGAAGCGCACGACATCGCCGGCACGCGACCTGAGCAGCGCGCGCGCCAACGGCGAAACCCAGCTGATCCGTCCTCGTGCGAGGTCGGTCTCGTCGACCCCGACGATCTGGTAGGTGTTCTCCGTACCCTGTTCGTCGCAGAGGGTGACCACCGCGCCGAAGAAGACCTGGCCGGTGTTCTCGCGCCGCGCCGGGTCGACGATCTCCGCCAGGTCGAGGCGCCGGGTCAGGAAGCGGATTCGCCGGTCGATCTCGCGCAGCCGTCGCTTGCCATAGATGTAGTCGGCGTTTTCCGAGCGATCCCCGTTGGCGGCGGCCCACTGCACGACGCCGACCACCTGCGGCCGCTCGCTGCGCAGCAGGTGCTCGAGTTCGGCGCGGATGCGGGCGTGCCCGGCGGGCGTGATGTAGTTGCGCGTACCCTGCGGCAGCCGGAGAGCCGGATCGAGCGACTCCTCATCGTCCTCGTCGCCGGTCGCTTCGCGCACGAAAGCCTTGTTCATCGCCTGTCACCGCAGCAACTGCCGACCGCCACGGCGGCACGCCCCTGTCGGAGAGACGGGAAAACGGGCACCGCGGTCCGCCAGCAGGGGGAAAAACAAACGGCGCAAGCCTTGCAACCTGCGCCGCGCCGCCCACCCGGGGGCTGGTCAGTAACCGATGTTGAACGCCTCGACATCGATGCGGACGGTATCGCGACCGAGGGCCAGGGCGGTGTAGCGGGCAAAGCGGGTCGCCCAGTCCTTGCCTTCGATGAAACGGTGTTCGCCACCATAACGGGCGACATTGAGAATCTTGTCGATGATCAACACCTTGCCCATCGGGTTGCTGGGCTCGCATTCGAGATCGGCGAACTCCTTGTCGAACCAGCGCCGCGCTTCTTCCGGAGAGCCTGCCGCAAGTTCGGTGTGCGAGAACTTGTACTCGTACTCGCGCTCCCGCCCAAACGAAACGATAATGTGATGGACCATCTGACTCCTTCCGGCTCTCTCTCAGGGTTACAATTTCAACCTCTATTCTATTCGCAAAAGCACCCCGTGCCGCAAGTCCCAGGCGAACGCGCAGAGTTTATCGACGGCCTGCGCGCCTTCGTCCCGATGAGCATGAGCATCCTCCCCTTCGGCCTCGTCTGCGGCGCCGCGGCCAGCAACGCAGGCCTGACGGGCGGACAGGCACTGGCGATGAGCTGGGTCATCTTCGCCGGCTCGGCACAGATCGCCAGCACACAGCTCTTCGCCGGCGGCGCGCCGCTACTGGTCATTCTCGCCACCGCGACGATCATCAACCTGCGCTTCCTGATGTACGGCGCCTCGCTGTCGCGGCACTTCGGCGGCCTGAGCCGACGCTGGCAGGCGGCGATCGCCTACCTGCTCACCGACCAGGCCTTCGCCCTGACCATCGTGCGGCGCAGCACCAGCCCGCAGCAACCGCACCTGCACTGGTTCTACCTCGGACTCGGCGGGGCGACATGGGTCTGCTGGCAGCTGGCGACGATCGCCGGCATCCTGCTCGGCAGCCTGGTGCCGCCGAGTTGGTCGCTCGACTTCATCGTGCCGCTCACCTTCATCGCCATGCTGGTGCCGCTGCTCAGCGGTCGCGCCATGCTCCTCGCCGCCGGCACCGGCGGCAGCGCCGCCGTCCTGCTTGCGCTGCCGCTGCAGCTCAACCTGATCGTCGCGGCACTCCTCGGAGTCGCTGCCGGCGTGGCGGCGGAGAAGCTCGGGAGCGGCCGCTGAGCGCAACCACCTTCGCGCCGGGCGGCGAGTCGTTCATCTGGTCGATGATCATCGCCATCGGCCTGATCACCTTTCTCCTGCGCTTCGCACCGCTCGCCCTGCTCGCGCGCCTGCAACTCGCCGGCTGGCTGCAGCAGGCCCTGCGCTTCGTGCCGGCGGCGGTGATGGCGGCGATCATCGCGCCGCCGTTGTTTTTTGCCGTTGGCGCGCCTAACATTGTCCCCGACCCACCGCGCATCGCGGCTGCCGCAGTGGCGGCCCTGATTGCCTGGCGGACGCGCAGCACCCTGGCAACCGTCGTTCTCGGCATGCTCGCCCTGTGGGCGCTGCAGGCCCTGCTCGACTAGCCACAACACGACCCAAGGGATGTCGCCGACCATGCTGACCGAAGAACAGATCGCCGAAACCCGCGCCAACCTGCGCGAACTCCAGGTCGAGCACCACGATCTCGATCAGGTCATCGACCACCTGATGCTCAACCCGCCTGCCGACGACCTCCTGGTTCGCCGGCTCAAGAAACGCAAGCTGCTGCTCAAGGACCGCATCGTCGCCCTCGAGCACCTGCTGGAACCGGACGCCCTCGCCTGAGCCGGCGGCGTCCGCGAGCATTCGCTGGCACGGCATGGAACTCGTGGTCGCCGGCCACCGCTGCCACCTGGGCACCGGCGGCCAACCGTGGCAGCGCGGCGACTCGTCCGCGCCACCGCTGCTGCTGATCCACGGCGCCGCCAACGACGGCGACGCGTGGCAGCGGGTGGCCGGCGGCCTCGCCGCCGCCGGCTGCCGCGTGCTGGCCCCCGACCTGCCCGGTCACGGCCGCTCGGCCGGTCCGCCGCTGGCAAGCATCGACGCCCTCGCCGACTGGTTGCCGGCACTGCTCGACGCGGCCGGCATCGACCGTGCCGTGCTGGTTGGACACTCGATGGGATCGCTCGTCGCCCTCGCCGGCGCCGCCCGCCACCCGCAGCGTTGCAGCGGCCTGGCGCTGCTCGGCACTTCGGTGCCGATGCCGGTCGCCGACGCGTTGCTTGGCCGCGCCGCCAGCGCCCCGGACAGCGTCTACCGGATGATGACCGAGTATTCGCTGACGCCGCGCTTCCTGTTGCATGGCGGCGGCGGCCACGGCATCTGGGGACCCGGCGTAAACCTGGCGATCATGCGCCGCAGTCCGCGCGGCGTCCTCGCCATCGACCTCGCCAACTGCAACGACTACCTGCACGGGCTGGAAGCCGCGGCACGCGTCAGCTGCCCGACGCTGCTGCTTACGGCCCGCCGCGACCGCATGACGCCGCGCCGCAACCTGCCGCCGCTGCAGGCCGCGCTGCGCCACGCGCGCTACGTCGAGATCGCCGATTGCGGACACGCGATGATGAACGAAAAACCGCAGGCGGTCATCGACGAACTGCTTGCCTTCCTGCCGCTCGTCAGCGCCGCTGCGACTGTGGCGCCGTCGGCTGCGAACGCGCCAGGACGATGACCGCCGCCAGGATGATCGTACCGCCGGCGAGTTGCCAGCCGCCGACCTGCTCGCCGAGGAAGAGCGCCGCCAGGATGACGGTGACCAGCGGCTCGAGCGTCGACAACGTCGCCGCATCGGCGGCGCCGAGACGCTCCATGCCGGCAAAAAAGGTGATCATCGCGACCGCCGTCGACAACAGGGCGATGCCGCCGATCGCCGCCCAGGCAATCGGCGAAGCCGGAAACGCGGGCCCCCGCCAGCAGACCATCAGGCCGAAGACGGCTGCCGCAGCCAGCATGATCACCGTCGACGAGGGCATCGCGCCGGCCTGCGGCGTGACTCGTTCGCCAACCAGGATGTAGATCGAGTAGATCATCGCCGCGGCGACTCCCAGCAGGATGCCGAGGGGGCTGCCGGCAAGGCTGCCGCCGATCGCCATCGCGGTGCCGAGCAGCGCCGCCGCGACGGCGAGCAGGCGCAGCAGCGACAGCCCGCGGCGGGCGAGGACGGCGGCGAGAACGGTGACGATCGCCGGATAGAGGTAGAGCAGCAGGGCCGTCAGCCCGGCGGTCGCGTGCTGCAGCGCAGCAAAATAGCAGAATGACTGCCCGACGTAACCGAGACCGCCCATCGCCAGCAGCAACAGCAGGGTGCGGCCGTGCGGCCAGCGCAGCCCGCGCAGGCGCATCAGCACCGCCATCAGGACGCCGGCGAGGGCAAAGCGCAGGAACAGCATGCTCGGCAGGTCGACACCCTCGGCGTAAGCCAGCTTGGCGAGAATCGGCATGGCGCCGAAACCGGCCGCCGAGGCGACGATGCAGGTGCAGCCGACCAGACGCGCATGCGACCCGGCGGCGGCCGGCGACGCCGTCGCCGCGTCAGCCACGGCCGCCATCCGGCAGCGACTGGCGCGCCAGCCCGAGTACCTGCCACAGCCAACCCGGCGCATCGCGCCCGGTGAGCACGTAGTCGAGCACGTTGCGGTTGTCGAGCGCGAGGTTCTGCGCCAGCTTGGCGGCCCGCGTGCCGGCGAAGAGGAGATCGTCGCCCGGCTGCAGCATCAGTTCGTCGGCCGGCAGCTCATGATCGCGCCCGTCGCGAACGAGCAGCAGCGGCAGCAGCGGCAGCGCTTCCTGCTGCGCCGCCGGATCGCGCTGCAGGATGCCGAGCGGGATAGCGCCCTGTTCGATCATCAGCAGGCGGTGCACCGCCGGTGCCTCGGCGGCATTCAGGCGCACGCCCCAGATCAGCGGCACGCGGCCGCCGCAGAGATCTTCCAGCCGGGCGCCGACCAGCGCCGCGCGCTCCTCCGGCCAGGCACGGACGAGTTGCAGAAAACGGCTCAGCAGCGGCGAGGTGATCAGCGCGAGACACTCGCGGGCGACGATGCGCGACGGAACCATCGTGAAATCGGCGTCGTAGGCGTCGAACAGGATTTGGTTCGCGACCCGGTTCTGGCGCACGACGACGAACAGGTCGGGGTTGATCTCCTTCGCCGTGATGGCGATCGACAGGTTGTTGGTATCGTTGTCGCCCGCAGCGACGATGCCGACCGCGCTCTCGATTCCGGCAGCACGCAGCGGCTCCGCCTCGGTACCGAGGCCGACGACGTGCGGGGCGGCGATCGGCAGCTCGGACTCGGGGGAGATGACCGTCAGGCTGACGCCCTGCCGCTCGAGGTTGCGCACCACCGCCTGCCCGAAGCGGCCGTAGCCGCAGACCACCCAGTCGCCGGCCGGCGGATCGTGCCGTACCGGCAGTTCCTGCCCGGCCAGACCGGTCAGGATGTCGACCAGGCGGTACCAGTTCGGCGAGTGGATCGCTTCCGCCAGGTGGTCGGCGAACTTCTCGAAGTGATTGACCACGTAATGCGTGCCGAAGGACAGCATGTTCCGTTCGACCGACGGGCTGGCGACGCGGGTAACGACCATCAGCCGCGGGTTGATGAGCCGGCTGGCAATCGCCACCGCCAGGTTGACACCGTCGTCGTCGGTCATCGCCAGCACGCCGCGGCAGCTGCGGTGCTGCAGGCCGGCGAGCAGCAGGTTCTGGGGCTGCGCCGCGTCGGCGCCGAGGAGGAGGATGTCGGCGGCGAAGTCCTCGAGTTCGAGTTCCTGGATGCGCGCCTCGCTGCGCTCGATGGCGACGACGCGGATGCCATCACGGTCGAGCGCGCGCGCGATCAGCAGGCCGGTCTCGCCGCAGCCGCAAAGGATGTAGAACGGCTCGCCGAGATGCCGCACGCGGCGCACGAAACGGCCGCTCAGCAGGACCTGCTGGAATCCCCGGTCCTGCACCAGCGTCAGCAGGCTGATGATCGAGTACGACCAGCCGATCACCGAGAGGAAGATGACGGCCGTCACCCACATCCGCTGCGCCTCGGAAAAGGCCACCGGCAGTTCGCCGAAACCGATCGTGCTCGCCGTGTAGCTGACGAAGTAGAAGGCGTGGAAAAAGCTCATCGGCGGTGCCGGCCGGCCTTCGGCATCGACGCCCGGAATCAGCGTCAGACCGAGCGTCGACACGGCATAGATGACGATCAGCACGATCAGCGGCGCGCGCATCCGCCGCAGGGCGAGGAAGAAGACGCTGGCGTTCATCTGGTCTGCGTCACGCGCGCGTCAGCGCCGCAGCATCACCGTTTCGACGATCAGCAGGATGACCGAGACGACGTTGGCGAACAGCGCGCCGCCGCTCAGCGAGACGACGCTGGTGGTGACGTCGGCGGACATCCCCTCGCCGGTGACATGCACGGCGATCGCCCAGACGACGGCCGCCGCCACCAGTTGCAGGTCGGCCACCAGGCTGGTCGACAGGTGCACGGCGCCGATCTGCGTGCGGTCACCGAACTTCAGCACCGTCGCGATCAGGTTGACGACGATCGCCGCGAACAGCTCGTAGATGTGGTGGTGCCGGGGCTGGTCGATGTCACCGATGAAGAAGCCGAAGTTCAGCGTCGCGGCCAGGACGATGAAGAAACCGAAAACCACCTTCTCGAGGTTCATGGACCGCCTTTCGCCGTCGCAACGAGCCGCCGCGCCAACCGCAGCCGCATGAGGGTGAAGGATACTCGCCCGGATGGGTCCTGAAAACAGGCGCTGTGGGCGACGATGCATTGAAGAGCGCCCTGCCCGCCCCAAACCGGCAAGGGTGAGATCACCATTGCAATAGAGACAATCGTCTATACTGACGCATGAACTTCACTTGGAGCGATGCGAAGCGACAGGCCAACCTCAAGAAGCATCGGCTTGATTTCGCTGACGCAGCACGGGTGTTCGCCGGGCATACCCTGACGCGCCCCGATGCGCGCTTCCCCTGCGGCGAGGCACGGTTCTCCACGGTGGGGTTGTTGGGAGTTGAGGTGGTGGTCATCGCGCACAGCGAAACCGAAGACACGATCCAGGTCATTTCGATGCGAAAGGCGGAGCGCCATGAACGGGAATACTACTTTGCAAGCCTCTGACAATTTCGATGAAGCGCCCGTCTGGTCGCCCGAAGATTTTGCGCTGGCGGTGCACCGCGTCGGCTTGCAGCCCACATCGATGAAGAAGCAAAAGATCAACATCACGCTCGATCCGGATGTGGTGGCGTGGTTCAAGCGGCAGGCCGGAGGACGTGGCTACCAGACCCTGATCAACGCAGCCCTGCGCGAAGCGATGCAGCAAAAGACGATCGAAGAGACGCTGCGGCGAGTGATCCGGGAGGAATTGCACTCGACCTGAAAGCAGGGGCTCGTCGGATCATCCAGCGTCATGAAGATACCGAAAGCCCACTGTCTCGAGGTTCCTGGACAGCGTTTCGATGCCGATGGACGCCGCCGCGCCGACTGCAGTAGCGCGAGCGCAAAGGATGGTCGCCCGGACCGATCATGAAGACGGAAGAGCGGCCGTGGACGAAGCGTCAGGCACCACCGCGACCCGCTGTGACGCCCGGCGCCGCGGCCGTGCGGCGCGGCTCGCCCGGTGGCCGGGCCCGTCGTCCGTGCGGTGACTCAGAACGGCCGTATCTCGTCGCCACGGATCTCCAGCATCCCTTGCCGTACCAGCAGCGCCAGCTCCGCTTCAAGATTCTCGCGCACTCTTCGGCCCAATCGTCGAAAACCCCGCGCTCTTGCCAGCTCGCGGAGGAACGGCTCATACCGCGCCGGTCTCCCGCCCAGCAGTGCCATCACTTGAAGATGGCCAGGGCCCTCCACCGGCATTGGGTTCGGGTCGCCGGCTGGCAACGGATGCGGCTCCGCCGGCATCGGCTGGGGCGGCGCCACCTGGGGGTCGAGTGCGGTGGTTCCGGTCGTCTGGACAGCCACCGGGGTCGAATAAGCTAAGGCCG
>NZ_JAMTDQ010000103.1 GCF_023806635.1 Accumulibacter sp.
TCCGACACTGGACTTCGGATGATCTGCAGACTTGCGGGTAAAGGGCAGTGCTAGCCCGGTGATAGCCCGTCAAGAAACGGCTTTCAGAAAAGCGTTCTAAGCGCTTGTTTTGTTTGGAGGCGCGAGCGGGAGTCGAACCCACCTACACGGATTTGCAATCCGGTGCATAACCGCTTTGCTATCGCGCCGCGCCGGTCTGCTGACTGGCGGCACGGCCTGGCCGGAGTGGTCCGGGTGCCGTGCGGAAGATCTGGAGCGGGAAAAGAGTCTCGAACTCTCGACCTATACCTTGGCAAGGTATCGCTCTACCAACTGAGCTATTCCCGCTTGCAGAGAACGCGCATTATAAAGGCCTGTCCGAGGCTGTCAACGCATTCCTCCCGGCCGGGTGCAATCGGAAGTGCGACTGTGGATCAGGCTGCCTGTTGTCGTCTGGACTGCCAATAGCTGTCCCACTCCTGGTTGGCACGGCAGACGCGCAGGGCCAGCATGTGCCTGGCGTTTTTCAGTTTCCACCAGGCACCTGCCCGCTTAAGACGGTCCTGGATGACGTAACGGTGTGCCCTTTCGACTTCGCCGGACCCTATTGGCAGCTTGGCCATGAGCGCGTCTCGATAGTTGAACTGCCCCGGGCGATTGGTGAGATAGCGATACGCCGCGCGCACGGGAGCGTTGTCATCGGGAACGCTGTCGTCCTCGACGAATGGCTGCAGTTCGTCGAGGACGTCCGGGACACGGTTCTGTTTCAGCCGATCCTTCTGCGTTTCGAGCCAAGCCCTCGCCGGCGTGCTGGCGATCGTCTTCCCGGCGGCCGTCAGGTAGTCACAGACATGGTAGAAATCGACGAGGAAGTGGCCGTGGAGTCCGAACTGCTCACTCACTTGATCGGCAATCCATGCGGCGCCGTCGCCGACGGCATGGACCTTGGTCTGCCGCCCAAGTCCGGCCTGAACTGCCGTGCGCAATAGCGTCTCTCCGGCCTGATCGGGCGGTCCCACGGTGGCGCCGAACACCGGGGTAACCGAGCCGAGCGTATGGACCAGACTCAATCTCGCTTCCTTCCAGCCTACTTGCCGGGTCTTGCGGCGGTCCACTTTCGCGCTCGGGTCGTTCGATTCAGCCATTTCCACAACGGGAATCATGCTCCCGTCGATCTCGGCGATCAGCTGCGCCACCCCGTCTCGTTCCGGGATCTGTGCCACCGCTTTCGGGCGCTCGTCGATCGTCTGGGCATGCTGCAAGACGATCGACCAGCACGTACTGGCGCACACCTCGATACCGTGATGCTCTTTCAACTTCTGCGGGATGCGTGCCGCGGGCGCGTCCGCCCCAAAATCAACAATGACTCGCTGCAGCGGCTCCGAGCAGCCCCGGCACACCACCTCCGCCGCCTTCTCGACATCACCGGCCGCGTTCTCGACTACCGCCAACAACGACTCGATCTTGACCCAGAGCTCGGGATGATCTCGTAACCGATCTTCCAAACTCCGACTCGGCTTGAGTCGCCCCTCCATTTCCGACCACTGTTCTGGCATGGGTTTCGCTCCACGTTGAAGTAACCCATGACAGTTTGACCCACCCCCAGCCATTTGTCTAGTGCCGGATGCCACCGCCCACCACCTCGCACCGGCGCCAGTCGCACTTCCGATTGCACCCCTCCCGGCCCTGCCACGGCGCGCGACGGCTGGGCGACCGGGCCGCCGGCCGCCGCTAACGCCGCCGATCCTCCTCGATCAGGTGCGGCCAGGCCATCCGCATGTAGTAGCCCATCGACCACAAGGTCAGCACGGCTGCGATGTAGATCAGCCACGTGCCGAGTTCGAAGGTACTGCAGCCGAACAGCGGCCGGTAGTACAGGAGCATCGGAATGGCGATCATCTGCGCCGTCGTCTTGATCTTGCCGATCATCGACACGGCGACGCTGCGGTGCGCGCCGATGCGCGCCATCCATTCTCGCAGCGCCGAGATCGTGATCTCGCGGCCGATGATGATCGCCGCCAGGATGGCATCGAGGCGACCAAGCTGGACGAGGACGATGAGGGTGGCGGCGACCATCAGCTTGTCGGCAACCGGATCGAGGAAGGCGCCAAAGGCCGATGTCTGGTGCCAGCGCCGCGCGAGATGACCGTCGAGCCAGTCGGTGATGGCAGCGACGATGAAGATCAGGGTCGCCGCCAGATCCTGGTCGGCGGCGCGCAGCCAGGATTCCGGCAGGTAGTACACGGCGATCAGCAGCGGGATCAGGATGATCCGCAGCCAGGTCAGCAGGATCGGTATGTTGATTGGCATCAGTGCAGCGCCGCGTAGATTTTCTCGGCCAGTTCCCGACTGATGCCCGGAACTGCGGTGAGCTGGTCGACCCCGGCATCCGAGATGCCCTGCAGGCCGCCAAAACGCGCGATCAGCGCCTTGCGTCGCTTCGGTCCGATACCACTGATCTCGTCCAGACGCGAACTTCTGCCGGCCTTGCCGCGTCGTGCCCGGTGCCCGGAGACGGCGAAGCGGTGCGCCTCGTCGCGAATCTCCTGGATCAGATGCAGCGCGGGATGTTCCGGCGGCAATTGTAGCGGCTTGCGGCCATCCGCGAAAACCAGTGTCTCGAGTCCTGGTTTGCGTGCCTCGCCCTTGGCGACGCCCAGCAGCGGCAACTGCGACAGTCCGAGTTCCTCGAGCGCCGCCGCTGCAGCGGCCACCTGGCCGCTGCCGCCGTCGATCAGGAGCAGTGTCGGCAATATGCCCTCGCCCGCCGACAGCTTCTCGTATCGCCGCTGCACGGCCTGCCGGATGGCGGCGCAGTCGTCGCCGGGCTGGATGTCGGCGATGTTGAAGCGGCGGTACTCCCCGCGTCGCATGCCGCCGCCCTGGTGGACGACACACGAGGCGACCGTCGACTCGCCTTGCGTGTGGCTGATGTCGAAGCACTCGATGCGCGCCTCGTGCCCCGGCTCGACATCCAGTTCCAGCGTCCGGCACAGTTCGTCGAGCCGGGCTTCCTGCCGCGCGAGGGCGACCCGCCGCGCAGTGATCGCCAGGCGGGCATTCTGCTCCGCCATCTCGACCCAGATGCGCTGCACGGTGAAGCGCGGCGGGCCCAGCCGGACGCGGACACCGCTCATCTCGGCCAGCGACGCGGCGACCTCGCCATCGGGCAGGGACAGGTTGAGCAGGATCCGTGGCGGCATCGGGTGCGCCAGGTAATGCTGGTACAGGAAGGCCGTCAACGCCTCGAGCGGCGACGAGTCGCCGGCATTGGCGGGAAACTGCGGCCGGTCGCCGAGATGCCGGCCACCGCGGACCATGGCCAGGTTCACGCAGGTCAGGCCTTCCGCGCTGACGGCCGCGACGACGTCGACGTCGCCATCGCGGCCGCTCTCGACGTACTGCTTCTCCTGCACCTGGCGCAGTGACTGGATCTGGTCCCGGTAGACGGCAGCCTGCTCGAAAGCGAGCCGGGCGGCAGCCCGGTCCATCAGCTCGCTCAGGCTGTCGATCACATCGCGCTGCCGCCCCTGCAGGAACAAGCCGGCAAGGCGGACGTCTTCGGCATAGCGCGCGGCATCGATGAGCCCGACACACGGGCCGGAGCAGCGGCGTATCTGGTACAGCAGGCACGGCCGCGAGCGGTTGTTGAACACCGGGTTGTCGCAGGTCCGCAGGCGGAACATCTTCTGCAGCAGGTGGATGCTCTCGCGCACCGCGACCGACGACGGGAACGGTCCGAAGTAATCGGCACGCCGATCGGTGGTGCCGCGAAAGAAGGCCAGTTGCGGAAAGGCCTCGTGCGTCAGGGCGATGTAGGGGTAGGACTTGTCGTCGCGGAAGAGGATGTTGTAGCGCGGCGTCAGACTCTTGATGAGATTGTTCTCGAGCAGCAGCGCTTCCGCTTCGGAGCGGGTCACGGTGGTCTCGACATGGGCGACCTGCGCCACCATCAGGGCGATGCGCGGGCTCGGGTGGTGCTCGCGAAAATACGAGCCGACCCGCTTGCGCAGATTCTTCGCCTTGCCGACGTAGAGCACCTGCCCATCGCCGGCGATCATCCGGTAGACACCCGGCAGGTCGGTCAGCGTGGCAAGCAGCGATTTGGCATCGAAGGCTTCGGTCATCGGCAACGGCAGGCTTGCCGCCGCGGCATCCGCGGCGGAGGTTCGCGGCCGATGTTATCACGCGCGCCGCCTCGGCAGCCGGCCGGACAGCCGCCGTTCCGCCTCGCCTGGCCGCCTCGCCGTCCGCGGGATGGCGGCGCCGATCCGCGGCGAAGCCGGATGTCGGCCGCCTGGCTCGAGGGCAGTCCGATTGACCGTGCCGCGCAGCCCGGCATACACTTGGCCAATGAGCTGCGTCGCCAATCCAACGCGCGCCGGTCGGTGAGCACCGGGCGCAACGAGCCTTGCCCCTGTGGCAGCGGCAGGAAGTACAAGAATTGCTGCCTCGGACGCGCCGTCGGCAGCGGCCATGCGGCCAGCCCGCCAGCCGCCGCCGATCCGGGACGTTTGCTGGCGATGTATCGCGGCGGCCGCTTCGCCGAGCTGGCTGCCCTGCTGCAGCACCTGCTGCGGACCTCGTCGCAGTCAGGCTTCCTCTGGGGGCTGCTCGGCGCCAGCCTGGAAGCGCAGGGGCAGGACGGTCTCGCCGCCTGGCAACGGGCGGCGGACCTGTCGCCGCAGGATTTCGAGGCGCTGAGCGGCCTCGGCAGGGCTTTCGTCGCCCATTCCCGCCTCGCCGACGCAGTCGCGAGCTTCCGGCGCGCGCTCGCCGTCCAGCCGGCGAATCCGCTCGCCCTCTTCCACCTCGGCGACGCGCTGCGCATGCTCGGACACTTCGCCGAGGCGGCGCAGCACCTCGGCCAGCTGCCGGCGCGGGCGCCCGATTTCGTCGACGGACTGGTGGCGCTCGCCCTGACGCTCGGCGAGCTGGGCCGCCTCGCCGAGGCGGAAAGGCACTGCCGCCGCGCGCTGCAAATCGCGCCGGCGACGCCGGTGGCACACTTCTGCCTCGGCAACGTCCTGCTGCGCTCGGCTCGCCTGGACGAGGCCCGGCAGTGCTTCATCGCCGCGCTGCAGAGCGATCCGAACTGGTTGCCGGCGCTCGAAGGTCTCGGCAACGTGCTGCAGGAACTCGGCCAGACCGCGCAGGCCAGCGAGTGCTATCGCCGCTGCCTCGAACTCGACCCGCTGCTGCCGAGCGTCCATGCCAACCTCGGGCGGCTGTTCGTCGAGCAGAACCGCTTCGCCGAAGCGGAGCAGAGCTACCGCCAGGCCGTGCAGGCCGATCCGCAGGACCCGGCGCTGCTCGAGAAACTCGCCAGCGTGTTGCAGGAACTCGGGCGCGCGGCCGAAGCCCGCAACTGCTACCTGCAGGCGATCGCCCTGCAGCCCGAGCGGGCGAGCGCCAGGCTGGCGCTCGCCACCGCGGCGCTGCCCGTGCTGGTGCAGAGTCGCGATGAGGCAGCGGGGATCGCGGCGGCTTTCGCCGCGTCGCTCGACGAACTGGCCGACTGGCTGCACGCCAGCAAGCGCCCGCCGTTGTCCGCCGCCGACCTGGCCAGCACGCAGCAGGCCTTCTTCCTGGCGTACCGGACCGGCAACCATGTCGGGCTGCTATCGCGCTATGCCGACCTCGTCGGCGAATTCCTCGGCCCGCAACGCCGCCCGCAGCCGCCACCACGCCCGCGCGTCCGCCTGCTCATCGTCTCGCATCACCTGCGCTGGCATTCGGTCTGGAACATCGTCCTGCGCGGACTCTTGCAGCACATCGACCGGCAGCGTTTCGAGCTGATCGCCTATCACCTCGGCAACGTCGAGGACGAGGAGACCGCCCTCGCTCGCCGGATGGTGGATGGCTGGCGCGACCGGCAGACGGTGATCGATGCCGCCGGCTGGCTGGCCGCCGCCGCCGAGGACGCCCCGGACGTCGTCTTCTACCCCGAGATCGGCATGTCCTCGCTCTGCTACTTCCTCGCCGCGCACCGCCTGGCACCGCTGCAGGTGGCCGGCTGGGGACACCCGATCACCACCGGCCTGGAAAGCATCGACCTCTTCCTTTCCGGGGAACTGCTCGAGTCACCACAGGCCGACGCCCACTACCGCGAGCAACTGATCCGCCTGCCCGGCACCGGCTGCTGCACCACCTCGCTGCCGCTGGCTGCCGAAGAGCTGCCGGACGATCTCGAGACCCGCTTGCGGGCGACGCAGGGGCCGCGCTTCGTCATCGCGCAGCGCGCGATCAAGTTCGACCCCGCCTACGACGACCACTACGCCCGAATCGCTGCCGCCAGCGGTGCCTGCGTCTTCATCATCCTGCGCGACCCGGTCTGCCCGTGGGCAACCGACCTCATCGTCGCCCGCCTCGAGTCCACATTCCACGCTCACGGGCTCGATCCCGCGCGACACCTGCTCTGCATCCGCTGGCTTTCGCCGGCGCGCTTCCTGACCCTGCTCGACCGCTGCGACGTCTATCTCGACTGCCCGGCCTTCTCCGGTTACACGACGGCCTGGATGGCGCTGCACCGCGGCCTGCCGATCGTCACGCTCGAGGGCCCCGCGCTGCGCCAGCGACTCGCGGCCGGACTGCTGCGCCGGGCAGGACTGCCGGCAGGCATCGCCGCGTCGGCTGACGAGTACGTCGCCATCGCTGCCGAACTCGCCGCGAGCTGTCGCGACGAGCTTCGCCGTGGCGAGCTGCGCGCGACGATCCGCGCTGCCGCCCCGGCCGTCGACGACGACCTGCGCGTCGTCCGCGCCTTCGAGGAGTGCCTGCTGAGCGCGCTCGCGGCACGTGTCGCCGGTGTGCGGCGAGCGCCGGACGAGGCATGAACGGCCGCCGGCAGCCGGGTTCGCGCCGGCGGCAGCAAGCCCGCGCGCGTTGCTGCCCGGCACTGTTGCCGGCCGCCGTGCTGGCGCTCGCGACGGGCGTCCTCGCCGGCTGCGGCACCGCCCCGACCGGACCCGCCGCGGGCGTCGTGTCGGTACCGTCGCCTAACCACAACGCCCGTCGGCCGAATTTCGTCATCATCCACGACACGACGAACAGCAGCGCCGAGCCAGCGCTGAAGACGCTCACCGATCCGGCACGCGGCGTCAGTGCGCATTACCTCGTCGGCCGTGACGGCACCCTCTACCAGCTGGTCGACGAGGACCGGCGCGCCTGGCACGCAGGCGCTTCCTACTGGGGCGGGACGACCGACATCAACTCGGCGTCGATCGGCATCGAACTCGACAACACCGGCGCCGAGCCCTACCCCGAAGACCAGATCGTCCGCCTCCTGCAACTGCTGCAGGAGCTGCGCGAACGCCACCGGATCCCGGCGAGCAACGTCCTCGGTCACGGCGACGTCGCCCCGGGGCGCAAGGTCGACCCGGGCCGCCGGTTTCCGTGGCACCGTCTGGCGGCCGAGGGATTCGGTCTCTGGTGCCGCGAGCTGCCGCCCGAGCAGGACGTCGTCGCGCTCGACCCGCTGCTCGCCCTGCAGGCGATCGGTTACGACGTTGCCGACCCGCAGGCGGCTCTGGCGGCCTTCCGCCGCCATTTCCTCGGCGTCGACATGATGGGCGAAGCGAGCGCTGCCGAACGTCAACTGCTGCTCTGCCTGCTGCTCGACAAGCGCCGCAAGCCGGCACCCTGAGCGATCGCGGACGGGCTCCCCGGTGACGGGCGCCGCCGCGGCAGGCGGGCGACCCGCCGCTGCTCAGGCTTTCAGGCTGAAGGGCGTGAAGTTGGTCTGCAGGTCATAGTAGTCCTCGTTCTCCGCCCGCTTCAGCGCCCGCACGATGCGGTAGGTCAGCGGCGTGAACAGCACCTCGACCATCACCTTGACGACGAACTGCGAGAGCATCACCTGCCACAGGATCTCGTCCGGGATCAGCCCGGAACCGTAGAAGGCCAGCGGGTAGAACAGCGCCGAGTCGACGCCTTCGCCGACGATCGTCGAACCGATGGTCCGCGTCCACAGCCAGCGGCCGCGGGTCAGGATCTTCATCTTGGCGAGAACGAAGGAGTTGACGAACTCGCCGCAGAAGAAGGCGACCAGCGAAGCCAGCACGATGCGCCAAGTAGAACCGAAAGCGATCTCGTAGGCGGCCTGGTTCTGCCACTCCGGCGCCGGCGGCAACTGGACGACGATCCAGGCCATCGCCGAGGCGAAGGCCATCGCCGCGAAGCCGGCCCAGATCACCCGCCGCGCCCGCGCGTAGCCATAGACCTCGGTCAGGATGTCGCCAAAGATGTACGAGATCGGGAAGAAGAGGACACCGGCACCGAAGGTCACCGGCCCGAGCAGCGGCAGCGTCAACTGTGCCGCCTTCGCCGGCCCGATCAGGTTCGAGCAGAGGTAGACGGCGACGAAGGCCGCCATCACCAGATCGTAGTAGCGATAGGTGGCGACCGCGCGCGGTGGCGGCAGAGAGGCTGGATCGTGCATCGCCCGTGTTATACCATCGAAGCGGGTCGGCTGCAGCCTGCCGATGCCCGCCCCGGTGCCCCTCGACCGGCGGTGGCGTTGCGCGCGCCGGTGCGGCGCCGGCAGCACTTCTCATTTCAAATCCGCGCAAGGCGGTGGTTGGCTGAGGTTGGCGC
>NZ_JAMTDQ010000104.1 GCF_023806635.1 Accumulibacter sp.
TGAGAACTGACTCGAAATATCGCATACAACGGTATGAACAATCAACAATATCGCCCTATCTCTACCTCACCGACGAGATGGGCCGTCTGGTGGGTGTCGTGTCGCTGCGGCAGTTGCTGCTCACGCGAGCAGGCACGCCCCTGCACAAGGTCATGAACCGGCGAGTCATGAAGGTGACCACGGATACCGACCAGACCACGGTCGCGATGCTCGTCGACAAGTATCGACTGCTCGCCATCCCGGTGGTGGACGAGGACAACGTCCTGGTCGGCATGGTCACCGTCGACGACGTGATCGACGTCATCGAGGAAGAGACGACGCGCGACATGCTGAAGATGGCCGGTACCAGCGAGTCGGAGACGCTCACCCATTCGGCGCTGAAGATCGCCACCATCCGCCTGCCCTGGTTGCTGGCGGCCTTCATCGGCGGCCTGGCGGCGACAGCGGTGATTGGACAGTACGAGGAGATCCTCGGCCAGGTGCTGGTCCTCAGCGCCTTCCTGCCGGTCATCATGGGCATGGCGGGCAACGTCGGCGTGCAGTCGGCAACCGTCGCCGTACGCGGCCTGGCAACCGGCGCCATCGACGTCAAGGACACGCTGCCGCTGGTCCTCAAGGAACTGCGGGTCGGCTTGGCACTGGGCGCCTTCTACGGCGTGATTCTCGCCGTCTACGGCTATTTCATGCACCACAGCCTGCAACTCGGGCAGGTCGTCCGCCTGACGATCCTCGGCAACATGACCGGTGCCGCCCTGCTGGCGGTGCTGCTGCCCATGATCTTTCAGCGCATGAAGGTCGATCCGGCAGTGGCGACCGGCCCGTTCGTCACCACCGCCATCGACATCCTCGGTGTTCTCAACTACTTCGTCATCGCCAGCTGGATCTACAAGTTGTAGGCAGGCTGTCGCGAGCGCGAGCGGTCACCGGCCGGCCGCTCCGGCGACTGCCATGGCGGCAGTCGCTGCTGGAAATCGTCGAGCAACTGCGCAAACTCGGGCAACAGCGCTGCAGTCTGTGCCGCCAGCCAGTCCTGCACCTGAACCCGGCTTGCAGCCGGCAGGACTGTGGCCACCAGTTGCGTCGCCACGGCAAGGTCATTGAGCCGCCCCAACATCTCCTGCAGCGCGGTCGCCGACTGGAGGTAGTCGGCCAGCAATGGGCCGGCCAGCAGTGGAGAAAAGAACTCGAGGCCGTAGCGAAGCTGCTTGAACGCGACGCGCAGGCGATGACGAGCGGCGACGTCGGTCTGCAACGGCGCCGCTGCGCGCTCATTGACACGCCGTGCGCGCTTGCCCAGGCAGCGCGGAACGAAATCGCCCAGCCGGCCAGCCGGGCCAGACGGCGAAACGGGCAGATCGACCAGTGCGGCGCTGAAATCGAGCAACAGCCGCGAATAGTCCTCCGACTGCAGTGCCCTGCGGCTCACCCGACGGTAGCTGGCACAACGGCCTTGCACGCGGCTTGCGAGACGAGCGGCGTCAACCCTGCCGGCGAAGACCTCGGCCAGAACGGGCAGGGTCTCGGCATGGAAGACATCCCAGTTTCGGTTGTCGCCAAGCTGTGTCGCCAGCGCCTGCCAGAGCGGATCGAAGCGGGCGACGAAAGCTTCGGGCAGCAGCGGCTCCCAGAGGCGGATCGCCGACCTCAGGCGACGGATGGCAACCCGTGCCTGATGGACGAACTCCGCTTCCCCGCTGTCACGGACACCCTGCTCATTGGCCTGCAGATGGCCGATGCACGCCGCCGCGATCAGACGAAAGGCGTCCATCGTCGGCATGTCGGCGTGCACGGCGACCGGCTGCGCCTTGACTGCCAGCAGGGGTGCGGCATCGAGGAGGCGGTAGGCGCGCTCCGACTTGCTGCCCGCTTCGGGATGCATCGGCACGCCGGCCTGGAGATCGAGAGCGACAGCGAAGAGATCGCTCAGCGACCCCGACAACAGTTCGATCTCAACCTCACGGATGCTCTGACGGCGTCCTGCGGCCTCTATCCGGCCACGGTCGAGCGCGACTTCGATGCGCACACCGGAACGTGGCGCGAAGACATGCGCCTCGCGCCGGAAGCGGGTGGTGAACACCGGCTGCAGTTCATCGCGCAGGGATTCAAGAAGCTCGCGGACGGCGACGTCGTCCACATGTGCGAAATCAAAGTCGCCTGCCCGACCAGGCGCCTCCCATTCGCCACGCTGCGCCAGCCCGGCAGCAAGCGGCGGCGCCGTCTTCACGCCCAGCAACCACTGGCGCCCGTGCTGCCGGTAGCGAACGACGATTCGTTCGCGCCGCAGGCGGCGGTCCGCTGTGTCGTAGTAGGTGTTGCGCAGCAACTTCGTGCTGCGTTCGCTGCCCGCCAGCAGCGGCAGTTCCAGCAATCGTTGAGCCGCAGCCGCCGACAGGGACAGCTTGATTTCCGTTTCCGTGGCCATCGACGACCTCTTGCTGGCGAAGACCGGGCCCCCCCGGCGGTTCAGACCTTTTCCCCTGGCACCAAGCCTCGCGACCCGCTCCGCGAGCAAGGCATGCTGCCACTGCAGACTCTAGCACAACAATGGCCCCGGACATCTCGGTCAAGGTGGCGCCAGGCGAGGAAATTCGACACGCGCACGCAGGCCGCCGAGGCTTGCATCGGCGAGCAGGACGCGTGCGCGGTGGCGCTCGGCAATGGCCCTGACGATCGCCAGCCCGAGCCCGCTGCCCGCCTCGCCGGCTGCCGCGCGGCGGTAGAAGCGGTCGAACACCCGCTCGCGTTCGGCGGGCGGGATTCCTCCTCCCGAATCACAGACTTCGACGAACGGCAGATCGTCGCTGCTGCCGGTCACGACATCGACCCGCCCGCCACGCGGCGTGAAGCGCAAGGCATTGCTGACCAGGTTGGCAAGAAGGATGCGCAGGGCATCGGCGTCGCCGGCGACCAAGCAGGACTGCTGCTGTGCTGGCGCTCCGAGATCGATCTGCCTCGCCTCGGCCAGCAACAGGTGATCGACGATGACCTCCGCCGCGAGTTGCCGCAAGTCGACCGGCTGCAGTGTCGACTCACCCGCACCGGGCTCCAGTCGCGCCAGCGTCAGCAACTGTTGCACCGAATGGGTAGCGCGCTGCAGGCCGCCCTTCAGCTCGCTGAAGGCTTCGCTGCGCGCCGCGGCGTCGGCGGCGCGCTCGGCCAGCTGCACCTGCAGCGTCAGTGCCGCCAGCGGCGTCCGCAGTTCGTGTGCCGCATCGGCAACGAACTCGCGCTGTTGCTCGAGCGCTCGCTGCAGGCGCAGCAGGAGGTCGTTCAGCGCCACGACCAGTGGCACCACCTCGGCCGGCACCTGTTGGTCGGGCAATGGATCGAGCGCAACGGCGGTGCGCGTGCCGACTGCCTGCGCGACGTCGACCAGTGGCCGCAGGCCGCGGCCGATGACGACCCAGATCAGTACCGCGAGCACCGGCAGCAGGAGCAGGAAAGGCGCGACGATGCGCAGTGCAGCCGCCAGCGCCAGGCGGTCGCGCAGCTGCATCGGCTGCGCCACCTGGATCACCTGCCCGGCCTGCTGCAGGCCGAAGACCCGCCACTTGCCGCTGCCGGTATCGACCGTCACATAACCCAGAGGCACCTGGTGCGGCAAATCCTGCAGTGGATGCGACAGGTAGATGCGGGTCCCGTCGGCTGCCCAGATCTGGACCGAAAACTCCTCGGCATCGTCGCTGCCCGGCTTCCACCGCAGCGCACCATGCCGCGCCTCGTCGCGAAACGACAGCGCCAGTTGCCGCAACTGGTAATCGAGCAACGCACTGGCTTCGTCGCGCGCCGTCCGATAGGCCGCCAGCGCTCCCGCCAGAGTGGCGAGGGTGATCACCGCCAGGAGTGCCAGCAGCAGCTGGCGGCGGATCGACTTCATGGTGCCGGCGGTACCAGATAGCCGACGCCACGGATGTTCCTGATCCTCCCGGCGCCCAGCTTGCGCCGCAACGAGTGGATATGCACCTCGACGGCGTTGCTGCCGATTTCCTCGCCCCAGCCATACAGTCGCTCCTCGAGGTCGGCGCGCGACAGCGGTGTCCCCGGACGTTCCAGCAGCGCCTGCAGCAGCGCGAACTCGCGCGCCGAGAGCAGTACCGGCTGACCGTTCTGCGTCAGCTCGTGCGTTGCCGGATCGAGCTGCAGATCGCCGGCGACGAGCAGTGGCGTGGCCCGTCCGGCATGCCGACGCAGCACGGCGCGCATTCGTGCCGACAGTTCGTCGAGATCGAAAGGCTTCACCAGATAGTCGTCGGCGCCGGTGTCGAGCCCCTTGATGCGGTCGGCAACCGAATCGCGGGCAGTGATGACGAGCACCGGCAGCCGCTTGCCAGCACGCCGCAACCTGGCCAGCAGATCGAGACCAGATTCCCCGGGCAACCCGAGGTCGAGCAGCAGCAGCTCGTACGGTGCCGTCGCCAGCGCCAGCTCGCCGGCACGCACATCACGCACCCAGTCGACCGCGCAGCCATCCTGCCGCAGTCCCTGCTGCACGCTCCTGCCAATCATCGGGTCGTCTTCAACGAGAAGCACGCGCATCCTCGTGACCTGCCGCAAAAAGGGTTCGTCGGACTCGCCGCAGCGCTGCCAACGGCGAGCAATCCGGGCGACGCGGCAAGAGTCTACCCGCTTTCGACGGCGCCGTGCGTCAGGCCCGCCAGCGGCCGGCGCGAGCGCCCGACGGCGACCCGTGCCTGGCCAACGGCACGCCCGGCGACGACATCGCGAAGGTCGCCGCGATGGCGATTCTTGGGAGTATGATCGCCGGCTGGCAACTCCGAGACTGCCGATGACTCCCGACGAATACTGCCAACAGAAAGCGGCCCGCAGCGGTTCGAGCTTCTACTACAGCTTCGTCTTCCTGCCGGCCGCGCAGCGGCGCGCGATCACCGCGCTGTACGCCTTCTGCCGCGAGGTCGATGACGTCGTTGACGAATGCCAGGACCCGCAGCTCGCGTCGACCAAGCTCGCCTGGTGGCGTCAGGAAGTCGCGCGCCTGGCGAGCGGCCAGGCACAGCACCCGGTGTCGCAGGCGCTGCACGCGGCGAGCAGTGAGTATGGCCTGCCACCGGAACAGCTGCAGGAGATCATCGACGGCATGGAGATGGATCTGCAGCAGTCACGCTACCTCGACTTTCGCGCCCTGTCGCTCTACTGTCACCGGGTCGCCGGCGTCGTCGGTCTGCTCGCGGCGGAGATCTTCGGCTATCAGGATCGTCGGACGCGCAAGTACGCGCACGATCTCGGCCTGGCGTTCCAGCTCACCAACATCATCCGCGATGTCGGCGAGGATGCCCGCCGGGGCCGCATCTACCTGCCGATCGACGAACTGCAACGCTTCGAGGTGCCGGCCGCCGACATCCTCAACGCCCGCCATTCGGAAAACTTCCGCCGCCTCATGGACTTCCAGGTCGAGCGTGCCGAGAGCTACTACGCGCAGGCGATTGCGCAACTGCCGGCGGTGGACCGCCGGCAGCAACGTCCCGGGCTGGTGATGGCAGCGATCTATCGCACGCTGCTCGACGAGATCCGGCGCGATGGCTGCCAGGTGCTGCGGCAGCGGACTTCGCTGACGCCGCTGCGCAAGCTGTGGATCGCCTGGCGCACCTGGGCGCGGGGATGAAGGCCGCCGTCGTCGGTGGCGGCTGGGCAGGACTGGCGGCGGCGGTCGAACTGGCGCAGGCGGGGTTCCGGGTCACCCTCTTCGAGGCCTCCAGGCAACTCGGCGGCCGCGCACGCAGCGTCGAGCTGCACGGGCATCGACTCGACAACGGGCAGCACATCCTGGTCGGCGCCTACCACGAAACCCTGCGCCTGATGCGGACGGTCGGCGCCGATCCCGAGCGACTGCTGCTGCGACTGCCGCTCGAGCTGCGCTTTCCCGGCAGCCTGCCGCGGCCCTTCCGGCTCCGTCTGCCCCGGCTGCCGCCGCCGTTGCATCTCGCCGCCGGACTGCTCGCTGCTGCCGGCCCGACGCTCAGCGAAAAGCTCGCGGCGGCCCGTTTTCTGCGCGCCCTGCAGCGCAACGGCTATCGCGTGCCGGAAGGCGACAGCGTCGCCGAACTGCTCGACCGCCACGGCCAGCGCGGCGCACTGCGCAGCCATCTCTGGGAAGCACTCTGCCTCGCCGCGCTGAATACGCCGCCGGCGGCCGCTTCCGCCCGCATCTTCGCCAACACCCTGCGGGACAGCCTCGGCAGCGGCCGCGCGGCAACCGACCTGCTGCTGCCGGCGGCCGATCTCGACCAGCTGCTGCCGGCCGCCGCAGCCAGCTTCATCCGCCGGCACGGTGGCGAGATTCGCAACGGCTGCCGGATTCGCCGCATCGAAGCGGGACCGGCAGTTCTCGGCGAGGCTTTCGACTGCGCCGTCATCGCCGTCGCGGCGCAGCATGCGCCCGCTCTGCTCGCCGGTCATCGGGCCACGGCCGAGCTGGCACAGACCCTCGCCGCCTACCGCTTCGAGCCGATCGCGACGGTCTACCTCGGCTTTCCGCCGCAGGTCTCACTGCCGCTGCCGATGCTCGGCCTCGCCCCCCGTTCGTCGACTGACGTCGGCCAGTGGGTCTTCGACCGCGGCGCGCTCTGCGGCACCGCCGGCATCCTGGCCTTCGTCCTCAGCGCCCACGGGCCATGGCAGGAGCTCGACAACGCGACGCTGGCGGCGCGGCTCGCCGGGCAGCTCGCGGCCACCCTGCGCCACAGCCTGCCACCCGTTCTCTGGCAGCAGGTCATCCGCGAGCAGCGGGCAACCTTTTCCTGCCGCCCCGGTCTGGCGCGCCCGGGTGCACGGACGGCTCTCGCCGGCTGGTGGCTGGCGGGTGACCATGCCTGCGGCGAGTATCCGGCAACGCTCGAGGCAGCGGTCCGCAGCGGCGTCGCCGCCGCCCGCGAGATCAGGGCATCGCTTCCAGCTGGCCGGCATGCATGCGCAGGCGCCGCGCGCAGCGGGCCGCAATCTCCTCGTCGTGGGTGACGAGGATCAGCGTCGTCCCGCGCTCGGCATTGAGCGCGAACATCAGCTCGATCACCTGGTGGCCGGTCGCGGCATCCAGGTTGCCGGTCGGCTCGTCGGCCAGCACCAGCCGCGGCCCGGGAGCAAAAGCGCGCGCGAGGGCGACACGCTGCTGCTCGCCGCCCGACAGGTGCTTCGGATAGTGCCGCAGGCGCTCGCCCAGGCCAACCCGCTGCAGCCAGAACGCAGCCTGGTCGCGGGCATTGGCTGTGCCAGCCAGTTCGAGCGGCAGCATCACGTTCTCCAGTGCCGTCAGCGACGGCAGCAACTGGAAGCTCTGAAAGACGAAGCCCAGCAGGCGCCCGCGCAGCACCGCCCGTGCGTCCTCGTCGAGCCCGCCGAGTTCGGCGCCTGCCAGTCGTACCGAACCGCTGCTCGGCCGGTCCAGCCCGGCCAGCAGGCCGAGCAGCGTCGACTTGCCGGAACCCGAGGCACCGACGATCGCCACCGTCTCCGCGGCGGCGACGACGAACGAAATATCGTGCAGAATGGTCAACGGCTCGCCACCGTTGTCCACGCGTTTGGCGAGTTCCCTGACCTCAACGACCAAAGATGTTTCCCGAACCATGCCCGCTTTCCCCAACCGTCGCCGCCTCCTGCTTGCCGGCCTGATGTTGCTCGCCAGCGGCACCGCCGCTGCGGCGATGAACATCCTCGTCTTCGGTGACTCGCTGTCGGCGGGCTACGGCATTCGCCAGGATGCCGCTTGGCCAGCCCTGCTGAGCAGGCGGCTGCAGGAGAAGAAGCTCGATTATAAGGTCGTCAACCTCAGCATTTCGGGTGAAACCACCAGCGGCGGCCGGGCACGGATCGACGACGCCCTCGACAGGCACTCGCCGCGGGTGGTCATCGTCGCGCTCGGCGCCAACGACGGCCTGCGCGGACTGCCGCTGGCGCAACTGCGCGACAACCTGACGGCGATCGTCGCCAAGGCGCAACAGAGGAACGCGCGCGTCCTGCTCGTCGGCCAGCGCATCCCGCCCAACTACGGGTCCTATGCCGCGCAGTTCCACGCCACCTTTGCCGAAGTGGCCAGGGCCCGCAAGACGGCACAGGTAGACTTCCTGCTCGACGGTGTCGCGACACAGGCACAACTGTTCCAGGCCGACAACCTGCACCCGACCGCCGAGGCGCAGCCGCTGTTGCTCGACAACATCTGGCGGGGACTGGCACCGCTGCTAAAATGAAGGCCCGAAAGCCGGAGGCGCTCGCGGCATGAAACACGATATCGCGACGATCGGACAGCTTGCCGATCTGTCTGCCTTCGACGAGATCATCGATGTCCGCTCGCCGGCCGAGTTTGCCGACGACCACATTCCAGGATCGGTGAACTGCCCGGTGCTCGACGACCGGCAGCGCAGCGAGGTCGGCACGCTCTACAAGCAGGTGTCACCCTTCGCCGCCCGCCGGATCGGAGCGGCCTACGTCGCCGAGAACATCGCCGGCCACCTGCGCAGCCACTTCTGCCAACGCGACAGGAACTGGCAACCTCTTGTCGTCTGCTGGCGGGGCGGTCAGCGCAGCGGCTCGCTGACGCACATCCTGCGGCGCATCGGCTGGGATGCGCAACAGCTCGCAGGCGGCTACAAGACCTATCGCCGGCTGGTCATCGCCGGTCTCGCCGAGATCCCCCGGGGCCTTTCGCTGCGGGTGCTCTGTGGCGCGACTGGCAGCGCCAAGAGCCGTATCCTGCAGGCGATCGGGGCGCGTGGCGAGCAGATCCTGGACCTCGAGGAGTTGGCCTGCCACAAGGGCTCGGTGCTGGGCGTCCTGCCCAACTGCCGGCAACCGTCGCAGAAGATGTTTGAATCGCGCCTGTTGACCGCGCTGACGGCGCTCGACCCCAGCCGGCGGGTGTTCGTCGAGGCCGAGAGTCGCAAGATCGGTTCGCTGCAGGTGCCTGAAGCGCTGATCGAGACCATGCGCGCCGGTGAATGCATCACCATCGAGGCATCGATCGATTCCCGCGTCGACTTCCTCCTGCGCGATTACGAGTATTTCCTGGGCGACCCGGACTGGCTGCTCGCCCGCCTGCACGCCCTGCGCGATCTGCAGGGCAGCGAGGCCATCCAGCGCTGGTCGGGGTACGCGCGCAACGCTTCCTGGCGCGAACTGGTGAGGGAGTTGCTGCAACTGCACTATGACCCGCTCTATTGCCGCTCACAGAAACAGAACTACGCCGGCTTCACGGCACCGGTGACCCTGTCCACCGCCGATCTGAGCGCCGGCGGCATCGACGCTCTGGCCAGCCGCATCTGCGGCGCTGCCTGATCGCCCGGTCGCCCGCTCAGAGCCAGGTGATCAGGTCGTGGCGCGCCACAGCGAAACGGAAAATGTGAGCCGCGACCGCCTTTCGATTATCATCCGTGCCATCGCGTCGGAGAAGCGGAATGACAGAAGACAGGCAGCACGATCGGGTCGTCGTCAGCGAAAACGGACGCGGACCTTACCAGCAGACGATCGAGATCGGCAAGCACCGGCTGCTCGCCGACGAGCCCCCCGCCCTGGGTGGCGAGGACAGCGGTCCGGCGCCCTTCGACCTGCTGCTCGCCAGCCTCGGCGCGTGCACCTCGATCACCCTGCGCATGTACGCCCAGCGCAAGCGGCTGCCACTGGCGCGGGTACGCGTCGAGCTGCAGCACGACCGCGTCGATGTGGCCGGAAGCGGCAAGCGCGATCGCATCGTTCGCCAGATCCGCCTCGAAGGCGACCTGAGCGCAGACCAGCGCAGCGCACTGCTGGCGATCGCCAACAAGTGCCCGATGTACCGCACGCTGCGTTCCGACCTGCTGATCGACAGCATCGTCGCCGAATGAGCCGGCGGCTCGACGCCACGGCAGCCGGCACGGGTATTGCGGCCAGCGCCACGCACGCACGCCCGCAGGGTGGCGGGATTTGGCCCGAAGCGTGCGGAATGCCGCAATGGCGGTCGATTGGAAGCTGCTCCCTAGAGACTTCGGCGACTGGTTGTGGTAAATTGATGCAGTGCAACATCCACCACCGCAACACCTCTCACCCGGGAGGTGATTGGCCATCATGCTAGAACACCACTACCTCACGACACTGTTTGAGCCGAAATCCGTCGCCGTCATCGGCGCTTCCGACCGCGTTGATTCGGTCGGCAACGTCCTGTTCAGGAACATCCTCGAATCGGGTTACCGCGGCCGTCTCTACCCGATCAACCCGGCCCACGAGAGCATCCAGGGCGTCCAGGCGTACAAGTCGATCGAAGAGATCAGCGCCCGTGTCGAGATGGCGGTGATCGTCACCCGCCCGCAGACGGTGCCTGGGGTCATCGAGCAGTGTGGCCGCAGCGGCGTCAAGAACGCGATCGTCATCACTTCCGGTTTCGCCGAGGCGGGTCATTCCGGCGCCGCACTGCAGCGCAAGATGATGGAGATCGCCCGCAGCTATGGTGTCCGCCTGCTCGGCCCGAACTGTCTCGGGATCATTCGTCCCAACCTCGGCCTCAACGCCACCTTTGCCCGCGTGCACGCCGACTCCGGCCATCTGGCCCTGGTTTCGCAGTCAGGCGCGATCTGCTCGGCGGTTCTCGACTGGGCGAGAAGCAACCGCATCGGCTTCTCCAGCGTGATCTCGCTCGGCGGCACGGCGGACGTCGATTTCGGCGAAATCCTCGATTACCTGATCTACGACAACCTGACGCACTACATCCTGCTCTACGTCGAAGGCATCCGCGATGCCCGCCGCTTCATGAGCGCGCTGCGCTCGGCAGCGCGCATCAAGCCGATCGTCCTGTTGAAGGCCGGCCGCCACGCCGGCGGCCTGGCGGCAGTCGAAACGCACTCGGGAATGGCGGCCGGCTCCGACATTGTCTTCGAATCGGCCGTGCGGCGCGCGGGCGTCGTCCGCGTCAAGAACATCGGCCAGTTGTTCTACGCCGCCAAGGCGCTGGCGTCGAAGTTCCGCCCACAGGGCAAGCGCCTGGCGATCATCACCAACGGTGGCGGACCCGGCGCGATGGCCGCCGACCGTGCGGGCGATCTCGAGATTCCGCTGGCACAACTCTCCACGGAGACGATGCAGAAGCTGAATGCCACTCTGCCACGCACTTGGTCGCAGAGCAACCCGGTGGACATCGAGGGCGACGCGACGCCGAAGCGCTACCATGACGCCACCCTGGCGGTGGCCGAGGACGATGCCGTCGACGGCGTCTTGGTGATGCTCTCGCCGCAAGCGATGACGCAGCCGATGGAAGTCGCCAAGGCGGTGATCGAGGTCGACCTGCAGACCGCCAAGCCGATCCTCACCTGCTGGATGGGCGAAGAACAGGTTCACGAGACGCGCAGCCTGCTCGAGGACGCCGGGATTCCGTCGTTCCGCATGCCGGAAACCGCGATCGAGCTCTACTATCACATCTCGACCTACTACTGGAACCAGAAGCTGCTGCTGCAAACGCCGGCGCCATCGTCGAAGCACTCGCGTCCGGAGACGGAAGGCGCGAAGATGCTGATCGAGGCCGTGCTGCACGAGCGGCGCAAGCTGCTCTCGGAGATGGAGTCGAAGGCCATCCTGCGCGCCTTCCGCATTCCGGTGGCGCAGACCATGGTCGCGCATACGCCGACCGAGGCGCTGCTCCTCGCCGAGCAGATCGGTTTCCCGATCGCGATGAAGATCGACTCGCCCGACATTCTCCACAAGAGTGAGGTCGGTGGCGTGCGCCTGAACATCACCAACGCGCCGGCAGCCCGCAACGCCTATCACGACATCATCGAGACGGTGAAGAAACGGCATCCGACCGCACGCATCAACGGCCTGTCGATCGAGCCCTTCCTCGCCCGGCCGAACGGCCGCGAGCTGATGATCGGCGTCTCGCGCGACCCGATCTTCGGGCCGATCATCACCTTTGGCGCGGGTGGCACCGAGGTCGAGGTGTTCAGCGATCGCGCGGTGGCGCTGCCGCCGCTCAACCGCTTCCTGGCGCGCGACCTGATCCAGTCGACACGCGCCTCGAAACTGCTCGGCGAGTTCCGCAACATGCCGGCGATCAACCACGAGGCACTCGAGGAGATCCTCCTGCATGTGTCACAGATGATCTGTGAACTGCCGTGGCTGCAGGAACTCGACCTGAACCCGCTGATTGTCGACGAAAGTGGCGGCATCGCCGCCGATGCCCGCATCGTCATCGATTATGCAGCGCCTTCCGGTGACCGCTACGCGCACATGGCGATCCACCCCTACCCGGTGCACCTGATCCAGGAATGGGAGTTGCCCGACGGCCGTACCGTCACCATCCGGCCAATCCGACCCGAAGATGCCGAACGCGAACAACGCTTCGTCATCGGCATGTCCGACGAGAGCAAGTATTACCGCTTCATGGACACCATCCGCGAGCTGACGCAGACGATGCTGGTGCGTTTCACGCAGATCGATTACGACCGCGAGATGGCCTTGGTGGCGACACTACCCGATGCCGACGGCCAGGAAGTCCAGATCGGCGTCTCGCGCTATGTCACCAACCCGGACGGCGAGTCGGTCGAATTCGCGCTTGCCGTCGCCGACGACTGGCAGCGACACGGCGTCGGGCGCAAGTTGATGAGCGCGCTGATCGACTGTGCCCGCATCAAGGGCTACCGCAGCATCGTCGGCGACGTGCTGTCGATGAACAGCAAGATGTTCAGCCTGATGACCAAACTCGGCTTCACCATCCACCCACACCCGGACGATCCAGCGGTGAAGCGCGTCGTCAAACCGCTCAACAACTAGCTGTTGTTGCGGCGCTGCCCGGGGTCGGAGACAGGCCCCGCGGCCTGCTGCCAAACCAGCCATCCGGCTCCGCCTTGCCGCTCCCTTCGAAGACACCCGCAGCGCGCGGCCGGAACCGCCCCCGGCGGCGGCTCAGCGCTGCTCGAAATTGACGTCGTAGGGATACGGACGCTGCGGCTCGCTGGCCTGCCGCAGCGCGTTCTGCTCTTCGAGGTCGACCTTCCTGTCCCACCAGATCGCCCTGCCCCGCCTCTGATCCTCGGCCCACTCGGGGTGCTGCGCCAGCATCTCGCGCATGAACTTGGTGTGATCGGATTCGTACAGCGCCATCTCGCCTGCTCCCGGTAAGAGTGCCCGCCACGGCGGCGAACTGCCGCCGATTATACGCCCGTCGGGCATCCCCGGCAGCGGCCCGGTGACGCCCGCAAGCCTCAGTGCAGCACGATCGGCCGCGCCGTGCCGGCGCAGTATTCGTCCAGAAGCGCATCGACCGACTCTTCGCTGCGCTGCTCGTCGGGAATGCTCTCGATCGCCCGGCGCAACCCGCCCGCCACCGCCCCGTGCACGAACAGGCTGCGGCTGCACGTCTTGTCGACCAATTCCAGGGCCCCGTGCGTCGGGTAGGCAACGATCGCATACTGCTGGCTGTTGTAAACGATGCTGATCATGGCTACGATCTCCTTCAACCCTTTGCGAAACGCATGATGCCGCCTTCAGAGGCGACGCGGATGCGCTCTCCGGCGGCGAAACGCCCTTCGAGAATAGCCTTGGCCAGCGGGTCCTCGATCTGCGACTGGATCGCACGCTTCAGCGGCCGCGCGCCGTAGACCGCGTCGAAGCCGGCAGTGGCGATTTCCCCCAGGGCACTGTCGGTCACCTCGAGCTGCAGCTCCATCTGTGCCAGACGCCGTTCGAGATAGCCAAGCTGGATCTTCGCGATCGAGCGGATGTGCTGTTCGTCGAGCGCATGGAAGACGACGACCTCGTCGATGCGATTGATGAACTCGGGCCGAAAGTACGACTTCACCTCGCCCATCACCGCCAGCTTGATCAGTTGATGGTCGTCACCGGCCATCTGCTGGATCATCTGGCTACCGAGATTCGAGGTCATCACCACCACCGTGTTCTTGAAATCGACCGTACGGCCGTGGCCGTCGGTCATGCGCCCGTCGTCGAGCACCTGCAGCAGCACGTTGAAGACGTCGGCGTGCGCCTTCTCCACCTCGTCGAGCAGGATCACCGAATACGGCTTGCGACGCACGGCCTCGGTCAGGTAGCCCCCCTCCTCGTAGCCGACGTAGCCCGGCGGCGCTCCGATCAGGCGCGATACGGAATGCTTCTCCATGAACTCGCTCATGTCGACGCGGATCAGGTGCTCGTCGGAGTCGAAGAGGAAAGCGGCCAGCGCCTTGCACAGCTCGGTCTTGCCGACTCCGGTCGGACCGAGGAAGAGGAACGAGCCATAGGGCCGGTTCGGATCGGCGAGCCCGGCGCGCGAGCGGCGGATCGCGTTCGCCACCAGGCGCACCGCTTCGTCCTGCCCGACGACGCGCTGGTGCAGGCGCTCCTCCATCTGCAGCAGCTTCTCGCGCTCGCCCTGCATCATCTTCGACACCGGGATGCCGGTCGCCCGCGACACCACCTCGGCGATCTCCTCACTGCCGACCTCCGTGCGCAGCAGTCGCTTCTGGCCACCGCCATCGCCGGATTTCTCGGCAGCCTTCATCTGCGCTTCGAGTTGCGGCAACCGGCCGTACTGCAATTCGGCCAGCTTGTCGTACTGCCCCTTGCGCTGCAGTTCGGCCATCTGCGCCTTCAGCCGGTCGATCTCCTCCTTGATCTGCGCGCTGCCCTGAACCTGCGACTTCTCCGCCTTCCAGATCTCGTCGAGGTCGTTGTACTCGCGCTCGAGCTTGAGCAGTTCCTCCTCGATCAGGTGCATGCGCTTCTTCGACGCCTCGTCGCGCTCCTTGCGCACGGCCTCGCGCTCGATCTTGAGCTGGATCATCCGCCGGTCGAGCCTGTCCATCACCTCGGGCTTGGAGTCGATCTCCATCTTGATCCGCGCCGCCGCCTCGTCGATCAGGTCGATCGCCTTGTCGGGCAGGAAGCGGTCGGTGATGTAGCGATGCGACAGCTCGGCAGCGGCGACGATCGCCGGGTCGGTGATGTCGACACCGTGGTGCAGCTCATACTTTTCGCGCAGGCCGCGCAGGATGGCGATCGTCGACTCGACGCTCGGCTCGTCGATCAGCACCTTCTGGAAACGGCGCTCGAGGGCCGCATCCTTCTCGATGTACTTGCGGTACTCATCGAGCGTCGTCGCACCGACGCAGTGCAGCTCGCCACGCGCCAGCGCCGGCTTCAGCATGTTGCCGGCGTCGATCGCGCCTTCGGCCTTGCCGGCGCCGACCATCGTGTGCAGTTCGTCGATGAAGACGATGATCCGCCCCTCTTCCTGCGCGATTTCCTTGAGCACGGCCTTCAGCCGCTCCTCGAACTCACCGCGGTACTTGGCACCGGCGAGCAGAGCCGCCATGTCGAGGCTGAGGACCTTCTTGCCCTTCAACGTTTCCGGCACCTCACCATTGACGATGCGCTGCGCGAGCCCCTCGACGATCGCCGTCTTGCCGACGCCCGGCTCACCGATGAGCACCGGATTGTTCTTCGTCCGCCGCTGCAGGATCTGGATCGCCCGCCGGATCTCGTCGTCACGGCCGATCACCGGGTCGAGCTTGCCGAGACGGGCACGCTCCGTCAGGTCGATGCAATACTTGGCAAGCGACTGTCGCTGTCCTTCGGCTTCCTGACTGTCGACCGCCTGACCGCCACGCACCGAAGCCACCGCCTGTTCGAGCGAAGCCTTGACCAGTCCGTGCTGTTTCGCCAGCCGGCCGCAGTCGCCCTTGTCGTCGGCGAGTGCGAGCAGGAACAGTTCGGAAGCGATGAACTGGTCGCCACGCTTCTGCGCCTCCTTGTCGGTGAGGTTGAGCAGGTTCGCCAGGTCGCGCCCCACCTGCACCTCGCCACCATGCCCTTGCACCTTCGGCAGGCGGCCGACCGCCTGCAGCAGCGCCGCCTTCAGCGCCTGCACATTGACGCCGGCGCGTGCCAGCAGCGATGCGGTCGAGCCATCTTCCTGCTGCAGCAGCGCGAGCAGCAGGTGCTGCGGTTCGATGATCTGGTTGTCGTGGCCAATCGCGAGGCTCTGGGCATCGGCCAGTGCCTGCTGGAACTTCGTCGTCAGTTTGTCCAAACGCATGTGCTGCACTCCTTGCCGGAAATGGGTCGATGACATGCATATGGGGCCGACCGGGCGCAGTTCAATGCGCCACGCCGAGCCGCTGACGAGTTGATGGACCGGTCCCTGCTGCGACCGGAGTGGCGCCAGGCCGTCGTCGCGTCGCGGTCACCTTGGGCTCGGAGATGCTGCCGCCGCAGACAGGCGGGGTGACGGCGTAGCCGTGGGAATCGAAGTCCATCCTGCTATCCGAAACGCCACCGATCACGCGAAGCAGCGGCGGCGGGTACGGTTGCTGTCCGAGCGCTGACGCATCACCAGCGCCGCTGCCACGCGGGATGCCCCTACCCCGCGTGCGCGGCGCCGCGGCGGCACAGACTTCACCCCGGCGGCGCGCTCATTGTCTGCGCACCATCACGCGCCGGCAGACGCGATCTTCGCCGGGTCCGGACGTGCGCCTAGGAAGCTTCCCTGACCTCGGGAACCTTCCAACTGCCATCCAGAATCGATGGTGCGTTTTCCTTCGGCCAGTAGAGGCGCATCATCAGGACGAAGGGGCCGTTGGGTGCCGGCAGCCAGTTCGATTCCTTGTCCTTGCCCGGCGATTCGTTCTGGATATAGAGGTCGACCGACCCATCCGGGTTCGTCTTGAACTTGTTGCGCTGGCTCAGGTTGTAGCGATTCAGCTTGTTGTCCACGAAGAAATAGTCCGCGTCGTACATGGTGAGTGACCAGAACCCGTTCACCGGCGGCAGTTGGCCCTTCTCGAAGCGCATGACGTACTTCTTCTCGCCGCTGTACTTGGCAGCGATGTCCGGTCCCTCCGAGGTCGGATAAACGGCATCCTCGGGCCGGTTGGCGCCGAGGCCGATCGCGGTGACGAGCGCGCGCTGGATGTAGTTCGTTCCGTACAGGCCGGTCTTCGTGGTGAACAGCCAGCCGTGCTCGAGCTTGAAGTCGCCCGCGACGATGCCGCCCTTCATCCAGTCCATGATCAGTTCCTGTGCCGACTTGGGGGCACCGGCAAGGCCCTTGGCAACGGCGGGATCGAGCTTGGCTGCGTCGAAGTCCTGCCCCGGAACGACACCGATCCTGGCAAGCTTGGCCAGCATCGGAGCATCATCGGCCGCCGCCGGATTGCTCTTCAGCAGCTCGGCGAAGAGCTTGAAGTACGCGCTGGCATCGAGCGCATCGACCTGCGCGCGGACGGCGGTCTTCATGTCGATGGCCGGGTCGACCACTCCAGGGGTCGGCGTGCGGGATTGCCCGTAGGCGGACAGCGGCACGACCGAAATCTTGTCCTGCAGGGCATGAACGGCCTTGTAGTCCTCGGGGGTGCCGGTGCAATAGATGCGCCCGAGAATCCATACGATGCCCGTCGGGGACTTGTATTCGGTCACGCCGGCGGGCAATTCGCCCGACCAGCCCGGTCCGGTGATGGCATAGGTCTGTGCCTTGGTGCCCGTCGTCCGCTTGCCCGGAACCTGGAACACGTTGGTCCAGCCGTCGAGCATCGGGAACAGGGCATAGCGGTCCTTCATGTCCGGGAGGCTGAGGATCCAGGGCTCCTTCGAAACGTCGATCCAGGCGGTCGTGTACAGCGTGTCGGCGTTCGGCGCCGTGACATCGCGGTACGCGGCGTCGGGGTAGCTGCGCATCCGCACGAATTGCCCCATTGGTGCGCGCGACCCTTCCGCTGCGGCGACATTGGTCATCACCCGGCGCGTCATCTCCATGGTCACCAGGGGGTAGGCATAGACGTAGCTCTCGATGGCGATCGCGCGTGCTTCGGCTTCCTTGGCCGCCGCTTCGACCGCCTTCGCTTCTGCTTCAAGCTTCGCCTTGGCTTCCGCAGCGACACGGTCCACCTGCGGTTCCGCCTGTTTGCCGCACGCCGCGAGCAGCGCGAGTGACAGCGCTGCGAGTCCGATGGCGGCGCCATTGAGGCGCTTGCCGATGGCTTGTTCCTTCATTGAAGAATCTCCTTGTGGGTTCTGGAACGGCAAGGCTATCACAACAGGATGGCGCGTCGACAGCGGGCCTGTGGACCTTGCACCACTCATCCCTCGGCCAGAGTCTGTCCGTGCCAGCAGGAGTCACGGCGCCCAACCGGCTCGCATGCCGTCTGCTCGAGGTGTTCGAGAAAGACGGCCGCCACCGGAGACAGGCGTTTGCCGTGTGGGTAGAGGGTGAACCAGCGGGACTGGAGCGGGAAGCCCTGCACATCGAGAATCGTGAGCTGATCGCCCGCGGGTCGGGCGGCCAGGGCGTGGTGCGAGATCACCGCCAGGCCGAGGCCCCCGGCAACGGCCTGCTTGATCGCCTCGTTGCTGCCCAGCGCGAGCCGCACCTCGGGAACGAAGCCATGGTATGCGAAGTGAGCATCGCACGCCAGTCGTGTCCCCGAACCCCGTTCGCGCAGGATGAAGCGTTCGGCCGCGAGGTCCGCGAGTTCGAGGGGCCGCCCCGCCAGCCGGTGCCCTTCGTTGGCGATGAGGACCAGCGGATTGGGCAGGAACTCGTGGCGTTCGAGGTCGAGGTTCTCGGGCGGCATCGACATGATGTAGAGGTCATCGCGGTTCTCGCGCAGACGGGCGACGACACCGTCGCGATTCAGGACTTCGAGCGCAATCTCGATGTTCGGGTGCGCCGCACAGAAGCTGCCCAGCAGGCGCGGCACGAAATACTTCGCGGTGCTCGCCAGCGACACGCGCAGGCGTCCCCGTTCCAGCCCTTTCATCGCATCGACGGCCTGCTCGAACGCCAGCCATTCGTCGAGCATCGCCCGCGCCGTCGCCGCCAGCGCCTCGCCCGCCGCGGTCAGGTGGAGGCGCTTGCCGATCTGCTCATGGAGGGGGAGACCGACGGCGTCGGCCAACTCGCGCAATTGCATCGATACCGTCGGCTGCGTCACGTGGCAGGCCGCTGCGGCCGCTGTGACGCTGCCGTGGTCGGCAAGCGCGAGAAAGAGACGCAGCTGGCGAAAGGTTGCATTCATAGATACTGATCTATGCCAATCATCATGAATATCGATTGTTCATTATTTTCACCGGTCGGTAACATCGCGGTCAACATCAATGACCGCGAAGGAAGCTTCTTCCGCCATGAAAGCGCATACGTCCGAAACCCAAGCCTCCGTCAACCCGGCGCTTGCCCTGCAGTTCCTCAAGGAGGGCAACGCGCGCTTCGTCAACAACCTGCGCGTGAGCCGCGACCTGCTGCAACAGGCCAACCAGACGCGCGACGGACAGTGGCCGTTCGCCACCATCGTCAGCTGCATCGACAGCCGCACGTCCGCGGAACTCATCTTCGACCAGGGCCTCGGCGACATCTTCTCGGTACGCATCGCCGGCAACGTGATCAACACCGACATCATCGGCAGCCTCGAATTCGCATGCCACGTGGCCGGGTCGAAGCTCATCGTCGTGCTCGGGCACACCTCCTGCGGCGCGATCAAGGGCGCATGCGACCATGTGGAGCTTGGCAACCTGACCGAGTTGCTGTCGAAAATCCAGCCCGCCGTCTATGAAGAGAACAGGACACTCGATCCGGCAGCGCGCAACTCGATGAACGCCGCGTTCGTCGAGAACGTCGCCGACCTCAACGTGCGTCGCTCGGTGCGCTCGATCGTCAACCGCAGCACCATCCTCGAGCACATGATCGCCGCCGGCAAGGTGGGCATCATCGGCGGCAAACACGACCTGGCCAGCGGCACCGTGACGTTCTTCGACGACACCTGGTTGTACGACGAAGCGTCGATGCGGACCACCACCGGCAACCACTGATGTCCATTCGGGTTCGACCGCGGTGACGATCGGCACTTCGCCGGCGGCGACCGGTTCTTTTTCGGCGACGTGCGGCGTCCGGGGCGTCGTCCGCCGCTTCCCGGTCGAAGTCGACAGCGCCGGCACGCCCGCGAAGCCGCGACGCTGTTGCTCGGGCTGCCCCGTGCTGACCCGCACGGCGCAGCGCGCGGCCTAACGCCGTGCGCGGTGGCGACGCAAAGCGACGCCACTCCGCTGGCATAGCCAAGCCTCGAGCTGGATTTCGATCAACCGATCGCGCGGTAGCATCAGGCTGCGCCCGCCGCCTGGCGGCAAGCCCCTTTGCCGATGCACGCATGGGAGAATCCAGCGCAAATCGAGCCAGGACCATCGGGAGCAGGTCTGCAGATGCGGCCCCGATGGCGGTTGGATGCCTCGTCCTCTCCACATGGCACAGCCAACACCGGCAGGATCCACCTCACCCGCCCGGCTGCCGCCAGCGCTCGGCGGCGCGGTCGTCATCATCACGCGCCTCGACCCAGCGCGCCCCTGCCGCAGTCAACTCGCGTTTCCAGAACGGCGCCCGCGTCTTCAGGTAGTCCATGATGAACTCGCAGGCGGCGAAGGCCTCGGCGCGGTGCGCGGCGGCGACGGCAACGAGGACGATGCGGTCGCCGGGCAGCAGGCGGCCGACGCGATGGATCACCAGGGCGTCGATCAGCGACCAGCGCTGCAGCGCTTCGCCGACGATCGCCGCCAGCGCCTTCTCGGTCATCCCGGGGTAGTGTTCGAGGCTCATCTCGCTGACGCCGTCGCCACCGCTGACATCGCGCACGAGGCCGACGAAGGATGCCAGAGCACCGACCCGCGGCTCGGCACGGCAGAGGTCGGCGAGTTCGCTGCCGATGTCGAAATCGGCTTCCTGGATGCGCACCGGCATGCCTCAGCCCCCCGTCACCGGTGGAAAGAAAGCCAGCTCGTCGCCATCGGCGAGCGGTGACTCGAGCGGCACCATCTGCTGGTTGACGGCACAGCGCAGGTTCCTGGTCCCGGCCAAGTCCTCCCACGCACCGCCCCGCTGGCCGAGATGGCGAATGAGGCCGGCGACGTCGCGCACACCGGCTGGCAGCGCCAGCTCCTCGGCGGACCGGCCGAGGCGCTCGCGCACCGAAGCAAAGTAGAGAATGTTCAGCATCAGTGTCTCCCGGATTCAGTCGAGCAAGGCCGAGAAAGGCATGAAGCAGACCGCGTCGCCACGCCGGATCACCTGCTGCGGTGGGTTGTCGATCAGGCCATCGCCCCAAGCCGCCGAGGTCAGGACGCCCGAGCCCTGGTTGCCGAAGAGCTCGACCGTGCCGCCGGCATGGCTGCGGACGCGCAGGAACTCGCGCCGCGCATCCGGGCTTGGCCAGTCGAAATCGGCGCGCAAGCGGTAGCTCGCCGGGGCCACCTCGCGCACCCCCTGCATCCGCAGAAGCAGCGGCCGCAGCAGCATCAGGAAGGTGACGAGGCACGATACCGGGTTGCCGGGCAGCCCGACGAAGGGAACCTCGCGGCCGTTCGTCGCCAGATGGCCGAAAGCCAGCGGCTTCCCCGGCTTGATCGCGATCTTCCACATTTCGAGCCGGCCAGCGCCCTCGACCGCTGCCCGGACATGATCCTCCTCGCCGACCGAGACGCCACCGGACGAGAGCACCAGGTCGTTCTTTCCGGCCGCGGCGCGCAGCGCGGCCTGCGTCGCCGGCAGGCTGTCAGCGACCTCGCCGGCGTCGTCGACGATACAGCCGAGCCGTTCGAGCAGGGCCGCGAGGAGGAAGCGGTTGGCGTTGTAGATCGCCCCCGGCGGCAGCGGTTCGCCCGGCATGCGCAGCTCGTTTCCGGTGCTCAGCAGCGCCACCCGCAGGCGCCTGAAAACCGGCAACGAGGCGATGCCGACCGACGCCGCGAGCGCCGTGTCCTGTGGCCGCAGGCGCTGGCCGCAGGCGAGAATCTCGCTGCCGGCGGCGATGTCGCTGCCCGCCCGACGGATGTGCTCGCCTGGTTGCGGCAGGTGGTTGATCCGCACCCGTGCCGCAGCGTGTTCGCACAGTTCCTGCATCACGACCGCGTCCGCGCCGGGCGGCAGCGGCGCGCCGGTGAAGATGCGCGCCGCAGTTCCCGGTTGCAGCCGGCTGCCGACGCTGCCGGCCGGAATGCGCTGCGTCACCGGCAGGCAAATCCCCGGCCGCGGGACATCGGCAAGCGCGACGGCATAGCCATCCATCGCCGAATTGTCGAGCGGCGGCGAATCGACCGTCGCCATCTGTGCCTGCGCGAGGACACGTCGATCGGCGTGTCGCGTCGCCAGCGACTCGACCTCGGCGACCGCCGGAGCCGCCGCGAGCAGACGCTCAAGTGCTTCTTCAAACGACAGCATCGGCTTCCTCCGTGCGTTGAAGATGATCGAGGATGAAAGCGACGATCGCCGGCACGTCGTTCAGGTCCAGCCAGCGGAGCCCCGCCGGCAGACCCGCCGGCTCTGCCTCGTCCGATGCGACCGCGACGATCTGCCGCTGCTCCGGCCACAGCGGTGGCTTGCCATGCGCCGGCCGATGGACCTCGAGGCGGGCGATCGGCTCGCGCTTGAAGCCCTCGACGAGGAGCAGGTCACAGGGCGAGAAACGGCTCGCGCATTCGGCCAGCGTCGGCTCGGGCGCACCGCGCAGTTCGCGCATCAGCACCCAGCGCGACGCGTTGACGAGCAGCACTTCGCTGGCCCCTGCCTGGCGGTGACGGAACGAGTCCTTGCCCGGACGGTCGACGTCGAAGTCGTGATGGGCGTGCTTGAGCACCGAGACGCGCAGGCCACGCTCGATCATCTGCGGCAGCATGCGCTCGATCAGCGTCGTTTTGCCAGAACCGGAGTAGCCCGTGATGCCGAAGATCCTCATTCGCAGCTGAGGCAGCGACGCTGCCCGGGAACGGCGAGGACCGCGGCGAAGCCGCCACCGGGAGTCCGGAAATTGGTCGTCTGGCCACGGTAGAGGCGCGCCGAAACCAGTTGCACCGCACCGCGGTATGCATAGTTGCGCAGGTCGAGCTTGAAGTCCTGCTCGACACCGTCGATCAGCAGGCGGCGTTCGGAGGGGCTGACGACGGCCTGCGCGACATGGCCGCCGCGTGCGACTTCGGCGAACACCCGCCGCGTCAGCTTGTCGCCGCGATAGGCCGCCTTGCTGCCGAAACCGGCGGCCGGCTTGAAGAACCACTGCCGGCGGCTGGCCCAGAAAGCGTCGGCGTTCTCTGGCGTGACCTCTTCGGTACGTGGAATGCCGCTGGCGAGCAGCTCGCGGTCGCCATGGTCCACGCCGATCGCCCGCAGCCACTCCTGGTCCCCGAGTGCCAGCAGATTGCGTTTGTCGGCGAACAGCGCATGCGTCCGCGGATGCGGCGTGAGGACGACGGCGTCGGCGAGATAGGCCTGGCGCAGGCTGGCGTTGCGTGGCGCGGCGAGCGCGAAATCGGTCAGCCGGTTGTACACCAGGTCGATGGCCTCGCCGCGGCAATGCAGCCGCTCGCCATCGTACGACAGCTCGGCGGGATCGGCGACCAGCGCAGCGATGCCATTGTCGGCAAAGAGCCGGCGAAAGAGCTCGAACTCCGGCGCCAGGTATTGCTCGGCCGGCGCCTCGTCGACGATCGCGACACGTGCCAGCGGACGCGTCGCCGCCATTTCCGGCCGCGCCAGCCGCCACTCGTTGCGGAACATGTCGAGAAAGAGACGCTCGACCGGCGGCGGTTGCGGCATGATCTGCGCCACCGCCGCACAACACGCCCGTTGCGCCCGCAGGAGACCGGCATTGAGCAGCGCACCACCGGCATTCGAGTTGATCTCGATGAGTTGCGGCCCCTGCGGAGCGAGATGGAAGTCGTAGCCGAGGAAGACACCCGCGGCTGCCGGCGCGTGCTGCGCCACCGCCGGCGCGTAGGCGAGCACCCGCTGCTGGTAGGCAGGCAGCGCGACCACCCGTTCGATGGCGGCGATCGTCCGCGCCATCCGCTCGAGGTGCAGTGCGCCGACGAAGACCATGCTGTTGGCAAACAGGTGCGGGCGGCTCGCCAGCCAGTCACTCGCCCCGGCGTCACGCGCACAGGCCGCGAGTTCCCGCCGCAGCGACTGGTGATCGACCGAGATGCAGGCGCAACCACGATTCAGCAGCTCCGCCGCGGCACGGCAGTCGGCAGGCAGGAGTTCTTGCAGCGATGGTGGCAGTTGCGCGTTCATGCACCGCTGGCACCGGCTGCCGGTCTGAAGAAGGCCACCGCGTCGGCCAGCTCGCGCGTCCGCCGCATCGGTGGCAGGCTGCGCCAGATCCGCTTGCCGTAGGTCTTGGCGATCAGGCGTGGATCGCAGATCATCAGCACGCCGCGGTCGCTCTCATCGCGAATCAGCCGGCCCGCCCCCTGCTTGACGTTGATGACCGTCCGCGGCAGCTGGTACTCGAGAAATCCATTGCGGCCTTCGCTGCGCAGCCTATCGAGTCGTGCCGACAGCACCGGGTCGTCGGGTGGGGCGAACGGCAGCTTGTCGATGACCACCAGCGACAGCGCCTCGCCACGGACATCGACGCCTTCCCAGAAGCTTTGGCTGCCGATCAGGATGGCATTGCCGAGGCGGCGAAAGCGCTCGAGCAACTCGTTCTTGCCCAACTCGCCCTGCAGCAGCAGCGGCAGCTCGAGACCGTCGCGGGCGAGCCGGTCGGCGAGCAGTTCGTGGACCCGGCGCATCGCGCGCAGCGAGGTGCACAGGAAAAAGGCGCGGCCGCCGCTCTCGCGCAGCACCGGCCACGCTGCGCCGACGACCGCCTCGGCATGGTCGGGAGCGTTCGGTTCGGGCAGATTGCGCGGCACGTAGAGCAGCGCCTGCCGCGGATAATCGAAGGGGCTCTCCCAACGCGCCGAAGACGCATCGACCAGGCCCATCTCCGCACAGTAGTGGCCGAAGTCGTTCTGCACGGCGAGCGTCGCGGAAGTGAAGATCCAGGCGCGCGGATGCCCGCTCATCTGCTTCTGCATGATGCCGGCGATCGCCAGCGGCGTGGCATTGAGCTGCAGCGCGTGCGTATAGGTCTCGGCCCACCGGACGAAGTCGTCGTTGGTGCCGGCCTGCCAGGCTTGCAGCCGTTGCAGCAGGCTACCCGCACGCCGCCAGCAGTTGTCCAGCCCCTCGCTGCGCTGCGCCTGCGTCTCGAGCAGGGCGGCCAGCGCCTCGACGGCTGCGATCGTGGTCGCCAGGGCCTCGGCAAACCGGGGTCGGGCGGCAAGCTGCGGCAGTGCATGACGCGCCGGCTCGACCGGCAGCGTGAGCCGCAGATCGCGCACGTCCTTCTCCAGCCGGACGCTCAGGCGTGGCAGGTCGAGGCAGTCGCGCGCCGCCGTCAGCGCTTCGCTCTGCGCGTCCCGGCCAAGTTCGAGGAGTTGCGCGGTCGAGACGCTGTCGCCGAAGAACAGGCTGGCGACCTCTGGCAACTGGTGCGCTTCGTCGAAGACCACCGTGTTGCAGGCCGGCAGGAGTTCCGCCGTGCCCTCGTCGCGCAGCATCACGTCGGCGAAGAAGAGGTGATGGTTCACCACCACCAGGTCGGCGGCCAGCGCCTCACGGCGGGCAGCAAGGACGAAGCACTCCTTGTGCTGCGGACAGTCCTGCCCGAGGCAGTTGTCGCGCGTCGAGGTGACCATCGGCCACACCGTCGCGTTCTCGGGCACATCGACACACTCTGCCTTGTCGCCACTGCGCGTCTGCTGGGCAAAGCGTGCGATGCGCTGCGCCCAGGCAGCATCCTCGCGCGTCAGGAAGCGGCCATCGGCGAGCGAGCGTGCGAGATGGTGGTGGCAGAGATAGTTGGCACGGCCCTTGAGCAGGGCAACCCGGACCGGCAGGCCGAGAGCCTTGCGGATGGTCGGAATGTCGCGCGCGAAAAGCTGGTCCTGCAGGTTTTTCGTCCCCGTGGACACGATCACCTTGCCCCCCGAGAGCAGCGCCGGAACGAGGTAGGCATAGGTCTTGCCGGTGCCGGTGCCGGCTTCGGCGACGAGCACCGCGTTGGCCGCCATGGCGGCGGCAATGCGTTCTGCCAGTTCGAGCTGCTGCGACCGCGGACGATAACCGGGAACCGCCGCGGCGAGCGGCCCGGAGGCGGAAAAGACTTCAGCGAGCAAGGCGGTCATTGACGGTCCGTCGGAGCAGCGAGCATGCTACCAGAAGCCGGCTCAGACAGCCGCAAAATGAAGGTTCGTGCGCAGGAAGGCAGCCACCGCTCACCGGCAACAGGCCGTTGGCAGCCGGGTCCGACAAGGAGACCGCGGCGGCAGATGATCGATTTCCCTGTCGGGCAAGGACTGCCCCGGCCGCATGGCGCGGCAGCACCAGGGCATCGGCCAGGGCCCGGGGAAGCGAAGATTTACTGCGTGCCGCTCTTCTGCAACAGCTCGCGCAGGAAACGCACGGGTATGGCGAAGCTGATCCCGGACGGCTTGCTGAGAACCGATTCCTTGTTTTCCTTGACGAAGACCATGTTGATGACGCCAAGCACCTCGCCGCGGCTGACCTCGAACAGCGGGCCGCCGCTGTTGCCCGGGTAGGCCGTCGCATCGAGCTGATAGATGTCGAAACTGCCTTCCCTGATCTGCTGCACGACACGGGCGTTCAGTTCGCGGGCATTGGCCCCCGGCAGGACGATCGGCGTGATCGCCGAAATGATGCCGCGATGCGTGACCGGCGACAACCCCAGCGCGCCGCCGATGGGAAAGCCGGTAAAGGCGATCGCCTGGCCTTCGCGCACGGGCTCCGATTCGTGCAGGGTGAGGGTCGGCAGCAACGGGCCATCGATGCGCAGCAGCGCGAGATCGTGCCCCTTGTCCACCGCGACGACCCTGGCCGGCCGCTGCTGTGCCTTGCCAGCGGCCGGCCGGACGAGGATGACCAGCTTCTCGCCTGCCGCCTCGTCGATCGCTGCCGCGACCACGTGCGCATTGGTCGCCACCGTGCGGCCGTCGCCGACGACGAAGCCCGTTCCGCGCATGACGAACTGCGGGCTGCGGGTCACCTGCTGCGTCCCGACGACGACCACCGATGGCTTGATCCGCTCGATGACATCGGGCAGTTCGGCTGCCACCGTCCCTGCCAGGCCCAGCAGGCCACAGACAACGGCAACGGCGGCCAGCAGGTGGCGCAAGGCCGAAGGCACGGCCTGCATCCTACACTCCCCGGATCGAACGGATGCGCGGCAACTCCGGCGACGGCGTGGTCACCTTGGCGTCGTAGGGATGATCGTCGCGCTTGAAGATGCTGATGATCCGCTTGACGTAACCCTGCGTCTCGGCATAAGGCGGCACGCCGCGGTAGCGATTGACCGCGCCCTCGCCCGCGTTGTAGGCGGCGGCAACCAGACTGACGTCGCCCTCGAAATAGGCCAGCAGCCAGCGCAGATACGCCAGCCCGCCACGCAGGTTCTGCTCCGGATCGAATGGCTGCCGGACGTTGAACCGTGCCGCAGTATCGGGAATGAGCTGCATCAACCCCTGCGCGTTCTTGTTCGACAGCGCTGCCGGATTGAAGTTGGATTCGGTGCGGATCACCGCCAGAGCCAGCCGCGGACTGACGCCGTACTCCGGTGCCAGCTGGTTGACCAGACCGACGACCTTTTTCTGCATTTCGGTGATCGGTACGAGGACATCCTTGCCGTCGTCGAGGAAGGCGAAGCCGCGCATGCAATCGGGAACGGTCGCCGCCGGCTCGCCGACGAATCGCTGCATCCTCTGCGACTGCTCGTGTCCCTGCCTCGCCGCCAGGGCAAAGAAGTACGCCGCCCGGGAATCGTCGCGCTCGATGCCGCGACCATTGGCGTACATCCAGCCGAGGTTGAACTGCGCTTCGGCATCACCCATTCGGGCGCCCTCGCAATAGAGCTTCACCGCGCGCGCGTAATCGCGCGGCACGCCCTCGCCGTGCTCGTGCGCCAGAGCCTCCTTGCGCAGCGCCAGCCGGCGCTCGGCCTCGGACTCCTTGGCCGCGACGCCGGCGGCAGCGGCAAGGGATGGCGCGGCAAGACCCAGCAGGCCGCAGAAAAGGATTGCACCCCGGCGCATCAGGGCGGAACAGCCAAGACAGGAAGCTTTCATCAACGAACTCCAGCGGCCACGCCGAAACGTGACACGTACCACGGCATCGCCGCCCGAACCCCCTCCTCGATCCGGTGGCTTGGAAAATAGCCAAGCAGACGCCTGGCCTTGGAAATGTCGGCGCGCGAGTGGCGCACGTCGCCTGGTCGGTAATCGCCATGCACCGGTCGCAAGTCGCGCACGTCGGGACAGAAGTCGAGCAAGGCCTCCCGCAGGACGTCGAACAGCCGGTTCAACGAAGTACGGTCGTCGACGGCGACGTTGTATACCTGATTCACTGCCGCCGCATCGTCGCTCGTCGCCGCCAGCAGGTTGGCCTGCACGGCATTGTCGACAAAGCAGAAGTCGCGACTGGTCTCGCCGTCACCGTTGATCGTCACGACATCGCCGAGCAGCATCGCGCGCGTCCAGCGTGGGATGACCGCGGCGTAGGCCCCCTCGGGGTCCTGGCGCGCGCCGAAGACGTTGAAGTAGCGCAGGCCGACCGACGGCAGGCCATAACAGCGCGCGAAGACGTCGGCGTACAACTCGTTGACCAGCTTGCTGACGGCGTACGGCGACAGCGGCCGGCCGATCTGTTCCTCGACCTTGGGCAACGCCGGATGATCGCCGTAGGTCGAACTCGACGCCGCATAGACGAACCGCCGCACGCCGGCATCGCGGGCGGCGACGAGCATGTTGAGGAAACCGTCGACATTGCTGGCATTGGTCGCCAACGGATTGGCCAACGAGCGCGGCACCGAACCGAGGGCCGCCTGGTGGAGGACGATCTCCACCCCGTGGCAGGCTTCACGGCAGGCGTCGAGGTCGCGTATGTCGGCCTCGATGAAGCGATGCCGGTGCCAGGCTTCGACGCCAACCAGCGACTGCACTTCGTCCAGGTTGCGCCGGTGGCCGGTCGCGAAGTTGTCCATCCCGACTACCGTCTGGCCCATACGGAGCAGGTTCTCGACGAGGTGCGAGCCGATGAAGCCGGCGCTTCCCGTCACCAGCCAGCGCGCCGGGCGCTGCCGCAACCGCTCAGCGAGCGACGACAACACCGGCGCCGCAGTAAAACTCACAGACGCCACACGCTCACCCCGTGCGCCACCAGCTGCGCTTCGTTGAACATGCTCTTGACGTCGGTCAGCACACCGCCGGGCTGCAGCTTGCCGACGAAATCGGACAACGGACGCTCCTTGAACTGGCGGTGGGCAACCGCAGCGACAATCGCCGCTGCCGCCGGCAGTTCGTCCCACGGCGCCAGCTCGACGCCGTACTCGTGCCGTGCCTCGGCTGCATCGGCCACCGGTTCATGCACGATCACGCGCGCACCGTAGGACTCGAGTTCGCGGATGACGTCGATGACGCGCGAGTTGCGCAGGTCGGGACAGTCCTCCTTGAAGGTCAGGCCAAGGACGATGATCGGTGCCCCCTTGACCTGCCAGCCATTGCGAATCAACTGCTTGACCGTCTGCTCGGCAATGAACTTGCCCATGCCGTCGTTGATCCGCCGCCCGGCGTTGATCACCTGCGGGTGATAGCCGAGCATCTCCGCCTTGTGCGTCAGGTAATAGGGGTCGACGCCGATGCAGTGACCACCGACGAGTCCCGGCCGGAAGGGCAGGAAGTTCCACTTGCTGCCCGCCGCCTCGAGGACCTCGACGGTGTCGATGCCGACACGATCGAAGATGATCGCCAGTTCGTTCATCAGGGCGATGTTGAGGTCGCGCTGGGTGTTCTCGATGACCTTGGCAGCCTCGGCAACCTTGATGCTCGACGCCGGAAAGACGCCGGCCGTGATGACGCTGGCGTACATCTGGCGAACGCGCTCGAGGGTTTCCGGGGTGTCACCGGAGACCACCTTGACGATTTTCGTCAGCGTCCGCTCCTTGTCGCCCGGATTGATCCGTTCGGGCGAGTAACCGACGAAGAAGTCCTGCTTCCATTTCATCCCGGAACACTTCTCGATGATCGGGATGCACACTTCCTCGGTCGCGCCCGGATACACCGTCGACTCGAAGACGACGGTCGCGCCACGCTTGAGGTTCCTCCCGACCACCTCCGACGAGCCGATCAACGGACCGAAGTCCGGTTGGTGCGCCGGGTCGACCGGCGTCGGTACGGCAACGATGACGAAGTCCGCCGCCGCCAGAGCCGTCGGATCGTTGCCGACTTCGAGGTGGATGGCCGCCGCGAGATCGGTGCTGCTGACCTCACCGGTCGGGTCGACGTGGCGGCGATAGTGCGCCACCTTGCTCGCCGACAGATCGTAACCGATGGTCCGCATCTTCTTGCCGAACTCGACGGCGAGAGGCAAACCGACGTAACCGAGACCCACCACAGCAACAATAGTCATGAACACTCCATTCAGTTGGTTTTCCGCGCTGACTTCAGCAAGCCTCCGCTTGACTACAGACCCTTCTGCAGCTCCGCGACCTCTGCCTGCGCCGGGAACTTGTCGCCCAGCTTGGCGACCTCATCAAGCTGCTTCTTGGCTTCTCCCTTCTGGCCTGCCTTGATCAGCGCCCGCGCATAGTTGACGCGGATCACCGCTGCCTGCGGCGCCAGGTCCAGTGCCTGGCGGAACAGCTCGAGCGCCCGCTGCGTGTCGCCCTTTTCCATCAGCAGCACCGCCAGGGTATCCATCTGTGCCGGCTGGTTCGGTGCCAGCCTGTTCGCCTTCTCGGCATACTCCATGGCCTTCGGGTCCTTGGTCTGGGCGCCCACCCAGGCCAGATTGTTGAGCACGATCGCATTGTCCGGCTGCGCCTCGAGCAGCACGCGGTAGTGCCGGGCAGCAGTCGCATAATCCTTGCGTGCCGTCGCGTGGCCTGCCAGGTAGAAGCGGAAACGCGTGTCCTTGGCGTTCTCCTTGAGCCAGCCGGCGGCGAAGCTGTCCGCCTCGCTCAAGTTGCCGCTGCTGGCCAATGCGAGATGCAGCTTGGCTGCCACGTCGGGACCTCCAGCCTCCTTGAGCCCCAGACGGTAGGCGGCAATGGCTGCCGGCCAGTTCTTCAGCGCAGCCTGCGCGTCGCCCTCGAAGAGATAACCGATCGCCTCCTTCGGCCGCTGCTTCTGGACCTCCTTCGCCACCGCAATGGCTTCGGCCGCCCGCCCGGCATCGAGCTCGAGCATCATGATCCCGCGCTGTGCCTCGAGCGAATTCGGCTGCACCTGCAGCGCCTTCCTGAGGTTTTCCAGGGCAGCTGGCTTGTTCTTGGCCGCCACCTCGATCTCTGCCATGCGCAGATAGGGCAGCGGCAGATCGGGTTTCAGGGCCGCCAGTTTGCCATAGGTCGCCAGCGCCTGATTGTAGTCCTGCGCCGCCTGCTGCGCGCGTCCGGCCGCGTCGAGGATCTCCGGCCGCTCGGGCAAGGCGGCGACCGCGTCCTGTCCGGCTGCCAACGCACTCTTGACCTCGTTCTTGCCCAGATACAAGCCGATCAGCGCCAGTCGTGGTGCGGGCTCCTGCGGATTCGCGGCGATCGCACGGTTGATCAGGGTGGCGACTTCCTCGGTCTTGCCCCCGGTTCTCGAGCGCAGTTCCGCCAGGGCGAGATATCCCTGCGTACTCTTCGGATCCTTGGCGACAACCGCCTCGAAGCGCTTCTTCGCCTCCTCGGGTTTCTTGTCCGCCATGTCCAGGCTGGCCAGGTTCGCCGCCGCCGGGAAGTAGGCGGCGTTCAGTGCGAGTGCCTGCTCGAAACTCTTGCGGGCGCCCGCCACATCGCGCTTGCCAAGCAGCGCCGTGCCGCGCAGGTTGTGCACCAGCGGGTTCTCGGGCTGCTTCTTCTCCAGGGCGGCGATCGCCTTCAACGCCGGGTCGAACGCCCGCCGTTGCAGATGCGCCGTGATCAGCGCCAGATCGGCGCGATTGCCGGGGTCTGCGGCAGCCACCTGTTCGAGGTCGCGGAAGGCCGTGTCGGTGTCGCCCCGGGCCAGATTGACCATCGCCAGCGAAGTCCGCTTGCCGGCATTCTGCGGATCGAGCGCCGCCGCCTTGGCGAAATACTCGCCGGCCTTTTCGACTTGGCCATTCTGCAGGAACACCTGTCCGGCCAGTGCCAGCATGTTTGAATCCTTGTCGATCTTGCCGAGAACCGGCTCGATCAGCGCCAGGGCCTTCGCCGGCTTGCCGTCACGCAGGTAACTGGCAATCAACACGCGGCGGGCAATGCCGAGTTCGGGTGTCTTCGGCAGCGCCTTCAGGAGGTAGTCCTCGGCCTGCGGGTAGGACTTGAGTTCGTATTCGATGAGGCCGGCCAGTTGCAGACCGAGCGGGTTTTCCGGAACGACGCGCAACATCAGCAGGATGGCGTCCCGGGCGGCGGGATAGTCCTTCTTCTGGTAGGCCAGCATGGCCGTCAGGTAGTGCGTCTGCGGATGATTGGCGGCGAACTGCTTGATCGTCGTCAGCTGCTGCGCGGCCGCATCGAGCTGATTCTCGGCCAGTTGCTGGCGCATGATCGCAGCGTGCCCCGCCAGATAGTCCGGCTTGACTTCGACCGCCTTGCGATAGGCTGCCATCGCCCCCGCACCGTCGCCCTGAGCCTGCAGCAGATCACCCTTGAGCTGCCAGGCTTCGTACAACCTGGGCGAATCCTGCAGTCCGCGGTCAAGTATCGCCAGCGCTCCGGGCAGGTCGCCGCCGGTGGCTTTGAGCCGTGCCTCGCCGATCAGTGCCGGCGCATAGCCCGGCTGCGCCGCCAACGCCGCGGCATAGGCTGCCTCCGCCTGCTGCGGCTTGTCCTGCAACAGATAGGCCTGGCCAATCGACGTCTGCAGGTCCGCCCTCGCCTCGGCGGTCGCCAACGGGGCGTTGGCCAGATCCTTGATCACCTTCTCCGCCTGGCCCATCATCAGCAGTGTGCGGGCCAGCAGGGGGGTGATCTGTTCGACCGAGTAGTTGAGTTCCTGCGCCTTGCGCAACTCGACCTCGGCACCAGCCGGATCGCCACCCGCAAGCAGCGCCTTGGCCAGCAGAAAACGGGCTTCGGCGAGTTGCTGATCCTGCTGCAAGGCGTTCTTGAGCTGGATCACCGCCGTCTTGTGGTCGTTCTTCTGCAGTGCTTCCTTCGCCTGATTCAACAGATCCGCGGGCTTCTCGCCACCACCGCAGCCCAGCAGGAGCAGAGTGGCGAGCAGTGCCGAGGCGGTCGCCTTGCGCAGCGCAGGCACGGAGTTACGAGTATTCATCAAAATCCCCCTGTGTCGAAAAGCTTGCCCGAAAAACATCCAGCTGAAGGCCTCACTTGAGCCCAAACCTGTGCATCATATCGTACAGCGTCGGGCGGCTGACACCGAGCAGTTCGGCAGCCTTGACGACATTGCCGTCGGCGCGCGCCAGAGCGGCGATCGTCACCCGTTTCTCGGCCTCGTCACGCGCGTTGCGCAGGTCGAGCACTGTTTCCTCGGCCTGTGTCGCGCCACCGAGGCCGATGTCGGCGGCAGTGATCTGATTGCCATCAGCCATGATCACCGCCCGCTTGATGCAGTTCTCGAGTTCCCGAACGTTCCCCGGCCAGGCGTGGGCCTCGATCACACGCAGCGCATCCTCGCGCAGGCTCATGGCACCGCGAGCGTTCTCGGCGGCGAAACGCCGCACGAAGACGTGTGCCAGCAGCGCGGCGTCGCCCGTCCGGGCACGCAGCGGCGGTATGTTCACGACAATCTCCGCCAAGCGGTAATACAGATCTTCGCGGAAACGACCCTCGCTGATCAGGTTCTGCAGATTCTGGTGCGTGGCGCAGACGATCCGTACATTGACCGGAATCTCGTTCCGCCCGCCAATCCTCTCGATCACCCGCTCCTGCAGGAAGCGCAGCAGCTTCGCCTGCAGGTTGTGCGGCAGATCGCCGATCTCGTCGAGCATCAGCGTGCCGTTGTTGGCCGTCTCGATCTTGCCCGGCGTCGTCTTGCCGGCACCGGTGAAGGCGCCCTTCTCGTAGCCGAAGAGTTCGCTTTCGAGCAGGTTGTCGGGAATCGCCGCGCAGTTGATGGCGACGAAGCGTTCGCGACGCCTCGGTGACGACTCGTGCAGACCACGCGCGAGAAGCTCCTTGCCGGTACCGCTTTCGCCGAGCAGCAGCACGGTCGCGTCGGTGACGCCGACGCGTTCGATCGTCCGGCAAACGCGCAGCAAATCCGGGTCACGGGTGATCATTCCCGACATCGCATCCGGCTGCTGCATCGCCTGCAGCCGCTCATTCTCCTTCTGCAGTTCGTGCAGCCGGTATGCCCGCTGGATCGTCAGGCCGAGCAGGTCGACCTCGAAGGGCTTGGCGAAGAAATCATAGGCACCGAGGGCGATCGCCCGCAGGGCGTTCGCGCGGTCGTTCTGGCCGGTCAGCACGATGACCTTGGTATCGGGTGCGAAGCTCAGAATCTCCTCGAGCAGCTTGAAGCCCTCCGACACCGAGTCCGGGTCAGGCGGCAGACCCAGATCCATCGTCACCACCGGCGGCTGGTAACGGCGCATCAGTTGCATCGCCGTCTCGCGGTCGTCGGCGCCCAAGGTCTCATACTGATCGAAGGCCCAACGGATCTGCTTCTGCAGTGCGCGGTCATCCTCGACGATCAGCAGGTGCGGCAATTTTGCAGCGCTCATTCCTGTTTCCCCGACAATTCATCCGACTTCAGTGCCTTGCCCGCCTCGAACAGCGGCAGCAAGAGGTCCACCTGAGTGCCCACGTCGACCGCGCTGTCCACCGAGACCCTGCCGCCCAGTTCATGGACGTACTGGAAGCTCTCATAGGCGCCAATTCCCATTCCCGTCGGCTTGGTCGTCTGGAACGGCTTGAAAAGCCGTTCACGAACGAACTCGGGACTCATCCCGTGCCCCGTGTCGCCGACCTCGACGAGAGCCTGTGTTCCCTGGCGGGCCATCCGGACCCAGACGCGGCCGCCACTTTCGGTGGCGTCGAGCGCGTTCTGCACCAGGTGGCCGATGACCCGCTCGATGCGATCCTCGTGACCGCGCGCCAGCAGCTTCTCCTCGATGGTCAACTCGACCTCGCGCCCCTGACCCGACTTGGCCGTCTGTATGCGCCGCAGGACATCCGCCAGATCGATGCCGCGCGGCCCGTCGAGTGGCGTCGTTCCCTGCCGCAACTGCATCATCAGCTGCCGCATGCGCTCGACGGAGTGCTCGACGGTCATCAGCATGTCTTTCTGGAACTCCGGATTGTCACGGTGACGTTCGGCGTTCTTCAGCATCAGCGAGAGCTGGGCGATGATGTTCTTCAGGTCATGGACGACGAAAGCCGACATCCGGTTGAAGGAATCGAACTTGCGTACCTCGAGAAGCGCTTCGCTCGCCTGCATCTGACCGAGGAAGGCACCAGCCTGCCTGGCCGCCGTCTTCAGGAGGTCGTTCACCTCCCAATTGACGTCGATGCGCGTGCGGGCCGTCGCCAGCACGACGAAGGCGATCAACTCGCTGCCGGTGGTCAGCGGCACCACCAGCCAGGCGTTCGGCACCTCGACCAACCACGACGGGAGCACGAGCCCGTCGTAGCGGCGCGGCAGCGAGCGATACTCTTCGAGGTTGATCACCCAACCGCTGTCGAGCAGAAAGCGGCAGAGCGGGCTGTCGGCGTCCTCGGTGGCCGCCGAGGCAGGCATGTTCCAGAATGCCGCCTGGGCAAGGAAGCGGCCAGAGGGATCCTTCAACCAGAGCGCACCGCTTGGGCTCTCGACCATGTCGGCCAAGCCACGAACCACGTGCCGGCCCAGACCCGCAAAGCCGCCCTGAGCAGACAACGTGGCGGTGAAACGCAACCACTCCTCGCGGTAATCGTAGCGGTAGCTGAAGAAGTGCTTGCCGACCTGCACGCGCAGGCGCGCGCGCATCGAGCCGGAGAAGGTCAGCGCGACCAGCACCAGCAGGGCAGCGAAAAGCAGCGCCAGTTGCAGGGCACGCCCCCACTCGCCACCGAAGAAGCGCACGTAGTAACCGGCAGCTGCCATGAAGAGCAGGTAGGTGCCAACGATCAGCAAGGTCGCCGACTGCAGGACCGCACGCTGCGACATCACCAGGCGCCGCTTCCAGTCGTGGCTGCGGATTGCGGACAGGGCCACCAGCGGCAGAGCGATCGCGTGGGCGAAGCCGCGGATGCTGAAGGCGTCGGCATCGATGCGATTGAACAGCAAGGCGTCCGAGTAGACGTAGAGGTCGAACAGGAAGACGCCCCCCAAGCCCAGACACAACGGCTTGATGCTCCAGCGGAAATCCGGCGAGACGTTGCGGAAGAGACGCTCGACCAGGACCAGACCGAAGACGCTCATCGCCAGCGAGGCAAACAGCGCCAGCCTTGCCGACGAGCCGACGACGTCGACACCGAAGACGGCCATCGCCTGCACGACGAAGCCGCACGCCACCAGCAGCCCGGCAATCGCACTCAGCCATCCGATGCCAGCCGTCGGCGCAGCACCTTCGGCAGGAGACTCCGGGCGCATCAGCATGATCAGGAAGAGATACCAGCCGCCGAAGCGCAGCACGTCGGCCAACAGGTTGCCGGCGAGAAAGATCCCCTGGCCGGTGAGCGCGAAGGCCAGCCCCAGCATCCCCCAGACGGTGCACAGGGCGACCGCCAGGAACATCGCGCCGCTGCGACTGCTGTTTCGCCGGCCGGACGCCAGGTAAAGCGTCAGCAGCGCCGCCAGCACGCCCGCCAAGCCATAGCTCCAAGCCGAGATGATTGCCATCTTGCTGTCCATCAGCGCCCGTAGTCCTCGTCGGTCGAAAGCAGCAACCGGAGCGGCAGTTGCCCGGTCAGCGGGCACCCTTGCCGGTCAGGACCACTCCGACGGTATGAAAAAGGATCACTATATCAAGGAAAAGGGTGTGATTCTTGACGTAGTACAGATCGTACTGCAGCTTCTGGACCGAATCCTCGATCGTCGACCCGTACTGGTAACTGACCTGTGCCCAGCCGGTGAGGCCGGGCTTGACACTGTGGCGCACGGCGTAGAATGGGATGTCGCGCGTCAGCTGGTCAACGAAGTAGGGGCGTTCGGGACGCGGTCCGACCATGCTCATGTCACCGGTCAGTACATTGTAGAGCTGCGGCAACTCGTCGATGCGCAGCTTGCGGATGATGCGGCCGACGCGTGTCACCCGATCATCGTCGGTGGCTGCCCAGCGCGGCTTGCCGTCGCTCTCGGCGTCGTTGCACATGCTGCGGAACTTGATCACATCAAAGAGGCGGCCATCGAGGCCAACCCGCTCCTGGCGATAGAACACCGGGAACCCGTCCTCGAACACGATGAGGATCGCCGTCACGAGCATCACCGGCAGCGCCAGCAACAGCAGGACCAGCGCAACCAGGATGTCGAAGGCCCGCTTGAAGAACGTCCGCCGCCAGGTCTGCCGGAAACCGTCGCCGAAGATCATCCAGCCGACGCGCAGCGAATCCAGGCGCAGTTGCCCAAGCGCACGTTCGAAGTAAGTGGCGAGATCGAGCACCTTGACCCCGGACAGCTTGCAGTCGAGGAGTTCGCGCAAGGGCAGCGCACCCCCGCGGCGTTCGCGAACGGCAACGATGATCTCGTCAACCTTCAGCGAGTGCGCCGTATCCGAAAGCGACATCGCCTGCGAGAGGACCACCTGTGACGGAACGACCACCTCGGGATCGTTCGAGCTGGGATAGAAGCCGACGATCTGGATGTCGGGATCCGATTTGGCAAGCACGCGACCGACGTTCTCGGCTTCTTCGCCCGCGCCAAAGACCAGCACACGGTGGCGCAGCAACGACCCGGGCAGGCTGTGTGCCCCGTGGACACGCCGTACGAGGGTCGCAAACAGCGCCGCCAGTCCGGAGAGAAGCATGAAACCACGGTCCACATCGGAGATCGCCAGCAACGAAAAGACCACGTACGCCAGCGGAATCGCCAGATAGAGCGAAAGCACGGCGCGGGCACGGGTCTCCGCCAGCGTCCGGCTGTGTACGCGCTGGTACATGCCCAGCCAGGAATTCAGGACGATCATCGTCAGGGCGAAGATGATCGCGTAGAAGACGATCCTGTCGAGTTCCAGGTTCGCCCCGCCGCCAAGCCAGACGGCGGCGAGAACCACACAAACGACCGGGAACATCAGATCGACGGCAACCTGGGCGACAGTCTTCCGGTGAAACCAATGATTGAACACCTTGATCACGATAGACCCCCTGCAAGCATGAACATCGCCCCGCGTGCGCCGTTGAGAAGCGAATCCACCCGTGCCCTCCCGCTGCTTCATCGGCAGGGCGCGGCGAAACGCATGACACGAAGGCTATCAGCGCGGCGAACGGGTGACCGTGACCTAATGCACAGGCCGCTGAGAATCGGGCAGCGAAGACCCGCCACCCTGCTTGGAGACCATCGAGAAACCACCTTGAAGCATCGACATAATCATCTGATAAAATTGCAAGTTATTGATATTGCTCGGTTGCTTGACAAGGTGATTATACACCGGACGGCCAGTCCGGCGCTTTGCCGGAACGTGGCAGCGACGGCACCTGGGCAGGCGAGCCGTCATCGATGAACAGCGCGCAACAGAGCAACAGGTACAGCAGGAAGGCAACGCGCGGCATGTCGAGCACGCTGACGAAGACGCCGGTCGCCATGCAGGCCAGCAGCGCAGCCAGGAGATAGGGTGCGAGTTCGTGCCCGCGCTGACAAAGACGCCAGAGATTGACCAGCGCCAGCGCCATCAGGGCAAGCAGCAGAGACAACCCGATCGCTCCCTGGTCGATCAGCATCTCGAGGTAGAGGCTGTCGACATGCCAGGGCAGGAAGTAGTGGCGGGCGGCGAAGAACCACCGCGTCAGGCCCTGCGAGAAATCGCCGTTGGCCAGGATGGCGCGACCGCTGCCATCGACCAGGCTGAGCTCATCGACCTCGACGAAGCCAGCCGGACCCAGGAGCCGCAGGGAGAAGAAGCCGGGTACCGGCAACGGCCTGGACACCGGCAGCCGGGCGCTGCCGTGCAGCGACAGCTCGAAGCGTCGCCATTGCCCGCCGCCCGTAGCGAGCACCGCTGACTCGGCGCAGGCGGCGGAGTACAGGAGGTGCTGGTGACAGACGCTGGCAACCAGCACTGCCGGCTGCGTCGAACGGGCTGCGAGGCTGAGGCGGTAGGTCCCGGCAAGCGGCGCCGGAACCCGTTGCAGGACCTCCCAGCGACCCCGCTGCGGCGTCCGCCAGTGAACTCCCGAGAGACCCAGATGACGACCTTCGTCGTCGTCGATCAGATGAAGCCGCCCCGGCATCTCGCGCCCGGCGACCTGCGTCGAGTAGTCGGCCGGAAAGCGACCGCTACCCCTGCCGAAAAGGATGTCGCTGCCGTCCTGCAATAGACCGAGACCTTCCTGCCAGTGCGTCAGCCGCCCGACGAAGTCGCGCTCGCCGCTCGCCAGCCGGCTGCCCATGAACTCTCCGCTGCCGGCAACCAGCAGCACCTCGGCGAGCAGGATCCCGGCCAGGACGCGGTTGGCCCGCTGCCGCCAGCGCGGCGAGTGCTGCCGACCGCTCCCCGCCGACCCCGCCTGCCGCGCGTGGCTGTAAACGAGGACTGCCACTGCAACCGCCACGCCAAGATAGAGCGCCCGCGAAAAACTGGTCAGACAAGCGTAGCACGCGAACAACGCCAGCAGCGCAGCGGCCAGCCAGCTGCCCGGTGCGACGGCGCGCAACACGGGGCGCACGGCAAAAGGCAGAGTCAACGCCAGGAAGGCATCGAGCGCCGCACCGCCGACGTGCATTTCCCAGAACAACGCCGTCGTGCGATAGGCCGTCGTGAAGTCCAGCAGACCGGGATGAGCCAGGCGCTCCCAGAGCGCCGCCAGTACGACCACCGCCAAACCGGCGACCGTACCCGCGGCAAGGCATCGCGTGCTCGAGCGCGGCTGGCAACGCAACAGATCGCACAACGACGGCAGCAGCATCAACACCAGGAGCAGGCTCTTGGCCACGCGCAGGCAGTTCAGCGGCTCTTCATAGCTCTCGAACCAGTCCAGCGGCGGACCACCGGCAGCAATCAGGCCACGCCAGACGGCGGCAAGACATGAGGCTGCGAGCAGGGCGAGGGCGCATCCTGCCAGCCACTGCCCGCGCCGGCTGTCGGGGCTGAGCGGCAGTCGCGACGGCGATGCCGTCGGCAGCAGCAGGACACGGCCAGCCAACCGCTCGTCGCCATGTCCGTCGGCGTTCCTCTCGGCAGCCCGCAGCCAGCGGGCTGGCCACAACCGCTGCAGGACGAGGCGGCTCAGCGACCCGGCCGCTGCCCCAAGGCAGAACAGATCGAACTCCTCGACGCCGATCCAGCCAGTCCATGGCGAGAAGCCGGCCAGCGGCAGACCGGCAGGCAACAAGGCCAGCCAGATCACCGGGTTGCGGCAGACGACGACGCACCAGACGAGCAGCGCGAGTGCCAGTGAAGCCGGCCACAGCGGATGACTGAGCGCAATCAAGGCCGCCAGTGCGCCGCTGAGCATCGCGAGGGCGCCGTGCAGCAGAATCATCGAGCTCCCCAAGGACAGCCACTGACGGCGACGAGGCGGCGGATTGTGTCGTTCGCCGGTGCTTCTGTCAATGCGCCAGCCCCGGCCCGCAGCTTGCCCCGGATCGCTGCGCCGGCGACGGCTGCGCCCTTTGCGACTGCCGCCGTCGCGCGGCATGGCGGCTGCCGCGTCAGCGTGCCGCGGCTTGCCAGCCGGCATGCACTGCGGTCTAATCGGCCCCTGGAACGGGGCGGCTGGCCGCCGCCAGCATCGCGGCCAGCGCGCCCGCGGCAGCGGTGCGGCACTGCTGGACCGGGGCAGCGGGCGAGTCGCTGGCGATGCGCCGCAACTGACGCCAATGGAGGAGATGAATGAGCACCTTGTGGATCGTCCTCGGCATCTGCGTCGTCTTCGTCCTGGCGGCCGCAATCCCGCTGCTGCGCCGCGACGATCCCGGCAGAAGCCCGCTGCCACCACGCAAGGAGACCTTGCACGACTGGCGCAACGAAGGCTGATGGCGTCGGCGTGGCCGGGCGATCGTCGGCAGCCGCACGCAACACGGCGACGGGCGCAGCGCCGACACCAGGAACGGGAAGCGAATCGACGGTGCCGCCCGTTCTGGCCTCGCGCAGTCGCTCCCGCGCCGACGCCTGGCAGGTCAGCCGGCTGACGCCGAAGCCCAGGCGACTAGCGGTCAGCAGGCGGCGCGCCGGCTGGCGGCAGGGCAGCCAGCAGGTGCTGCCGCAGCAGATCCGGCAACTCCGAGCGATCGGCGTGCTGCACCTCGGCGAGGACGGGAACTGCCGGCCAGCCCCGGTCCACCCACGCCACACCGGCAAAGCTGCGCTGCCCTTCGTAACGTGGAATGACGTGGAAGTGCACGTGATGGTCGACCATCATCAGCATCAGATAGTTGATCGCCTGATAGTCGAAGGCAGAGCGCAGGGCGTGCTCCAATGAACCGACGATTTCGGCCAGGGCCGCCATCTCTGCCGCCGTCACCTCCGCGAAGCGCGCCGCGTGCCGGTTCAGGGACAGGATGCCGGCACCGAGCGTCACCTGCCCCGGCCGCACCGACCACGACCACGCCTCATTGTGCGCCACCAGCAGTTCATCGACACGGAACTTGCTGCGAAAACCGGCAAGCATCTGCAGGCCGTCCATCAGTCACCTCCTCGGAGAGCGTTTCGCACGCCGCCGGAAATCGGCGGGGGGTTGCAGCGGCAGCGGCCCGGCGACCGGTGTCAACCGGTGTGCCCCTGCAGCAGCCGTCAGATTGTGCCACACTGGCACTGCGGCTGTTCCCGGCAGCCGCTTCTTCGCACCGGGAAAGGAGAACGGCATGACCAGATACGGCTTCGTCGCCTCGGGCGGCGGCTATCGGAGCTTCTTCAGCGAGGGCGTGCTGGTCTGGATGAGGAAACAGGGTGTGCCGCTGGTACACATCGCCTCGACCAGCTCGGGCAACAACATCGTCGTCGACTACCTGCTCTGGGACTGGGAGAAAGAGGAACTGCCACCAGTACTGACGCGCACCGTCAGGCTGGGCATCGGCGACATCTTCCACATCCTCGGCAACTTCCTCGGCCTGCGGCCGCAGTTGCTGCCGACGGGCACGCATCTGTTCACCGTCGACAAAGCCAGTTGCCGCAAATCGCTGCTGCTCGACGACCCGCAGCGCCGCGACCTGCTGGCCCGCCATCTCGCGACCCTGCGCTGGGACATCCGCGCCACCAATCTGAGCCGGCGGCAGGGCCACGTCTTCCGGATCAACGAGATCCTCGCCAGCGTGGACGATGCCAGCCTCGACCGCTTCATGGACGCCTTCCTCGCCGGCATCACGACGATCCCCTACTTCCGTGCCTGCAGCATCGATGGCGACTACTTCATCGAAGGCGGCTATCTCGACAACAGCCCGCTGCGCACGCTTTTCGAGGACGATGAGGTCGACGAGATCATTGCCATCGACTTCACCGATTACGACTATCACCGCGAACTCGACAAGCTCTACCAGTCGAGCGCCTTCAACCTGCCGTTCAACAGCATCGACACGCACCTGCTGGTCAGCGACATGCAGCTGACCCTGCCCAACACCCGCGTCTTCGCGCAGGCGAAGCTGATCAACGGCATGCTCGCGGCCATGGGCCGACAGAGTGCCGAGATCGATGGCCGGCGCTACTGCGCCAAGCCACTGCACGTCCTGCGGCCGAAGGACCTCGAGAGCATGACGATCTCGCTGAAGGACAGCAGCGCCCAGAAGCGCTACTTCGAGCTCGGCCAGAAGGCAGCGGCGCAATTGTTCGCCGGCCTGTGAACCGCAGGCGACGGCAACGGGGGCCGAACCTGCGGGCCCTATCGCGCAGCGTCGCCGCTGGCGGCTGGGCCGCTGCCATGACGGGCCCGCGGCGAGCGATCAACCCGCGGCGAGCTCGCGACCGCGGCAGCCCCGCAGCAGATCCCAGTCCGCCTCGTAGAGCGCCGTCCCCACGTCGAGCAGGGTGAGCAGCGTGTGGAACAGGTGGTCATGGCTGGCGGGTGCGGCAGCCCGCCGCTGCAGGCAGGTGGCATCGATCGCGGCGCTGCGGCGGAAACCGTCGGAGAACCACATCAGCATCGGCACTTCCTTCTGTACGCTGGGAGCAATGGCGTAGGGCACGCCGTGCAGGTAGAGCCCACCCTCGCCGAGCGATTCGCCATGATCGGAAACGTAGATCAGCGCCGAATCGACCTCGCCGGCACGAGCCTGCAGGATGTTGATCAGGCTGGCCAGAACATGATCGGTGTAGAGCAGGGCGTTGTCGTAGGCATTGACGATCTGTTCGGGCGAACACTGGCTCAGGTCGTCGTTCGTGCATTCCGGCTGGAAGCGGGCAAAGGCCGGTGGGTGGCGGCGGAAGTACGATGGTCCGTGATTGCCGAGCTGGTGCAGGACGATCAGGTTGCTCCCCCGTGCGCGCCGCAGGCGCTCGTCGAGGCCATGCAGCAGGCCGCCATCGAGACAGCGCCCACCATCGCAGAAACCAGGCGGGTTCATGGTCGCGACGCTTTCGCTCGGCAGGCCGTCACAGACACCCTTGCAGCCGGACTGGTTGTCGCGCCACTGCACGCCGACGCCTGCCCGCGCCAGAACGTGCAGCAGGGACTCGCTGCCATTGATCCGCTCGGCGTCATAGCTGCGCCTTCCGACCGGAGCGAACATGCAGGGCAGCGACACGTCGGTGTTCGTGCCACAACTCGCTACCCGGCTGAAGTTGATCACGTCGAGCCGGGCCAGCTCGGGGGTCGTCTGCCGCATGTAACCATTGAGCCCCCAGTTCGCCGCGCGCGCGGTCTCGCCGACGACGACGACGACGAAGCGCGGTCGGTCGCCCTTTTCCACACCAGACCCGGCCACGGCGTCGAGGCCGATCGGCGCGCGCGGCCTCGCCACGCCACGGGCATCGCTAGCTGCGACACTGGCAAGCGACCAGAGGTAGTTCGCCGGCGTGATCAGGTAGCGCACTTCCTTGTGGTTGCGCAGCAGCGACGACAGTGGCTTGTAGACCACCGCCAGCGAGCCGGCCATCGCCACGGCCGCCAGGAACAGCGCCAGCAGGCGTGCGCCGCAGGCACGCAGCGGCGGGCGCACCGCGATCCGTACGCGCCAGAGCAAGAGCAGCGGCAGCAGCGCGTAGAGCGCAAGCTCCACTGCCAGCGCCGGTGACAGAAGTTCGCGCGCTTCCAGGAAATCCGTTCGCAGGACGTTGCGCAGCATCGTCGGATCGAGCAGGACGCCGTAGGCCGACATGAAATGCGAGGCGATGACGGTCGCGACGATCATCAGTGCCAGCAGCGGCTTGACCGTCAGACGCGTCGCCAGCAGCGCGAGCAGGGCGAAGTGGATGGCGACCAGCAGGACAGCGGTTGCCAGCAGCAGACCCCAGGTGCCGGTCGCCGTCAGCGACCGCTCGCCGACGATCGCGGCAAGAAAGGGCCGGTTGGCCGTCAGCACCCAGAAGATGCTCGCCACGAGCAGCAACTGCTCGATGGTCGCCGGAATCGCGAAAGGACCGTCAGCGGCAAGCGCCTGTCCTCGCCGTGACGGGAGCGGGGGAGTGGGCAAGATGGGCATGGCAATAATGCTGCGCGCCGCTCCTGAAGAGCCGCTTAAGCGAGCCGCTGCCGCCCGCGGTCGACCGCCCTGAGCCGGCAGGCTCCGGTACAATCGCCAGCCTGGCCACCTCGGCCAGGCTTCGGAGAAAGTCGATGCGACTGCTGCTGATCGAAGACGACGACATCCTCGGCGAGGGACTGCGCGACTTCCTGGCAGTCGACGGCCATCGCGTGGACTGGTGCCGGACGCTGCAACAGGTCGCGGCCCACGAAGGTGAGCCCTACGATGCCCTGCTGGTGGACTGGCAGTTGCCGGACGGTTCGGGACTCGACTGGCTGCGCGGACGGCGCCGCCGCGGCGACGCCACGCCGGCGCTGATGCTGACGGCGCGCGACCTCCTCGATGACCGCGTCCGCGGCCTCGACAGCGGCGCCGACGACTACCTGGTCAAGCCCTTCGCACCAGAGGAACTGGCGGCCCGCCTGCGCGCGGTGAGCCGGCGAATCGCCGGCAGCGCCGACACGCGGCGGCGCTTCGGCGAGGTCGAGGTGGATCTGGTCGCCCACGCGGTCCGGGTGAGCGGACAGCGCGTCGAGCTCACCAGCCGCGAGTGGGCCATTCTCGAAGCGCTGCTTCTGCGCCCCGGCCGCATCGTCAGCAAGGCGGACCTCGAGAGACTGGTACTCGGCTTTGCCGCCGAATGGGCCAGCAACGCCGTCGAGGTCCATGTCGCCGCCCTGCGCCGCAAGCTGGGGCGAGCGATGGTCGAAACCGTGCGCGGCATCGGTTATCGTCTCGCGAGCGGTCAGTGAAAGCCCTGCCGCCACCTTCGATCCGGGCTCGCCTGACCCTCGTACTGCTCGCCTCGTCGATGCTGTGGATCATCGCCGTCGCCGCTGCCGTCTGGCTGACCGTGCACGACGAGGTTGACGAACTGCTCGACGACACGCTGCAGGCGGCAGCCGAGGGTTTGCGCGGTCCGCTGTCACAGTTGCCGGCGATCGGGCCGGCAGGCTCCGCAGAGAGCCCGGCAACGAGCGCCAGCGGGCGCTTTGCCTGGCAGGTGGTCGATCACCTCGCCGAGAGCGGGGCGCAGGTGGTCGCCGCCTCGGCGCTGGCACCCGCCACGCCGCTGCGCCTGGTTGCCTCCGGAGGTTTCAGCGACAGCGACGCGTGGCGCGTCTTCGGCATTCCCCTGACCGATGGCAGGCGCTGGCTCTATGTCGCGCAGACGCACGCCGAGCGCCAGGAGGCGCTGGCAGAAACGGCGCTGAACGCAGCGCTGGCGACGCTGGCGATCACCCTGCTGGCACAGGTCTGGCTGCAGGCGCAGATTCGCCACGAACTGCGACCTCTGCAGCGCCTGGCGGAGCACCTCGCCGATGGCGATCCGGAAGACCCTGGCGCGGCGCTCGGCCCGGCCGAGCGCAGGGAACTGCAACCGGTGCATCGCGCCATCGCCGAACTGACCCGCCGACTGGCGCTCCGACTGGAGCGCGAGAGAGCCTTCACCGGCCATGCCGCGCACTCGCTGCGCACCCCGCTCGCCGGCATCGACGCACAGCTCGCCGTCGCCCTGCGCGAGTCGCCGGCGAGTCTGCAGCCCCGCCTGCAGCGCGTGCGAACCGCCGCGCGCCGCCTGCACCGCGTCGTCGGTGCCCTCCTGGCACTCTTCCGCAGCTCGGCTGCGCTGCATCCACAGGACATCGACGTCGCCGAATTGATCCCGCGGCTCGCGGTCGAGGGTCTGGCATTCGAGCTTCCCGACCGGCCGAGGCTGACCGCCGATGCCGACCTGCTCGCCGCCGCGTTGCTCAACCTCTTCGACAATTCACTGCGCCACGGTGCCACGACCATCCATCTGTCGCTGCCGGGCAGCAACGTCCTGCGCGTCCACGACGACGGCACGGGCGTCAGCGAGGGAGAAAGGGAGCGCCTGCAGAACGCGCTGAGCGGCCAGGTCGACGCGGCCGGCGGCGGTCTCGGACTGCTGCTGGTCGATCTCATTGCGCGCGCCCACGGCGGCTCGCTGCAACTGCCCGCGGTCGAGCGCGGCTTCGCCGCGGAACTCCACCTCGCCACCCGGCAACCCGCGGCATGAGCCGCGGTCAGCCTCGGACTGGCGGCGCAACGGTCGGCGGCGGCTGTCCGCGATGAGTCCTCCCCTGGCTGTCGCCGCGATCGGCCTGAACCCGGCGATCGACCAGCACATCGGCATCGCGGTGTTCACTGCCGGAGCGCTGAATCGCGTCAGCCGCGAGGAAACCCACGCCGGTGGCAAGGCAGTGAATGTCGCCGCCTGCCTGGCCGACCTCGGCGTCGGCGTTGCCCTCACCGGGCTGCTCGGCAGCGACAATGCCGAAGTCTTCGAGCGCCTGTTTGCCAGCAAGGGGATCCACGACCGCTGTGTGCGCTTCCCGGGTCGCACGCGCAGCAACATCAAGATCGTCAGCGGCGCGCCGCCGCAGGTGACCGAGATCAACTTCCCCGCAAACTTCGCCGGTGAAGGGTATCTGGCCGGCGTCCAGCGGGCGGTCGACGCGCTGCTCGACGACTGCAGCTGTTTCGTGCTCGCCGGCAGCCTGCCGGCCGGCATCCCGGCCACCTGCTGCGGCGAGCTGATCGGTCGGCTGCGGGCGGCCGGCAAGCGGGTCGCACTCGACAGCAGCGGAGCGGCCCTGCGCCACGGGGTCGCCGCCACGCCCTGGCTGATCAAGCCGAACCTCGCCGAACTCGAGGAACTGGTCGGCGACGATCTGCCCAACCCCGCGGCAGCCGCCACCGTGGCCAGGCGACTGGTCGCCGGCGGCATCGAGCAGGTGGTGGTTTCGCTGGGTGAGCGCGGCGCTCTGTTCGTCACCGCCGATCGCTGCCTGCAGGCGATCCCGCCACCGACGATCGTCAACAGCACGGTCGGCGCCGGCGACGCACTGCTCGCCGGCCAGATCGCCGGCTGGCTGCGCGGCTGGTCACTGGCGGACAGCGCGCGCCTCGCCATCGCCTGCGCCAGCGCCAGGCTGGGCATGATCGGCAGCGGTCTGCCGCCGCGGCCGCAGCTCGCCGCGCTGATGGCCGGTGTCGAATTGCGCGAACCCGATCGTGACTAGCCCGGCAGGCTGCCAGGGCGAGAACCGACCGCCAGGCTGAGTCCGGCCGCGCCGATGACCAGCATGCCGGCCAGCGTCAGCGCATCCGGCAACTGCGCAAAGACCAGCCAGCCGAGCAGAGTGGCCCAGACGAGCTGGACGTAGAGCAGCGGCGAGAGCAGCGATGCCGGCGTCCGCTGCAAGGCGCGGATCAGCAGAAAGTGCCCGACACCGCCATAGACGCCGAGCGAGACGATGAGCAACCCTTGCCCCAGGCTCGGCAGCCGCCCATCCCAGTGCAGGGGCAGCAGCGGTGTCAGCGCCAGCGTGCCGAACAGCGCCGTATGGAAGAGCAGGCGCAGCGGTGGTTCGCTGGCGACGAGCTTGCGCGTCAGCAGCTGGTAGGCGGCATAGAAGAGGGCCGCGCCCAGGGCGCAGGCCACCCCGGCAGGACTCAGGCTGCCATCCGGCCGCGCGATCAGCAGCACCCCGCAGAAACCGGCGAGGGTTGCCAGCCAGGTCCGCAACCCGACCCGCTCATGCAGCAGCGGTCCGGCGAGGAGGGCCACCAGCAGCGGCGCGACGAAGACCAGCGCCGTCGTCTCGGCGAGCGGCAGCGTCGTCAGCGCCATCTGGCCGAGCAGCGTCACGCCTGCCAGGGTGACGCCACGCAGCGCCATCAACCCCGGCCGGCGGGTGAGCAGGATGCTGCTCCCGAGCCGCGGCGCGACGCCCAGCAACATCAGCAGCAACTGCACCAGATAGCGCGCCCAGACCAGCAGCGGCACGGCGAGGAAGGCGCTCAGGTACTTCGCCGTCGCATCGAGCGCGGAGAACAGGAACAGCGCCAGCAGGCAGAGGAGGATGCCGGCAAGCGGCAGCCGCGCGCCGGCATGGCTATCGACCACGCGCGACCCAGCGGTTGAACGCGGCGCGCGCGCTGTCGATGATCTCGCCGGCGGTCAGTCCGATCGGCCCACAGCCTGCAGCAACCCGCTCGTCGGCCGCGACGCCGTGCAGGTGGACCGCCGCCAGCATGGCCTCGAGCGCCGGCCATCCCTGTGCCAGCAATGCGACGATGAAGCCACTGAGCACGTCGCCGGTGCCGGCGGTCGCCAGCCCGGGGTTGCCGCTGGTATTGACGAACCACTCGCCGCCCGGCGCGGCGACGATGCTGCCACAGCCCTTCAGCACCGTCACCGCGCGGTAGCGCGCGGCGAGTTCGCGGGCGGCGCGCGGCCGGTCGTCCTGCACGCTTGCCGTCGTGCAGTCGAGCAGGCGGGCCGCCTCGCTCGGATGCGGGCTGAGCAGCGTCGGCGCGGCACGCGCCAGCACCTCCTGCCGCAGGCCCGACTCGGCGGCGAGCAGGTTCAGCGCGTCGGCATCGAGCAGCAGCGGCAGCGGCAACGTGCTGGCGCGTCGCAGCAATTCCCGCGCTTCGTCGCCGCTGCCCATCCCCGGTCCGCAGGCGAGCGCCGTCAGCGGCGCCGCCAGCAGCGATTCCGGCTGCCGCAGCATCAGTTCGGGTTGCAGCGGGTCGATCGCCGGCGCCTGCCCGTCGAGCAGGCCAAGGTAGACGCGGCCACTGCCGAGCCGCAGCGCAGCGCGACCGGCGAGAAAGGCGGCCCCGACCATGCTCGCCGCACCACCGAGGATGCCGGCGCCACCGTTGCTGCCCTTGTGCGAGTTGCGCGCGCGCGGCCGCAGGTGATCGAGCAGCAGGTCCACGCCGACCGTGCGCGCACTCGCCTTCGCCAGGCGCTCGGCGTCGAGATCCAGCGACGCAACCGAGATCATGCCGCAATGATCCGGACCGTCGCCGGTATGCAGGCCCGGCTTGCCGGCAATGAAGCTGATCGTGTGGCTGGCCCGGATGGTCGCACCGCAAAGCCTGCCGGTGTCGGCATCGAGGCCGCTCGGGCAGTCGAGCGCGAGCAGCGGGCAGCGGTCGCGCGCGGCGAGCGTGTTGGCTGCCAGGACCAGCTCGCCGTGGCGCCCGGCGACCGGCCGCTGCAGGCCGATGCCGAAGAGGCCGTCGATGATCATCGCCCAGCGCTCGCCGACCGGTATGCTGTCGAGCAGCGTCCCGCCATCGTCGAGGAAGCGCCGGCAAGCCGCCGCGGCGTCCGGCGGCAGGCGGCCGACCTCGCCGGCGAAGACCAGACTGACGGCGAAGCGGCGTTCGCGCAGGAGTCGGGCGGCGACGAAGGCGTCGCCGCCGTTGTTGCCGGGTCCGGCCAGGACCAGCAGCGCTGCCCCCTGCAGGCGGCAGAGCGAGGTCGCCAGCTCGGCAGCCGCGAGCCCGGCGCGCTGCATCAGCGGCTGTTCGGCTGCCAGCAGCTCGACGCTGCGCAAGGCGTCGGAACGATAGAGCGGTTGCGAGCGGGTTCCTGTTTTCATGGCGGTTTCCTCGGCCCGGAAAAGGTGCGGCAGAAGTCAGCGGACAGGTGCCGAGCGGCACCTGACGCCTGCCGGACCTGGGGGGATTCTAATGCAGCCGGCGTCCTCGCAGCCACAGCTGACGGCACGGCAATGAACTGCCGCCCACACCCCGCCGCCCTGGGCAGTCGTCATGCTGCACCGCGGCAGAGCGGGCGGGTCGGCTATAATCCCGGCTTCCCTCAACGCAGCCTGCCTGCCCCCGAGCCCAGCCCGCCATGGCCAAACTCCTGTCTCTCCGCGGTGCCACCGCCTTCTCGTCCTTCCGCCTGCAGGGCCTGCAGCAGCGACTTGCGCGGGTCGTCGCGGGCACACAGGTGCTCAGCGCCGACCACTGGCACTTCGTCGCCAGTCACGAACCACCGACGGCAGACGAGCGCCGGCAACTCGCAGCATTGCTCGCCGAACGTCCGGCCGACGACGCACCGCCGGGCGAGCTCTTCCTGGTCACGCCACGCATCGGCACCATCTCGCCCTGGTCTTCGAAGGCGACCGACATCGCGCACAACAGCGGCCTGCAGTGGGTCGAGCGCATCGAACGCGGCATCGCCTACCGTCTGGCGAGCCCGTCGCACGCGCTCGGCGCCGCCGGGCGGGCGCTCATCGCTCCCCTCCTCCATGACCGCATGCTGGAGACCGTGCTCGACGACTTCGCCCAGGCCCGGGAGCTGTTTCGCCACTTCCCACCGCAGCCGCTGCGCCGGGTCGATCTTCTCGCTGGTGGCCGCGCCGCCCTGGTCGAGGCGAACGGCCTGCTCGGGCTGGCGCTGTCCGACGACGAGGTCGATTACCTGGTCGACCTCTTCCGCCGCGCGCAGCGCGATCCGAGCGACGTCGAACTGATGATGTTCGCGCAGGCGAACTCCGAGCATTGCCGGCACAAGATCTTCAATGCCGCGTGGACCGTCGACGGCCAGGCGCGCGACGAAACGCTGTTCGCCATGATCCGCGAGACGCACCGCCGGCACCCGCAGGGCACCGTCGTCGCCTATGCCGACAACTCGTCGGTCATCGCCGGCGCAACGGTGCGCCGCTTTCACGCCGACGGCGATGCTCGCTACGGCTACCACGAGCAGCCGACGCACATTCTCGCCAAGGTCGAGACGCACAACCATCCGACGGCGATCTCGCCCTTTCCCGGCGCTGCGACCGGCTCCGGCGGCGAGATTCGCGATGAAGGCGCCACCGGACGCGGCTCGAAGCCGAAGGCCGGGCTCTGCGGCTTCGCGGTATCGCACCTCGCCATCCCCGCTCTGCCGCAACCCTGGGAGCTTCCGAGCGCTGCCTACGGCCGCCCGGCCCGCATCGCGTCACCGCTGGCGATCATGCTCGAGGGCCCGATCGGCGCCGCGGCGTTCAACAACGAATTCGGCCGCCCGAACCTCGCCGGCTTCTTCCGCAGTTACGAACAGCTCACCGGCACTGCGGACGCGCCGCTGCTGCGCGGCTACCACAAACCGATCATGATCGCCGGCGGCATCGGCAACATTGCCGCCGCGCAGTCGTTCAAGGCGGGCACGCTGCCACCGGGAACGCTGCTCGTCCAGCTCGGCGGCCCGGGAATGCTGATCGGTCTCGGCGGCGGCGCTGCCAGCTCGATGAGCACCGGCAGCAACACCGAGGATCTCGACTTCGCCTCGGTGCAGCGCGGCAACCCGGAAATGCAGCGGCGTGCGCAGGAGGTCATCGATCGTTGCTGGCAGCTGGGAGCACCGGCGGGCGATGGCTCGGCAGCCGGTGACGGCAACCCGATCCTGTCGCTGCACGATGTCGGCGCCGGCGGCATCTCGAACGCGCTGCCGGAACTCGCCCACGGCGCCGGCAGCGGCGCGCACTTCGAGCTGCGCGCCGTGCCGATCGAGGAGCCTGGCATGTCGCCGGCCGAGATCTGGTGCAACGAGGCGCAGGAACGCTACGTCCTGGCGCTCCCGCCGACGCGGCTCGACGAGTTCTCGGCGATCTGCGAGCGCGAACGCTGCCCCTTCGCCGTCGTCGGTGCGACCACCGCCGACAGGCGACTGCTGCTCAGCGACAGCCACTTCGCCAACGATCCGGTGGACATGGACATGGACGCGCTGCTCGGCAAACCGCCGCGCATGGCGCGCAGCGCCACGCGCCTGCCGTCACTGGCGGTGCCACTGGCGATCGACGCCGTGGAGCTCCGGGAAGCGGCCTACCGGGTGTTGCGTCTGCCGGCGGTGGCCGACAAGAGCTTCCTGATCACCATCGGTGACCGCAGCGTCGGCGGCCTCAGTGCGCGCGACCAGATGGTCGGACCGTGGCAGGTGGCCTGTGCCGACGTCGCGGTGACGCTGATGTCCTTCGACGGCTACCTCGGTGAAGCGTTCGCGATCGGCGAGCGGACGCCGCTGGCGACGATCGACGCCGCCGCCTCGGGCCGCATGGCGGTCGGCGAGGCGCTGACCAACATCGCCGCTGCCGACGTCGGCCACCTCGGCGATGTCAAGCTCTCCGCCAACTGGATGGCGGCGGCCGGCTTCCCCGGCGAGGACGCCCGCCTGTTCGACACCGTGCGCGCGGTTTCCGACCTCTGCCAGAGCATCGGCGTCGCGATCCCGGTCGGCAAGGATTCGCTGTCGATGCGCACTTCCTGGCGCGACCCCGATGACGGAAGCGAGAAGCAGGTGGTCTCGCCGCTGTCGCTGATCGTCACCGCTTTCGCACCGGTCGCCGATGCGCGGCGGACGCTCACCCCACAACTCGTGCTCGACGCCGGCGAGACCGACCTGCTGCTGATCGACCTCGGTCGCGGCCGCAATCGCCTCGGCTGTTCGGCGCTGGCGCAGGTGTATGCGGCCACCGGCAGCGACGCGCCCGACGTCGACGATGCCGCCCTGCTGCCGGCCTTCCTGGCCGCCATCCGCCGACTCGCCGGCGAGCACCTGCTGCTCGCCTACCATGACCGTTCCGACGGCGGCCTCTTCGCCACCGTCTGCGAGATGGCTTTCGCCAGCCATTGCGGCGTCTCGCTCGACACCGACGGTCTCTGCTACGACCCGCTGAGCAATGATGTCGACGGCAGCGAGAAGCGACCCGATCTGCTCCGTGGCCGCTCCTGCGAAATCCTGCTGCGCGCGCTCTTCTGCGAGGAACTCGGCGCCGTCGTGCAGATTCGCCGGGCCGATCGCCGTCGCGTCATGGACGTCCTGCGCACCGCCGGGCTCGGCGCGTGCAGCCAGTTCATCGGGGCGCCGAACCCGTGGGACCGTATCCGCATCATCCGCAACGCCCGCGCGGTGCTCGATGAGACGCGGATCGACCTGCAACGCGCCTGGTCCGAGACCAGTTACCACATGCAGCGCCTGCGTGACCATCCTGAATGTGCGCAGGAGGAGTATGACCGCCTGCTCGACAAAGACGACCCGGGGCTCTCGTTCAACCTGAGCTTCGATCCGGCGGAAGATGTCGCGGCGCCCTTCATCAACCGGGGTGCCCGCCCGCGCGTCGCCATCCTGCGCGAACAGGGGGTCAATGGACACGTCGAGATGGCGGCCGCCTTCGACCGCGCCGGCTTCGCCGCCGTCGACCTGCACATGAGCGACCTCCTCGCCGGCCGCGCGCACCTCGCCGACTTCAGCGGCGTCGTCGCCTGTGGCGGCTTCTCCTACGGCGACGTGCTCGGCGCCGGCCAGGGCTGGGCGAAGACGATCCTCTTCAACGCGCGTGCGAGCGACAACTTCGCCGCCTTCTTCGCGCGCCCGGCAACCTTCGCTCTCGGCGTCTGCAACGGCTGCCAGATGATGAGCGCGCTGCGCGCCATGATTCCCGGTGCCGACGCCTGGCCGCACTTCGCACGCAACCGCGTCGAGCAGTTCGAGGCGCGCTTCTCGCTCGTCGAACTGCCTCCATCACCATCGATCTTCTTCGCGGGCATGGCGGGAAGCCGCTTGCCGGTGGTCGTCTCCCACGGCGAAGGACGCGCCGTCTTCGCCTCGCGCGACGACGAGCAACGGGTACTGGTGGCGATGCGCCACGTCGACCACCGCGGTCGGCCGAGCGTGACCTACCCGTACAACCCGAACGGATCGCCCGCAGGCGCGACCGGCTTCACGACCGCCGACGGCCGCTTCTCGATCATGATGCCGCATCCCGAGCGCGTCTTCCGCAGCGTGCAGATGTCGTGGCATCCGGCCGATTGGGAGGCACGCGGCTGGCACGACTCGCCATGGTTGCGGATGTTCCGCAATGCCCGGCGCTGGCTGGGCTAGGACTGCCCTTTACCCGCAAGTCTGCAGATCATCCGAAGTCCAGTGTCGGAGCGAGA
>NZ_JAMTDQ010000105.1 GCF_023806635.1 Accumulibacter sp.
ACACCAGTCTGGTGTAGCGCGGCATGATGACGTAAACCATGAGTGCCACGATGACGGCCGCGATCATCGCCTTGGTCGCCAGCATGGGCAGGCCACCCAGCAGCGGTGCCAGGGCCCAAGGCACGATCACAGTCAGCGGAAAGATCGCCGACAGTGTGAGCAAATACTGCTTCCATGGCTTGGGCGGCTTGAGCGTCGGTGGAGTGAACCAGAAGTCCAGCCCGGTGCGGATTTCGTAACGGTCCGCCTGCTCCAGGGCATGCTCGATTCGCTGTAGATGGTCGCGACGTTCTGGGGACAGCATCCACGCTCTGAGCGCCTCGATGCCGGCAAAGCGAATGATCACGGTGTAGTTCGGCTGATTGGCCACTGGGCGAATGACGTCGGTGGACAGGTAGCCAGGGAACCGTCGGCAGGTTTCGCGAATGTCGATGAGCCACCGCTCGTATTCCTCGCGGGCGTCGGCACGCGGGCGATGCACGATGATGCCGGTGACGGCTTCGGCGGTCGAATCGGTCGGCGGGGAAGGATTCATGCGAACACGCTCCACGGAAGATTGCGCATCGTGGTGCTGGTGCCGGGACGACCCGGCACCAGTTGCTCATGCTTTCAGCCTACTTGCCGCCCTGGAAGGTGAAGTAGCTGGTCATCAGGTTCTTGTAGTCAGGGATGTGGTTGGCCAACAGCGTACCCAGACCTTCCACGTCGTTGCGCCAGTCGCGGTGCAGTTCGCAGGCCACGCCGAACCAGTTGATGAGTTGGGCGCCTGCTGACGACATGCGGTTCCATGCGGAGTCGCGGGCGATTTCGTTGAAGGTGCCCGAGGCGTCGGTGACGACGAATACCTCGTACCCCTCCGCCAAGGCGGACAACGCCGGGAAAGCGACGCATACCTCGGTCACCACGCCAGCGATCAGCAGTTGTTTCCTGCCGGTGGCCTTCACCGCTTCTACGAAGTCGGCGTTGTCCCAGGCGTTGATCTGGCCGGGACGTGCGATGTACGGGGCATCGGGGAACAGTGCCTTGAGTTCGGGGATCAACGGGCCGTTGGGGCCATCCTCGAAGCTCGTCGTGAGAATGGTCGGCAGCCCGAAATACTTGGCAGCATCGGCCAGCGCCAGCACGTTATGTTGAAGCGCTCGGGCTCGATGTCGCGAACCAGCGACAGCAGACCTGCCTGATGATCCACCAGCAGCACGGCGGCATTGTTCTTGTCGAGTTTGACGTAGGGCTTGCTCATGTACTTCTCCTTGTTGGCACTCTGGGGAATGGGTGACGTTGCCACGATGGAACATCGCTCCACGTTGCGGCCTGGTAAACTTAGATATTCCGACGGATTTAGTCAACCATTTCGTCGGCGTCCGGCGAGCCCTGGTTGATTTCCGGTTCAGGGGGGAGCATCGGGCAGCCAGCGGTGCAATCCTGTCAACCTGGCACCTGATCATGGTCTGGGGGCGGCTCGTGCGGGGGGTGTCAACTCCGGCCAAGAACCGCGGAAACCTGGCGCCGCCAAGAAATCGGGCACGAAAATTGCCGTCCCGGATCCGGGTCAAGGGCGGGCGCCAGCCCGGCGCAGCAAACCCTTGACGCGGCGGACGGACGGGTACGCTGCGGCATGGCTGTGAGCGCGGCATGTTCGCGCTCCCAGCCATGCTGACCCGCGCCTCTCGCCGCCAGATTTCCGCGGTTTCTCACCGCCACCAACACCCCCAGTCCCCTCGGTGCGCACCAGTCGGTAGGTGACGTAGCTCTCGCCTGTCGCCTTGTTGCCGGTTCTCGTTTGGCGGATGAACCTGCGTCCGATCGCCCCGCAAAAGCAAGAGGCTGAACCACCAAGGGCGAACCATCATGGCACTGCACAAGGGCAGAAAAATCCGCCACACGAAGAAGCAACGACTTCCTGATGCACCCCGACGAGAAAGCCCAAGGTATGGGTATGGGATGTTTGAGATGGTCTGTACTGGCTTCGCGCCGGGCACGATGCGTACACCCCGAATCCCGCGGCGCTGGCGTACCTGGCCGCACACCAGCTACCCGGTGCTCGACTCCAGGCACTCACCGCCCTGGCACTGGCCGCATGGACTCCCGGCGGCGGGTTGCTGAAAGAAGATCCGAAGCATGCGTCTTTCACCGAGCACCCGGCCGAGTTCCCGGATGACGCAGTAGTTGAGGATCACGACAAGGAGGATGATCTGTAGCGCCAGGAAGTGCGGCCAGACGATTTCGGACAGCAGTTTTTCGTTGCCCGCGAGGACTCCGTGGGCCTCCCTGGCGAAGTCGTAGAGTCGCTCCAGGTAATGGATGAAGCTTGCAACCGCGTAGTAGATGACGGTTTTCCAGACGATGTTGTAGATCAGCGGCTTTTCCGGGAATCGGTTGATCGGTGGCCAAAGATCGGCGAGCAGGACGGCCTTGCCAATGATCAGCGCGGCGAGTGCGATCTGGGCCGACGACGTGACCGGCAGACCCGTCCCCTGGGTCATCAGCGCTCTGACGAAGCCGATGATGTGCAGTGCGATCAGGAAAAAGGCGGTTGGCGGCAAGACGGCCAGAAGCTCTTCCTTCAGCTTTTCGACAACTCTGTTCACCATGGTCACTCCTTTGTCTCGGTGGTGGTGCCGTACGTACGGACCCTGCTGGGTGTCCGGTCCTGGGTCATCACGCGTCGCGGTTCGACGGCTGTCGTCCGCCAGGTGCCGAGGTCCAATCGACGAGGATGCCGGCTCCAGGCGGGAGCGCGTTTCTCTTCAACTGCGTGGCACGGCGGTGGGATGAACCCATCAGCCCGCCGGGTGCTGGCGTGTCGGCGCCGCTTCGCTCGCCGGACCTCTCGCCGACTCTCGATTCGGTGCCTCGCTTCATGAGCCCAGGACACCACACCACGTCGCGCTCACCTTGCGGGTACCGGATCGCTGACTGATCAGTCCCGGTCGGCCGAGAAGCAACGGGGTGCTGCAAGACTCCGGGCGCTCGGGAAAGCCATCTCATTCCCACTCGATCGTCGCCGGTGGCTTGCTCGAGATGTCGTAGACCACGCGGTTGACGCCACGCACCTCGTTGATGATGCGGCTGGCGACCTTGCCCAGCAGGCTGTGCGGCAGCTCTGCCCAGTGTGCGGTCATGAAATCCTGTGTCTCGACCGCCCGCAGGGCGATGACGTGCTCGTAGGTACGGCCGTCACCCATGACGCCGACCGAGCGCACCGGCAGGAAGACGGCGAAAGCCTGGCTGGTCTTTTCGTACCAGCCGGCGGCGCGCAACTCGTCGATGAAGATCGCGTCGGCGCGCCGCAACAGGTCGGCGTACTCGGGCCGGACCTCGCCAAGGATGCGCACACCGAGGCCGGGGCCGGGGAAGGGGTGACGGTAGACCATCTCGTGCGGCAGGCCGAGGGCGATCCCCAGTTCGCGCACCTCGTCCTTGAACAACTCGCGCAGTGGTTCGAGCAGCGTCAGGTTGAGAGTCTCGGGCAGGCCGCCGACGTTGTGGTGGCTCTTGATGGTGTGCGCCTTCTTCGTCTTCGCTCCCGCCGACTCGATGACGTCGGGGTAGATCGTTCCCTGCGCCAGCCAACGCGCATTGGCAAGGCGTGCGGCCTCGTCCTGGAAGACCTCGACGAACTCGCGGCCGATGACCCGGCGCTTCTGCTCCGGGTCCGAGACGCCACGCAACTGCGACATGAAACGCGCCGCGGCATCGACGTGCACGACGCGAACCCCCAGGTTGCTGGCAAAGGTGTGCAGGACCTGTTCGGCCTCGTAGAGACGCAGGAGCCCGTTGTCGACGAAGACGCAGGTCAGCTGGTCGCCGATGGCACGGTGAATCAGTGCTGCGGCCACCGATGAATCGACGCCGCCCGACAGGCCGAGGATGACTTCGTCCGAGCCCACCTGCGCGCGAATCCGCGCCACCGCCTCGACGACGTAGTCGGGCATGTTCCAGTCGTGCCCGCAGCCGCAGATGTCGCGTACGAAGCGGCCGATGATCTCCGCCCCCTTGAGCGTGTGCGTCACCTCGGGGTGGAACTGCACGGCGTAGAAGCGGCGTGCCTCGTCGGCCATGGCGGCGATCGGCGTCGATTCGTTGCTGCCAATGATGCTGAATCCAGGCGGCAGCTCGGTGACCTTGTCACCGTGGCTCATCCAGACGTCGAGCAGCCCGTGCCCGTGGTCGTTGCGGCGGTCCTCGATGCCGCTGAACAGCGCCGAATGGCCGCGAGCACGCATCTCGGCATAGCCGAACTCGCGCCGCCGCGCGCTTTCGACGCGACCACCGAGTTGCGTCGCCATCGTCTGCATGCCGTAGCAGATGCCGAGAACCGGGATGCCGAGTTCGAAGACGACAGGTGGCGCCCGGAAGTCCTCGACCTCGTAGACCGAGTTCGGCCCGCCGGAAAGGATGATGCCTCGCGCGCCGAAGTCGCGGACGAAATCCTCGCCGACGTCATAGGGATGCAACTCACAGTACACTTGCTGTTCGCGCACGCGACGGGCAATCAGTTGTGCGACCTGCGAGCCGAAATCGAGAATCAGGATCTTCTGGTGGGACATATTGCGGCCTCAAGAGCAGCGGGCGGCTCGCCGCCGCCCGTTGGTCGTCGGTTCCTGCTCAATCGACGTGGTAGTTCGGCGCTTCCTTGGTGATCTGTACGTCGTGCACATGGGATTCGCGTACGCCCGAGGAAGTGATCTCGACGAAGCGCGCGCGCTCGTGCATCTCGGCGATCGTGCGGCAGCCGAGGTAGCCCATCGACGAGCGCAGACCGCCCATCAACTGGTGGATGACGGCGAGCACCGAGCCCTTGTACGGGACGCGGCCTTCGATTCCTTCGGGTACCAGCTTGTCGAGGTTGGCGGTGTCCTGGAAGTAGCGATCCGCAGCTCCGGCTGCCATGGCGCCGATCGACCCCATGCCGCGGTAGGACTTGTAGGAACGTCCCTGATAGAGTTCCACCTCGCCGGGGGCCTCCTCGGTGCCGGCGAACAGGCCGCCGAGCATGACGGCGTCGCCGCCGGCGGCGATCGCCTTGGCGATGTCGCCGGAGTAGCGGATGCCGCCGTCGGCGATCATCGGCACGTCGCTGTCCCGCAGCGCTTCCTGCACCATCTGGATGGCCGTGATCTGTGGCACGCCGACGCCGGCGACGATGCGTGTCGTGCAGATCGAGCCCGGGCCGATGCCGATCTTGACGCCGTCGGCACCGTGGTCGAGCATGGCGCGCGCAGCATCGGCGGTGGCGATGTTGCCGCCGATCACCTCGACGTCGGGGAAGGTCCTCTTGACCCAGCGGACGCGGTCGAGAACCCCTTGCGAGTGGCCATGCGCGGTGTCGACGACGAGGACGTCGACACCGGCCTCGACGAGCAGTTCGGCGCGCTCCTCGGTGCCCGGACCGACGCCGATGGCGGCGCCGACGCGCAGCCGGCCCCCTGCATCCTTGCTCGCATCGGGGTGTTCGGTGGTCTTGATGATGTCCTTGACGGTGATCAGCCCGCGCAGCTCGAAGGCATCGTTGACCACCAGGACCCGTTCGAGGCGGTGCTTGTGGATCAATGCCTTGCCTTCCTCGACGGTCGCTCCCTCGTGCACGGTGACCAGTCGCTCGCGCGGCGTCATGATGTTGCTCACCGGCTGGTCGAGCAGGGTTTCGAAGCGCAGGTCGCGGTTGGTGACGATGCCGACGACGACCTGGCCGTCGACCACCGGTACGCCGGAGATCCTGTGCAGCCGGGTCAGGGCGACGACGTCGCGTACCGACATCGTCGGCGGCACGGTGATCGGATCCTTCAGCACGCCGGATTCGAAACGCTTGACGCGCGCGACCTCCTTTGCCTGCGCCTTCGGCTTGAGGTTCTTGTGCACGATGCCGATGCCGCCCTCCTGCGCCAGGGCGATCGCCAGCCGGCTTTCGGTGACGGTGTCCATCGCCGCCGAAACCAGCGGCAGGTTGAGGCTGATGTTGCGTGTCAGGCGCGTCTTCAGGGTGACATCGCGCGGCATGATCGTCGAGTGGGCGGGGAGGAGAAGGACGTCGTCGAACGTCAGCGCCCTTTGGATTACACGCATGGCCTTTGATCCGAGGTCACAAAAACGTATTATACAGCGTGCTCCTCCACGGCTCGCTGACCATGAAACGCTTTGCTCTTGCCGCTGTCACCCTGGCGACCGCACTTGCTGCCCAGGCGCAGGTGTATCAGTGGCAGGATGAACAGAACAGGACGGTGATCTCGGATCGTCCGCCGTCTGGTCCGGTGCGGCAGCTGCGCCGGATCGACACGGTCGCACCACCGTCGCCGCCGAGCGAGCCGGCGGCAACGCCGGCGAAGACGCTGGCCGATCGCGACATGGAGTTCCGCAAGCGGCAGCAGGAGGCGCGCGATGCGGCCGAGAAGAGCGAGAACGAGCAGCGGGCGAATGCGCGAAGGCGCGAGGACTGCGAGGCGGCGCGCAAGCAACTGCGCAGCCTGGAGTCGGGCGAACGCATCTTCCTGCCAGACGGCAAGGGCGGGCGCTATCCCATCGACGACAGCGAGCGGGCGCAGGTGACCGCGCGGATGCGCGACGACCTGCAGCGCGACTGCAAGTAGCCGTTCTCGCTCATTCGCCGTCGCCAGCGCCTTTCTTCATCACCTTGCCGGCAGCGGCGCGCTGCTTGCGGACCTCCTTCGGGTCGGCGATCAGCGGCCGATAGATCTCGACGCGGTCGCGGTCGTGGAGGATGGCGTCCGGCTTGCTGAGCTTGCCGAAGACACCGATCCGGTTCGTCTTCAGGTCGATCTCCGGGTATTTCTGCAGCAGCCCCGAGGCGTCGATGGCCTGTTGCACGGTGCTGCCCGCCGGTAGCCTGAGCGTGAGCAGCTGCTGCTTCGTCGGCAGCGCGTAGATGATCTCGATGCTCAGCATCTCAGCCATGCGGTGCCCCGTGGATCTCGTCGGCACGGCGGATGAAAGCCTCGACGAAGGTGTTGGCGATCTGGCTGAAGACGGGGCCGATGACCTTCTCGAACATGCGGCTGGAGAATTCGTAGGAGAGCTGGAACTCGATCTTGCAGGCGCCGGCGGTCAGTGGCTTGAATCGCCACAACCCGTCGAGGCGGCGAAACGGTCCATCGACCAGCGTGATCTTCATCCACAACGGCGACTCCTTGTCGTTTGCCGTCGTGAAGTGCGAGCGGACGCTGCGGTAGTTGATGTGCAACGTCGCGACCGTCCGCCGCTCGTCACGGAATTCGCAGTGGGTCTGGCTGCACCAGGGCAGGAACTGCGGATAGTCCTCGACACGATCGACGAGATCGAACATCCGTTGCGATGAATGCTCGATCAGCACCGACTTCTTGACCATGGCCATCGTCTGCCACACCTCGCGAATCCTGTAGAATCACCGATTCTAGCACTCCGGAACCAGCCCAACCGAGATACGGCCGCATGAGCATCGTTGCCAACAAGAAGGCCTTTCATGACTACTTCATCGAATCGAAGCTGGAGGCGGGCATCGTTCTCGAGGGCTGGGAGGTGAAGGCGATCCGCGCCGGCCGGGCGAGCATCAAGGAAGCCTACGTCGTCCTTCGGGACGGCGAGGTCTTCCTCTTCGGCATGCACATCACACCGCTGCTGGCGGCGTCGTCACATGTCCGGCCGGACCCGGTCAGGACGCGCAAGCTGCTGCTGCACGGCAGGCAGGTCAGCAGGCTGATCGGCCAGGTCGAGCGCGCCGGCTACACGCTGCTGCCGCTCGACCTGCACCTGCAGCGCGGCCGCATCAAGGTCGAGATCGGTCTCGCCAAGGGCAAGAAGCAGCATGACAAGCGCGAGGCCGAGAAGGAGCGCGACTGGGTGCGCGAGAAGGCGCGCCTGATGCGGGTCAAGGTCTAGCCCAGCTGGCGCGGGCTGGCGTTCAGCTCAGGTGGCGCAGCGATCGTTGCTGTCGCTGCTCGGATTGCGCCGCGTCGATCAGCCGCTGCCGGACATAGTTGATGTGCGCCTCGGCCGCCAGGCGGGCAGCCTCGGCCTGGCGGCCGGCAATCGCGTCGCGGATTGCTGCGTGCTGGCGCATCAATTGCCGGCCGGTTTCCACGCTGACCGACATTTCCTGCAGCGTGTGGCGCACGTGTTCGTGCAGCAGGCGCAGGATGCTTGCCAGCAGGTGGGCGAAGACGGCGTTGTGCGCCGATTCGGCGATCGTCAGATGGAAGGCGACATCGGCAGCCACCTGCGCGCTGCGGTCACTGCCGGCATACGCCGCGTCGAGGCACAGGTACGCCTGGTCGAGACGCTGCAGATCGCTGTCCGTCGCCCGCTGCGCCGCCAGAGAGGCGGCGGACGCTTCCAGCAGGTGGCGGAACTCGAGGATGTCGTCGTGCAGCAAGGGGTGCTGCTCGAGCAACCGCTGCCAGGGATCGGTGAAGGCCGTCGTCAGTCGGTCGGTGACGAAGGTGCCGCCCCCGTGGCGACTCACCAGCAGCCCGCGCGAGACGAGCTGCTTGATCGCCTCGCGCAGTGAGGGGCGCGAGACGCCGAGTTCGAGCGCCAGCTCGCGTTCCGCCGGCAGACGGTCGCCGGGCTTGAGCGAGCCTTCGATGATCCTTGTCTCGAGCTGATGCGCGATGGCATCGGGAATGCGTGGCAGCTGCAGCTTGCTGTAGGTCATGCGCGGGCTCTCGGATCCTCTGGGCATCGGGAGCGGATTATTGCAGGAAGCCGCTGGTCTGACCAGTTGTCCGTGAGTGCACGACGGTCGGCAGGCCACATGCCGGACAACGCATACCGCGTCGGCCTCCGGCCAGCCGCACGACAGGGAATGAATCCGATCCTGATGTGGCGAGGACGTGACCAGGATTGACAAACGGCCGCAGCGACCGTAAGGTAACGGTAAGTGGTCTTACCACTTTCGCCGCAGTCTTCATGCAGGAGTGTGTCATGGATGGAAGCGAGCACCGCCGGTATCCCGAAAAGCCGGCCCGGGTGTACCTTTTCGGGACCTGCCTGATCGACCTGTTCTGCCCGCAGGCCGGGCTGGATGCGGTCCGGCTGCTCGAGCGGGAGGGGATCGAGGTGATCTTTCCCGCCGACCAGACCTGCTGCGGGCAGCCGGCGCACAGCAGCGGCTTTCCCGACCAGGCGCGGGCGGTTGCGCTGGCCCAGTTGCGGCTGTTTCCCGAGCCGTGGCCGGTGATCGTTCCTTCCGGTTCCTGCGCCGGCACGATGCGCCACCACTACCCGAAGATGTTCGCCGATGACCCGCTGCTGCAGGCCGAGGCGCAGGCGCTTGCCGATCGCGTGTTCGAGCTGTCGGAGTTCCTGCTCGAGGTGGCGAGGGTCCGCCTCAGCGACCACGGGCCGCGCGAGCGCGTCGCCCTGCATACCTCGTGTGCGGCTCGCCGCGAGATGGGTACGCACCTGCACGCGCGTGCACTGCTCGACCAGTTGCCGGCGGTGGAGGTCGTGGTCCACGCGCACGAAGCGGAATGCTGCGGCTTCGGCGGCACCTTTTCGCTGAAGCACCCGGCGATTTCGGGGGCGATGGCAGGCGACAAGGTGGATGCGCTGCAGGAGACGGGGGCGACGACCTTCGTTTCCGCCGACTGTGGCTGCATGCTCAACCTCAACCATACGCTGCAGAAAAGGGGCGGCAGCCTGCAGGGGCAGCATCTGGCCAGCTTTCTCTGGCAGCGCTGCGGCGCGGGCGCCGGAGAACCGCGGTGAGCGCCCGCGACCACATTCTGCAGCGCCTGCGGCAGGCGCCCCAGGGAGCGGTTCCCGTGCCGCCCGATGTCTGGGGTTTCCAGGCGGCCGCCGGCGCTGCGGCAGGAACCGCCGATCGCGGCGAGCGGATCCGGCTGTTCTGCGAGAAGATGGCATTCTGGCGCGGCGAGGTCGTGCGTGCCAGCCGCGACGACTGGCCGGCGACGCTGCGCGAGCTGTGCCTGGCGAAGGGCGTGCGCTCGCTGCTGCATGGCGAGAGGCACGCCGCGGCGCTCGCCGGCAGCGGGATCGCCGGCCTGCGCTGCTACGACCGGCCGGTCGAGGAGTGGAAGACGGAGCTCTTTCGCGACATCGATGCCAGCCTGACCTCGACCCGCGGCGGCATCGCCGAGACCGGCACGCTGATCATCTGGCCGGACGCCAGCGAGCCGCGCCTGTTGTCGCTGGTGCCGCCGATCCACTTCGCGCTCCTCGATGCCGACCACATCCATGCCAACCTGCTGGCGGCGATCGGCGCGCAGGACTGGAGCGGCAACCTGCCGACCAACGCGCTGCTCGTCTCGGGGCCGTCGAAGACCGCCGACATCCAGGTGACGCTGGCCTACGGTGCGCACGGGCCGAAGGAACTGGTCGTCCTGCTGCTCGACGGGGAGGATCTGCCATGAACTCACAGCCTCTGCACTTCGTTCCCGCCAGCGAGTTCCGCGAGCGCGCGGCGACGGCGGTTGCCGACCAGCACCTGCGCCGCAGCTTTCGCGGCGCGATGGATTTCCTGATCGGCAAGCGGGCGGCGCAGTTTCCGGACGCGCCGGCCTTCGAGCGTCAGCGCGCGCTCGCCGAACACATTCGCAAGTACAGCCTGGCGCGCCTGCCGGAACTGCTCGAACTGCTCGAGCGCCGGTTGACCGAGAACGGCGTCCACGTGCACTGGGCCGAAACCGCGGCCGAGGCCAACGGGATCATCATCGACATCGCCCGTCGGCATGCGACGAAGCTGATGGTCAAGGGCAAGTCGATGGTCAGCGAGGAGATCGAACTCAATCATGCGATGGCCGACGCCGGCATGGAGGCGCTGGAGAGCGACATGGGCGAATACATCGTCCAGCTCGACGGCGAGAAACCCTCGCACATCATCATGCCGGCGATCCACAAGACGAAGGAGCAGATCGCCCGCCTGTTCGCCGAGAAGGTCCCCGGTGCGCGCTACACCGATTCGGTCGACGAGCTGATCGGCATCGGCCGCGCCGTGCTGCGCGAGAAGTTCATGGCTGCCGAGATCGGGCTCTCGGGAGTCAACTTCGCGGTGGCCGAGACCGGCACGCTGTGCCTGGTCGAAAACGAGGGCAATGGTCGCATGTGTACGACCGTGCCGGACGTGCACATCGCGATCACCGGCATCGAGAAGGTCGTCGAGAAGCTCGAACACGTACCCCCGCTGTTCGCGCTGCTCACCCGCTCGGCGACCGGCCAGGCGATCACCACCTACTTCAACCTGATCAGCGGGCCGCGCAAGGCGGGGGAGAAGGATGGGCCGCGCGAAGTCCATCTGGTCCTGGTCGACAACGGGCGCACGCAGGCCTACGCCGACGAGCAACTGCGCGCCACGCTGCAGTGCATCCGCTGCGGCGCCTGCATGAACCATTGCCCGGTGTATACCCGGATCGGCGGCCACGCCTATGGCACGACCTACCCGGGCCCGATCGGCGAGATCATCTCGCCGCACCTGCTCGGACTGGCGGCGACGCACGTCCTGCCGACCGCCTCCAGCCTCTGTGGCGCCTGTGGCGAAGTCTGTCCGGTCCGCATCCCGATTCCCGAGCTGCTGGTCCGCTTGCGCGGCGAAGCGCAGCACGACGCGCGCCTCGGGCAGCAGCCGCTGCTCGGCCAGGGGGCGGCGCGCAATCTCCTGATGGATGCCGTCTGGGCAGGCTGGGCCGCGCTTTATACCCGTCCGCTGCTTTACCGTGCTTTCGGCTGGCTGGCGACCCGCCTGCGCGTGCTGACGCCGTCGCGCCAGTCGGGATGGACGCAGAGCCGAACGCCGCTGCGACCGGCCAGAAGGACGCTGCACGAGGAGATGGCGGCGAGGACACGGCGCTGAGCGTGCCTGGACCGTTCCACGGTGCAGCCGCCCGGCGGCCGGCTGTCGACGCCGCGGCCTGAATCCGCGGCAGCGATCAGTCGCGCGCGGTGAGCAGGAAATCGATCGCCTGTCGCCACCACTTTTCGTCGAGCCGATAGAACCAGTCGTTGTGATCGGCTCCCTCGATCAGCTCCAGGCGCTTGGGTTGTGGCAGCCCATCGTACAGCGCGCGGCCGAAACGCGCGGGGACGATGCGGTCATCGACGGCGACGGCGACCAGCACCGGCCGGCGCAGGTCGGCGAGATGGCTGCTGCTGTCATAGCGGTCGCGCAGCAGCAGCCTGACCGGCAGGAGCGGGTAGTGGTGGCTGGCGACATGCTCCAGCCTGTCCCACGGCGTGAACAGCAGCAGGCCGCCGATCGCTTCGCGTTGCCGGGCACTGGCGGCCGCTGCCACGCCGGCCCCGAGCGATTCGCCGATCACCAGGAGTGGTCCGCCGTAACGTTCATGCGCGAGAGCGATCGTCCTTTCGGCATCGGCCACCAGGCTCGCCTCGCCAAGCTCGCCAGCGCGCGGTCCATAGGCCGGATACTCGGCGAGGATCACGCGCAGGCCGAGCGGCACCAGAGCATCGCTGTAGAACTGGCGGTGGCCGGCGTGCCCGGCATTGCCGTGGAAGACGATCGCCGTCGCGCGCGCCGGGCCGGACGGTTCGGCCAGCAGTCCGCGGAAGTCCTCGCCGCTCGGCCAGGGAGCGAGGCCGCCGGCGGTCATCTCACCGAGGCCGGCGCGCTGCGGAAAGTAGAGCAGATGATTCTGGAACATGGCGATTCCCGTGCAGGCGAGCAGATAGGACAGGATGCAGAGGGCGACGGCACGCATGCCCGGCCAGCGCCGGGCGCCGGCAGACACCTGGCAGTCGTCACTTGCGCCGGAAATAGCGGGCGTCTTCAAACAGTGAGGAGATTTCAACCTTGCAGATCCCCGGGTTGTCAGGAATCAGGTAGAGGATCGGCGTGATCAGTTCCTCGAAGATGCCACGCAGGCTGCGTGCGCCGGTCTTGTACTCCATGGCGAGTTCGGCGATCTGCTCGAACACTCGCGGGCCGATGCTCAGCTCGACGCCTTCGTCGCGAAAGATCTCGATGTACTGGCGGTAGATCGAATTCCGGGCCGTGCTCATGATGCGCACCAGCATCGGCTTGCTCAGTTCGTGCAGCCGGGCGATCACCGGCAGGCGACCGGTGAACTCGGGAATCAGTCCGAACTCGAACAGATCGGTCGGCTTGACGCGCTTGTTGAGCCGGTCGAGGATGTTCTGGTTGTCGTCGGCCGAGGTGGCGATGAAACCGAAGCCATGCGTCCGCGCCATGATGTTTTCGAGCCCGACGAAGGCGCCGCCGCAGATGAACAGGATGTTTGCCGTGTCGATGTAGCGGTTGTCCTTCAGCTTGACCGGCGAGCCCTCCATGATCTTGAGCAGCGCGTGCTGCACGCTCTCGCCCGAACTGCTGCCCGCCGCCGCGTTCGGCGAGCGCAGCTTGTCGATCTCGTCGATGAAGACGATCCCGTGCTGCGCGTCCTCGATGCAACCATCGGCCTTGTCGAGCAGCCGCTGCAGCGCCGCCTCGATCTCCTCGTTGGCGTACTTGGTCTGCGCCAGAGAGGTCGCGTCGGCGGTGACGAAAGGCACCTTCAGCAGGCGCGACAGGGTGTCGCAGAGCAGCGTCTTGCCGGTTCCCGAGGGGCCGACGAGCAGCACGTTGCTCTTGGCGATCGTCCCCTGCTCATTGCGCAGGGTGGCGATCTTGCGGTAGTGCGAATAGACCGCGACGGCGAGCACCTTCTTGGCCTCATCCTGGCCGATGACGTACTCGTCGAGGTACCTGACGATGCTGCTGGGTGTCGTTTCTCTGGCGAGCAAGCTGTTGCACCCCGGATGCGCATGATGGTCATTCGACGATTCGCCGGCGGCGGGCGGGCCCCCCGGTCTCGAATCGCCATCTCTTGGCTATCTTACGGTGAAATGGCGGCGGGCGGGCAGCTCTGGCGCAAACAACTGGGCCCGGCTGGTCTTGCCGTCACCCGCCGCTCCGCCTCCGCCGCCTTCCTGGCATCGCCGGCCGCGTTCTCGATCGACCACCGCCAACAACGACTCCGTCTTCGCCCGCAGCTCGGGATGAGCTCGCAAGCGGTCTTCCAGACTTCGACTCGCCTTGAGCCGCCGCGGACGAGCGCGTCTGTTCGTCTTGTGCCCTACCACGCGATGCGCTGATCGAAGCCGTAGTCGGGTGCGGGTTGTGCTTGCGGATCGATGGCGTCCGATCCACTGTCCTGCATCTCCCACAGCGGCGGACCACGCGCCGGCATCACTCCGCAATTCGGTGACAGTATATGAAACTCGCTTTTTAGACCTGGACCGAGTGTGACAAGGCGAATTCCAGGCGTTGCCACCACAAACCGTCCTGGAGTTCCGTCATTCCCGCTTTCGCAGGGATGACCATACGCTCCCGGCAAACGACATAAACCGCCAGTCCGGAACTGCAGGGCTCCCGGGCCTGGCGGTGCTGCGCGCAAACCCGATTGACCACCCGCGAACGGGGCACCAACCCTCGTCAGGGTTGCCCATGGCCGTTCGTTTCACCCCATGAGCGCCGATGCCGCAGTCACGCAGCACTCCAACGTAGTCGCCAAGATCACCCTGTTCCGGTCGCTCTTCCGGGGCCGGGACGACCTCTATGCGCGCCGTTTCGCAAGCCTGCGCACCGGCAAGACGGGTTACGGCCCCGCCTGCGCGAACGAGTGGGCGCGTGGGCTGTGCGACGAACGGGCGGTCAGGTGCCAGGACTGCCCCAGTCGGCGATTCCTGCCGCTGAGCGACGAAACCATTCGCCAGCAGCTGACGGGCCGAGACGAGCGTGGTCGCGAGTTCGTCGTTGGCCTTTACCCGATGCTGCTCGACGAGACCTGCGTCTTTCTTGCCATCGACTTCGACAAGGAGGGCTGGCGTGTAGACATCGGTGCCGTTCGCGAGGCCTGCCGACGATTCGGGCTGCCGGCAGCGGTCGAGCGATCGCGCTCGGGCAACGGCGGCCACCTGTGGTTGTTCTTCGCCGAGGTCCTGCCGGCTGTTCTGGCGAGGAAGCTCGGTGCGCACATCCTCACCGAGACGATGGAACGACGACCGGAAGTCGGGCTGGATTCGTACGACCGGTTGTTTCCGAACCAGGACGCCCTGCCCAAGGGCGGTTTCGGCAACCTGATCGCATTGCCGCTGCAGAAGCGCCCGCGGGAGAGCGACGACAGCGTGTTCCTCGACGAACGCTTGCTTCCCTGGCCGGATCAGTGGGCGTTTCTCTCGACCATGCGAAGGATCACCCATGCGCAGGCAGAGTCCATCGTCCGCTCCGCCGAGCAACGCGGCCGCGTCGTGGGAGTTCGCTTTCCCGCGCTCGACGAAGACCAGGAAGGCGACGCAGAACCATGGACCGCGCCGCCCTCGCGCTGCCGAGCCGAAGCGTCGATCGTCGGGCCTTTGCCTGAAGACTGGAATTGATCTTCGGCAACGAGATCTATCTCGCCAGGGAGGGTTTGCCAGCCGCCTTGCGCAATCGTCTGCTGCGGCTGGCGGCGTTCCAGAATCCGGAGTTCTACCGGGCGCAGGCGATGCGCCTGCCGACCTTCGGCCTGCCACGGGTGATCTCCTGCGCCGAGGAGCATCCGCTGCACATCGGTCTGCCACGCGGCTGCCTGGACGAAGTCCAGGATCTGCTCGGCAGCCTCGGGATCGAGTGCATCGTGCGCGACGAGCGCCACCCCGGCGTGCCGCTGGGCGTCACGTTCGACGGCACCTTGCGGCCGCAGCAGGCGGTCGCCGCGAGGGCCCTGGCCGGCCGCGACCAGGGCGTTCTCGCGGCGACCACCGCTTTCGGCAAGACCGTCGTCGCGGCGTGGCTGATCGCCAGGCGAGGCGTCAGCACGCTGGTGCTCGTGCACCGCCAGCAACTGCTGGAGCAGTGGGTCGACGACTGGCAAGCTTCCTGGGCTTGCCGGCCAAGGCCATCGGCCGCATCGGCGGCGGCCGCAACAGGCCGAACGGCACGCTCGACGTGGCGCTGATCCAGAGCCTCGTCCGCGCCGGCGTGGTCGATGACCGCGTCGGGCAATATGGGCATCTGGTCGTGGACGAATGCCATCACCTGCCGGCATCGAGCTTCGAGCAGCTGGTCCGGCGGGCGAAGGCCCGGTATGTCCTTGGCCTGTCGGCGACCGTGACCCGCAAGGACGGGCACCACCCGATGGTCTTCATGCAGTGCGGACCGGTCCGCCATCGAGTCAGCGAGCGCGAACAGGCAGCACAGCGACCTTTCAGCCACAATGTCTGGGTGCGTCCGACGGCTTTCCGTCCGCCCGGCGCCGGGAACCCCGACCTGCGCGTCCAGTTCCATGATCTTTGCGAGGATCTGGTCGCCGACGAAAGACGAAATCGGCTGATCGTCGACGACGTTGCGGCGGCAGTTCGTGAGAGACGTTCGCCGGTCGTGCTGACCGAGAGAACCGGTCATATCGAACGACTGGCCGAGCGACTGTCGCCGATCGCGCGCCGCCTCGTGGTCCTGCGCGGCGGCATGGGCAGGCGGCAATTGCAGGATGCGCGCGCGCGACGGGTGGCCATCCCTGAGAGCGAAGAACGGGTCGTCCTGGCGACCGGCGGCTACCTCGGCGAGGGATTTGACGACGCTCGTCTCGACACCCTGCTCCTGACGCTGCCGGTTTCGTGGCGCGGAACGATTGCCCAGTATGCCGGCCGTCTGCATCGCCTGCACGACAGCAAGCGGGAGGTCCGCATCTACGACTACGCCGATCTCAATGTGCCGATGCTGGCGCGGATGTTCGACCGGCGCTGCAAGGGCTACGAAGCGGTCGGGTACTCCATTCTGCTGCCGGCCAGCGCGGTGCCCGGCTGGCCGCCGGAGGTGCCGTTGCCGGTCGAAGTGGAATGGAAGCGCGATTACGCCGCCAGCCTCCAGCGCCTGCTGCGCGATGGGGTGGACGCGCCGCTCGGCGAGCTGTTCGCGGACGTCGCTTGCACGTTCAAGCCGGAGTCGACCGGTGCCGACCGGGCGCGCAGTGCCAGCGAAGCCTTCCTCCATCGGCGCCTGCAGACGCTTCCCGACACCGCCGGCAAGTTTCGTCTCAACGTCGAATTGCCGATTCCCTTCGACGGGCGTGGCGGAATGGAGGTCGATCTGCTGGCGGCTGCGGAGCGGGTGGCGGTGGAAATCGATGGCCCGCAGCACCTGGCCGACCGCGAAGCCCACCGCCGCGACCGGCGCAAGGATGCGTTGCTGCAGAAGAACGGCTACGTTGTGCTGCGCTTTCTCGCCGAGGATGTCGGCAAACATCTCGATTTTGCCGGACCACAGGTTCGCCTGCAGGCGCAGCGCGTCATCGCCCACTCCGGTGTGCTCCTGCGTCGGGCGGAATGTCGCCGCCGCGGATTTCCGCCCACCACGCACTGCAAGCATGTTTCCTCAGCAACCTCCGGGAGCAGGGCCTGCAGATGCGCGAAGAGCAGTCGGGCCGGATTCTGCATTTCTCCGCCTTTGGGACTCGAAGTCATGAACCCTCGTCAATCAAGATGACTTCCGCGCTCGCGCCCTGGGCTTGGGCCTGGCGTGCGAAGCCTTTGTCGAAGGTGGCGAAGCGGCTGGCCGGTGCCGAGAGTGCCAGGTGCAGGGCGTCGCCGAAGTCCATGCCGCGATCGAACCAGTCGAGCGCGCGGCAGACGGCCTCGAATTGCAGGGGGCGGAAGTTGGGCAGGCCGAACAGAAGCCGCAAGCCGCGGGCAATGTCCTCCCGGCTGCAACCATTCGCCTTGAGCACCCAGGCCAGTTCCAGCAGCACGGTGGGAGGGGCGGTACAGTCTTCCTTGCCGGAAAGTAGCCTCGCCGCAGCGCGGGCCTGGGGTTTGTCGTCGTTCAGCAGGTAGCGGGCCAGGAGGTTGGTGTCGAGGGCGATCATCCTTTCGTCGTCTCGTCATCTGCCAGTAACTGGGCGGTAACGGCGGCCTCGGTCTCGCTTTCACTCAGCGAGGGCTGGCCAGCCTTCGCCAGGAAACCCAGGCCGTCGGCGACGCTGGCGGGGGGGAACGCGGGCAGGGGCTTGAGCCGGATCTCCTCGCCGACGAAGCTGATGGCGAATTCGGTGCCCGGCGCAAGATGGTGAATGTCGCGGATGCCCTTGGGGATGACGATCTGGCCCTTGGTCGAAAGCTTGACGGTTTCCATGGCGAGTAGTCGGTCGGGTAAGACGGAGCGTAAGAATATACACCCTGACAGCGCCATCGAGGTGTTGGAATCGTCGCCGGATGGTCGAGTTGCCCGGTCACGGTCGCTGGCGCGAACCTGACACTCTTGCGCCAGCGAGCGATGGCGAATCGGCGCGACCGGTCCAGTCGAGCCAGTCGCTTGTCGACGCTGGTTCGGTTGAATCTCCCATCCCACTCGTGGGGTGAATCATCGTGGTTTCTGCTGCAGCGTGCCAGGGCCGGCCGGGCATGTGTCCGTGCAGGCGCGAAATCGCATGCACCAGGGTCAGCGCATGTCGAAAGCTTCCTGATGGAAGCGCTGCCGCCGGCCCAGGCGCACCAGTCCCGCACGCAGGGTCTCGGCGAGCCCGCTCGGCCCGCAGAACCAGACCTCGGCGCCCGCCGCATCGCCCAGCGCCTCGGCCTGCAGTCGGTCGCCGGCGCGCGCGTCGTGCACCGTCAGGCGGACAGACGGCAGTTGCACGCACAGCTCCTGCAGCCGGCCGACGAAGGGATCGGTGGCGCCGTCGCGGGTGCAGTAGTGCATTTCGGCGACGGGCGATTTGGCGCGCCTGCGCGACAGGGCTTCCAGCCAGGCGAGAAAGGGCGTCACGCCGATGCCGCCGGCGATCCAGATCTGTCGCGCCCGCGGGTCGCAGCGGTCGAGGTCGAAACAGCCGTAGGGGCCTTCGATGCTGACCGGCTGGCCGACCGCCAGTCGTCGCGCCAGCGTGCCGGTGTAATCCCCGAGCGCCTTGATCTGGAAGCCGAGCGTGCCGTCGCCGCCGTCAGGATTGGCGATGGTGAAGGGATGCCCGCCCTCGCGCGCATCGAAGGTGACGAAGGCGAACTGGCCGGGGCGATGGCCGGGCCAGTCGTCGTCCACGCGGCAGCGCACGCTGGTCACCTCTGGCGCCGCCTGCTCGATGGTGACGAGCGTGGCGGCGTGGCGCCGCGTGCGGCCGATGCCGCCGGCCAGCGCGCGGAACGAAGCGTAGCTGCCGGCCGCGACGAGCGCGGCGACCAGCGCGCCGGCCGGCTGCTGCCAGTAGTCGCGCGGGGCGAGCAGTATGGCGTGGAAGGCAAGGACAAGATAGAGCACCGGCATGGCGCGATGCACGAGGCGCCAGGCGCGATAGGGAAAGCGGCGCCACAGAGTGACCGCCAGCATCAGCAGCACGGCGTAGATCGCCCATTCGCCCATGTCCTTGGCGAGGTCGCGCAGGACTTCGATGAAGCCGGCGTACTTTTCCTTCGGCAGACGCCCCTCGCGTCCGATCACGGACTTGAGGATGTCGTCGCCCATCTCGACCAGCCAGTGCGCCGCTGCCAGGCCGATGCCGAGGATACCCGCCGACTTGTGCGTCCGGTAGATGCGGTCCATGCCCCCCAGCGGCGCCTCCAGCCAGACCGGACGCGTCGCGAGCAGCATCGCCAGCGACATCAGGGCGAGCGACAGCAGGCCGCTCAGGTAGAGCAGTTCCTGGCGGGCGATCCACCACGGATGCGCTGTCGCGGGCAAGGTCGCCTGCCCGACATCCCAGCCCCAGACGGCGAGTACCAGCATGCAGAGTCCCGCCAGCAGGATCTTCATCGCAGGCTCCTCAGCGGACCGGCGCCGGCGCAGTCGTGGCCGGCGGGGTCGGCAGGTCGTCGCGGCAGCGGCGCTTGCTGCATACCGGCGCGCGCACGCCGTCGGTGGCAGGCACCTGCGAAGGGGTATCCCGCGCCGTTCGTCATGATGGAGTCCTCCATTCGTAGCGGCCGGAGCACCGGCCACGGATCGGTGTTGATGGGGTCGTCGGCGGGCGATCAGTCGTCGTAGTAGCCCCTGGACGCATCGGCATGGCAGGCGGTGCAGTTGGCGCGCGTGCGCACTTCCTGGTGCCTCCACTCCCAGTCCGGCACCTTGCGGTGCTCGCGCAGCCATTTCGGCAGTTCGGTGATGCGCAGCGGCGCACTGGCGGGCGAGGTCGTCCCCATGGCGCCACGCAGCAGCTTGTCGCCGTAACGCCGGCCGCCGCGGTCACCGGCATTGCTCACCAGATACTCGCCGATCTTCGCGGCGACAGCCGGATCGAGCGCGGCGTCGTCGCCGAAGTGGTCCTTCAGGCTGGCCATCATTCGTTGCCAGGAAGCAGCCGGAAGCATCGACGGCGCGAAGGCGATGTGGCAGCCGCCACACTCTTCTTTGACGAGAGGATCGGCCACCGGCGGGAAGTAGTGGCTGCCGCCGGCCTGCGCGCGGCCGAGCACGATGGCCGAGAAAGCCAGCACGACGGCACCGAGGACGAGCGGACGCAGCGGCAACGCACGGGCCGTATCCAGAGGTTTCGGGTTCATGACGGGTTCCTTCCTGTCCATGGAGAGCGGTGGCATCGCGGCCTACTGGGTGAGCATGAATGCCAGCCAGTCGCCCTTCTCGAGCGGCGTGCATTCGCGACCGAGCACTTCGTTGCAGTTGCGCCTGAACCACTTCTCGACCTTGGCCGGGTCGCTGTAACGTGCCGGGGAAGCGGACAGCGCCATCGCCTCGACGACCTTGCCGGCCGGCGTGCGGCCGGCACCGCGCGGGTCGTTGCCGTGGCACGCGGTGCAGGCCGGCGACTCCGGCTTGCCGCCGGCGAAGTTCTGCCTGTGCAGGGTCTTGCCGCGCGCTGCGGAGAAGCCGGAGAAGGCCGGGTTGGCCGCACGGGCAGCTGCCGCGTAGGCAGCCAGCTGGTCGTCGCGCGGGCCGGCGGCGGCCACGGGCAGGGCCATGACGAGAGCCACGGCGAGTACGGGCAGGACGGTGATCGGCTTCATGGCGAACTCCTTTTCGCTCGGATGATGACGCCACGATGACAGCCGACGGCTGAACGAAGGCTGAACCGTGCGTTCATCTTCGGTTAAGCTCGACCAGGATAGAAATGAGCCCTCGACCACGACTGCCGCCACGCGAATGACCCCAGCGTTCTCCTCTCACTGGCGAGCATTGGCCTGCGCCGCCTGGTGCTTGGCTCTGCCCGCCGTCGCCCACGCCAGCGACGACCATGACCACGACCGCGCCCGGCAGGCACTGGAGGCGGGCGAGATCCTGCCGCTGGCGCGGGTGCTCGAGCGCGTCGAGCAGCGTCATCCGGGGCAGGTGATCGACGTCGAGCTGGAACGTGAGCGCGATGCGCGCTGGATCTACAAGCTGAAGCTCCTGCAGCGCGGCGGCGCGCTGATCCGGCTCAAGGTCGACGCGCGCGACGGCACGGTGCTCGGCAGCCGCTCGCGCGAAAAGGACAGGGAGAAGCATTGATGCGCATTCTGGTGGTCGAGGACGAGCCGACGCTGCAGGCGCAACTGGTCGAGGCGCTGGCGGCGGCGGGCTACGTCGCGGATCGCGCCGAAAACGGCATCGACGCCCACTTCCTCGGCGACGGCGAAACGTACGATGCGGTCCTTCTCGACCTCGGGCTGCCGCGCATGGACGGCATCACCGTCCTGAAGAAGTGGCGCGCCGCCGGCCGCACGATGCCGGTGCTGATCCTCACCGCGCGCGACAGCTGGCACGAGAAGGTGGCCGGCATCGACGCCGGTGCCGACGACTACCTGGCCAAACCCTTCCACATGGCAGAGCTGCTGGCGCGACTGCGGGCGTTGATCCGCCGCGCCGGCGGCCACGCCAGCGCCGAGATCGCCTGCGGCCCGCTCGTGCTCGACACGCGCATCGGCCGCGTGCTGGCGGACGGCCAGACGCTGGCGCTGACCGGCCACGAATTCCGCGTGCTCGCCTACCTGATGCACCACCAGGGCGAGGTGATCTCGCGCAGCGATCTGGTCGAGCACATCTACGCGCAGGATTTCGACCGCGACTCGAACACCGTCGAGGTCTTCATCGCACGTCTGCGCAAGAAGCTGCCGGCCGGCATGATCGAGACCGTGCGTGGACTCGGCTATCGTTTGGCGGCGCCAGGCGGGCCGACATGATGCGCCGGCGCGGCTCGCTGCGCATTCGCCTGGTCGCCGGCACGCTGGTGTGGATCACGGTGACCATCGTCGCCGCCGGCTGGGCGCTCGGCAACCTGTTCCGCGACCACGTCGCAGGGCAGTTCCACGCCGAACTGCGCACCCAGCTCGACCAGCTGACGGCGCATCTCACCCTCGACGCCGAAGGTCGCGCCAGCCTCGCCCTGCCGCTCGGCGACCCGCGCCTGAGCCGTCCCTATTCCGGCTCCTACTGGCAGGTCGATGGCGTCGTTGGTGTCGGGGGCGTCGGCGCCGGCGTCCTGCGCTCGCGTTCGCTGTGGGATCGCGTGCTGGTCGTGCCGCAGGACACGCCTGCCGACGGCGAGGTGCACCAACACCGCATCGCCGGGCCGCAGGGGCGCATGCTCGGCATGGCCGAACGGACGATCGCCATCGAGGACGGCGCCGACGGTACGCCGCATCGATTCCGGCTGATCGCTGCCGCCGACGAGGCGCAGATGGACGAACCGGTCGCCCGTTTCCAGGGCGCGCTGTGGTTGTCGCTCGGCGTCCTGGCGCTCGGCCTGGCGTTCGCCGTGCTGGTCCAGGTCGGCGTCGGCCTGTCGCCGCTGCGCCGCCTCCGGCAAGACCTGGAACGGATCCGCAAGGGCGAGGCGCAGCATCTGGTGGACGACCATCCTGCCGAGATCGCTCCGCTGGTCGAGGAATTCAACAGCGTGCTGGCCCAGAACAGCAGCATCGTCGAACGGGCGAGAACGCAGGCCGGCAACCTGGCACATGCCGTGAAGACCCCGCTGAGTGTGCTCGCCAACGCCGCGAATGCGCGGCAGGATGATTTTGCACGGCTGGTCGCAGAGCAGGTCGGGGTCGCGCGTCGCCAGGTCGACTACCACCTCGCGCGAGCACAGGCGGCAGCCGCGGTCAGCCAACCGGGGCTCAACACCTCATTGCCGGCAGCGCTCGACGGCTTGATGCGAACGATGCGCCAACTTCACGCCGGATGCGAGCTGAAACTCGAAATGGAACCGCCGACCGTTGCTTGGGGTGTCCGCGTGGAACTGCACGACTTGCAGGAGATGCTCGGCAACCTGCTGGACAACGCCTGCAAGTGGGCTCGGCGGCGGGTTGTGATTGACGTGTCCAGGTCCGCAGACGGCATTCGCATCGACATCGATGACGATGGCGACGGTATCGCGGCAGAGCACTGCGAGAGTGTCTTGCGGCGCGGTGTACGTGCCGATCAGCGAGTGCCGGGAGCCGGTCTCGGTCTGGCGATCGTGGACGAACTGGCTCACCTCTATGGCGGTCGGCTGTCGCTGACCAGATCGCCGCTCGGGGGATTGCGCGCAACGCTCCTGTTGCCGGCCAATGGCTGAACGGCTCAGGGACAGATCGGGCCTCGTTACCCGGTCGATCGCCACGCGTGCCCCGTGCCTGCTTCTGGCTGCCGAGCCGATGCGCTGCGCGCTGCCGCCACCGCGGTTGCGGCGCGCGGCTCGCCGGGTGTGCCGGCCGGTCAAGGGCTCCGGCGCAGCAGGAACCACGAAACCGGCGCGAGCAGGGTGCAGATGGCGACCGCTGTCGCCAGCGCCGCGCCGCCGCCCGCGAGTCCGTGGCCGACGGCGATGCCGACGACTGCCGCCACGCTCATCTGGACGAAGCCCATCAGCGCCGACGCCGAGCCCGCCATCGCCGGATAGGGAGCGAGTGCACGCGCGATCGCGTTCGGCATGACGAGGCCGGTACCCATGGTGCAGAAGAACATCGGTACGAGGATGGCGGCGAGCGTGCGGACTGCGGCGTACTCGAGCAGTGCCATGCCGAGGCCGGCGAGGGCACCGATGCCGGCGCCGATCAGGAGCAGCCGGTCGCTGCCGAGGCGTCGCACCAGTCGCCCCGAGATCAGCGAGCCGATCAGGTAGCCGGCGATGACGCTGCCGAAGCAGATGCCGTAGACCTGCGGCGTCAGCCCGTGCCGCTCGGCGAGGACGAAGGACGATCCCGAGATGAAGGCGAAGAGCGCGCTGTAGGAGAAGGCAAAGGTGAGCAGGTAGCCGAGATAGGCCCGGTTGGCCATCAGTTCGGCGAAGTTGCCGAGCATCCGTCGCGGCCTGGTGGCGTCCGGGTCACGCTGGAGGTTGCTCTCGCCGAGGGCGCGCGCGACGACCAGGAGCTGCAGCGAGGCGATCAGCAGGAGGAGCACGAAATTCGACTGCCAGCCGAAGAGGATGGTGAGAAAGCCGCCCAGCGTCGGCCCGACGAGTGGTGCGAGGGCCATGGCGCTGCCCATGTAGGCGATGATGCGGGCCGACTCGCTGGCTCCCCAGATGTCGCGCACGATCGCGCGCCCGATCACCGGCCCGGCGCAGGCACCGAGCGCCTGTACGAAGCGGGCGCCGACCAGCGTCGTGATGTCGGGCGCAAAGATGCAGCCGAGCGAGCCGAGACAGTAGAGCGCCAGACCGCCGAGCAGCGCCGGGCGGCGTCCGAAGCGGTCGGACAGCGGGCCGTAGAAGATCTGACCACAGGCGAAGCCGGCGAGAAAGACCGACAGCGTCAGTTGCACCGCGGCGGCGTCGCTGCCGAAGACCCGGGCGAGGGTCGGCAGCGCCGGCAGGTAGAGATCGGTCGACAGTGGGCCGAGGGCAACCAGGGTGGTCAGCAGCAGCGCCAAGCTGGCTGACGGGCGCGGCGTCGCTAGCACGGCGGCCGGCGGTGGCGCCTGCAGCCTGCTGCACGCACGCCTAGGGGTGCCGGAAATCGAGGAACATCTTGAAGCAGCGCGCGAAGGCGAGCGGTGTCTCGCAATGCTCGGTCCACAGGCTGGAGGTGACCGAGAAGGACACCTCGCCGTTCGCCTCGCGGTCCTTGACCCAGACCAGGCGGCGATCGCTGTAGACGCCGGTCGGCAGATGCTTGCCGATGAATTCCCACACTCCCTCGAGCGTGTCGAAGCTGGCGAGATCGCCAGAACCTTCGGCTCCTTCCTCTTCTTCCATGAAAACCTGATAGCGCATGGCAGGACTCGCTCCAGTAAAGCCCGGACGGCATGCCGCCGGTGCGTGATTGACATTGGCCGAGGCGGACGGCCGCCGCATCCGGGACGCCGCGATGGCAGACCCGGCGCCGCGCCGGCAGTCCCTCATCCGGCTTGCAGGGCCGCCAGTTCCTGCTCGTCGAAGCCGGCGGCGCGCCGCGCGGCGAGGTTGAACGGGCCGCGCGGGCGCGGTGCGCGGTAGCGTCGGGCCAACTCGGCCTGGCAGGCCAGCGGGTCGAGGCCGCGCCGTTCGCAGAGCCAGCGGTACCAGCGGTTGCCGATGCGGACATGCGTCACCTCGTCGCGCAGAATGATCTCGAGCAGTGCTGCGCCGTGCTCGTCGCCGGCATGGCGAAGCCTGTCGCGGATCAGCGGCGCGGCGTCGAGGCCGCGCGCTTCGAGGACGCGCGGCACGAGCGCGAGTCGTGCCAGCAGGTCGTCACGGGTTCTCTCGGCCATTTCCCACAGCCCGTCGTGCGCCGGGAAGTCGCCGTAAGCGTAGCCCATCGCCCGCAGATGCTCGTGCAGCAGCTGGAAATGTTGCGACTCCTCCCGCGCGACGCCGATCCAGTCGCGGTAGAAGTCACCCGGCATGCCGGCGAAGCGCCAGACGACGTCAAGCGCCAGATTGACGGCGTTGAGTTCGATATGTGCCAGCGAGTGGAATAGCGCAGCACGTCCGGCAAGCGTGCTGACCGGCCGCTGCGCCAGTTGCGCCGGCGCGACCAGCAGCGGCCGCGCGCCGCGGCCAGGCAGGCTTTCGTGCCGCAAGCGGCTGCTGTCCGGCTCGGCCGGCGTCTGCTCGCCGGCCGGCAGCGGCATGGCGTCTACGGCGGCGCACTTCAGCGCCGGGTCGCCGAGCAGCAGAGCGTCGAGGGCGAGTTGCCGCGGGTTCAACGCCGTTCCTCCGCGTCATCGGGTCGTGGTGCGGCGACGAAGCCGTAATGTCGCGCGACGTCGGCCTCGCGGAGCGAACGCACCGGCAGCCGTCTGCCGCGCCATGAGAACGTCAGCGCGCTCGGCTCGCCGTTTCCTGCGCCCATGGCGGCGAGCACGCTGGCGTCGTCGGCCGGCATCCCGTTCGCCAGCTGCAGGCAGTCGTGCAGCGCAGCGAGGTCGTGGTCGCAGAGCAGCGCAACGCCCTCGGGAATCTCGAGCAGCAGGTTGCCGTGTTCGTCGATCGCGGCGCCGCGAATCTCGTCGACCGCGGTGCCGATGTGCGTCTCGAGCTGGCCGGTGGCGCCCAGACGCACCACCCAGGGGGTGTATTCGAGCTCGACGTAGACGCGCTGCGGGCCGTTCTGGACGAAATGATTGCCGTGCCGGTCGCATCCGTACTGCCGGTCGAGGAAGGCAACGAGGCCGGCATGGGTGAGCGTTTCGCCGCGCAGGCGCCAGCGACCGCGGCGATCGAGTCCCAGCCAGCCGTAGCACGCCGGCACATTCGGCCAGCGCAGCATGGCGCCGAGGTCGGGAGTCCGCAGCGGCGCCGAACCGGGCGTCGACTCAGCGCGGTGCATGCGTTTCGTCGTCGCCCGGCAGCAGTGCGCGCGCCGGAGACTGCCACCCGAAGTCGGCGCGGGTCTGCCGCAGGTGGCAGTTCACAGCAGCTTCTCGATGTCGTCGGCGATGCTGTCCGGGGTGGTGGCCGGCGCGTAGCGCTGCACGACGTCGCCGGCGCGATCGACGAGGAACTTGGTGAAGTTCCACTTGATCGCCTCGCTGCCGAGAAGGCCCGGCGCCGCTTTCTTCAGATACTGGTAGAGCGGGTGGGCGCGGTCGCCATTGACCTCGATGCGGGCGAACATCGGGAAGCTGACGCCGTAGTTCTTCTGGCAGAAACTGGCGATCTCGCCGGCATCGCCCGGCTCCTGCGCGCCGAACTGGTTGCAGGGAAATCCGAGAACCACCAGACCGCGCTCGCGGTAGCGCTCGTAGAGCGCTTCGAGCCCCGCGTACTGCGGCGTGAAGCCGCACTGGCTGGCGGTGTTGACGATCAGCAGGACCTTGCCGGCATAGTCGGCGAGTGGCTGCATGCCGCCGCCGAGAAGCTCGGCGCTGAACCCGTGGATGCTTGTACTCATGTCTTCACTCCGCTGCTGTGGTTGACCGGTTCGGATTCCGCGGACTCGTCGGACTCGTCGACCGGCATGCAGGAACAGAACAGGTGGCGGTCGCCGTAGACGTCGTCGACGCGATTGACGCTCGGCCAGAACTTGTTGTCCGCCACCCAGGGCAGCGGAAAGGCCGCCTGCTGCCGGCTGTAGGGCCGCTGCCACGTCTCGTCCACGATGTCGGCCTGGGTGTGCGGCGCGCGCTTCAGAGGACTGTCGTCGGCCGGCCAGTGGCCATTCTCGATCTGCCGGATCTCGTGGCGGATGCTGATCATCGCGGCGATGAAGCGGTCGAGTTCGCCCTTCGCTTCCGACTCGGTCGGTTCGACCATCATCGTTCCCGCCACCGGGAAGCTGACCGTCGGCGCATGGAATCCGTAGTCCATCAGGCGCTTGGCGATATCGATCTCGGAGACGCCGGTGGCCGCCTTGAGCGGGCGTATGTCGAGGATGCACTCATGCGCGACGCGGCCGTTCCTGCCGGTGTACAGCACCGGGTAATGCGGAGCCAGACGCGTGCCGATGTAGTTGGCGTTGAGGATCGCCACCTCGGTCGCCCGCGTCAGACCGCTGCCGCCCATCATCGCGATGTACATCCAGGAGATCGGCAGGATCGACGCCGAGCCCCAGGGCGCTGCGGCAACCGCTCCCTGGCCGCGGTGCGGGCCGGCGACCGGCTGCACGCAGTGGTTGGCCATGAACGGCGCGAGATGTGCCTTGAGACCGATCGGGCCCATGCCCGGGCCGCCACCGCCATGCGGGATGCAGAAGGTCTTGTGCAGGTTCATGTGGCTGACGTCGGCGCCGATCAGCGCCGGCGAGGTCAGTCCGACCTGCGCGTTGAGGTTGGCGCCATCCATGTAGACCTGGCCCCCATGCCGGTGCACGATGGCGCAGACCTCGCTGATCGCTTCCTCGAAGACGCCGTGCGTCGACGGATAGGTGATCATCAGGCAGGCGAGGTTGGCGGCATGTTGCGCCGCCTTCGCCGCCAGGTCGGCGACATCGATGTTGCCGGAGTCGTCGCAGTCCACCACCACCACCCGCATGCCGCACATCTGGGCCGTGGCGGGATTGGTACCGTGCGCCGACTTCGGGATCAGGCAGACGTTGCGCCGGCCTTCACCCCGGCTCGCATGGTAGCGGGCGATCGCCACCAGTCCGGCGTACTCGCCTTGCGCGCCCGAGTTCGGTTGCAGGCAGATGGCGTCGAAACCGGTGATCGCCCGCAGCCAGGCTTCCAGATCGGCGATCATCCGCAGGTACCCCTGTGCCTGATCGAGCGGCGCGAAGGGGTGGATGTCGCTGAACTCCGGCCAGGTGATCGGGATCATCTCGCTGCTGGCGTTGAGCTTCATGGTGCATGAGCCAAGCGAGATCATCGAATGGTCGAGCGCCAGATCCCGGTTCTGCAGCCTCCTGAGGTAGCGCAGCATCTGGTGCTCGGTATGGTGACTGTTGAACACCGGGTGGGTCAGGATCGCATCCTGGCGCAGAAGCGACTCCGGCAGGAAGGGGTCGGCACGGCGCAGCTGCTCGTCGAGCCGGTCGAGGTCGGCGTCGACGCCGGCAATCAGCCGGATCAGTGCGCCGATGTCGGCACGCGTCGTCTTCTCGTTGATGGCGATCGCCAGCACGTCGGCGGAAACCGGCCGCAGGTTGTAGCCGGCGTCGGCGGCGGCCGTCACGAGCGCGGCGACGCGGCCGGCGAGCCGCAGTCTGACGGTGTCGAAGAAATGCCTGCTGCCCAGCTCGATCCCGGCCTCCCGCAAGCCGGCGGCGAGCAGCGCGGCGAGGCGGTGGATGCGGCTGGCGATGCTGCGCAGCCCCTGCGGGCCGTGGTAGACGGCGTACATGCCGGCGATGTTGGCGAGCAGGACCTGCGAGGTGCAGATGTTCGAATTCGCCTTCTCGCGGCGGATGTGCTGTTCCCGGGTCTGCAGTGCCATGCGCAGCGCGCGCTTGCCGCGGGCATCGACCGAGACGCCGATGATGCGGCCGGGGACGGCGCGCTTGTACTCGTCACGGGTGGCAAAGAAGGCGGCATGCGGGCCGCCGAAACCGAGCGGGACGCCGAAGCGCTGCGCCGAACCGAGTGCGATGTCGGCGCCCATCGCGCCGGGCGAGCGCAGCAGCACCAGCGCCATCAGGTCGGAGGCGACGGCGACGACGCCGCCGCGTGCCCTGACGGCGGCGATCGGTGCGCTGAGGTCGGCGACCTCGCCGGCATCGTCCGGGTACTGCAGGAGCGCCCCGAAGACCTCGTGCCGGGCCGCTTCGGCGGCCGTTCCGAAGACCAGTTCAAAGCCGAACCAGGTGGCGCGGGTGCGCAGCACGTCGGCGGTTTGCGGGAAGCACGCGGCGTCGACGAAGAAGCGTTGCGACGCCGACTTGCTGACGCGGCGGGCCATGCTCATCGCTTCGGCAGCCGCCGTCGCCTCGTCGAGCAGCGAGGCATTGGCGAGTTCGAGGCCGGTGAGGTCGATCACCATCTGCTGGTAGTTGAGCAGCGCTTCCAGGCGGCCCTGCGCGAGTTCCGCCTGGTAGGGCGTATAGGCGGTGTACCAGCCCGGATTCTCGAGCAGGTTGCGCAACACGACCGCTGGCGTCACGCTGTCGGCGTAGCCCATGCCGATCAGCGAATGCCGCTCTTGGTTGCGGCGGGCGATGGCCTGCAGCTCGGCCAGCGCCTCGATCTCGCTGCGCGGTCCGGCAAGCGGCAGAGGCGCCGGCAGGCGGATCGCCGCCGGCACCGTCTGCGCGACGAGTTCGGCGAGGCTGGCGACGCCGATGCTGGCCAGCATGCTGGCGATCTCGCCGGCGTTCGGGCCGATGTGCCGGCCGACGAAGTCGTCGCGCCGTTCGAGGGCCGCCAGCGGCGGCGCGGGAGGGGTGGCGTCCATGGTGTCTTCCGGTGGTTCGCGCGGCGACTAGGCGGCGGCAACGATCTCTTGGTACGCGGCCGCGTCGAGCAGGCCGTCGAGTTCGGCGATGCTCGCCGGACGCATCCTGAACAGCCACGCCGCGTAGGCGTCCTGATTGACCAGTTCGGGCGAATCCGCCAGCACCGCGTTGTTCTCGATGACGGTTCCCGTCAGCGGCGCGTAGACGTCGGCCGCCGCCTTGACCGATTCGACGACGGCGGCTTCCTGCCCGGCGGCCAGTTCGCGTCCCGGCTCGGGCAACTCGATGAAGACGAGGTCGCCGAGCAGTTCCTGTGCATGATCGGTGATGCCGACGCTGATCGCTCCGTCGGCTTCGACGCGGACCCATTCGTGGCTGCGGGTGTACCTGAGGTCGGTGGGGATGTTCACTGTTTCTCCTGATGAGTGGAAGCAGGGCTGGCGTTTGCCAGGTCGGGATCAAACGAGGACGCTGCCGTTCCGGACGAAGCAGGGTTTGACGACACGTGCCTGCAACGGCTTGTCGCGCACGCTGACGTGGACGACGTCGCCGACCGCGGCGGCCAGCGGCAGGCGGGCGAGGGCGATCGACTGCTGCAGCGTCGGCGAGAAGCTGCCGCTGGTGGTTTCCCCCGGGCCATGCGCGCTGTCGACGCGCTGGTGGGCACGCAGGACGCCGCGCTCGAGGAGCAGCAGGCCGAGGAAGCGGTGCTGCTGCGGTTTCGCCAGCAACGCCGCCTTGCCGACGAAGTCGCGCGGCGAAGCGAGGTCGACGGTCCACGCTAGCCCGGCGTCGAGCGGCGACACGCTCTCGTCCATGTCCTGGCCATAGAGATTCATTCCCGCCTCGAGGCGCAGCGTGTCCCGCGCACCGAGACCACAGGGCCGGGCGCCCGCTTCGGCAAGGCGCTTCCAGAGCCCGACGGCCTGCGCCGCCGGCAGCGTGATCTCGTAGCCGTCCTCGCCGGTGTAACCGGTGCGGGCGATCAGGTGCTCACCGACGGTGGCGGCGAAGAAAGGCTTCAGGGCAGCGCTGGCCGGCTGGCATTCGGGCAGCGCCTGCCAGACCTTCTGCCTCGCCTGCGGGCCCTGCACGGCAATCATCGCGAGCCCGTCCGCGCCTTCCCGGCGCGCTCTGATCGTCACCGCCTGGCCCCACTCGTCGCGGCGGGCCGTCATCCAGCGCAGATCGTTGGCGGCGGTCGCGGCGTTGATGACGACGCGGAAGTCGTCTTCGGCGAGATGGTAGACGATGAGGTCGTCGATGACGCCGCCGGCCTCGTTGAGCATCGTGCTGTAGAGGGCCCTGCCAGGAAGCTGCAGGCGGTCGACGTTGTTCGCCAGCAGCCGCCGCAGGAAGGCGCGTGCGTCGCTGCCCCGGATGTCGACGGCGCACATGTGCGAGACGTCGAACATGCCGACATCGCGGCGCACGGCATGATGCTCCTCGATCTGCGAACCATAGTGGAGCGGCATGTCCCAGCCAGCGAAATCGACCATTCGCGCACCAGCCCGGCGGTGCTCCTCGTTCAGGACAGTTTTCTGCATCGTATCAATCTCTGACAGGAATGTGTTGAAGTGGATTCCAGAAACGGGAAAGGGGCGAACCCGCTTCGAGTCCACCCCTCTGTCCATGTACCTGAGAGATTGTCTGGCCGACACGCTGCTGCACGGTCGTCCTGGCCCCATCGGTGGGCGTCCTGCAGAAGCGGGCGCCGCTCTCCAGAGTTCATTGCACGAACGGTCCTCTTGCCTGAGCGTTTCCGGGTGGATTGCGCCTTCGGCGACGGCAGTGCCGTGCTCTCCCATTCGCGGCGAGACTATAGCGCGCGACCAACCCCGGCTGCAAGCCATCGCCGGCGCCGAAGACCTGCGGCGTTGGCCTGCCCCGGGTGCGCCGGCCGGCCGGGCGGCAGCAAACGCTGTGGGAAGCCGCGACGCCCTGGGAGCCGGGAGGGCTGGCGAACCTCTGCCAGCATGGGATGTCCGCCGACCGCCCGGCGCGGGGAAAGCTGGGGAGGCCCTCGTCATTCCCCGCTCTCAGGCCAGATGCTGGCGAACCGAGGCGAGCAGCAGCCAGGCCGATGAAAAGAAGATCGTCGTGAAGGTCAGCGCCATTCCGGTGACGCGGAAGCTGAAGTTCTCGGCCGTCCGGCTGACGCCGAAGGCATGCGCGACGCGTCCGAGCAGCAGGCAGAGGCACAGGCCGTGCAGCAGCATCGCCTGCGCCCCCTGCGCCTCGACGAAATGGAGCAGGACCAGCGCGAGCGGTACGTACTCGGCGAAGTTGGCATGCACGCGCATCGCCCGCAACATCGCCGGGTTGCTGCCGTCGCCGATGGCGATGCGGAGCTGGCGCCGCAGGCGCAGCGTGCGGATGCTGAGGGCGATGAAGAAGAGCGCCAGCAGCGCGGCATAGGTCGGAACGATGTTCGCGTTCAATGGGGCCTCCTGGAACGAATTGCCTGCCGATGGCGCCGTCCGGCGCCGCTCACGTCGTCACCGGGGGCGCCGGCCGCTCCCTCAGCACCCACGACTGTACGCTCGGCCGCTGCCATTGCCGCGTCGCGTAGCGGGCGAGGGCGTCGGGGACGGCATCGCCGTTCAGCAGCAGCCGGTTGAGCATCAGCGCGAGGTCGACGTCGGCGATGCACCAGTCGTCGCCGCAGAGATGGTCGCCGCCGTGCGCCAGCAGCTCGCCGGCGCCGGCGAACAGCCGCGCAGCCGAGCGCTCGGCGGCGGCGGAAAGCGGCTGCGGTGTCGGGCCGTAGAAGATCACCTCGGTCGAGCGTTCCTGCCGGAGTGGCAGGAAATCGCTGCGCAGCCACGCCTGCACCTGCCGCGCGCGGGCGCGGGCGCGTGGCGCAGAAGGATAGAGCGCCGGTCCCGGATGGATCTCGTCCAGGTATTCGGCGATCGCCGACGATTCGGACAGGGCAAAGTCGCCATCGACGAGCGTCGGCACGCGCGCGCTGATCGACAGGCGGGCGAACTCCGGCCGCTGCTGGTCGCCGGCGGCGAGGTCGAGGGTCTCGATGGTGAACGGCAGTCCCTTCTCGTGCAGGGCGACGAAGGCCGACAAGGCATAGGGTGAGGCAAACTGGACATCGACGTAGAGGAGCATGGTCGGCGACTCCGGTCAGGAGGAGAGGGTTCGGGCGCTGGCGGCAGCGGCCGCCGACGGCGACGGGGCGCTGCGCGGGTTCGCCCGCAGCCAGTCCAGCACGTCGTCCGCATTGCGATCCGGCGGAAAGACCGGATAGAACACCGTGCTGACGCGTCCGTCGTCGACCACCAGCGTCAGACGCCGGTACAGCTCCATGCCGGCAACGCGGAAGGTGGGCAGCCGCAGCGCCGATTTCAAGCGCAGCCCGTTGTCGCTGAGCAGCTCGAAAGGCAGGTGCAGCCGGTCGCGCGCCTCGCGCTGGTAGGCGCTGTCCTGCGTGCTGAGGCCGTAGACGCCGGTGTGCAGCGCCTGCAACTCGGCGAAGTGATCGCGGAAACCGCAGGACTGCGGCGTGCAGCCGCGCGCGCCGGGGATCGCGTCCCAGCCGTCGGGCAGCGCGACGCCCGGGCGACCGGTCATCGGGTAGACGTAGAGCACCCAGCGCCCCGCCCGTTGCGCCAGGTTGAGCAGCGCGCCGTCGGTGGCGGCCAGGCTCAGCTCCGGCAACGGCGAACCCGCGAGATGGGCCGCAGCACCGTCATCAGTCGGTACCGGCAGGTTGTCGGGCAGGGGAAACGGGTTCGTGTTCATCGGGCATCTCTGTCGTGCCGGTTCTTCCTCGCTCGCTCGACGCCACGCGCGTCGGCCGGCGCTGCGATGAGCCGGGAAAGCCTCGAGCGCGTCCGCATGGCGGTCGGTCGGACCCAACCGGGTGGCCGACCCACCACGGCAGGATACCGCATTGTTGCCGGCGCGGGTCGGAGTACCGGATCGCTGCCGGCAGCCGGCGTCGTGACGGCCCGCGCGTCGAGCCGACCACGGCGCCGCGCGCGTGGCGCAGCCGCGAACGCTGGAACGGGGAGATGCTGTACTCGAGACCCGCGGGTGAAACCGAGGGGATGGTGGAAGCCGACGAAGGGGTCGAGTCCCGATCCGTGGAGGGCGAGAAAGGCTCCGAGGCATGCTCGTGCGAGCGAGCGTCGCCGCTTGGGCTGGGGGACACGTGCCATCCTGCAGATTGTCAATTCTCATCGACCTGGCAGGCTACTATCCCATCGTCGCCATTACCGGACCGCGTCACTCCGGCAAGACCACGCTCGCCCGTGCGACATTTCCGGACAAGCCCTACGCCAGCCTGGAAGACCCCGACGTGCGCGCGCTCGCCGCCACCGACCCGCGCGGCTTTTATCCACCGCTGCACGACCGCGCCATCCCACCGCACGTCTGGTTTTCCGACTACCTCGCCACCTATGTCGAACGCGACCTGCGCAGTCTGTTGCAGGTGCGCGAGCGTGACCACTTTCACCGCTTCGTGCTCATGTGCGCCGCGCGCAGCGGCCAGCTGCTCAACCTCTCCGCGCTTGCCGCCGACTGCGGCATCACGCATAACACCGCACATGCCTGGATCGGCGTGCTGGAAGCGAGCTACATCGCGACCCGGCTCACACCCTTTCATCGCAATCTCGGCAAGCGTCTGACCAGGACGCCAAGACTCTACCTCCTCGACCCGGGTCTCGCCGCCTGGCTGGCGGGTGTGCGCGGCGCCCCGGAACTGGCGGTCGGCAGCCTGCTCGGGCCGCTCTTCGAAACCTGGGTGGTGAGCGAATTCCTCAAGCGTCGCCGCAACGGGCTGCACCCGGAGGAGCTTCACTTCTGGCGCGATGACGCCGAATTCGAGTTCCGCCAGGTTGATCGCCAAGAGCAGCAAGTCGCCTCCGGGCAGCGCTTCGATCAGTGACGAACAGACCGTTCTTGAAGAGCCCATACTTCATCGAAACCGGTATCCCGCAGATGACGGGCACGGCCGGACGGAAGCGTGTGCCGGCAGACTGTTCAGGGTGGGGCAGGGCACACAAGCATTATTGCGCTCATGTTGTCAAGATGCTATGTTCCTGGACGTATAGATGCTTAAGCGGTGAGGCAGAAACATGTCCAACGAAGAAACTACCCGGCTGACCGTCACGTTCTCTCGCGAGACTGACATGGCATTGCGCGCCTTCCTTGGTGCCCAAGGGATGCGCAAGGGTGATCTGTCGAAGTTCATCGAGGACGCCGTTCGCTGGCGGATGCTCGACCAGGCGGTTCAGGGTGTGAAAGCCCGCAACGCCGATGTCGATGTCGGCGACCTGCAGGCGGCGATCGACGAGGCCTGTGCGGCCGTGCGCAACGAAATGTGGCCGACCGCGCCAAAGGCGTCGTAGTTGGGATGCGTTTCATCCTTGACACCAACATTCTGGTTGCAGCGCTGATCACGCGAGGAACACCCCCGGACCAGCTTTATGAGGCGTGGCGCGACGGGCGCTTCGCGCTCATCACATCTGAACTGCAAGTCGAGGAAATCCGCCGCGTCACTCGCCGCGAAGGCATCCGCTTCCGCATTCACCCGGCCGAGGCGGGGCGACTGGTCAACGATCTCCGGCGATTGGCGACCGTCGTGGGCAACCTGCCGACAGTGGACGTCTCTCCTGACCCCTACGACAACTTCCTGTTGGCGATGGCGCAATCCGCGCAGGCCGACATCCTCGTTACAGGCGACAAGCGCGACCTGCTTGCGCTCGGCCGTCACCAGGGAATACGCATCCTGACAGCGCGCGGCGCTCTTGATCTGCTGCGGGCATCAAGCCTATGACGCGCTCCGTTATCACAAGAGCAACTCTTGCCGATCCACCCGCCCAAACCAGGCCTGGGGTCGCTGCGCGACTTTCTGGCCAGCCAGCCGTTGCAGACGATCCCCAGTGAAGCCCTGCTCGCCGAAGACCGGGAAGATCGCTGTTGACCGCTCATATCGATACCAGCGCCCTGGCGAAATGCCATGTGCGCGAGCCCTGGTCGCTGCAGGTTGTCGACTGGGCTGATCTTCAGTGGGCACCGGCAACCGCAGCCCTGACGCCGGTCGAATTCCGCTGCCTGCTGGACAGATCGATGCCGCGCTCGAACAGCGCGCACTGGCCGATTTCGACGGGCATGTGCACGGCGGCGCCCGGCAGATTCAGTCGGTTGCCCTGAACGACCATGCCGCGGCGCGTGCCCTGGTCGACTCACTTTGCAGGGGCGTCGATAGCCAGGCAAACGGTCATGATTTGTCCAGGCACCCCGATCATGGAAGTCATGACCGTTTCGCTCTCCCCCTTCCCCTCCCTCGCGAGGGGAAGGGGGAGGTTCGTGAGTTGCATACGCGACTTTCAGACTGGAGGCCTTTCGACGACGCGCGGCCGCGCCTGGTGTCCGCTGCCGGATCCAGGCACTCGCGGCGCTGACCGACCGCGACAGGATAGCGCATGTCGCCCGGGTTGGCCGGCAAGCGGCCCTGGGGTCGGCCCTTGCGTGCGGCGCCATCCGGTTGCCCCGGGTCGCGGGGGATGGCCTTCGGGGCGGCGGGACGTTCGCCTTGCCGCCGGCTGCGGCGCGCTCCGGCCATGTTCGCCGCCACAGCCGGGACCGCTCACGCGATCGCCGCCGGCAGCCCCGTCCAGACGATCCCTTCAGGCAGGCTCGCGCGGCCGATACGGCCCTGGAAGCCGCGCGCCGGCAGCGCGTAGCAGCGGACGTCGTCCTCCTGCGGCGCGATCAGCGACTCGATCTCGAGCAGGCAGCGCTTCTTGTCGTTCTCGCTGCCGATCAAGAGGAAGATGCTGTACTCGAGCGGCGTCGCGTGCTTGCACATCTCGCGATGCACGCGCAGCAATCGCCGTGGGTCGCTGATGTCGTAGCCGATGACGAAGGCGAGTTCAGAAGCCATCGCCGTCGCCGGCCGGCGCAGCGGTTGCCGCAGGCGGGTGCGCCCCGCTGCTGGCGACCGCGGTCGTCGCGCCAGCCGCCGCCTCGCCGATCGCCGCCGTCACATCGCTGACGCTCTCCGCCAGCAGTTTGCGCAGGCGCGCCGCGAGCGCCTCCCATTCGCCGTAGAAGCGTGCCCTGCCAGCCTTGCCGAGCAGGCAGCCGGCATCGCTGTGGGTGAAGTCCTCGGGCCGCAGCTTTTCTGAGCGAAACAGCATCAGTGCATGCTGGTCGATCTCGACGCGCAGCGGCTCGACCAGATCGCAAGCCAGCGATTCGCGTGCGAAGTCGAGCGTGTGGTAAAAGCCGACGAAGGGGTCGAGTCCCGATCCGTAGAGGGCGAGAACGGCTTCCGCGTGCAGCAGCGTGTAGCCGAGAGAGAGGACTGCGTTGACCGGGTCGCGCGGCGGCCGCCGGTTACGGCCGCTGAAGTGCAGCCGCTCGGGGAGGAGGTCGGCGAAACCCTCGAAGTAAGCCGCTGCCCCGGCGCCTTCGAGTCCGCGCAGCGATCCGATCGTCGCCTGCTGGTCGACGGCCGCGATGCTGCTGGTCAGGCGCTTCAGCGAAAGGGTCAGCAGGTAGCGCGAGCGCGGCTCGCTATCCCGGCGTTCCCCGAGGAAAGCTGCCTGCGCCCGCAGTTTCGCTTCGACGATGGCACGCGCGAAACGCAGGCAGAAGTGAGCATCGAGGGACAGGCGATACTGTGCCACTCGCCGGGCGGCATCGTTGTGCGGGCGCCCCAGAAGCATCGTCGGCACAGCCTTACGCCCGGAGAGGACCACCACTCCAATGCCCCGTTCGCCGAGCTTGCCGAGGAGCGACGACGATACCGTCACGTCGCCACGAAGGAAGACGCGCGACAGCGGCGCCAGTGGCACCGTGCCGACACGCTCGCCGTTTTCGTAGAAGACGAGTGCCTCGCCATCGGCTTTCAGCGTCACTCCGCGCCGGTCTACATACAGGCTTGACATCGCTTCGTTCCCTCGCTCAGACGATCAGGATGCAGTCGGTGACCGGTTCGGTCGCGAGACCAAGCAGGTCGCGCTGCATGCGCGGATCAAGCTGGAAGATATGGGCCCGGTCCTCCGCCAGGTCGAGCAGGTTCGCCAGCGTCGCCCGCACCTCGCGCAACTCCGCAGCGGTCAGCCAGCACTCGAAGAACGACTTCTGACCACCCACCTTGTAGCCCGTCAGGTACTTCTGCACGCGCCGGCGCAGGGCCGAGTCGCAGACGTCGTAGCAGACCAGGTAGAGGGTTCGCGCCGCATCGCTCATGGCGCCACGATATTCGCCGCAGCCGCGGCTGTCCGCTGCCGCAAGCTTGCCGGCAGGGGCACCGGTGCAACGCGGCACCTGCGCGCGCCCGCCTGATGATCGGTGGTCAGCCGATGGCGTTCAGGGTCGGCACGCCGACGCACCGTTTGCGGGCGGCGCGCGACGCCGCGGCGACCATGGCCGCGCGGCTGGCATCGTCACGGGCAGGCTTCGCACCTCGGCTCCGTGCGCCGGCAGCGCGGTGGGCCAGACGCGTGCCGGTGGCGTGCCGCGGCTGCCGTTCAGGACGGACCCTGCGGGCGGCCCGGTTTCGCGACGATGTATTCTTCCAGCCGCGCGCCGTAGCGCTCGAGGTCGTCGGCCGACAGTTCCTGTCCCCGTGCCTCGGGCGGTGCATCCAGCGAAAGGTTGAAGAAACGCCCCCCGCGCGCGCAGACCTCGGCCGCCAGGTTGACCGGCAGGGTGCCGATGACGACATCACCGGGGTGGATGTTGGCCGGGTCGAGGTGGGCGATCTGCCGGCCGACGTTCAGGCCGCGGCGGGCCGCCCAGACGACGGCACCGGGGTGGCGGGTGATGAAGAGGGTGGTCATGGCCGCCCAGGATGGTCAGCCGCTCTCGGCACGGACGAGGACGCTTCCCGAGACATGGGCCGTCACCTTGCAGAACTGGTTGCCCTCGACCTTTCTGCGAAGCTCACTGGGCAGGCTGGCCAGCAGCGCCTTGCCCTTTTCGCCGTGCGCATGGGCCGCCTTGCCGTCCTTCTCGGCGCTGAGCGTGCCATTCCGCTGGTTGTACTTCAGCCGGGCGCCTGACCAAGGAACGGTTTCGGCCTCTCCGATCGAGTCCTGGTCCCCTTCCGGGCGCGGCTCCGCCGGAGGACGCCGGGCCTGGCGCATGGCTTCGCTCGCCATCGCACCGTATCCGACCGCCGTCTTGGCGCCGAAGCCCAGCCAGGCAAAGGCATGCTCGAAGGCTTTGGTCATCAGCTCGTGCCAGCGCGGCTTGCCGCTGTCCGGGTCGGCTGCCGTCAGTTGCGGGGCCATCTGCTGCAGATGCGACTGGTCGCAGGTGACGAAGAAGGTGAAGGTGGAACCGGGCGGCACGGTCAGGAAGCTGATCGGGGTGGGCTGCCCGGAGTCGTGGGGAGTGGTGCTGTCGCCGGTTCTGCGATCGCGCTTCTGCTGATAGTAGTGCGACTGGTGTGGGGTCATGATCTCGACCATCAGACTGTCGCCCTTGATCTGCGGGATGACGTCCCAGAAGGCGAGCGCGCCGCGCACGTGCTCGCTGTCGCCGTCGCCGGACTCCAGGCCGAACAGGGCGTCGAGCAGGGAAAGCCGGATGCGCTGCTTGCCGGCGTTGAGGACGAAGGTCTGGTCTTCACTCCACCCGTGCGGCTCTCCCCATTCGCCGGAAGCCAGTTCCCGCGCCGCCTGGCGCAGGACGCCCTTGACGCCGGAGCCCGGCAGGTAGGGCAGGCCGTAGGGGCTGAGAAAGGCGAAGCCGTTTTCCAGCGGGTGCTCGTTGCCCAGGCCGGTGGTGAACGGTGCCTGTGCGAAGGCGTCGAGGCGCAGCAGGCTGGCGGCGGGAAGCGTTGCGGCGACGAGCGACTGGCGGGTGGCCAGTGCGGTCATGGCCTGTCGGTCGCGCTGCCGCAAGCCCCTGGCCTCCGCCAGGGCGGCGACCTTGTTCTCCTTCGGGACTTCACGCTCCTCGCGGTTCTGCCCCCGGACTTCGTAGTCGAGGTCCTGAGTGGACCAGAGTGTGGCATGGGTGCGCCGGTTTATGCCCCAGAGCTTGAGATACATGCCGAAGCGCATTGCCGGCGAGGCTTCGCTGAAGTCACTGCCCAGATAGGCGGGCACAGCGGCGATCGGCATCTCAGTTTCCTCCCCGGCGGGCGGCCGCCATCTGGCGCATCCACTTGAGCCAGGCGAAGGCTTCGGCGGTGATGGCCTGGTAGTCGGCAGGGCTCGCGTTCATCAGCGCCTGCATCAGCGGCTCGAAACCGGGGTCGCGGATCACCCCTTTGAATCGCTGCCCGAGCCAGGCCCGCAAATGCTGCGCCACCGCCTCGTTCGCACCGCCCTTGTCGTGACAGAAAGCGAGAACCTGCATCAGCCCGCTGTTCATGATCAGCGCGGGCAGCCCCTTGGCGACATTGACGTGTTCCTTCGTGTAGCCGGCACATTTCTCCCAGGCGTCCTGGGCGCGTTGCTGTTCCAGTGTCGCCATGATCAGCCCTCCACCACTTTCGCCACCACCAGGCCGCGTCCGGTGGTGACGTCGCCGCCGATCTGCAGCAGCTTGCCGTCGATGACGGCCCTGATCTGGCTCATCACCACTTCGGCAGGAGATTCGGAATCCTTGCCCTTGCCGGTGCGCGTCCGGCTCGCCAGCATCGGGGCGACGAGCAGCGACTCCGGCGGCAGGTTTTCGCTGTAGAACAGCCCGCCTTCGCTGGCGGTGCCGGTGTCGGCGTCGATGCGCACGTGCGGCTCGACGAGCATGGCGTTGCCGGCGAAATAGGCGAAGTCGGTGTCGGAAAGCACCACCAGATCGGTCCTGAGCTTGTCGCGGAAGAAGGTGTAGCCCTCGCCATCGGGCAAGGCCCGGGCTGCCAGGTCGGCGGCGATGGTCCTGGCGCCGGCAGAGTCCTTTTCCCGGGCGGCGTACTCGAAGGCCTCGAGATGCAGCCTGTCGCCGGACAACAGCGCCGGGTTGGCCAGCAGGCATTGTCCTTCGCTCACGGCCAGCGGCGGCCAGTCGGCCTTGATGCCGATCAGCCCCAGGAGCCTGCGGGCGCGGGCCAGCGCCTGCGGGCAGGTGGCGTAGACGTAACCGCCCCTGAGGCTGCGCACCGGCAGGGCGACGAGCTGGGCGTCGCCGAAGCTGACGGCGCCGGCGTGCAGATCCGAACTGCCGGCATCCGGCCCGAACAGCACCTTGATGACTTCGTTCAGCGGCTTGTCCTGCTTCGTCCCCCTGGCCAGAGCCTCGAAGCCATGTCGCACCGCTCCCTTGATGCCGGAGCCGGCGAAACAGGGGTGGCCGATGTGGCGCTCGCGCTGGATCGGGTTGTCGATGACTCCCACGGCCTGGCCAGCGCCCATGTGGACGGGGCTGACGGCGTAGAGAAATATGGCGGCGTGTTTTTCGAACATGGCGGGGTCTCCCTTCAGGAACTCGGGTCGCTGGCGGGCAGCAGGTTGACGACGAGGCGGATCAGCGGATCCTTGTGATGCGGCGCACTTTCGACCAAGAGCAGGGCCTGGGCGGTGCGCGCGCTGGTGTTGAACTTCATGGGCATTCCCTGGCCGCCGCTTTCAGGAGCGGCAGCGCGCCCATGTCCTCCCCTCATTCATTTCCAGGCGGCCAGGGCGATGCGGTTGAAGCCTTCGGCGCGACGCGCGGCATCTTCGCAGGGATCGCCCCACAAGCCCTTGGCAGCAAGCTTGCGCAGGGCCGTGGTCGTCGCCTCCAGCTCATCCAGCCACCAGACGCTGCCGGCCGGGGCCGCCCGCTGGGCCGCCTTCGGCTGCCATTGCGCCAGATCCCAGCCGGAGATGACTTCGGCGCGTGGCACGGCGGCGCAGACCAGGCGGCCCCGGACACCGTACAGCTCGAAGCGGTGACTGCCGTCAGCCTGCTGCGTGCTGCCGGTCGGCAGCCAGCCACCGGTGAACAGGCCGGGGGTGGCCAGGATCATGCGGCAGCGGCCGGCGCCGGCGATGGCATCGAAGTCCGGCTCGGGCAGGGTGGCCGTCGCCGAACGGATGGCCGCCGCGCGACCATCGCCGCCGAGGCGCACGGGGCCGTCCGCCGGTGGCGTGGCGCCGCTGATGGTGGCGAGAAAACCCACGTCGTAGTCGGCAAGAATCGCCTTCCGCGTTCCTTTTTCCGTTCCGATGCGGTGCCCGCGCTTGGTCATCGCCACCGCCTGCAGCGAGAACAGCCGTCCGTCGGCGGCGCGGCGGGTGGCCGCGTCGAGGCCGACGCCAACCCGGTGGTCGAGCGCCCACAGCTCGGAGGATCTGGCGAGATCGCTGGCGTTCGGGGTTCCACCCGCCAGGTATCTGCGCCAGCCGGCCTCGGTCAGCCACCAGCCGCCGGCCGGCTTGCTCCGCTCGGCTTCGGCCAGCACGGGCAGCAGGGGCAGGGGGGCGGAGCACTGCAACCCCCCTGCCTGCAGGAGCGGGATTGGGGTGAGCGAGCGGATTGTCGTCGAACCAGCATCCGCTTCGCCGATGACCAGGTCGGCCGGTGGCTGAACGAGCGCCTCCACGCTGCCGTCGGCATGGCGGCGGGCGAGGTGGAAGGCGGTGACGGCGAAATCGCCGGGCCGTTGCGGCGTACCCAGCGCCGGATGGTCGATCTCGCCGCGGGCGAAGGCCGCCAGGTCGACGCCGGCGTCCGCCAGCATGCGCGAGCGGATCGCTCCCGCCGCCACCGAGGGCCAGGGCGGCACCAGCGATTCGCCGAAGCTGCCGGGGTCGCCGAACAGCTTGTTGCCACGCAGGAAAAGCACATCCAGCGGTTCCAGGAAACGGGTCTCCACGGGTTTCATGCCTCACCTCCGGCGCGGCTTTCGCGGGCCAGGAATTCGGCCACGGTCATGAAGTTTGCCAGCCAGTTCAGGCCGTCGCCGGCTTGCTTGCCGGTCAGATCGGCCAGCCGTCTGGCCAGGCCGGGCGCCGCGGCACCGGCCGTTCCGCTTGACTGCCGGGCGAGCTGATAGGCCAGCAGGCTCTCCAGCATGTCGGTACGGCCGCCGGGATCGGGCAGCCCCTTGAGCCATTCCAGGCTGTGGTACACGGCGCGGCGGGAAGTCCCTTCGTCGCGCAGGAAGTCGATCAGTTCGTTGAGCAGCTTGAGCGGCTCGCCCCACTTGCCGGTGAGTTGCAGCGCTCCGCCGGAACGCTTGATGACGGTGACGCAGAAGGCATCCCGTCCGCCCTCGGCCTTGGCCCGCCTTTCCGCCGCCCGCAGTTCGCGCATGACAGCCGACAGCGGTGCCTGATGGTGGGCGATGACCGCGCCGCAGGAGGCGGTGGCGCGCTCGCCCATCATGCGCATGACCTGCAGGCCGCGTTTCGACCGCAGGGCGGCGAAGCCCTGATGCAGGGTCAGGCCCTCGCAGACGCCGCCTTCGTGGTCCGGGTCATGGCCGGAATAGGCCTGGCGCAGCCGCTGCATGGCCGGCAGCAGATCGGCCACCGGCAGCATCGCCAGCACGTCGTCGCCGCCGGCGTAGATTACCCGGCCGAGGCGCTCCTCCTCCAGCACGTGGCGCGCCACGACTTGCGAGAAATCGTTGAGGGCGACGGAAATGGCCAAGTGCCGGTTGGGCGAGACGGGGCGCTTCTGCTGGCCGTAGCGGCGGATCAGGGGCTGTTTCGCGGCGTGTTCGTCGAACCCCTTGCGCACCTGCGGGTGGAAGCTCTCGCGGTAGGGGATGGCGCAACGGGTCCGGTCGTCGCCGGCGAGGATGGCGCCCATGCGGTCACCGTCCAGCATCAGAAGGGCGTAGTAGGTTTCCAGACGGATTTCCTGTTCTCCGCCCCCCTTGGGCGAGGGGCCGGCGGTGGCGGTGCCCTGCGCCAGCGTCCGCCGCACCAGCCGCTGCGCCTGTTCCTGGGCCGCGTCGTCCTCGGCGTCGCGCGCCGCTTCGAGCAGGCCGGGGATGCGCTTGGCGTCCTCCAGCGCCCGCGGGTTGGCCCGGTGGCGGCGCATCAGGCGGCGCGGCAGGGCGACGGGGTCCGTTCCGCCCGTATCCAGCCCGCCGGCAGTCAGGCCGCCCTTTTCCAGCCACTGGTCGATCTGATGCGCCAGTGCCATGGTGTGGGTGGAGACGACGAAGCGGTCGACGCGCGCCCGCTCGCCGCGTTCCCCGGCCGCCAGCGCCTGGCCCACCTCTTCGGCGAAGATTGTCGGCCACAGGCGCTTGATGGCGGGCAGGGCGGAGAGGTGTTCACCCTTTCTGGCCCAGGCCGGCCTTTGTTCGGCGATCCGGGTCCACAGCGTTGCGGCGTGTTTCCCATCCTGGAACGCCTTGTCCTTGCGGCTCTTGCGCTGGCCTGCGGGCATCCGCAGAAGGTCGGGATCGTCCGTCAGCCATTCGGCTTCGCCGGTCATCGAGCAGCGCCAACCCCGCTGTTCGGTCGGCGCAAAGGTGCGTGTGGCCTTGGCGGCGGCCAGGACCCGCTCGGCGAGGTCATACACCGCCGGGTAGAGGACGCCGGGGTTGGGAGCGAAGAAGCTGGTGCCGTCGCCCCAGTCGATCTCCTTCTGCAGCGCCTGCCAGGCGGGGGTAGCGAGAAAGCCGCAGTCGTCTCCCGTCCGGGCGCCGAAGAACGGCGCCATGCTGGCGGACAGGGCGCTCAGGTCCAGGTCGGTCTGCCTGGCGGCGTTCCTCGGCTGGATCAGGGAGAAGGGCACGGCCGCCCAGTGCACCTCGGGGAAGCCTGCGAGCTGCTCCGTCATCTGCGCGTAAGGCGTGGCGGTTTCGGCATCGAGCCCGGCCTCGTGCAGCAGGCGCGAAACGACGTCCGCGCCCAGCTTCTGCATCCACTCGTGCAAGGCGCTGCCAGCCATCCCGGCGATCTCCCGTGCCCGGACTGCCGGCACCACGGCCACGAAGCGGTTCGGCAGTGCCGCCGAAAACAGCGGATTGGCGTCGGTTCCGCCCTGCATCCACTCGCAGCCGGTGAATAGGGAATCGGGCAGGTCCATGGCGTCGCGCAGCCACAGATCCACCTGCGGAATGCCGCGCAGGCGGGGGAAGAGGATGGCGTCCGGCCCGAATTCTTCGCACAGCGGGCGCATGGCCTCCCAGGCCAGCCGCGAGAGCAGGTGCGACCCCGCCCAGAGATCGTCCATCTTGCGCGCAGCGGCGATGAAGCCCTGCACCGGGCCGATCGACAGCGCCAGCAGCGCCGCCTCACCCTTCGGATCGGCCGCAAAGGCGCCGGCAAAGGCGGAGGTGAGATCCAGATGATCCCAGATCGAATGGTCGGGGATGCGGGTGTCGGCCGGCAACAGTCCCCAGAGGGCGCCCAGCTTGCCGAAGTCCTCGTCCTCGACGAGTTCCGGGCCGAAGCGCCAGAAGGTGAGCAGGGTCTTGCGCAGGTCTTCCTCGCCATCCTTGCCGCCGAGCCTGGCCAGCAGCCTGGAGAAGTGATCGAAGCTGCGTTGCTTGATGTCGTGGAAGTCGGTGTCGGAAAGCCCGCCGTGTCTGCCGAGGTCGAACTGTGTGCCGGTGAGCGGGTGGATCAGCACTGGCTGGTTGGTCCAGCGCACCTGGGCGCCTGCGGCGACCCTGATCGTCTTCAGCTCGCCGGTTCGGGTCTCGACGGTCAGTTCCTGCATCGGCCACTGCGGCCGGTCGGCGGCGGCGGCCCACCAGTCGGCGCGCTGCACATGGCGGTAAATGGCGGACTTGAGACCTCGTTTGAAGATGACGCGCGCGAGCACTTCGTCGTTGTCGGGGTCGATGGTCTCGGGCAGCGCTTCTGCACCGATGGCGAGCAGCCGGCTGAGCGCCTTCGAAGTGCCGTTCTCGTGCCCCGCCGGGTCGCGCAGCAGGACGAGGGCCTTTTCCGCCGGATCGTGCAGCCGCGCGGCGAGTTTGGCTTGCCAGAGAAAGTCGTTGCAGGTCATGGCTTACTCCGGGATGCGGGTGAGCTGTTGGGCCGGGGCGTCGAGGAAACGATGCACCTGGGCCCAGACGTTCTCGATGGCCCGCGGATCCGGGCGGAATGCAGCGGGCGGCAGATGCGGGACGTGGAAGATCACGCCGACCAGTCTCTGGTCGGCGGTGGCGCGCACCTTGAAACGCAGGGTGTTGGGCAGGCGGGCGTTGTTGCCCCAGGCCACCACCGAGTGGTTGGTAACGGGGTAGCTCAGCCAGTGACGAGGCTCGACCTGCCGGGCGTTCCTGCCGGTGGTGAAGGCGAACTGGGTGCGCAAGCCGATCTTGATCTCCGCCAGCCGCCTCATCAGTGCCTTCCAGTCACTGAACGGCGGCGTCTGCCAGATCAGCGGGCGTTCGTCGCGGCCGATGGCGTGCGGCCAGTCTGTACCGAGGCAGTCTCGCCACGGGCGAAGCGGAGCCGGCGCGGCCTGCGTTGCTCCGTCGCTCCCGGTGGGAGCGGCGAGCAGGGCCAAGGATCCCCAGCCGTTGCGGCTGCGGCCGCCCAGGGTGCCATAACGATCCATCAGGCGGAGGGCATGCTGGAGACGAGGCGCGTTCGCTTCGAGCAGGCGCCGCAACTCGGCGCCGCTGTGCGTCGTCGGGAAGGCGATGGCAAGCGTGGCTGCCTCGCCGGCCTGGATCGCGGCGTTGGCCTTGAGCGCGGTTCCCTGACGGAACACCAGGGGACCGTAGCCGAGATAGAGCTGGGAGCCCACCGGGGTCTGGCGGCCGTCCCGGTTCTTTACCTCCGGATGGGAAACGGGCGAGTCCGGGCCTGCCCAGACGCGCAGTTGGCCCATCCTCCAGTCGCCCAGCCGCATCCGCACCAGGCTGCGCCTGCTGTTTCCATCGCCATCGCTGGCGACGCCGAACAGTTGCCCTTCCTCGCGCCGCATCGCGGCCACATCGACACGAAACCCGTGGTCCGCGGCCCACGCCACCCGCCACCACTGCCGCAGGAGCGCCTTGATCGGCGGCGTGCGCCATTGCCCCTGCTGCTCGGCGTTGCCGAGGAAGGCGGGGGTGTTGAAGCGGAGGCTGTATTCGAGCGTCTTCATGGTCTGTCTCCCGTCCATATCAGCATTATGCATGAATCGGGCGTGGCCGTTCATCTTCGCAAGCTTGCTGCAGGTCCCCAGGACTGCTGCCAGGACGACACGATGTGCTGTTTGCCATTTCCGTCGCAAGCAGTGGTTGCAGCCGTTGCCGGCACCTGCATGAGCCTTTGGCAATCGCCCGCGTGGCCGCCCGGGAGCTCCGGCAGGCCGTTGAAGCGGGCGATCTTCCGGTAGAGGAAGTCACGCCGGGAGAAGGATGGCGCACGGCGCACACGCTCCGGATCTTCGATGGCGGCAAAGCTTCCTGGCGGTTTCACGCGACTCCGCCGACCCTGATGGACCGGCCGCTGATCAGCAGCAGCGACACACCGCCGCGTTGGCAACGTTCGTTCAGCTCGGCGTGGGCGGATTCGGGCAGGCCACCCGGCCTGCCGTCCACGCCGAGGAAGAGCGCCAGCGGGCGCACGCCGCCGATCGCCGAGATTCTGTCACGCCAGGCTGCCAGCTTGTCGATGTCCTTGCGGTAATCGGCAAGCACAGCGTTGCTGGACTTGCGGTCGATTGCCGCACCGCCCTTGACCTCGACGATGGCTTCCAGGTGCGCCAGCTTGTGCCCATCGTTCGACCGGTGCCGGTCGCCGCCCCGGTACAGGTTGAAGCGCCCGTCGAAACCGGCGTCGAAGACGGCCAGATCCGGTCGCCGCTGCATGCGGTTGCCGGCTTCGGCGGCGAACGAGAAGTAGGTCTCGAGCGAGAGCTGGTGCACGCCGAAGCCGGCTTCGCGCAGGAAGCCGTAGAGTACGGTGGCGAGGTTGGCTTCGTGACCACCTGCGGCGAGCAGAGCCTTCGCGAGCGGACGCAGGCGCGTCTCGCCTGCGTTCAGCAGGAAGTCGATACCGGCGCGGCGCGACGTCGGTGGAACCGGTGGAAGCGGAAAGTGTGCGAGCGGCGTGGCAGGCCCGGCAGCGAGCCAGGAGGGCTCGCCCTGGCAGTGGTAGGCGAAGTTCAACCCATGCGCGATGCAGCGCTCGGCGATCAGCCTCGCCTTCATCGAGCCGACGGCCCGGCCAAGCTCGGGCATGTCCACACACATGAACCAACATTCCACACCTCGGGCGGCCGCGGGTTGCAGCTTGGCCATGTCGTCGCAGTGACCGCGGGCATCGATGCGATCCCGGAGCGCGTTGCGGTCGCCGTAGGCGCCGCCTTTCACTTCGATCGCGACGCGCGGCACCAGCGCCGTCTTGTCGGCGGAATGGCCGTGCGGACCCAGGACGACCAGATCCGTCTTTCCGGCTTCCAGGGGGAACTCGCGCATGAGCTGCGTCGCCGGAATGCCGGACTGGCTCAGGCGGTGGTGCACGATGGCGTGAATGACCTCTTCGTGACCGCAGAACTGTGACGCGTCGGCAAAGGACTTGGCGATGAGACCGAGATCGAGGTGCATAGGAGTCTCCGGTTGATTTCGAGAGACGACATGACACCACGAAGCGACGAAACTGTCCGCCGCGGCAAGCTTGCGATCGAGCGAGCCACTGCCGCGTTTCCCTCAAGCGGCAGTCGCTGAACTTCCAGACGGCAGCCTGCAGTCTGGAATCGGGGACGGTGAATTCACACCGGCTCCATAGCTGACTTGACCGGACTCTGACGCCCGTCTGTGCCGAAACATGTCGGGCGCCGATTCCCAGCAGACATTCGGCCTGGGTACTCTCGCCCTCCCGCTGATCGTTTGGCGCTCCTTTCCCAAGTGAAGCAGACAGGTCCGAAGTCTTAACCAAGAATGGGAAATCCCCCGGCTCTGCCGGGGGACTGGAGAAGTTTGAGATTTCAGGGAGTCCATCAGGAAACTTCAAGCCGTGAGCCGCCAAGCACACGACTATGGAGAATCCCGATGGACGAGTCTGAAAGCCTAAGCCACTCGAAGTGGGAGTGCAAATATCACGTAGTGTTCATCCCGAAGTGCCGACGGCGTACGCTGTATGAGCAGCTGCGTCGCCACCTCGGGGAAGTGTTCCGCAAACTGGCAGAGCAGAGGGAGAGTCGGATCGAAGAGGGGCATCTGATGCAGGATCACGTACACATGCTGATTTCGATTCCCCCGAAGTACGCGGTGTCGCATGTGGTGGGGTACATCAAGGGCAAGAGCGCGATTCACTTGGCCCGAGTGTACGGTGAGCAGAAGAGAAGCTTCGTCGGCCAGAGCTTCTGGGCAAGAGGGTACTTCGTCTCGACCGTTGGTCGAGACGAGACGTTGATCCGGGAGTACATCCGAGACCAGGAGCAGGAGGACAAGCGACTGGATCAACTGAGCCTGTGGCGCTGAGTTGCCACCTTTAGGTGGCGGAAGAGAGTCAGGGTCGCGTTAGCGACCCTGTCTAGCCGCTTTGAGCGGCTCACATAATAAAAGCCCCCGGCTTTGCCGGGGGATGGTTACTCCCTTTGATTTCAGGGCTGGCTACTGACGGAGATCCAAAAGACCTAGCATACACGATAGCGTCTTAATCCCTTTGATTTCAGGGCTGGCTACTGACCGCTCGCCCGCTGTGATGCCGCGTGGGCAGCGCGCAGTCTTAATCCCTTTGATTTCAGGGCTGGCTACTGACCCCGGCAGCATGGGCAAGCTACATCACCGGGCTGAAGTCTTAATCCCTTTGATTTCAGGGCTGGCTACTGACGGAGATCCAAAAGACCTAGCATACACGATAGCGTCTTAATCCCTTTGATTTCAGGGCTGGCTACTGACGAAACCGGCGGAGACGTGTTGATCCTCGCGCCGCTGGCGCCTTAATCCCTTTGATTTCAGGGCTGGCTACTGACTTTGCGCACGCCAGAAATGGGGCGTCAAGGATAAGTCTTAATCCCTTTGATTTCAGGGCTGGCTACTGACCGCAGAGCTTCGTGCAAGGGCTTATCTACATGGGTCTTAATCCCTTTGATTTCAGGGCTGGCTACTGACGTCATGAAGGCGAACAAGGAAGTCACCGCCTTCGGGTCTTAATCCCTTTGATTTCAGGGCTGGCTACTGACCTTTGCGGGTCCTTTTAGGAGAAAACACAATGACCAGTCTTAATCCCTTTGATTTCAGGGCTGGCTACTGACGACGCCGCAGCGTTTGGGCGTAGTTGGAAGGCGAGTCTTAATCCCTTTGATTTCAGGGCTGGCTACTGACATCTACACAACTCTCAAGGCAATCAAAGAACACTCGTCTTAATCCCTTTGATTTCAGGGCTGGCTACTGACTAGACAGAGATGCTGCACGCGACAGCTTCATCTCGTCTTAATCCCTTTGATTTCAGGGCTGGCTACTGACGGTCGCGAATGCCGGACGGGTCCAAGGGAAGCGTCTTAATCCCTTTGATTTCAGGGCTGGCTACTGACAGGCTGTAATCGCAGGTAAGGTTACTCGCTCCCGGGTCTTAATCCCTTTGATTTCAGGGCTGGCTACTGACGGCCGCCGAGCGCGCGGCAGGTGTGCGCGACGTTGTCTTAATCCCTTTGATTTCAGGGCTGGCTACTGACCCAGCTTTTCCCGCATCAGCGCGATCTGGCAGGTCTTAATCCCTTTGATTTCAGGGCTGGCTACTGACGTGCTGGAGTATGATTCCCCGCTTGCGAAATATCGGTCTTAATCCCTTTGATTTCAGGGCTGGCTACTGACCCAACCCTGCAGTTTATTGATGACCAGTTTGATTGTCTTAATGCCTTTGATTTCAGGGCTGGCTACTGACCCGCCAAGTACGACGGCCTCAACCCCGGCCAGAAGGTCTTAATCCCTTTGATTTCAGGGCTGGCTACTGACATCAGGACGCTGTACATCGAGCAGTTCGACGAGGTCTTAATCCCTTTGATTTCAGGGCTGGCTACTGACTACGTCGTCACGCCGACGACGTGGCAAATTCACCTGTCTTAATCCCTTTGATTTCAGGGCTGGCTACTGACCCGTTGCCCTTCCGACATTCGCCGGCGCCGGCGAGTCTTAATCCCTTTGATTTCAGGGCTGGCTACTGACGACGCCCATGCTTTTGGGCGGCAATGGCGCGCAAAGTCTTAATCCCTTTGATTTCAGGGCTGGCTACTGACGCGACAGCGTACAGCAATGCGCCTTCGCGAGCGTCTTAATCCCTTTGATTTCAGGGCTGGCTACTGACGAGATTTAACAGTATGGGAGTACGCCCCGAGTCTTAATCCCTTTGATTTCAGGGCTGGCTACTGACACATTACCGGTCTGAAGAAGGCTCCTGCGGTTACGGTCTTAATCCCTTTGATTTCAGGGCTGGCTACTGACAATCCACGCGAGCGAACGATCAAGTTCCTTGCGAGTCTTAATCCCTTTGATTTCAGGGCTGGCTACTGACCCGGTTGAACCGGGCAAGGTCAGCGGGTCAGACGTCTTAATCCCTTTGATTTCAGGGCTGGCTACTGACGAAAACCGCCGAGCAAATCGCGCAGCAGAAAGCGTCTTAATCCCTTTGATTTCAGGGCTGGCTACTGACTTCCAACACAAAGTCACGGAACCGAAAGGCACGTCTTAATCCCTTTGATTTCAGGGCTGGCTACTGACACAAAGCTGCTGTTGCTCGCCATCTCACGGCGTGTCTTAATCCCTTTGATTTCAGGGCTGGCTACTGACCGCGAGACACGCGAGATTTGGGACAAAATCCTATTGTCTTAATCCCTTTGATTTCAGGGCTGGCTACTGACCGCGAACTGCAACCGGAGTGGAACAGGGCTTTTGGGTCTTAATCCCTTTGATTTCAGGGCTGGCTACTGACCTGTGAGCGCACCATTCACAGCGACAAAGTTTGACCGGTCTTAATCCCTTTGATTTCAGGGCTGGCTACTGACCCGAGGATGGCTCCCCGTGCATCGTGTCGGCGATGGTCTTAATCCCTTTGATTTCAGGGCTGGCTACTGACGAAAAAGCGCCGACCAGCAAGCCGGGGATCAGCACGTCTTAATCCCTTTGATTTCAGGGCTGGCTACTGACAGGAAATGATCAACCACAGCGACCTCGTTGATCGGTCTTAATCCCTTTGATTTCAGGGCTGGCTACTGACCTGGTGGCAGCGTGAGCGACGGCGTTCTGACCCGGTCTTAATCCCTTTGATTTCAGGGCTGGCTACTGACGAAAGGAGAAAGCCGAAGGCGTACCCGCACAGCTCGTCTTAATCCCTTTGATTTCAGGGCTGGCTACTGACAGATGCCGCCATTTTGGCGGAGCAGTACAACAGTCTTAATCCCTTTGATTTCAGGGCTGGCTACTGACAGCAGCGAACTCAACCACAGCGACCTCGTTGATCGCGTCTTAATCCCTTTGATTTCAGGGCTGGCTACTGACGTACAACATGGGCGATATTGCCCGTGTAGCACCGGTCTTAATCCCTTTGATTTCAGGGCTGGCTACTGACCGCCCGAGCGGCGCAATCAGCCGAGGCAAGACGGGTCTTAATCCCTTTGATTTCAGGGCTGGCTACTGACTGCCAGAAGCAGGCGTGCCGTGCATCGTGTCGGCGTCTTAATCCCTTTGATTTCAGGGCTGGCTACTGACAGAAAGGAACCGCTGGCAACGGGAAAGAAAGGGGCGTCTTAATCCCTTTGATTTCAGGGCTGGCTACTGACGAATGCACGGCGATCATGTGAGGGGTTAGGTTAGTCTTAATCCCTTTGATTTCAGGGCTGGCTACTGACCTCGCGCATGTCAATCACCTGACAGCGTTTCCTTTGTCTTAATCCCTTTGATTTCAGGGCTGGCTACTGACGGCTGCCGTGCGTTGGGTCGATCGTTGATACGTCTTAATCCCTTTGATTTCAGGGCTGGCTACTGACACCAAGGAGATTGAGATGAGATTCGAGACCACTAGTCTTAATCCCTTTGATTTCAGGGCTGGCTACTGACTGCGCATTTTTGCGCAGGCGCAGGAATGGCCGCAATGTCTTAATCCCTTTGATTTCAGGGCTGGCTACTGACACTTCGAGCAAGGAGACGACAATGCTTAACCTAAGTCTTAATCCCTTTGATTTCAGGGCTGGCTACTGACCCCGAGGCCGGCACTCCATGCATCGTGTCGGCGAGTCTTAATCCCTTTGATTTCAGGGCTGGCTACTGACAAGGTTTGACGGCGCTGAGAGGGGAAAGAAAAGAGGTCTTAATCCCTTTGATTTCAGGGCTGGCTACTGACGGCTAATGTAGCTGAGAGGGTCTGGTGACGGGTCTTAATCCCTTTGATTTCAGGGCTGGCTACTGACCGGGTAGTTTCATGTTCACGAAACGGAAAAGGGTTGTCTTAATCCCTTTGATTTCAGGGCTGGCTACTGACAGCGCGAGGTTTGGTCAAAGTTTTTGTTTCGTCTTAATCCCTTTGATTTCAGGGCTGGCTACTGACGGGCAAAATCCTTATGCCGGACAACGTAACCGGTCTTAATCCCTTTGATTTCAGGGCTGGCTACTGACAGAGAAAGGAGCAACATGAACTACTTCACCGGCGTCTTAATCCCTTTGATTTCAGGGCTGGCTACTGACATTGCCGCCGTCGGTATGGCGGTCGCGAGCGTAATGGTCTTAATCCCTTTGATTTCAGGGCTGGCTACTGACAGTTCGACCGCGAGTATGCGGTCTGCGATGAGGGTCTTAATCCCTTTGATTTCAGGGCTGGCTACTGACCCAGATGAGCGTCGCAACCGCGGTGCGCATTTTGTCTTAATCCCTTTGATTTCAGGGCTGGCTACTGACTGATATTTGCGGTATCGGGAAAACGCACGTCTTAATCCCTTTGATTTCAGGGCTGGCTACTGACGTCACCGTGCTGGTGTACGCGCTCATCGACACCGTGTCTTAATCCCTTTGATTTCAGGGCTGGCTACTGACTGAGGGGAATGGAATGAGCAGTTTGGATCTGTGCCGGTCTTAATCCCTTTGATTTCAGGGCTGGCTACTGACCGCATTTACGCGCAGGCGCAAGAGTGGCCGCAGTGTCTTAATCCCTTTGATTTCAGGGCTGGCTACTGACGGAGGATTGAAATATGGCAACGAAGATTAAACTGTCTTAATCCCTTTGATTTCAGGGCTGGCTACTGACAGATTATTGCCGTTACCCGGCTGGTGGCGGCATGGTCTTAATCCCTTTGATTTCAGGGCTGGCTACTGACCC
>NZ_JAMTDQ010000106.1 GCF_023806635.1 Accumulibacter sp.
CCAACACGCATCTTCTTTCATCATCCGGGGCGGCCGCAACTGCAATGACCGTTAGATGGGAACGAAGACGACCTGCGGGTTGGCCGGGGCGATGGTGATGATCTGCGCCGGCGGTGGCGGCGCATTGGCCACGATCGTCTGCGGCCGCGATGGCGCCGCCTCGATGGTGACGATCTGCTGTTCGTTGCTGCTCAGGTTGCCGGCATCCTTGGCCCTGGCGCGAAGGAACTGCACCGAGTCCATGACCTCCTTCGGCTGGCCGAGGAAGGCGTCGCCGAGGTCGATCACCCACTCGGGCTTTTCGCCGAGCATGGCGAGCACCTGCGGGAAGGCGACCAGCGACTGCACGCTGGGGTCCCAGGGCTTGTCCTGCACCGCCTTGACCGCATCGTCGCCCTTCAGGCTGCGGTTGGCGAGCGCCCATTGGACGGCTTCGGCGACATCCTTCGGGTAGGTGCTCGCCATCAGCACCTGCGCCAGCAACGCATCGGGAAAGAGGGCGATGGGCGCCAGCATCTGGTCCAGTTGCTCGACGGTGAACTTCGCAGGGTCGGCGGCGCGCACCGGTGCGGCAAACAGCAGGAGCATGGCGACAAGGAGCGCGGCGATGCCACGCAGGATCGAAGGCATTTCCATGGCCCCTCCACGACAGGACGTGACATGACCCGGTGGCGTCTCATTCTGCGGTGGGCAGGACGGGAATCCAACGGCACCGAGCACCGGCGGGTGTGAATGACGGCACCGGGGGAAGTATATGGGCCTTGACGAGGCAGGGTCAATGTCGAATTTGGACCCCGGAGCCGCAGAAGAATCATCCGCATCCCGCCCCGCTCCATCGACGAGCGCCTTGCCGCCTGGGCAGGGACTCGGCGCCGGAGGGGAGGAAGGGATCAATACTCCATGAAGATGCGCTGCAGTTCCTTGCTGTCATTGGTTGAGGTCAGGGCAACGGATGCCAGGATGCGGGCCTTCTGCGGGTTCAGGTCGTTGGCGACGATCCAGTCGTACTTGTCGTCCGGCTGCTCGGCGTTGCGGATGACGAAGCCGCCGTTGTTGACGTGCGACGAGCGGATGATGTGCAGGCCCTTGCCACGCAGATCCTGCAGCACCGGAACCAGCGTGCCGGCGACGGAGCCATTGCCCGGACCGGCATGAATGATGGCTTTGGCGCCGGCGTTCGCGAACGCACGGTAGGCCGTGTCATTGACGTTGCCTCCAGCGTAAGCGATTTCGACGAGCGGCAGCGTGCCGATCCGGTCGATATCGAACTCGGAGTTCGTCGTGTGGCGCTTGTCGAGCTTGCGGAACCAGTAGTTCTTCCCTTCGACGACCATGCCCAAGGCCCCCCAGGGGCTCTGGAAAGCGTCCGGACGCACGTTGATCATCTTGCTCACGTCACGGCCGCTGTTGATGGTGTCGTTCGTCACCACCAGCGCGCCCTTGCCGCGCGCGTCCTTGCTGCCAGCGACGTAAATGGCGTTGAGCAGATTCAGCGTGCCGTCGGCCGAGATCGAAGTGCCCGGGCGCATCGAAGCGACAACGACAATCGGTTTGTCCGTCTTGACGACCAGGTTCAGGAAGTAGGCCGTCTCTTCCGTGGTATCGGTACCGTGGGTGATGACGATGCCGTCAACGTCGCTCTGCTTCGCCAGCGCGGAAACGCGTTTGGCGAGGGTCACCAGGTTGTCGTTGCGCAGGCTTTCCGAGGCAACCTGGAAGACCTGCTCGCCGCGCACGTTGGCGATCCTGTCCAATTGCGGCAGGCCGGCTAGTTCATCGGACTCCCGCCCCGCCCCGCGCAGTGCCTGTGGTCATCCGAGCTGCCGGAGCGGCCGGAGTCACTGCCGCGCATCGCGCACCCTGACCCGCCCGGCCCGCACCATGCTGCGCGGATCCGCTGCGGCAGCGACGTACCCGAGATGTTTCCGGCGGTCGGACAGGTGGCGCATGCCCGACCGATCAGTGCTGAAGTTGCCCATAGAGGCGGCTGTAAAGCCCTTCACCCTTGATCAGCTCATCGTGCCTGCCTTCCTCGATGATCTGGCCACCATCGAACACGTAGGCCCGGTCGGCCTGTTTCACCGCGCTCAGGCGATGGGCGATGATCAGGGTGGTGCGGTTCTGCAGGAAGCCGCGCAGCGCCGCATGCAGTCTCGCCTCGGTTTCGGCGTCGAGCGCCGAGGTGGCTTCGTCGAGGATGACGATGCTGGGGTTGGACAGGACCATGCGAGCGATCGCCAGGCGCTGGCGCTGGCCCCCGGACAGGCGCACGCCCTGACGGCCGACGATGGTGTCGAGGCCGTTCGGCAGCTCGCGCACGGTAGCGGCCAACTGCGCCACGTCCAGGGCCTGCCACAGCTGTTGATCGCCGAGTTCGCGGCCCAGGGTCAGGTTCATGCGCACCGTGTCGTTGAACAGCGCCGGATGCTGCAGCACGGTGGCAACGTGGCTGCGCACGACTTCCATGCCGATCTCGGTCATCGGCACGCCAGCGAAACGAACCGTGCCGGAGTCGGGCGGATACAGGCCGAGCAGCACCTGGACCAGGGTCGACTTGCCGCCGCCGGAAGCGCCCACCAGCGCCACCTTCTCCCCCGGCCGGATTCTCAGGCTGACGCCGTTCAGCACCGGGGCGTCGCCGTAGCTGAAGCGGACGTCGTCCACCTCGACGCCGACCGTATGCTTGCCGGCGAAAGGATCCTGCCGTTGCGGGTAATGCGGCTCATCCTTCAATTCGAGCAGGCGGTTGATGCGCCCCAGAGCCGCCTTGGCGGCGTAGAAGGCATACTGGATGCCGAGGATTTCCTGTACCGGGCCCATCATGAACCAGAGATAACCGAACACCGCCATCATCTGGCCGATACTGAGACTGGAGTAGACCACCATCAGCATGCTGATGGCGCGGAAGACGTCGAAGCCGAACAGAAACACCACGAACGACAGACGCCCGGCCGCATCGCTCTGCCAGGAGAAAGCGGCCGCGTCGCTGCGGATACCGCGCGCCCGGTCGATCACCCGGGCAATGTAGTGGCGCTCGCGGTTGCTGGCGCGGATTTGCTGGATGGCATCGAGGGTTTCGGTCAGCGCCTGCTGGAACAGCTCGAAAGCGCTGTTTTCGCGCTTCTTCAGATCCTTCACCCGCTTGCCCAGAACCGTGGTGAAGTAGATGACCGCCGGATTGAGCAGCAGGATGAAGAGGGCCAGCTGCCAGTGCATCCACAGCAGGACGATGGCGGTACCGATGATCGACAGCAGCGCCACCAGGAATCTGGACACGGAAGCGCCGATGAACGTGTCCATCGCGTCGAGATCCTTGACGAAATGCGAAGCGACGGCGCCGCTGCCGAGCGTTTCGTACTCCGACATGGCGATGCGGCTCAGGCGCAGCAGCATCTGCTCGCGCATGCGGAAGACCACGTCCTTGGCAATCAGCGTGAAGCTGCGGCCCTGCCAGACGCCCAGGATCAGCGCCGTCAGCCGCAGGGCCAGCGTCAGTGCCAGCACTGCGCCGATGTACAGCACCGGGCCCTGCCAGGCCGTGGGGAACAGGCTGTCCAGCCAGGCCACCAGGCGGCCAGGCTGGTGCAGCAGCACTTCGTCAACCAGCAATGGCATCAGCAGGGGAATCGGCACGCTCGCCACCGCCGCCAGGATGGCGACAATGTGCGCAGTGATCAGATCCGTCCTGTGCTCGCGGACGATGCCGAGAATGGACTGCCAGGTGTATTGGTGGGGCATGGTGTGCGGACCGGAAAGGGCGCTGGAAGGCAATGAACCGGATCGTTGCGGTGCGTGCATGGGCGCCTCGGCGGTGAATGATATCCGGACTGCTTGCCCGGACACCATGAGGACACCTGCGCCCCGCTCGGCAGACCGCCTCTGCCGCAGGTCGAGCGGGTGGCCGCGAACAGGCCGAAGCGTGGTCGGCGCGGTGTCCGCACGGCATGGCGACGGTCGGCGCCGTGCCACGAGCCGGGCAGGTACAGACCGACACACATGCCTGCGTGTTCCGTCGGCAGGCGCGTGCGCCGGAGCGCGCCGGAGCTGCGCGCCAGCCAGCCGACTTCGGCCGACGGCAGATGCCAGCCATCCGGCTGACGATGAAGCGCCTTTCCCGGTTGCGGGGAGCCGCGCGATCCACTTGCTGATCAGGAGCCTGCCCGGTTCGCTCCAGTCACCTGCCCATGTGCGCCGGCACGCCCCGAGTCTACCGCTCGCCCAGCCGCCTGGGTCTTGTCCCTGACTTGACCGGCGGCGCGCGGCGCTTGCAATCCCCATGAGTACCGCCGTCGAGGCGCTTCAGTCCAACGAGGTCCATCTGCCGCGGATGCACCAGCGGCAAGGCCGGATGCTTTCGGCGCGGCAGATCGAGGCCATTCGCCCGGCGTCATCCTCGGCATGGCGCTACAATCCCCGACATGTGCTCTGGAGGTGATTCATGAATTTCAGTATCGAGTGCGCGCAGGAAACTGATGGGCGCTGGATCGCGGAAGTCCCCCAGCTTCCTGGTGTCTGGTGCTACGGCCAGTCTGCCGAGGAAGCAATGGCGAGAGCCGAGGTGTTGGCTCTACGGGCTATCGCAGAGCGGCTGGAGTACGGCGAAAGCAAGGCCATCGATATCAGCATTTCCGTCCCCTTGGCGGCATGAGCCAGTGGCCGTCGGCGAAGGCCAGGCGCGCACTCGCAGCATTGTTTGTATCGGATGGCGGCTCAAACGGCAATCGGGCTCTCACCGAACCATCTCCCGACAAGGATGGCCAGATCTTTTCTTTGCCTTTGACGACGGCGGAGAGATTGGCCCGCGCATGCTTACCCGCATGGCCAAGCACACAGGTCTGTCACCGAAAGATCTCCAGGCGCCTTCCTCGCATCCAAGCCGCCGACCAACCACGTCAAGCGGACGACAAGACACTCACCCTCCGCGTCTCCGCGCCTCCACGTGAATCAACCCCCAGATGAACCCCATGCCTGAGCAACCCGCCCGGCGCGCCCAGAACACCAATAATCATTGCAAAAGCAAAGCGTGGCATTAGAATTTCAAGGAAATGAACGTCCGCCGCACGGCCTACCTAAAAACGATCCGCGAGCGCCTCCGCGCGAACCCGATCGTGTCGCTGGTCGGGCCGCGCCAGGCCGGCAAGACCACACTGGCCCGGATGCTGGCGGAGGAGTCTGCCGAGGCGGTGCATTTCTTCGACCTCGAGTCGCCCGCGGATCTCGCCCGCCTCGCCAATCCGGAGCTGGTGCTGCGGCCGCTGACCGGCCTGTTGATCCTCGACGAGGTGCAGCGCCGGCCCGATCTCTTTCCCGTGCTCCGCGTACTCGCGGACCGGCCGGGCACGCCCGCGCGCTTTCTCATTCTCGGCAGCGCTTCGCCGGCACTGATCAAGGCGGGCAGCGAAAGCCTCGCCGGCCGGGTGTCGTTCGTCGACGTGACCGGCTTTTCTCTGGCGGAACTCGGCGCCGATGCGCTGCCCCGGTTGTGGTGGCGCGGCGGGTTTCCGCGCGCCTGGCTCGCGCCCGATGACGCGATTGCGCGGCAATGGCTCGACGATTTCCGCCGGACCTTCCTCGAGCGCGACATGCCCCAGCTGGGCATCCAGGTGCCCGCGGCGACGTTGGGCCGCTTCTGGACGATGGTCGCGCACTACCACGGGCAGGTGCTCAACCTGGCGGAGCTGGCGCGCGCGCTGGGTTCATCCGAGCCGACGGCGCGGCGCTATCTGGACATCCTGAGCGGCACCTACGTGGTGCGCCAGCTGCCGCCCTGGTTCGAGAACCTCAAGAAGCGGCAGGTGCGCTCGCCCAAGGTCTACATCCGCGACTCGGGCCTGCTGCACGCGCTGCTCGGCATCCCCGACCCGCCGGGCCTGCAGTCGCACCCGAAGCTGGGGGCATCCTGGGAGGGGTTCTGCCTGGAGCAGATCCTCGGCGTGTGCGGCGATCGGGACGCGTACTTCTGGGGCACGCACAGCGGCGCCGAGCTTGATTTGATGGTGCAGCGCGCGGGCCGCCGACTCGGCTTCGAGTTCAAGTTCTCGGAGCAGCCGGGCACCACGAAGTCCATGCGCATCGCGCTCGAGGACCTCGCGCTCGACCATCTGTACGTCATCCATCCCGGCGAGCACGAGTTTCCGTTGGACGAGTCGATCACCGCCATCACGCCGGCGCGCCTGATCGACATCCTGCGATCGGAGGCTGCCCATGCCTGAGCAGCCCCGCTCCGAGCGCAAGACGCAGAACCGCGTCATCGCCCTCTTCAGCGACCCGGCGCGGCCTGACAACCTCGGCTACCGATACCTCGGCGAGTGGAGCACCCGCGAGGGCAACCGCCCGATCGAGACGGCGCTGCTGAAAGAGAACCTGGCTGCCCGCGGCTACTCACCCGCCCACATCTCGGCCGCGCTGCAGAAGCTGGAGACGGGTGTCGACTCGACGGGCATCACGCCCTATCAGCCGCTTGCAGCGGACGCTCAACCGGCGGCGCTGCGCTTTCCTGCTTCGCGCGGGTGAAGCGGAACCTTGGATTCCCGGGAGTTACTCGCATGCGCTTGCTGCCACTTCTCGCTCTTGCTGCGGCGTCCACCTTTGCCTTTGACGCACAGGCCGGATGCAGCGGCAAACCAACCCTGCACGACTCCTCATCATCCTCAGTCACCGCCTTCGTCCGCAGTACCGGCAAGAAGGTACTGACCTTCTCTGGCTACTCGGCCGCGGGCTACGAGAACCTTCAAGACTTGCGCGACATTGCGGGTCGCATACTTGCTGCCACTGATCCGGGAACGACATTGATCAATATCGGCGGAACGTCGGATGGGATTGGTCAGCTGTATGAATGGGCCAAGGGTGCAGGCTTCACTACCATCGGGGTTGTATCTTCCCGCGCGCGGGATGAAGCCGTCACCCTGGCACCTTGCGTCGATCATGTGTTTTTTGTGGAAGACAAGACGTGGGGAGGGCTTTCGCCAGATGGGAAGCTATCGCCGACGTCACAGACGATCGTGGACATTACCGACTCTTTGGTTGGCATCGGTGGAGGTGATATCGCGCGCGACGAGATGCTTGCAGCGCAAGCCCGCGGGGTTCCGGTCACCTTTTTCGCGGCCGAGATGAATCATGAGATTGCCAGGCAACGCGCGGCAAAGCGGGGGCAACCCACACCGCGCGACTTCCGACGCTCGGCCCATGCGGTTTTCCGCTGCGGTCCCAGCAGAGCACCTTGACCAGCGTCGAGCGCCGGTTGAAGAAGACGAAGAGTTGTCCGCTCACGGGGTCCTCGCGCAGCGCGTGGCGCGTCAGCGCGATCAGCCCGTCGAAGGATTGACGCAGATCGACCGGGCAACCATAGACCTGCACGCGAATTCGCGCTTCCGGGAAGACCATCAGCCGCGAACAAGGAACAGCTGCAGACCTCCGCCGAGGTCGAGGGTCAGTTCAAGACGCGCAGCCGACGGGTGCTCGCGGCGCAGCACGCCGACATCGAGGAAGGCTGCCGGCGCCGCCCGGCCGGGTTTGCTGCTGCCGTCGGCCTGCATGCGGCTTCGCCAGCAGCAGGACTCGCCACTGTTCCGCGTCGCGCTTCACCCGCAACCTCCTGGTCGTCGTCTCCATGCCTGCTCTCCATTCCGTGGTCCGAGGAAGGCATTCTCGTCAGAACGACCAGCGCGGGGAAGAACGCCGGCTGGTTATCGGTTACGCCGTTTCCATCAACCCGGACCGATGATCTTCAGATTGGTCAGACCGGCGAGCGCCGACACGTCGCTGACCGGGGTGTTCCCGAGCCAGAGCCCCTGCAGCCCCGTCAGCGCGGCGAGCGCCGACACGTCGCTCACCTGGGTGTTCTCGAGCACGAGCGTCTGCAGCCCCGTCAGCGCGGCGAGCGCCGACACGTCGCTGACCGGGGTGTTCTCGAGCCAGAGCCCCTGCAGCCCCGTCAGCGCGGCGAGCGCCGACACGTCGCTGACCTTGGTGTTCTTGAGCACGAGCTTCTGCAGCCCCGTCAGCGCAGCGAGCGCCGACACGTCGCTGACCTGGGTGTTCTCGAGCCAGAGCTCCTGCAGCCCCGTCAGCGCGGCGAGCGCCGACACGTCGCTCACCGGGGTGTTCCGGAGCCAGAGCCCCTGCAGCCCCGTCAGCGCGACGAGCGCCGACACGTCGCTGACCGGGGTGTTCTCGAGCGAGAGGTTCTGCAGCCCCGTCAGCGCGGCGAGCGCCGACACGTCGCTGACCTGGGTGTTCTCGAGCGAGAGGTTCTGCAGCCCCGTCAGCGCGGCGAGCGCCGACACGTCGCTGACCGGGGTGTCCGCGAGCACGAGCGTCTGCAGCCCCGTCAGCGCAGCGAGCGCCGACACGTCGCTGACCTGGGTGTTCTCGAGCCAGAGCCCCTGCAGCCCCGTCAGCGCGGCGAGCGCCGACACGTCGCTCACCTGGGTGTTCTCG
>NZ_JAMTDQ010000107.1 GCF_023806635.1 Accumulibacter sp.
AACCCCTTCACCCTCGCCTGAAGCCGCGCACAGACCACCACCTGTGCCTCCGATGGATCCATTCTCGTGAGCGAAAAAGGGTCAGGTTTCGTGAGCGTCAAGGCACAGCCTTCTCGTCATCGCTCGCATTCTTGTATCCCGAGTGCTCCAGACCACGCGCCTTGAGCGTCGCGCCCGGATAGACCTCGATCGCAGCGACGCTCTCGAATTCTGGCGACCACGCGAGTGGAATCTGCTTTCCCGAGTGCTCTCTGAGGAGCCCCAAGACCTCCAGAGCACTGTGCGCCGCCCGCGCGATCCTGTCGGCAGCGACCTCCAGCGGCGTCTTGCCGATTTCCGCTGCGACGACCCTGTCCGTTTCTCGGCGGAAGAGTTCGGACTTCTCAAATCGCAACGGCACACCAGCCTAATGGCGGGCCAGAGCAGGTGGCAGTGCATCGGGCCACCCGAGTGGAGCATCAATGGCGACAAGCGCCCGTTCGGCGTCACGCAGCCGTGGGGCGATGACATCCTCGATGACATCCTTCAAGGCGTTCGGCCCGTTCCTGGTACGCAGGAGGCCGTGTGCGTCCACTTCGATACGTCCATCGACCAGGCTGCCCAACGCGTAGCCGAAATTCTCGAACTGCGATGCCGCGTCCAGGCCGACCAATAGCGTCTGCATTGCCTACGCCTCTCCGTCCGTCGACGTCTGGCCATTCAAGTCTGCCGCAATCAGCCGAAACTGTTCCAGCGCCGCCTCCAGATCATCCACGATCTCCTGCGCGATCACCTCCGGCAGCGGCAGGTTGTCACTGTCGGCGAGGCTCTCATCCTTGAGCCAGAAGATGTCCAGGCTGGCCTTGTCGCGAGCGATCAGTTCGTCGTACTCGTATACGCGCCAGCGCCCGGCCGGGTTGTCGGTACTCCACGTCGAGTGGCGCTGGTGTCGGTTCGCCGGGTGATAGAGCTCGACGAATTCATCCAGATCCGCGCGCTTGAGCGGGTTGGTCTTCAAGGTGAAGTGCTTGTTGGTGCGCAGGTCGTAGATCCAGAGCTTGCGCGTCCACGGCGTCTCGCTGGCCGGCTTCCTGTCGAAGAAGATCACATTGGCCTTGACGCCCTGCGCGTAGAACAGGCCGGTCGGCAGGCGCAGCAGGGTGTGCACGTCGCACTCGTGCATCAGCTTGCGGCGGATGGTCTCGCCGGCGCCGCCTTCGAACAGTACGTTGTCGGGCACCACCACTGCGGCGCGGCCGTGCGGCTTGAGCAGCGTCTTGATGTGCTGCACAAAGTTGAGCTGCTTGTTGCTGGTGGTGGCCCAGAAGTCGTCGCGCTCGACGATGTCCTTCTCGGTGGAGGTCCTGCCGTCCTCGCCGACGATCATCGTGCTGCTCTTCTTGCCGAAGGGCGGATTGGCCAGCACCAGGTCGAAGCGCTCGCCGGGGTCGGCCGCCAGCGCGTCGGCCACCTTGACGGGCACGCTCTTCTCCGAGCCGATGCCGTGCAACATCAGGTTCATCGCGCACACGCGCGCGGTGGCCTGCACTAGCTCCCAGCCGCGGAAGGCGCCTTCCTTGAGGTGGCGCTTCTCGTCGCGCGTAAGGTTGGGGTTGTGCTGCGTAAGGTACTGATGCGCGGTGAACAGAAAGCCGCCGGTGCCGCAAGCCGGGTCGCAGATCAGCTCACCGGGCCTGGGCGCGATGCAGTCCACCATCGCCTGGATCAGCGCGCGCGGCGTGAAGTACTGGCCGGCGCCGGACTTGATGTCCTGCGCGTTGCGCTCCAGCAGGCCCTCGTAGGCGTCGCCCTTGACGTCGGCGCCCATCGCCGACCAGTTCTCGGCGTCGATCAGGTCGACGATCACGCGCCGCAGCTTGGCGGGATCCTGGAACTTGTTCTGCGCCTTGCCGAAGATCAGCGCCAGCGTGCCCTGCTGCCGGCCCAGCTCTTCCAGCGTGTGGCGGTAGTGGTCGAACAGCGCATCGCCGTCCCTGGCCAGCAGCGCGGGCCAGGCGTAGGCGGCGGGGATGGGGCTCGGCTGGCGGTACGGCGGGCGGCTGCGCTCGTCGGCCATCTTCAGGAACAGCAGGTAGGTGAGCTGCTCGACATAGTCGCCATAGCTCATGCCGTCGTCGCGCAGGACGTTGCAATAGTTCCAGAGCTTCTGGACGAGGGTGGAAGTGTTCATTCGTTCGTCTTGTAGGCCTGCCCCGGATGGTTGGGCTTGCCAGGGACGCGAGCGCGCAGCCGACCGTCGCGCAGCATGGGGTTGATATAGTGGTTGCGCAGCGAGTCCGGGGCGCGATCGAGCAGCCGGGCCAATGTTCGAAGCGTCAGCCACTGCTGAGAACACAGCGCCAGGATGACTTGCTCCGCCTGCGCCTTGTTGGGCATCTTGCCCAGCTCACGCATAGGCGCAGCCAGTGCTGCCAGACGCGCCTCCTGTTCGGACCCCAAATGTTCGGACCCGGCTTCCAAATGTTCGGAGTCGGCAGCCAATTGTTCGGAGCTGGCATCCGAATGTTGGGAGCTCGGAGGGCCTCCGCCCGCATCCACCAACAAATCGGCACTGCGTTGCTTCGGCCAACGATACCGAGTTCCTCTGCCGTGGCCACTCTTCTCCAACCAGCCGGCGTCCACGAACTGCTTTAGCCGAACGCCGATCTCGCGCGGATGTTCAGCCCGGTACGGCTGGATGTCGGCATTGCCGATCTCGTCAAAGCGGTGCGCCAGCATCAGGATCACCCGGCCCAGTTCGTCCAAACCGCGGTAAGCGTCGCCGACGATCGCGCGCAACTCCTGCTCCACGTCACTGGGAATCATGCTGGCCAGCGGCAACCACACCTGCGTCATCTCGAGCGCCGGGTTCTCTGCCACCAGCGGGATCATCCAGTGCTGCTCGCGCCACGCGCGCAGGATCTTCTGGAAGCCCGAGCCTGCCTTCTCCCCCAAGCCGAGCATCTGGAACATCTTCTGCACGTTGGGGTTGCGCGGGTCGCTCACGCCGCCCTGGTACAGCGCCTCACGCGGGATGCGCAGCCGCCCCGGGTTGAAGAAGACGAACGCGTCCTGCCGCTTGATCACCGTGATCGGCCGCGACGACTGGTGATCGGCATGGATCAACGTGTTGACCAGGGCCTCGCGCAGGGCCTCGTGCACGTGTGTTTCGGCGATGCGCGTGGCCTGTGGGTCGAGCTTGAACGGTACGTCCAACCCTCCCACCAGGCGGGGGTACACGCGGTAGTAGAAGTTGAACAGGTTCGGTGCCCACTTGCCGTCCACGGTGATGCGATGGCTCCACCGCTGTTCCGGATCGGCCGAGAGCTGCTCCTGATAGTCCAGGTGGTAGTGCGACAACGCATCGAGCAGGCTTCGCTCGCTGCCGAACATCAGCAGCCCAGCCAGCGTGAGCCCCGCACGCCCACCCACCCGCTCGCGACGCCATCCACCCAGCCGCTCGATCAGCGCGCGATCATCCAGCGCCAGAAACGGGTGGTCCGGCTCGTGCGAGGCGAAGCGGTTACGATACGCCTTCAGCGACTCGGCATCCAGGTCTTCGAGACCGAAGCCTTCCAGCACCATGCCATCCTGCGGCTCGTCGCTCGCGTCGCGCAGCATCTGCCGCACCTCGGCCTCGGTGCAGTGGTAGTCGCCTTCGAAGTTGCGCTTGCAGGTGCCGGTCAGCGGGTTGCCGTTGACGAAGACGGGTCGCTGCGCGCGCGCCGCCCGGCGCACCCGGATCAGCAGCAGTTCGCGACCATCGATCGGCACCAGTTGCACGTCGTTCTCGGTACAGATGGCCGGGCTGAACTTCTGCGGGTTGTTGTGCCCATCCCAGAAGGCCTTGATCAGCTTGCCGGGCGAACGCACGCCAACGATCTCGTGCTTCTCGCCCTTCTCGGCGACGCCCAGCACCACCGTGCCGCCTTCGGTATTGGCGAACGCGGAGATTGTCTCCCACAGCGACTTGGGCAGGCCGCCCTCGGCGAGCTTGAACTCGACGTCCAGGTCTTCGCCGAGATCGAGGCGCTGGAGGAGGGTTTCGGTGTTCATGGGCGTAGGCACGAATGTCGTATCAGCGACACGACAGTTCGCAAACTGGGCGGTGCCGTCGCCCTGCCTGCGACAGCGCCGCAAAGATCAGCGCCAGCATGCCCGGTGGCTTGTCCAGCACTTCCACCGAGTAGCAGTAGCGGTAGTGGTCGAACAGCGTATCGCCGTCCTTGGCCAGCAGCGCCGTCGCGGTTCACGCTGGACCGCGCCAAAGATTGAGCGCGAACTCGAACAACTTCTCGCCACGAGCTTGGATTGCGTCCTCGTCCCATGTCTGTACGGCGGTGAGCGCGCGATTCAGCTGGAGGTGTGAATGCTCGAAGAATGCCTTTTGCTTCGCTGCAAACGCGTGGTTTTGCAGCGAACGATTCACACCGTAGTGAACCATTGTCAGGTTACCGATGCGACTGACGTAGCGCTCGCGTTTCGCAGCGGCGGCGGCCGATGGTTCGAGCGATTGCCCCGCGAGGTCAAGCAAGACAGCCTCGCGCGCCTGTTCCTCAGACACCTTGAGTCCATCTGCGATGCCCCAGTGCGCATACCACGATTGCGGAAGGATGTGATCAATGTCGAGCGCATCAAGCGACAGAGGCACACGTTCCTCCGTGCGCTCAGATCGCATGACCGTCTCCAAGCGATGGAACATCCCCCTCAGCTTGGCGGCGTCCAGCCGGCCTGGGTAAATCGCCCCGTCAAGCCAGTGCCGACGAAACTCTTCGTCGCGTGGCCAACGTGAGCCGTCGCCCGCCGGCTCGGCCAAGAGAGCTTGCAGAGTACGCACGTCGCCTCCGCCGTCCATCAGCTTCTTCAGAAGTTGGGCAAAGACTTTGTTGTAGTTCTTGCGCGTGAGACCGCAGACTGCGCGGCGTACCAAGTACGACTCGATCATGTCGAAGAGGGTTTGCTGCTCGGTGTCATCCAATCCCGACGTGGCGATACGCAGCGACAGCGAGTGCGTTGGCGACGCATCCCACGCAGCAACGCGGCGACCGAAAACTGCGATCGGAGACAGTCCCGCGCCGGTCGCCAGCGCCTTGTACGGGTCCGCAAACCGATTCAGAAACTCTAATTGCGCCTTCGCACCGAAGAGTGAAGCCTGCGAGTCCACGCATCGGCGGTAGCCCGCGTACAGCCGGCCGATGTCGATGTCATCGCCGGTCTCGGCCTGCACCGCAGTTTGCACGAACCATTCCAGTCGCGGTCGGTTCAGGCGCCCGCGAGACTGGCTCTCAGACCAAAGTGCCGACTCGTACTGGCTCCACAGGCTGCTGTAGAGCTGGTCCGCATCGCTGCCCGCTCTCATGAAGATGAAGTTGCGAATGAGGTCGGTTGCGTGTAGCTCGGCACCATGTCCGTTCAGGGTCTCGAAAATAACTTGAGCGTCGTCCTCTTCGCCAAGCGAAATACAGACGATTGAGAGGTCCGTCAGCACTGCGGAGGCCAGTGCCAATGTCCGGGCCGCTGCATCCGATTCGCTGGTGTCGTTGACCCACTCCAGCATCGACTCGCGGAAGAAGTAGATTGCATCCAGAGCGGGCGGGTGATCCACGCCCACTTTCTTCAGCCAACCGGCCTTGGTAAAACTCTCAGGAAACCTCTCCCGCCAGTCCTGCATCGTGGCAGCGGTCATCGCATCCACGTATTGCTTCCGATCACGGAACGTAGGCCAAAGCTTGAAGTACTCGATCTCCCGGTCCTCCATCGTTTCCGGGTTCGGATTCACGAGGCAACCTTCGATCAATGGCAGGAGCCTTGTTTGGCCGAGTTCGCGGAGCACGTGACAGACGGCCGTGAGCACATACTGGAGCGTCGTGAGTCTCTGCTGGCCATCGATGATGTGGAATCTCTCGACACCAAGGAGGCCGGGCTTCTTCTGTGGCTCTAGTACCACTGCACCCATGAAGTGAGGCACAGCCTTTCCACCTGACAGGCGTGAATCGGCCTTGTCGCGAATGTCTTCCCACAACCGCCCCCACTGATCCTCTCGGTTCCATACGTACGGACGTTGGTAGAAGGGAACGCGGTACTGCCGCCTGTCCTGGTAAACCTGTTGCACGGAGAACGTTCTGGAGTCCATGGCGTGTTGGTCGATCGTCGATGTTCAGTGGAAGGGACTCAGCCTGCGAAGGCTTGAGCAAGGGCCGCCTGCCGCAGCGCCTGCGCGCGCTTGAGGTTCGCGTCGACCTCGGCCTCGACCTCGCGGACGATGGAGAGGCGGCGGTCGACTTCGGAGACGATCCGGCGTTGCTCGGTAGCCGGAGGGATGGGTACCGGAAAGGGCGACAGCTTCGTCATGTTGATCGAGGCCAGATTCGTGGTCTGCTTCCCTTCACGAAGGAAGTAGTCCTTGCCGAACGTGTTGCCCCACCAGGAGATGAGCTTCCCTGAAACCTCGGCCAGGTACGGCCGGGCGCGGAAGACATGGTTCTGGTGGATGCACTCCGCAAGCTGGCCCTCCCAGATCCAGCCGCGGCCGAGCTTGTCTCGGTCGCCGCCTTCGTTGAAGAGGATGTCGCCCGGCTGAAGACGGAGTTCTTCGACATCGGCTTGCGGCGCCTCGATCTCCTTGACCTCGTCCAGATCAAGGTACCCGCGCTGCACGTTCGCGACGCGGAGATACGGAACCGAGCGCGCCGTTGAATCACGGCGCTTCTTGTCGACAGTAATGCCGCCCTTCAGCGCCGCGACCGCATCCAGCCTGGCCCATGCCCAGCCTTCCGGCAATGGCGGCAGCCCTTCGACTCCTGGGGCTGCCGGTTCTTGGTAAATGCCCTTGCCTATCCACCTGCGACGCCGCTCCAGGAGCACACGCGCGAGTAGCTGGCTGCCGGTTTCGAAGCTCTCGCCCTCGCGGTCCCGCAGTTCGGCCTCTGTTTGGACCAGCTGGCCCTCGACCGCAGCCCTGAGCACGGCGGCCTCGTAGCGCTTGAGGTTGGCCTTGACGCGCTTGAGGTTGGCGACGGCTTCGTCGAGGCGGGAGAACTGCTTTTCGAGTTCGGCGACGATACACGCCTGAACAGCGAGCGAAGGAAGCGGAACTTCCAGCGACTCCAAGTCACCGCGCCGGAGATTGTTGATGTTCACCCCGAGCGCCTTCTGGCTAATCTGGCGCCAGTAGGAGGGCGCTTGCAGGAACAGCGCCAAGTAACGCGAGTGAATGCCAGGTCGCGGACGAATCGTCGCGCAGAAGGCGCCGAAGGAGCCTTGCCAAGCCGCTGGCAGCTGACCCGATTTGCCAACGAGGTGCTTGCTTCCGCTCGACGTGGCGACAACGATGTCGCCCGGGCGGAGAAGTTGATCGGCAGAGACATTGCGCTCCGCTACGAAGACCAGATCGGAGTCGAGGACCAACTTCGCGTCCTGGATGTTCGTTGCACGGAGCACCGGAACGAAACCAAGCGCAGGCTCCTCGCGCGCGTCCGCCTTGGGATACGAGACACCGCGAACGAGGTCTGCCATCTCGGACAGAGGCACGATGGGCACCGGCCCGACCACTTCTGCAAGCATAGCGCTCACGCTACCAACTCCCGATTCAACTCATCGATCACCTTCGGCAGCTCGGCACCAAAGAGCTGATGTACGCGACCCAGCCCACCGCGCTGATCGAACGGGGCGTATCCGAAGTCTTCGGCCTCGATGCCGAGGTTGCTGGCGATGTGCTCGGCCATCTTCTCCAGCCACCAGCGCTGCTCGTCGGTGAAACCCTTGCCCGCCGCCTGCTGCTGCGCCAGCCATGCGTTGAAGTTGGCAATGACCTTTTCGGGGTAAGGCACGAGTTCGTTGTCCTGGTGCATCGCGTAGCGCACCAGTGAGACCAGGTCGGTCAGGATGCGGCGGCGGCGCGCGCCCTTGACCTTGCCTTTGTCCAGCGCGGCGTAGGCCTGCCAAAGCTGGCTTTCGGTCCACAGGTGCGGCGGGGCCTGCAGCGTGTCGGCCAGCGCCTTCAGGTCTTCGAACTTCAGCGGCGCCTTGGTCGGGCGGTTGTAGAGGATCTGCAGCGCGGTGATCTCGTCTCGGTGCTGGGCGATGAAGGCTTCGAAACTCTGCACGATACCCTGCGCGCGCTCGCGCGCGGCTTCGGAGAAATCGGCCCCGATCAGGCGATCCTGTGTGACGGTGTCGATCACCAGTTCCCTCTGCTGCTTCAGGGTGAGGATCAGCGTGCGCAGCGTGGGGTTGGAGAACGGCTTGACGGCATGGCGCAGCGCGGCCTCGGCCTCCTGTGGTGAGCGATCTTCGCGCGGGTCCAGCGCCTGCACAATGCCTCGCGCGAGTTCCTTCAGGCCCAGGCCGCCGGCTTCGGTCACCACCCTGGCGCGCTCGGCGTCGGTGAGCTGCGCGTCCAGCCGCGCCAGGCGCACGGCCAC
>NZ_JAMTDQ010000108.1 GCF_023806635.1 Accumulibacter sp.
GTCATCTGGTCGCCTTGCACCGTCCGCGACCGAAGGCGGAAGCCTACCTGCGGCTACGCACGCTGCCGGGCGAACAGGCCCAAGTCGATTGGGCGCACTTCGGCCATCTGGAAATCGGCCGCGCCCGCCGGGCCCTGATGGCGTTCGTGATGGTACTGGCGTGGTCGCGCATGATCTACCTGCGCTTCTTCCTCGATGCGCGCATGGAGAACTTTCTGCGCGGCCATGTCGGCGCGTTTGGCGCCTGGGGGGGCCTACCGAGAGTGCTGCTGTACGACAATCTGAAGAGCGCCGTCCTCGAGCGACAAGGGCAGGCGATCCGCTTCAATCCCACCTTGCTGCAGTTCGCCGGTCATTATCGCTACGAGCCTCGCCCGGTGGCGATCGCGCGGGGGAATGAGAAGGGGCGCGTGGAAAGGGCCATTCGCTATGCGCGCGAAGCCTTCTTCGCCGGTCGCAGCTTCCTGGATCTGGCGGGCCTCAATGCGCAGGCCGAGGCCTGGTGTACGGGAGAAGCGGCGGACCGGCGTTGCCCCGAGGACCCTGCGCTGAGTGTACGCGAAGCCTTCGCGCTGGAAGCGGCTCATCTGCTGGCGTTGCCGGACCATCCGTATCCGACCGATGAGCAGGTGGCGGTGAAGGTCGGCAAGACGCCCTATGTGCGCTTCGACCTGAATGACTATTCGGTGCCTCCGGAGCAGGTGCAGCAGACGCTGACGGTGGTCGCCGACCCACTGCGGGTGCGTATCGTCGATGGCCAGACGGTGCTGGCGACACACCGGCGCAGCTACGACCGGGGGCAGTGCATCGAGGAGCCGGCGCATCTCGCGACCCTGGTCGAGCAGAAGCACCAGGCCAGTTTGCACCGGGGGACCGACCGGCTGACCCGGGCGGTGCCGGAGAGCCGGGAGTTGCTCGTCCAGGCGGCCGGCCGGGGGGCGAATCTGGGGGCAATCACGGCGGCGCTGCTGCGTTTGCTCGATCGCTATGGGGCGAGCGAGTTGCAGGCAGGCATCGAGGAGGCTCTGGCCCGTCAGGTGCCGCACCCGAACGCGGTGCGCCTGGCACTGGAGCGTCGGCGCGAGACCACCGACCGGCCGCCACCGGTCGAGATCTCCTTGCCCGAGCACCTGCAGCGCCGCGATACGCCCGTCCGGCCGCATCGGCTGGAACCCTACGACCGACTGACGGAGGCGAGCGATGATCCCGAGTGAGGCCTTGCGCAAACGGGCACAAGCCTTGAATCTGCATGGCTTGCTGGCCCATTGGTCGGAGCTGGCCGAGTGCGCCTGGGTCGAGCCCTTGCTGACCTGGGAGGAGACCGAACGGGCCCGGCGCAGTCTGGAGCGCCGTCTGGCCGATGCGCACATCGGCCGCTTCAAGCCGCTCGCGGATTTCGATTGGGACTGGCCCCAGCAGTGCGATCGGACCGCGATCAGCGAGTTGATGAGCCTGGAGTTCCTGAAGAGCGCGAGCAATGCCATTCTGGTCGGGGCAAGTGGGCTGGGCAAGTCGACGATCGCCCGCAACATCGCGCACCGGGCCGTCCTGTCGGGGCATACGGTGTTGTTTGCCACCGCCGGTCAGCTCCTCGGCGATCTGGCAGCGATCGACAGCGATTCGGCTCTGCGCCGGCGATTGCGTCACTATGCGGCGCCGGCGCTGCTGGTGATCGACGAGGTCGGCTATCTGTCGTATTCGAACCGCCACGCCGATCTGCTCTTCGAGCTGATCAACCGTCGCCACGAGTGCCGCAGCACGCTGATCACGACCAACCGTTCGTTCTCCGAGTGGCCGGAGGTCTTCCCCAATGCAGCCTGTACTGTCGCCCTGATCGATCGTCTCGTTCATCACGCCGAGATCGTCGCCATCAAGGGGGAATCCTATCGGCGCAAGGAGGCGCAGGAACGCACCGAGCAGCGAGCCCGGAAACGCCGATCCGCAGCCGGGGCTGCCACATGAAGCCTTATCACCTGCCTTCCGGGCTGGGCGGTGGGCTCGATTTCCTGATCTGTGCCGACTGGACCCCGGAGCAGGCGCTGGCCGTCGTCGAACTGCTCGAAGATCTGCGTGACCGCATCTGGGCTCACTACGAGTTGGCGCTCTTCGACTTGCTGCGACAGGAACGCGACGGTCCGCGCGAACCACTTCCTGGCGACCACAGCACAGCCGACCACTGGCCTGACGAACCCCCGTTCTGAACATCGTCGATCGCTCAGACTTCAAGGGGCCTCCGTCGGCCCCTTTTTATGTCGACTCCACCACTCAACCATTCTCCGCCATCTTTGCGCGCCAGATATCCGCGCTTCTTCGCAGCCACTAACATGAACTGACATACAGGGCAAGTTACCTTCCCGTTTCTTACCGTACCAGGCCCGAATTCTGAGACCGGGAGCGCAGTGCGCACATCGACGGCTATTGAACGGTCCTTGACTATTAGCTTTACTCCGACCCCTCGGCGGCGAGAAATCAGTGTCTGATTCATCAGTGGTATTACCGCCCCACATCCAGGCCCTTCGCATTGAATAGTCCTTGCCCATAGGTATGCAATCGGTTTAGCTCCATCTGGGTCAGCCGGGTAGAACTCTGCGCACTTCTTAGTCGCCTCTTGCTTTAACCACGTCCCCCATTTATTGGCCTCATCGGCCAGGCGCTGCCCAAACTTCGGGATGTATTCCAGCACCACCTTATTCAGTAACACCGGGATTGGATTCAGATCGCTGGCGAAAGCATCGGCCCCTACACGCAGAGCCTCCAAGGGTAGCGATCCTCCTCCAGCAAACGGATCAAGCACCAACGGTCGGGTACCGGGAACGCCGCCGAGCGACTCATGGGCGACCTGTGTCAGCCCGCGACTGGTGGCAAGGTAAGTGCTGTCCCTCGAGTTGTCCCAGTTCGAGAAATCCGCGATGAAGTCGAGCAAGGCGCCGCGTAGCTCCACCGGGTCATCGAACAGCGCCGGGTTCTTGCGTGCGCCGTCGAACCGGCGCCGACTTTCCGGGGAGAGCAGGATTTGCTGCTCGTGCGTCGTCCATGCCTGCATCGCCTGCCGCGCGGCATTGAGAAAGTCGACCGGGCAAGCGGGGTCGGCGGGGTCGGGCCAGAGGGATGCGAGGATGACTGCCCGGCATGCGGCCAGCGGGCGGCGTGCCCACCAGATGTGCAGGGTCGAGATGTGCCCGTGGCGGATGCCTTTCTCGCGCCGTGCATGCGCGGAAATCCGCTTGATCGGGAGATCCACCTCGATGAGGCGTTTCGGATAGTTCATGCGCGCCATCCCTTGAAGACGGCGCGCATCTCCTCAACAAAGCGCCCCAGCGACGCGTCGGTTCCCGCCACGCGGGATAGATCCATCGCATTCACGATGTCGTCGGCAAACTCGATTCCGCCAAGACTGGGCACAATGCCACTGGCCCGAATGGCGTCTATCAGCACTTTCTTGTAGCGCGCGCGCTCGCATTTCGTGTCCGGCGCATCGCAGCCGCGACCGAAAAGCGCCTTGAAGGCCGCCGAGTCCGCCAGCAGCCAGCGCTCGATATGCGGATCGGGCACGGCACATACAGTCGGGACAGCAATCTTTCCGGTCTCGGCGTTGATCTGGCGCAGACGTTCCACCAAGCCTCTGCAATTGGCATCGGTGGCAACCACTAGCAAATCCGGCAGGTTGTCACGCCCGCGCATCAGGTCCCGCAAGAAGTGCTTGAGCTCAGTCACGACCGCACCATGTCCACGGCGCGCGTTGCGCCAGTCCATGTGAACCTGGATGCCAGACTCCGCAGCCAGCCGTTGCAGCAATGCGGCAAGAAACTCCTTGTGAGCCTGGTCCTCGACAAAGAGCGCGATGTCACGCATCGAAATCTCCCCGCAGCATTCGCTCGGAGACGGTGAGTTCATCCTCGTTCTCATCCATGAGCGCCTGGTCGACGTCGCCTCGCTTTGCCAACGCCCCCCAGGCCGCAAAGGGCTCGATCCGCGTTTCGCCATCGACGCGCTTGCAGGCAAACAGCGATTCCTCTTCCACCAGATCAGGCAATAGTGGCGAATGCGTTGTCACGATGTATTGGGTTTCTCCGAACGACGCCCGGGTTTTGAGCAGTTCGGCCACCAACTGGATGCGGCGCGGATGGATGCCGTTCTCGGGTTCCTCGAAACCGATCAACGATGGCTGTTCTTGCGCACCTGCCAGCGACAAAAGCCCAAGGATGCGCAATGTGCCTTCAGACAGGATGCGCGCAGGTACCGAAATGCCGTGCTCCCTCAGCTTGAGTTCGACCTCGCCGAGCTTGCTGACATCCACATCGATACCTTGCACGTTGGGCATGAGGGTACGCATGGCTTTTTCCACGGCCGTGAATTGGCGCGGATCGAGCGCCTTCAACGTGTTGAGGAAGGAGGCCAGTTCTTCGCCCATCTGTCCGATGTGTCGAACCTCCTTGACCGGATTGGAGGTGCGCATGCGCTCACGCGGTTCGAAGTAAAAAAACAACCAGCTTTCCAACTCCTTGCGCATCGCGACCAGATGCGGGTAATGCGGGGGGTAGTGCGGCAGGGAGAGAATGCTGTGATCCAGATGGCGTTCGTAATAAGTCGGGTGCGCCTGGCCCTCAAGGCGCAGGTGCAGTCGATTACCTTCGCGCGACAGGAAGGGTCTGCGCTTGCCGATCGGCTCGCCCTTGTCCGTCAATGCGGCGAGATATTCGTCCGCAACGCGGAGCACCCCTGACTTCGGTCTCATTTCAATCTCGATTCGGTAACGCAGGTTTCTTGCCTTGACGGCAGCGATGGTCCTGGCTGAGATGCCATCCGCTTCGAGTTCTCCTGAACGGCGCATTTCCCAGATCTGACGATTGACGGCATCGACGACGGCATTGGAAAGCCGTACGTCGACCTCGATGGAAAATGACAGGCTATCCTTCTCCAGCAAGCCTTCGATGCCTTTTTCTCCGAATGAGAATGATTCGAGCGGCTTGCCACGGTAAGGGGGAGCGAACGCCTCCTTGATCGTTCTTTCCGTCGTAAGCTTCGACAATAATTGCAGACAGTCGAGGAAGTTGCTTTTTCCCGCTGCATTGGGGCCGAAAAGAATCGACAGGTCGGCGAGTCGAAGGTCGAGGTGCTTCAGCGACTTGTAGCCATCGATCTTGACGCGTGTCAGCATGTCATTTCACCTCGTTCGGATTGACAATGTATTCAGCCCGGTCCTGGTTGAGTTCGACTGGCGATCGGATCGAACTGACGTTCAGCCTGTAATGGTCGACCTTCACCACCGGCTGCCATTCCAATGTCGCCGGGTTGCGCAGAATGTTAATGTTGGGCGTCTCGGCTGCGCAGTGGAACACAACATACAACCAGTAATCGTTGGCGAGACGCTGGGCGGTGCGGTATTCATTGGACGTCAGGGCCACCTCGCCGGCATGGGCGCGTCCCTTGACCTCGATGAAACGCACATCGATGGCAGTCTTCGGGTCTTCCGGATGTGGCATGCGCGAGATCAGGTCGAACCCGCGATTGTCGGCCTCGACGCTCTCGACGACGCGGCCTTGCGCCTCCTCGTGGGCGATCACCGCCTTGACGGCGATCCGCTCGATTTCCGGGTCGCTGACCATGGGCGCGATGCCGGGCGCGGTTCGTTCGGGGTGTGGCAACACCCACACGCGGCCGATGTGCTGGATGTCGCCAACCGAACACTGCTTTTCCTGCTCCAGTTCGCCACGCCGGCGTTGCAGGCGGTGGTCGAGTTCCAGCAGCTTGTCCTCGGAAATCCTGATGCGCCCGTCCAGACCGGATTCCTGACTGCCGGATTCCCTCTGCTCGATGAGTCCGGCCTGGATGCGTTGCTCGCGGTCGATGATGGTGTTGAGCGAGAGTTCGATGTGGCGGGAAATCGTAGCGGTCTCGCGGGCGCGCTCTTTCTGCACTTCGTCGAGCAACGGATTCAGCGCGCGCTCCAGCAGTGTCATTTCGAGCTGGGTGCGGCCTGGCAAGGCATCGTCGGCGGGGACAGCCTGCGGCCTGGTACTGGCGGTCAGGTCGAGGAACAGGGTGGGCTGCTTGATGGCCAGGTTGCCATCCGTGCCGGTCTGGACCACGAACAGGCGCTTGTGGAGGGTATTGCCCCGGCCATCACGGATCGAGGCGCTGAACACGTCCAGCCGATACGGTTGCGCGCTGTGCAGGTCGAAGAACACCGTGCCCCGCTTGAGGTGGTCCTGCACCTGCGTGAGCACTTCGTCGCGCACCGTTTCAAAGAGGGGATGGCCGGGAGTCACCCACTCCAGGGTGGCATCCTGCTTGAGCAGTTCCTTGTCGAAAACAATGTTGCCGTATTCGCGGCCAAGCTTGCCGAATCGGGATTCAAGGCGTTCGCCCGTCGGCCAGAGGTTGCGCGGCACGCGACCGACCTTGTAGGTGCGGGCTCCGGCCTTGACGGGCTTCGCAGCGATCCCGGTCACGCCGGCCGAGCCGAGGAAGAAGTCCTCGATCACTTCCGGCACCAGGCGGCGTTCCTTGGCTTCGGCTGACTTGCCGACGATGGCCGAAAGGTTCAACTCGCGTTTTGCGAGGCCTTCCAGGGTTGAGTTGGTGATGTTCTCGAAGCGGGAGCGGTCGACCTGCTCGATGATGCGCGCCTTGATGAGATCCTCGGTCATCTGGTTCTGCGCGTACATGTCGCGCAACATCTTTTCGAGCTGGTTGGCCGGGAAGACGTCGCCCAGGACATTGAAGATCTTGCCGGTGCGCTTGGGATCGAGGTCGTCCTGGATGGCTTCGATCCGCTCAAAGAGCTTTTGCAGCACACGGCCCTCGCGGGTGTTGCTGCTGACAAAATTGAAGATCAGGCAATCCTTTTCCTGGCCGTAGCGGTGGATGCGGCCCATGCGCTGTTCCAGCCGCACCGGGTTCCAGGGGATGTCGTAGTTGATCATCAGCCAGCAGAATTGCAGGTTGATGCCCTCGCCGGCAGCCTCGGTGGCGACCAGCACCTGGGCGGATTCGCGGAATTCGCGCTCGGCAAAAATGCGGGTGCCCGGCGTGTCACGATCGCCGATCTTCATGCCGCCGTGAATCTGCGTCAGCGTCAGCCCCCACTCGCGCAGCTTGCCGAGAGGGCGTCCGTCGTGGCCGTCGCCAGCAAGGAAGCCCAGGGTGTCCTTGTGCTCGGTGAAGATGAGCAGCTTCATTTTCGGGTCGGCGAATACCCCCTGTTGCTTCAGCAGTTCCTTGAGGGATACGAGCTTGGTCTCGATCTCCTTCTTTTCGAGATCGCGCGCCTGGTTGATGAGCTTGGTCAGCTCGGCGATTTCCTCGCGCAGGGCGGCAGGGTCGATGTTGGCGACCGCATCCTCCAGCCGGGCGATGATTTCCTGCTGCTCCTCGTCGGACAAGTCCTCGAAATCATCCGGCAGCTTCTTGTTCATCAGTTCGCGGCGGTAGCCCTCGGGATCCTTCAGGATGCGCTCGCGCTTGTCGCGCATGCGCTCCAGGCTGCGCCGCACCGCGTACAGGCTCGATGCAAAGCGGCGCTGGAGCATGGCCATGGTGAATGCCAATGCCCGGCCGCGCGCGGAGTCGTCCTGCGCCGCCTTGACGGATTGATCCTCTACGTATGTGGTCAGCTGGTGATAGAAGTCGTATTCCTCGTCGGAGATCTTGAATTCCGAGGTAGTGACGATGCGCTGGGTGAACAGTGCTTTGACGTGTCCGGTTTCCGGTGCCGGGAACGTGACCAGCGCTTCCTTGACGCGCCTGAGGTAAAACGGCGCTTCGTGACGTGCCATGGCTTCTTCGAGGCTGCTGATGTCGCCGTAGACGTCACGATCAAGCAGCTCGAGGAAGAGGCAGAAATTCTCCGGATCGCCCTTGTGCGGGGTCGCGGTCATCAGCAGGTAGTGGTCGGTCATTTCCGACAGAGCCTCGCCCAGCTGATAGGCGAGGGTTTTCTTGTCGCTGCTGTAGGCCGACATCTTGTGGGCCTCATCGACGATGATCAGATCCCAGCGACTACGCAGAAGGCTGCCCTTCGCATCCTCGATCCGCGATACCCAGGACACCGACGTGACGACCTGATCCTTTTCCTGCCACGGGTTGGAACCGTAGTTGGCGCGCAGGACATCGCTGCGAATGACCTCGAAGCTCTCGCGGAACTTGTCCTTCATTTCGCGTTGCCACTGGAATGTCAGGTTGGCGGGGGTGATGATCAATACGCGCTTGACCAGGCCGCGTATCTTCAATTCCTTGATCAACAGGCCAGCCATGATCGTCTTGCCGGCGCCCGGGTCATCGGCCAGCAGGAAACGGATACGTGGCAGTTTCAGGAAATAGTCGTAAACCGCTTCGAGTTGATGCGGGAGCGGGTCAACACGGGCGATCGACAAAGAAAAATACGGGTCGTATTCATAGGCCAGTCCGAGGCGCATGGCTTCGATACCGAGCCGGAACTTGCCGGCGTCGCCGTCGAACGGTTCCTGCGCCGGCGATGCGGTCAGCAATGCGAGTTGATCCGCTGTGAGAATGGGCTGAAAGACCGTGTTGGATCGAATGCCGCGCGCCGCCAGCTTGACGGCGTTCCCCATGGGCATCAGGGTGAGAATCTCGACAGGCTCGGGAAACAGCGCGCCGCTGACCGTGATATTGGGCTTGAGTTCTTCGGCCAGCATCAGTGTTCTTTGTTGGCGGTGGATCTACCCGCGACCTGGGAACGGATCCAGGCCTCGATGTCGGACTTGGTGAATCGCCACGCCCCGCCGACCTTGAATGCAGGGACTTTCTTGGATGCAGCGAGCCGATAAAGGGTGCGCTCGGCCACCTTGAGGTAGTTAGCGGCCTCCGGGAGGGTCATGATTTCAGGTTGTGGCCTGGCCATTTGAAATGGGTAGTTTGAGGTGGAAAAATTGGCAACTATTGCGCAATGATACGTTGATAGCTGCTTCAGGCTCAACCCAACCCAGGAATATGTTGCGACCGGAACGCACTGACCTACGCCGGGCACACCCTATGGAACCGCCATGCCGAGCGCGAGGGTGGTGGCTATATCGGCGGTACCAAGATGCGGCCTCGTACCGAATGGGCAATTCAGCTTGATACGCATGAGGCGTTGATTTTCGACGACGAGGCCGAATCCATCCTGGCAGCTGTTGACACCGGCAAACGCAGAGCAGGCAAACCGAACGCCCGTATCTATCTGCTCTCCGGCATCCTGACCGCGCCTGATGGCGTCATGTGGAACGGTGATAGCGGCTTCTATCGAATCCCCAAGGGTCCGCGGACTGCGGCCGAGTCGGTCGACCGTGCCGATGTCGAGCAGGTGGTTGCGAGGTTCTCCAGCGGCGAACTCGCTCAGGAAATTGCCGACTACTACCGGAAGCTGTCTGAACCCGCCAAGGACGCTGGGCGCGAAGTTGCCACGATGCGCCGGAGGATTGTCGATATAGAGAAACGCATCGGCAGGCTGACGATGCTGCTGTCGGAGACATCTGCGCCCGAGGCCCTGTTGCGACAGATCGAGGCCTTGGAGGCCGAGCGTGAGACGGCGATCGAATCGATGAATGGACTGACTTCAGACGCAACAATGGCACGAGCCATGAGGGCTGTTGGCGTTCAGGACGTCAAACGGATGTTGGCTGGTCTGGCGGAAGACTTGAATCCAGCGCCCGGAATCGCTCCGGGACACGCTACGTCAAGTCTCGAACGGGGTCATACTCGACCCAAAAACATTTGGTGCGTCAATCACTTACCGCATCGACCCCGGTATAAGAGCGGGTTCAGGCTGGCGTCCCCACGGGGATTCGAACCCCGGTACCTACCGTGAAAGGGTAGTGTCCTGGGCCTCTAGACGATGGGGACCCGGAACCTCTTTCGGCTTGTGGTGGAGGTACGCGGGATCGAACCGCGGACCTCTTGCATGCCATGCAAGCGCTCTCCCAGCTGAGCTATACCCCCGCCCGAAAGAAGCCGCGATTATAGGCAGTCGATTCGCCACTGTAAAGCGCGAATCGCGACGCGAACGGCAACCGCCACTCGGTGCCTACGGCACGACCTGCCGTCTTCCGGCGCGAGCGGCTGCGCCGTGGCGACCGCCGCTTCGTTGCCACGCCACGCAGCTGACCCGGGGAAGGATCCATCGTGGTCCGCAGGCGGTCGTCGCGGCGCTCGACAAGGGCATCGGGCGATGCGCCCGGGCGCGGCGCGGTCAGCTCGCCGAGTTCACCGGCGTCTCGTCGCCGTACGAGGCGCCACTGGCGGCCGATCTGACGCTCGACCTGTGGCGACTCGCCCTGCAGGAGGAGGTGGCGCAGTTCGTCGGACGCATCGGTCATCATGACCCTGCTGCGGCCGGAGTGGCGCCCGACCCACGCGCGGGCGACACGGGTCGTCGAGTCAAGCGAGGTGCGAGAACCGCCGAGCGACTTTCACGGCGAAGTCGTACCGGCGAGCGAGGGTCGCGGCGTCGAAATGGTCTGCGATGAGGGCCGGCGCACCATCGCAGGCGCTCGCCGGCGTTGCCCGGGGCGCGTGCCCGGCGCGAGGATGGCCGGCCGCGCCGGCGTCCCACGCCGCCCTGCGGCATCACGCCGCCGCATCGGTCGCCGGGCTCGCCAGGCGACCGGCACGCGCCAGCCGTTCGAGGGCGGTGGCGCGCGGAAAGAGCGCGATCAGCGCGTCGACCGAAGGCGTCTGCTCGAGGCCGGTCAGGAGGACGCGCACCGGCATCGCCAGCTTCGGCATCTTGAGACCGTGGCGGGCGACGCACTCCTTGATCAGCGCGGCGATTGCCGCCGCCTGCCAGGGCACTTCGCCGAGCCGGGCGGCGAAGTCGTCGAGCAGCGGCAGCGTCTCGGGCGTCAGGTGGCGGGCCAGCAGTTCGCTCCTCGGCTGCAGGTCGATATAGAACGGCTCGGCGACATCGGCCAGTTCGTTGAGGTTGCCGACGCGATCCCTGTGCAGCTCGATGATCGCCGCCAGCGACGGCGTCTCGCCGACGACGACGTCGCGCGCTGCCAGCCGCGGGCGAACCAGGTCAGCCAGCCGGCCGGCGTCGCAGCGGCGCAGGTAATGCGCGTTCAGCCAGTTGAGTTTCTCGCTGTTGAACTGGGCTGCCGACGGGGTGATGTGGTCGAGATCGAACCACTCACAGAACTGCTGCAGCGAGAAGATCTCGTCGTCGCCGTGCGACCAGCCGAGACGGGCGAGGTAGTTGAGCACCGCCTCGGGCAGGTAGCCCGCATCGTCGTACTGCATGACACTCACCGCGCCATGGCGTTTCGACAGTTTCTGCCCGTCGTCGCCGAGGATCATCGACAGGTGGGCGTAGAGCGGCACCTGGGCACCGAGCGCCTGCAGGATGTTGATCTGCCGCGGCGTGTTGTTGACGTGGTCGTCGCCGCGGATGACGTGCGTGATGCCCATGTCCCAGTCATCGACGACGACGCAGAAGTTGTAGGTCGGCGAACCGTCGGCGCGGGCGATCACCAGGTCGTCGAGCTCGCTGTTGGCGAATTCGATGCGGCCCTTGACGAGGTCTTCCCAGGCGACGACGCCGTCCGCCGGATTGCGGAAACGGACCACCGGCTCGATCCCGGCCGGCGGCGCCGGCAGGTGCTTGTCCGGCTGGGGCCGCCAGCGGCCGTCGTAGCGCGGCTTGCGGCCCTGTTCGCGCTGCTCGGCGCGCAGGCGGTCGAGTTCGTCGGGCTGCATGTAGCAATGGTAGGCGGTACCGGCGGCGAGCATCTCGGCGATCACCTCGCGATAACGCGGCATGCGCTGCGTCTGGTAGAACGGGCCCTCATCGTGCGCGAGGCCAAGCCAGCGCATGCCGTCGAAAATCGCCTGCACGGCCTCGGGGGTCGAGCGGGCGAGATCGGTGTCCTCGACGCGCAGGATGAAGCGGCCACCGTGGCGCCGCGCGTAGGCCCACGAAAAGAGCGCGGTGCGCGCACCGCCGACGTGCAGGAAACCGGTTGGCGAGGGAGCAAAGCGGGTGCGGATCATGATCGCCGGTCGCAGTAGGTAAAGCGTTCATTCTAGTTGAAGCGCGGTCCCGACGGGCTGCGCCATCGCCATCGCCGCGTCGCCGCACCCGCCGCCGGCCATGGTTGCCAGTCGCCACAGTCGGCAACCGCCGCCGTCTTTCCGCCGGCGCCGGCATGGCGTATCCTTGGCCGATGGGAATTCGTGGCGTGATCGCTGCATCGGAACCGCACACGGCGGCCGCTGGTGTCCGGGTGCTGCAGCGCGGCGGCAACGCGGTCGACGCGATCGTCGCCGCCAAGCTCACGGCGACGGTCACCGAACTGCCGCTGACTTCACTAGGAGGCGGTGGCGCCTGCATCTGGGGTGACGCACGCGACGGCTACGAGGTGCTCGACTTCTTCGGCGCCGCGCCGGGACTCGGACTGGCCAGCTGGCCGATCCTCGACTTCGCACCGATCACCGTCGACTTCGGCGAGACCAGCCAGGTCTTCCACATCGGCAAGGGAGCGGCTGCGGTGCCCGGAGAACTCGTCGGCCTGCTCGCCCTGCACCGGCGCGCCGGCCGTTTGCCGCTGCGCGAGGTGGTCGCGCCGGCAGTGACGTGGGCGCGCGACGGTTTCCGCGTCAGCCCGCAGATCGCCATGATTGCCGGCCTGATCGCGCCGATTGCCAGCAACTCGGCCACGGTGCGCCGCATCTTCCAGCCGGTGGGGCGTCTACCACGGGCGGGCGATCGGCTGGCCAACCCGGATCTCGGAGATTTCCTGCAGGCACTGGGCGATGGCAGCGCGGATGCGCAGGTCGCCACCTACCGCTCCGCGCTCGTCGAGCATTTCGGTCCGGAACACGGCGGGCTGATCACCGCCGAAGATGTCGCCGCCTACGCGCCGGCGACGCGCCCGCCGCTGCGCATTCCCTTCGGGGACCACATGGTCCTGACCAACCCACCACCGTCGGCCGGTGGCGGCCTGATCGGCGCCGGCCTGCGCATCGCCGAGGAACTCGGCCTCGGCGGCGAGGAATTCCTCTCGCCGGCGCATCAACTGGCTGTCGCAGCGGTCCTGGCGACGGTCTCGGAAGTGCGCGGTGCCGGCTACGACCGCCGCCTGCACGCCGACCCGGAAGCGATCCGGCAGCTCGTCGCCGGCTGCAGCCTGCCGCAGTGGGCCCGGCACGCACGCGCCCTTTGTCGAGAGAACACCCTGGGCGCGACGACGCACATTTCGGTGATCGACGCCGACGGCATGGCGGCGGCGATGACGACCAGCAACGGCGAGGGCTGCGGGCATGCCCTGCCGGGGCTGGGCATCCACGTCAACAACTTCCTCGGTGAGGACGACATCAACCCGGCCGGCTTCCACCGCCTGGTGGCAGGCAGCCGGATGAGCACGATGATGTCGCCGACGATCGTCCTCGCCGGCGAGCGGCCCCACCTCGCGCTCGGCAGCGGCGGATCGAACCGCATTCGCAGCGCCATCCTGCAGACCCTGCTCAACGTGCTGGCCTATGGACGCCCGCTCGACGAAGCGGTGAATGCCGCGCGCCAGCACATCGAAGGCCGGCAGCTGTGGTTCGAGACCGCCGGCCTGACCGCTGGCACCGCCGACGCCCTGCAGGCACGCTGGCCCGGCGCGACCCGCTTCGCGTCGGCCAGCATGTTCTTTGGCGGCGTGAACTGCGTCGCCAGCATCGACGGACGACTCGCCGGCGCCGGCGACCAGCGGCGTGGCGGCATCGTCATGTTCGCCGACGAAGGCTCTGCGGCAGCCCTGCCGGACTGATGCCGGAAAGCGCGGCAGCCGCGCGCCGCTCGCTCGCCCCCCCGCTGCTGGCCGGCGACGCTGCAGCGGGGAGAGGAGGACGGCCGACACCAGGCCGCCGGCGCCGCGCCGTGTGCCGGCTCAGGCGCCGGGCGGTGGCGGCAGCTTCAGGACGTCACGGATCTCGTCGAGGCTGGCGGGGACGCGATTGACGATCGCATCGGTGGCCTGCTGATTGGCCTTGGCGACGATCTCTGCCAGTTCGCGCATCTTGCTGACTGCCGTCTCGAAGGCCTTCTTCGCCAGCTCGGTTTCGGCTGCCATGAGTTGCTGCGGCGAGCCCGCCCTGGCGAGGCCACCGACCGCCGTCGTCATTCCCTGGACGGTCTCCTGCAGGATCTTCAACTGCCACTCGCCGACCGCCTTGATCCCTTCCATCGCGGCGCGGTTGGCGGCGTTCAGTGCCTCGAGATTGTCGCGCTGGCTCGCCAGCAGCGCGTCCATGTTGACGCCCGGAACCTGGATCCGTGCGAGGGCGTTCAGCAACTGCTCGCTGGCCTTGCTCGGGTCCAGGCTGCCCAGACCCTGCAGCCATTCGCCCATTTGTTTTGACATGTCGATCATGCTCGTTCTCCCACTCAGGTGACCATCCGAAGATTGGCTGCCATCGACCTCCGGCAGCCGCCGCTGGCGTCGCATGACTGCCTGCGCACCACCCTCACCTGACCGGCACCGGCAGCAGCTCGCGCCCGCCGGCAAGGATGTTGATCATCTGGGCCACCGCCCGGATCTGCTTGCCGGCCTGAGTATGATACCCCGTGTGCGTGTAGTACTGTCCCCACCAGTCCCAGCATCCTCGCGGGTTGACCGGCGGAGTCGCCACTGTCCCGTTGCGCACCTGCACCTGTGGATAGACGACGACGATGTCGTTGGCCTGCGCCCACTCGTTGTAGCCGGCGAACTTGGCGAAGAGGTTGCCAGACTGACCCGGCCTGCGGTCGGTGAGACCGCCTTGCCGGCAACCATGGAAGGCGACGTGCAAGCGGCACTGGCGGCCATCCCGGCACGCCGGGGGCACGAACACGTAGCCCTCCCTGGCCATCGAAGCGTTCTGCAGCTCGTTGTAGGGGATGTCGGAGAACTTGCCGAAGACCAATCTCTGGTCGAAAGCCTTGACGTCGCTTTCCGCAACCTCCACCCGACCACCCTGGAGCGCTTGCGCACCATAGATGCGTCGGAGGATGGCACCCGCCAGATCGACGTCCTGCAGGTCCTTGCATACCGCCTGCTTGCCGGGCGGCGGGCAGGGCGCCGCCGCGCCCGCTCTGGCAGCCGGCGGACAGACGCAGCGCTCGCGCAACTGACGTTGCCTGGCGACGGCCTCGCAATCGTCGATAAACGCGTCGCCATCGACCGGTGGTGGTGGCACCGGCGGCAGCGGGCAGTTGCCCACCACACCGCCAGCAGGCTTGTTGAAGGTATCGCGGACCATCGTGTGACGGGCCGGGAAGCTCCGGTTGTAAGCGATATGGCCCGCCTCGATGGCAGCCTTGTCGGCATCGGCATAGAAGTGGAAGACGGCATCCATCACGCCGTGCGGAACGATGGCGTCGTACTCGGCGCTGATCAGGTACACTTGGTCGCCCTGGAGTCCCGCAAGCTTGCTGATGCGGCCAGCCGCTTCCTGCGTCTTCGCCTCGGCGAACGATGCTGCGGCCACGCGCCGGGCTTCCTGCCCGCTCTTCGGGGCCCGATCAGTCTTGCCGCACCACTTCGCGTCGAGCCCGAGCTGGCGACACTCGAGCATGACGAACTGGCTGCACTTCGTTACCGCGTCAATGATGCTGCCCGCCGCGCAATGGTAAGGACCGCCGGCGACGACACCAACCCCCATGATGTGCTCCGAATGGGCCACATGAAACTGGTGCGCCATGAAACCACCCGACGAGATGCCGGACACCGAGATCTGGGCCGGGTCGATATTGACGCCGGCCACGACGTCATCCAGCGATGGTGCAGCAGCCGCGCCCTGCACGACGGCCAGCATGGCTGCGGCAGCAGTCGTCAGAAAGTGCGGCCTGCTCTTGTTGATCGAGTACCGTGACATCATGTTCCTCCCGTTCGTCTTCGCCTCGAAAACCGATGACGCCTGATCCTGCCTCAGGCCCTGCGCGAAGGCCACGGCGCTCGCCGGATCCCCGCGAAGCACGCCCGGACTGAGTGCGGCACACTGCCTTGGCGCCATGAGTTCTGTTAGAGCAGGGTCATGATGCAGTGCACTATTCAGGATAGGCGGCGGATACCTGAAGTCAAGCTGCGAGTCGGTCGCGATCGGAAAACGGACAACCGGCACCGAACGTCGGCAGCAGTTGCGGCGCGTGGCGAACAAACTGCCGTCGAGCACGGCAGTCGCCTGCAGCGGCGGGCGCAGGCACCGCCGCTGTGGTCGCGTCAGTGATCGGGGAAGGAACTCAGGACGGCCATGTCGAGCCCGGTCGTGTGCTCGAGCACCGGTGCATCGGTCACCAGCAGCGTCGTTCCGGGGCGAATCTCGGCTGCCAGAAGCGCCTGGAAATCGGCCGGAATCGTGATCTCGTCCACCACCTTCGGGTCCGGCCGTGTGTCGGCATCACCCATGTGCCCGACCAGACCGACGCCAGTCCACTGATGCTCCAACAGCCCGCCGGATTGCGCACCTTCCCTGGCGACGAAGACGTGGCTGCCAACGGGCTGCTGCGGCTTGCGGAATGCCGCCCTGGCGCGGCCGATCTCGACGCCGTTGCGCAACACCAGGACGCGCTCGTCGTAGCGGCTCAGGAGGATCGACAGCGGGCCCGACGGCGACTTCTCCGGCTCCCAGCGATGGCCGCTGGCGACCGGCAGGCGGCGATGCTCGGCCCGGCCACCGTCATCGTTGACCGGGCTGAGGAATGCCGGATGCCGGAACTCCGCCGGCGCCGAGCCGGCCTTCGCGATCACCACCGTCATCCCCTTCGGTGCGGCGTCGAACAGCAGGCGAGCAAACTCGCTCGGCAGATGCACGCAACCGTGCGACTCCGGATAGCCGGGGACGCCACCGGCGTGCAGCGCCACGCCATCCTGGGTGAACTTCTGCGTGTAGGGCATGGCGGCGTTGTGGAACTTCGACGAATGGTGATCCTTGTCCTTGAGGAACGTCTGGAAGACACCGCTCGGAGTCTCGTAGCCGGGCTTGCCGGTACTGACCGAGGCGGTGCCGATGAGCAGGCCATTGCGATAGGTGTAGGCGCGCTGCTCTTCGAGACTGACCAGCACCAGGATCGGACCAGCCGGTGCGAGTTGCGGCGCCCAGGTGAATTCCCCGTTGCGCAACTGGTCGGCTGGTGTCTCGAACGGCACGGGCTCCCTGGCGCCCCAGAAAGGTGCGCGCTCGGCCTGGATGCTGCCGACCAGGCCGAAGAACAGGGCGACCGCGATCGTGTAGATTCTCGTCATCTGGTTTCGAATCCTTCATGTGTTGAAGCTGTGCGCTGCCGGGCACGGCGACCGGAGGCGGCAACTGTACATTGGCAGTCGGCCGGTGATCAACAACCGCGACCCGTATGGCTGCCTGCGACGGCGGGATCGCGCGTCGCGGGTGCTTCTGCCTGCCGTCGCCCCGGACCGCTACCATTTCTGGATTGATGGCATGGTTTTTGCTCTGGCCCGAGGGAAGGGTGGGGTGCCGACGGCAAGCCCGGCGAGTGCTGCCGTCGGCCGTGCGGTACGATGCTGGCTGGCGCGGCGGCTGGCGGACGGCGCAGGGTGGAGGTTGCCAATCGCAACAGGGCTGGGCGTTTGCGGCCGCTGGTGCCGCAGAATCGGATGCACAACGGCGGCATGCGGTGACGACAACGGGAGGTGGGAGAATGGACTTGGCGCTCTTGATCAGGGAAATCGGCCGCGGCGCGACGGGCGCGCGCGACCTGTCCGGCAGCGAGGCACGGCAGCTATATGGGGCGATGCTCGACGGCATGGTTGCCGATCTCGAACTCGGTGCGATCGCCATCGCGCTGCGCATGAAGACCGAGTCGGTCGACGAGATGGTCGGCTTTCTCACCGCCGCCAGTGAGCGCCTGCCGGCGCTGCAGCGGCCGCGCGGCCGCGCCCGGCCGGTCGTCATCGCGAGCTACAACGGTGCCCGTCGAGGCGCCAACCTGACGCCGCTGGTAGCGCTGCTCCTGCGCCGTCATGGTGTGCCGGTCCTGGTGCACGGTCTGAGCCAGGACTACGGACGCGTCACCAGCGAGCAGGTGTTCTGTGAGTACGGACTGGCGCCGTGTGACAGCTTGCGCGAAGCGCAGCAACGTATCGACGAAAACGGTCTCGCCTACCTGCCGCTGCCGCAGCTGGCCCCTGGTCTGGCATCGCAGTTGGCCCTGCGCGATCGGCTCGGCCTGCGCAACAGCGCCCACAGCCTGGTCAAGATGCTGGACCCCTTTCATGGCGACTCACTGCTCCTGGCCGCAGCGACCCACCCCGATTACATCGACAGCATGCGCGCCGTGCTCCGCGCGGTCGGCGCCAACGCGCTGCTGCTGCGTGGCACCGAGGGTGAGCCGTTCGCCAATCCGAAACGTCGGCCGGCGATCGAGCATGTCCATGATGGGGAGAGCGCGATCCTCTTCGAGGCGGAACACGACAGCCTGCGAAACCTGCCGCAGCTGCCGGTCAGTCCGGCGGCGCGGGAAACGGTCGACTGGATGCGCCGCGTCCTTGTTGGCGAGCTGCCGCTGCCGCTGCCGATCGCCAACCAGCTGGCCTGTTGCCTCTACGCCTGCGGTCGCGCCACCGACCTCAATCAGGCGAAGGCGATGGTGGCCGTCGATGGCAACCGGCTGTCGCTGGTCTGAGCGATCCTCGGCCAGTTGCCGGCGATGTTTGCGCCACGTCGCCGCCATGGCATCGCGACCCTGACCCGCATGCATCGACCCCTTCACCACGGTCACCCCACCAGGGCCGGCGAGAAACCGGCGACCACCCGCGCCAGCTAGCCCGGCGTGTCAGGCGCTGCGACCTCTCGGATCAGCTGCAGATCGTTGTCCTCGGCGAAATGGAGAACGAAACGGTAAGCCATCGGCTCGATTTCGTACAATCGCCCATCGACATGAACCGCCTTTTCTCCTCTGTAGGTCTGCGGACCGACGTAGGGCGAATAGCGCATCCTCTTCTCGGCGCCAAAGACCGAGAGGACGCCACACAGCCTTTCGGCCCAGTCGCTCGGACGGAACTTCCTGCCGCCAGTGGTCAGACCGACGATGATGAAGGAGGGATGCGGCGTCGTGCTCATGTCTCGGTGATGTCGTGGCGAAGAGGACCGGGGAATGCTCCTGAAGCTCGTTGCCCGCCTGCCCGTGCGGCTGTGGCACCGATTCTAACAGAAAGAATGGCGCTCTGCCGGCTCATGCGCTGACCGGAGCACCGCGCCAGCAACGCCACCATCACCGCGCCCTTCCCACGGGCCGCGTCCGTCGCGCCGTGCAAGCCGCCTGCGAATGGTGGGCGATAGTGGGTTCGAACCACTGACTTCCACCGTGTGAAGGTGGCACTCTACCGCTGAGTTAATCGCCCAACCGCCTGCAGCCCATCTGCTTGGCGAGACATCGCCGCTCGGCTGCTGTCTGCCCGCGACCTGCGCGCAGGCTCTGCGGCACTCCGCCGGCGACGGAGGCGCGATTAGAGCACAAGTCACCTTGCCGGTCAATGCAGCTGCACGCGGCAGGCAGCCCGGAGGAGCAGAACCATGGGGCGGATGCAAGCGGCAAGGCCGCTGCCGACCGCAGCCGGTGTCGTGGCATCACCAGGCACGCGCTCAGGCAGCAATCAGGAAGTCGCGGTTGATACCGTCACCGAGTTCGTAGATGCGGTCCATGAAGTCGGTCAGGTATTCGTGCAGACCGCCTGCAAGCACATCGTCGATGCGGGCGAAATGGAGCCGGGCATGCAGCACGCCCGCCTGGCGCTGCGTCTCGGCCGAAGCGTCGTTGGCTATCAGCTGCAGCATGCGGACGATCCCGTCGGCGCAGGCGTGCAGCGAGCGCGGCAGATCCATGCGCAGGATCAGCAACTCGGCGACACGGGCGGGCGTGATCGCATCGCGGTACACCTTGCGATACACCTGGAATGCCGACAGCGAGCGCAAGAGCGCACCCCAGCGATAGAAGTCGCTGGCCCCTTCGTCGTCGCTCTGGCGAAGGACGTGGTACTGCATGTCGAGAATCCGTGCCGTGTTGTCCCCGCGCTCGAGCAGGCCGCCGAGACGGATGAAGTGCAGCGCATCGTCCTTGAGCATGGTGCCGAACGTGACGCCGCGCGTCACCGCCGAGCGCAGCTTGACCCAGTCGAAGAACTCACTGATGCCGCGCGCGAGGATCTGCTCGAAGGTCTGCTGGCGCACCTCGATCCAGGTGGCGTTGATGCTCTCCCACATTTCGGCCGTCAGCGTCCCGCGCACGGCATGCGCGTTCTCGCGTGCGGCGCGCAGGCAACTGTAGATCGACGACGGATTCGACGCGTCGGCGACCATGAATCGCAACACGTTATCGACATTGACCCCACTGTAGCTCTCGGCGAAAGCGGACTCGAGGCTGTTCAGCGCAAGAATCGCGCGCCAGTTCTCGTTCTGCGCAGCGATCGACTGCGGAACCAGCGACATCTGGTACGAGACGTCGAGCAGTCGTGCCAGATTCTCCGCCCTCTCGGTGTAGCGCGCCAGCCAGTACAGGTGATCCGCCGTGCGACTCAGCATCTCGATCCTCCGTCCATCTCAGTTCTCCAGCACCCAGGTGTCCTTGGTTCCCCCACCCTGCGACGAGTTGACCACCAGCGAACCCGCGCGCAGCGCCACCCGGGTCAGGCCGCCCGGCACCATGCCGCCACCACGCTTGCCGGAAAGGACGAAGGGGCGCAGGTCGAGATGGCGCGGCGCAATGCCGGAGTCGACGAAGGTCGGGCAGTTCGACAGCGCCAGCGTCGGCTGCGCGATGTACTTCTCGGGAGCGGCGATGATGCGGGCACGAAAGGCCTCGATCTCCGAGCGGCTCGCCGCCGGCCCGACGAGCATGCCGTAGCCGCCGGCGCCATGCACCTCCTTGACCACCAGTTCCGGCAGGTGTGCCAGAACGTAGCGCAGGTCTTCCGGCTTGCGCAGCATCCAGGTCGGCACGTTGTTCAGCTGCGGCTCCTCGCCGAGATAGAAGCGGATCATGTCGGGAACATAGGGATAGACCGACTTGTCGTCGGCAACCCCGGTGCCGATGGCGTTCGCCAGGGTGACGTGACCGGCGCGGTAGGCCGACAGCAGGCCTGGCACGCCGAGCATCGAGTCCTTGTTGAACACGAGTGGATCGAGAAAGTCGTCGTCGAGGCGTCGATAGATCACATCGACCCTCTGCGGCCCTTGCGTCGTGCGCATGAATACCGTCTCGTCGCGTACGAACAGATCGCGCCCCTCGACGAGTTCGATTCCCATCTGCTGCGCCAGGAAGGTGTGCTCGAAGTACGCGCTGTTGTAGGCGCCTGGCGTCAACAGGACGACTGTTGGATTGGCGACGCCCGTCGGCGCCACCGTGCGCAGGTTGTCGAGCAGCAGGTCCGGGTAGTGCTGCACCGGCGCAATCATGTGTCGGGAAAAGAGTTCGGGGAAGAGCCGCATCATCATCTTGCGGTCCTCGATCATGTACGACACACCCGAGGGCACCCGCAGATTGTCTTCCAGAACGTAGGATTCACCGGCACCGGCGCGGACGATGTCGACACCGGCGATGTGCGCATAGATCCCGGAGGGAACGTCCACTCCGATCATCTCGCGGCGGAACTGTGCGTTGTTCAGCACCTGCTCCGCGGGAACGCAGCCGGCCTTGAGAATCGCCTGCTCGTGATAGATGTCGTGCAGGAAGGCGTTCAGCGCCTGCACCCGCTGCCGCAGGCCAGCCTCGAGTTGCGCCCACTCGGCCGCCGGGATGATGCGCGGAATGATGTCGAAGGGAATCAGCCGTTCGGTCCCCGCTTCCTCCCCGTATACGGCAAAGGTGATGCCGACGCGATGGAAAGCCGTGTCCGCCTCGGCCCGCTTGCGCTCGAGCCGCTCGGCCGGCATGGCGTCCAGCCATTCGGCAAAGGCGCGATAGTGCGGCCGCAGGCCGGCATCGGAATCGTACATCTCGTTGTAGAACGCTGTGCTCATGAGGCTCACCGCGACAATTGGACTCGACGACTTCAAGCAGGAAATGTGCCAGACTGGATCAGCCCATACCAGCCGACACCGGCGTGCCGCCAGCCGGCCGCCGACGCAAGCGGATGGTGCGCCAATGCGGCACGGCGCACGCTTTCGGTGCATCACGGCAGGGGCCGTGCCGGCCATGATCTCGCCAATCGGCAGCCGCGGCGACGCCCGCGCAGGAACGGCGGCGACGCGTCCGCCCGTGTCGCCGCCAGGGCCGCCGGCAGGCCACCGGGAACTGACCCCTGCGGCCAGCAGCGACGACCGGCGTTCGCCGCCTGGCCACCACTCGTTGCCGTGCACGCGCGGCGATGCCCGTTCGCAAACCGCCATGGCGCGGCCGGCAGTGCTATACTGCGCGCCGCACTCGGCAGTGAAACTGGCGAGCGCTCCAAGCATCGCGAACCTGGCCGTAAGTCTCAAGCCCCCGTCCTCCGGTGTCGATCACAGCCCCGCCCTCCCGGCAAGAAGCCAAAATGCCGACGGGCGCCGGCTCCTGTTGATCCGACAGAGTCTGTCTCGCAGCCTTTCGTTGGTTGGCGTTGCCTCTCCTGCTTCATCCGCATCCCGCGCCCGCCTGCTGGCGAGGGGCTGCGCATCGACACGAAAGACGACATGACCTTTGCTGAACTCGGGCTCAACCCCGCCCTCCTCGCAACACTCGCCGATTCCGGCTACACCCTGCCGACCCCGGTACAGGCGCAAGCCATTCCCGCCGCCATCGCGGGCAGGGACCTCATCACCTGCGCGCAGACCGGTTCCGGCAAGACCGCGGCCTTCATGCTGCCTGCCCTGCACCGCCTCTCCCTGCAGGAGCGGCCGGCGACGGTGACGCCCAAGGCGGCCGGACGCCAGGGCGGCCGGCCGCCGCCGCGTGGCCGTGAGCAGCAGCGCTGGCAGCCCGCGCGGCCACGCATGCTGGTCCTCACGCCGACGCGCGAACTCGCCCTGCAGGTCACTGCCGCCAGCGAGAAGTACGCTCGCCGCCTGCACCTGGTGCGGGCCGTCGCCATTCTCGGCGGCATGCCCTATCCGAAGCAGCTGGAATTGCTCGCTCGCAACCCGGAGATCCTGGTGGCCACACCAGGCCGCCTGATCGACCATATGAGCTCGGGCCGGATCGACTTCGCGCAGCTGCAGATGCTGGTTCTCGACGAAGCCGACCGCATGCTGGACATGGGATTCATCGACGACATCGAGCGGATCGTCGAGGCAACGCCCGCATCACGTCAGACGATGCTCTTCTCGGCGACACTCGACGGCACCGTCGGCGCGATGGCTCAGCGCATCACCCACAACGCGCTGTGCATCGAGGTCGACGCTCCTTCCTCCAGACACGGGAACATCGAGCAGCGGATGCACTTCGTCGACGATCTGGCGCACAAGAACCGCCTGCTCGACCACCTGCTGCGCGATGCGTCGATCGACCAGGCGCTCGTCTTCACGGCGACCAGGCGCGATGCGGACAGCGTCAGCGATCGGCTCAACATCGCCGGCCTGAATGCGGCAGCGCTGCACGGCGACATGCACCAGGGTGCGCGCAACCGTACGCTCGCCGCGATGCGCCGTGGCCAGGTGCGAATCCTGGTCGCCACCGACGTCGCCGCGCGCGGCCTCGACGTGCCGACGATCACGCATGTCTTCAACTACGACCTGCCGAAGGCTGCCGAGGACTACGTACACCGCATCGGCCGCACTGGGCGCGCCGGCCGCAGCGGCCTCGCGGTCTCGCTGGTTCATCACGCCGAGCAATTCAACGTCAGGCGAATCGAGCGTTTCACGCGGCAAAGCATCCCGGTCGAAGTCGTCGCCGGCCACGAGCCGACCCGCCGTCCGCTGGCGGCCAAGCCGCGGGCGGACGGCAGGCCATGGCAGGCGGCCGACAAGCGCAATGCCGGGGCGCCCGCCGGACACGGCGACAGGCGCCCCGGCAAGCCCCCGGCGCACGGGCGCGACGGGCTGCCGCGAACGGATCGTCGTGACTCGCCAAATGGCAAGCACGGCGGCGGCACCGCCGGCCTCCGGGCCTCGGCCAGAGGCCGCTGACCGCGGCGGCGGCGCTCGGCAGGGTCCGCCGCCGGTCCTTGCCCTACCGCCAGGCGACCCGCCGGGGCAGCCTGGCGTGAGTGCCCGGGGTGGGACGTTGCCGGCAGCCATACCGACGACGCCTCACGCCGGCGACCGCCCAGGCCGATAGGCTCAGGTGCCGCCCGGCCGCCGCGCCGGCAACACATTGCCTTTCGTTTCGAGTCGGTCCTCGAGTTCTCCGACGCATGCGGCGACGCTGTTTGCCGATTGCTCCAGCGCCGTAAGGACTTGCTTCTCGAGCCGGTCGAGCCGCTCGAGGATGGCCGCATCAGTCGCCGCCGGAGTCGCGCCGCGACCGGACAGCTGCTGCAGTTCCCCTTCGAGGAAGGAACGCAGCTCGGTGAAGCGCGAAGCCTCGGCCTTGTCCGCAAGTTCGCGGTTGAGCTGCAGCTCCTGCGCATGGCGACGCGAATCGAACAGCGCCGAAGCCTGCACATAGACGACGAAGACGAGGAAGACCGCGGTCAGGAAGGCGATTGCGCCGAGCATGATCACGCCGAGCGGCGCCTCCACCTGCGCCACGCCGAGCGACAGCGGCGTCGGCGTCGTGAAGGCCTGCCAGTTGAGCGCCGAGAAGGCGCCGACGAGAAGCAGGACGAGCAAGAGAAAGACGGTACGCAGCTTCATGAGCGGATGACTCCTTGAGATGTTGCCAAGCGGCGGCCGTTGCCGCTGCGACAGGCGGATAGTATCGCAGGCTTGCCGACCACCGGCCACTGCGCAAACGGGTACTGACCGGCATCGCCCGATGCCCCTTCAGGGAAGCTCGGCAGACGGCATGCGCGCGAGAATGATCGCAGTTTTTCTTGCCAGCCCCGGCGCATTGCGATTGCGGTCGTAGAAGCGCGGATTGGGAACCATCCCCGCCAGCCGCGCAGCCTGTTCCGGCGAAAGCCGTGCCGCCGCGACACCGTAGTAGTGACGGGCAGCCGCTTCGGCGCCGAAGACGCCATTGCCCCATTCGATGACGTTGAGGTAAACCTCGAGAATTCTCTGCTTGCTCCACACCGCCTCGAGCATCAGCGTGATGACTGCTTCTTCAGCCTTGCGCCATGGCGTCCGCGCCGGTGTCAGGAAAAGGTTCTTGGCCAGTTGCTGCGAGATGGTCGAGCCGCCGGCAACGACGCGCCCCTTCTTCTGGTTCTTCTCGATCGCCTGCTGGATGCCGTCCCAGTCGAAACCCTCGTGATCGACGAAGCGGGCGTCCTCGGCAGCGATGATCGCACGCTTGAGGTGGAGCGAGATGCGCTCGTAGGGCACCCATTGCCTGTGCAGTTCCGCTTCCGGTTGCTGCCGACGGAGTTCCTCGAGGCGGATGGCCATGAAGCGGGTGACGTCCGGGTTCTCCCGGTTCCACCAGAGAACCCAGCCGAACAACCAGCACTGCAGCAGGAGCAGCAGGGCGATGCCGGCGAGAAGCAGGCGCTTCGCCCAGAGCAGGATCTTCATTGTCCCCCGGTGTCGCGGCCGGCCGAGCGCAGCATCGCCAGCACCGGCGCCGTGGCCGGCCGGACGCCGCGCCAGAGGCAGAAAGCCTCGGCCGCCTGCTCGACCAGCATGCCGAGGCCGTCTGCCAACCTTGCCGCACCGCAACGGCCGGCGAGGCGCAGGAACGGCGTCTGCCCGTCGCCATACATCATGTCATAGGCCAGGCTGCCGGAAGCGAAGAGACCGTCCGGCAAGGGCAACGGCGCTCCGGCAAGGCTGGCCGACGTGGCGTTGATCAGCAGATCGAAGCTCTGCCCGGCGAGTTGCGCATGGGAACAGCCGCTCACCTCGCCGGCGCTGGCCATCCGCGCCGCCAGTTCATGCGCACGGGCTTCGGTCCGGTTGGCGATCACCAGTCGGCGCGGTCCTGCCTCGAGCAGAGGACCAAGCACGCCGCGCGCCGCGCCACCGGCACCGAGCAGCAAGACACGCATGCCGGCAATCGGACATCCGAGATTGTGCGCCAGGTCACGCAACAGGCCGGCACCGTCGGTATTGTCACCGAGCCACTCCTGACCATCGAAGGACAGCGTGTTGACCGCCCCCGCGAGCCGTGCCCGCGACGTCAGCCGCGTTGCCAGCCGGCAGGCTTCCGGCTTGAACGGCAGGGTGACGTTGGCACCGCAACCACCAGCCTCGACGAAGGCGCGCACGCTCGCGGCAAAGCCATCCAGCGGCGCGAGGATCGCCTCGTAGACCAGATCCTGGTGGCACGCGGCAGCGAAGGCAGCGTGGATCGCGGGCGACCTGCTGTGCCCCACCGGATTGCCGAAGACGCCGTAGCGGTCGCTCATCGCTTCGCTGCCCTGGTCTCCAGGCTGTCGCGCTGGGTGAAGTTCCACGTGCGCGTGATCACCAGGGTGTCGGTATCGTGCCGGATGGCCGGCGGGAAGGCGGCAAAGGGCGAAGCCATGACGACGATCCGGCGAGCCGCGTCGTCGAGGATGCGGTGGCCCGACGAACGGTTGATCTCGACGGCGTCGACCGTACCGTCGCTCCGCAGCGTCACCGTCAGGACGAGGCTGCCGTAAAGCTTGCCCCGCGCCTCGGCCGGGTAGTTGAGCGTGCCGACCCGCTCGACCTTCTGCCGCCACTCCTCGAAGTACTGGGCGAAACGGTATTCCATCGCGCTGCTGCCGATGAACTGCTTGCGCGGCCGCTTGCTGTATTCATCGAGTTCCTTGGCGATCTCGCCTTCGAGACGCGCCATCGCCAGCGCACTCTGGGCCAGGTCCCGGCCACTGAGGTTCGCCACCGGATCCGGCTGCGCCTCGCGGGCGGCGGTCGCGGGCACCGAATCGTGGCTTCGTGCCTGCGTCGCCAGCCGCTGCTGATGCGCCTCGAGCGCCTGCACCCTCTTCTGCGAGTGCTCGAGCTCGTCACCTTGCTGCTGCCGCGGCGCGGCAGGCATCGGCGTCTTCGCCCGGCGCTCGTGCTCGGTATTGCCGCCATTGTCGAGGTTGGCCTGGGCCTGCACCGTCGCTTCCTCCGGTGCACGCGCCGAACGGCGATTGACGAGGACGACGTCGAGCGCCCGCTCGCGGGCGGCACGCGAGGCTTCCGGGAAGCGAAAATGCAGCGACAGCAGCAAGCCATGCAGCAGCAGTGAAAAGCCGACCGCCAGCGCCAACCGGTGGTTGGCCGACCATCGCTCGAACCGATGCACCGATCGCTGCCTCACCTCAATCGACAGCCTCCGGCAGGGTGACCACCACCTCATCTTCCGTCGACGACGACAGGGTCTCGACGTAGCGACAGACGAGGCCCAGGGTCAGGTAGTCCACCGATTCGACCTGCAGCAGGATTCGTTGCCCCGGCTTGAGCTCCGGCGCCGAGGGCACACGCTGTACCAACGGCAGGTCGTCGAGCCGCGCCAGGTTCTCGCGGCCGATGGTCGCCGCAATGCGCTCGATTCCCTGCTGCCGCAACCAGCGCAGGCACCAGTAACGCTCCATGCCGCGCTGAAATTCGGCATAAGCTGCATAGGTCAGTTCGAAGTCGCGCAGGGCGGCGAAGAGGGCATCCGAGCGGGCCGCAAAAGGAGGCGTCGCGGACTGCAGGCAGGCAAGCAGCTGCCACTGGTTGAGCAGGTCGACGTAGCGCCGCAGCGGTGACGAAAGCCAGGCATACTGCTTCACGCCGAGGCCCTCGTGAGCCTGCGGCGCCGTGCTCATGCGCACCTTGCCGCCACCCTGCACGCGGTAGATCGCCGCCACCCCTCGACTGGCCAGCAGGGCGCCCCAGGTACTGTTGGCAACGATCATCAGTTCGGCCACCAGCTTGTCGAGCGGGCTGCCGCGACGGCGCGCGGAAATCTCGACGCGACAGCCCTCAGCGTCGGCGAGGTCGCCCTCGATACGGAAGTTGAAGTCCTTGTTGTCCGGCGTCGCCGACGGCTTGCCGCGCCGGCCCTCACAGGCGTTGGCCAGTTGCCAGAGCGTCAGCAGCTCGTCGCGGAAGGGGAAATCCGCCAGTCCGGCGGCCAGAGTCCGCTCGTTGAACAACGGCTCGATGTCGTGGTGACGCAGGTTCGCCACGACCGGAACGATCTCGAGCCGTGACTCGTCGCCGATGATCTCCATCTCCGGTGTCACCGTGAGATAGAGCGAGACGGCCGGAATCGCTCGCCCACTCGCGAGAGTGTAGTGCTCGACCACCGCGTCCGGCAGCATCGTCAACTTGCTTCCGGGCATGTAGACGGTCGACAGCCGGGCACGCGCGATTCCGTCGAGCGCCGAGCCGGGAGCGATGCCGAGCCCCGGGGCAGCAATGTGGATGCCGACCCGCCAGCCGACACCGGGCAGCGACTGCACTGAAAACGCGTCGTCGATCTCTGTCGTCGTCGCGTCATCGATCGAAAAGGCCGGCACGCCAGCATGCGGCAGCCCAGCCGGCAGCGACGGCAGCTCGACGGCGGGGAACGCCGTCCCGCGCGGGAACTGCTCCAGCAGAAAGCGCTGCAGATGATAGTCGTACGGCGAACGGATGGCGCCACAGCGGTACAGGAGGTGGGTAGCCGAGAGGCCCGTCTCGCTGCACGCGGCTTCCAGAGCCTTGCTCTCGGCGCGACTGCGATCCGGCTTGTACAGCAGTTGCGCGAGCAGCGGCGGAAACTCTGCCGGCAGGGTGAACGACGTCAGTTGCGCCACCATGCGCTCGATCGTCAGCGCCTGCTGACGTTTCCTCTCGAGACCGGCGAGAGCGGCCTGCAGGATTTCCGGCGGCGCCTTGCGGAAGCGGCCGCGACCCTTGCGGTGGAAATAGATCGGCGCTGCGTGCAGCGCCAGCAGCAGCGCCGCTGCTTCGGCCGCAGTCGCGGCGTGCCCGAAGTATTCGTTGGCGACGTCGGCGAAATGGAATTCTCCATCAGCGACACACTCCCAGAGAAAGTCCGCTTCGATACCCGGCAACAGCGATTCGGCCTGCTCGAGCAGAACGGCCGGCGCCGGATCGCCGTAACGCAACAGAACACTGGCCGCCTTGATCTTGCTGCGCTTGCCCGATGCGGTTTCGACCTGCAACGAGCTGTCGTTGTCGGTCAGAATGGTGGCCGCCCGAAAGGCGCCTTCCTCTTCGAACAGTACGTGCATCGGGGCCATTATAAACCGCAGAATTCAATGATTTGCGGCAGCATTCGGGGAAAGCTGAGGAAGCTGTGATCGCCACCCTCGATGACGATCTGCTGGCTCCCGGCATAGCAGGCCAGCGCCTGGCGATAGTCGAGGACCTCGTCGCCGGTCTCGACCAGGAGCAGGTAGCGCTGCGCGCTCACCTGCGGTGCTTCGAGCAGGCGTAGCTCGGCAACATGCTCGTCGGTGAAGTCGAAGCTTTCGCCGCTATGGAAATTGCTGTGCCTGCCGACCAGACCAGCGAGAAGTTCCGGTGCCATCACTGCCGGATTGATCAGGACCGCGCGCAGGTCGTGCTTCTCCGCCAGCCAGCTCGCGTAGTAACCTCCCAGCGAACTGCCCACCAGCGTCGTCTCGCCCGCGGCGCCAGACAGCATCGCCTCGGCGCTGGCGATGGCGGCCAACGGGGCGGGTGGCAGCGCAGGACAGCTGAAACGATCACCGAGGCCGCGTGCCACCATGAAATCGCCGAGCAGCCGCGCCTTCCATGATGCCGGCGACGAACAGAAGCCGTGCAGGTAGAGAACGCGTGGTCCGGCCGCCATCTCAGCCAGCGGTCCACGCGATCAGCTCGTAGTGCCAGGTGAGCAGGACGACGATGCCGAAAGCGATGCGGTACCAGGCGAAGATCGAAAAATCGTGCGTGCTGATGTAGCGCAGCAGGCCACGCACCGCCCAGAACGCCGAGATGAACGAGGCGACGAAACCCACCACCCACATGCCCAGGTCGTCGAAGGAGAGCAGCGCACGTTCCTTGTAGAGCTGGTAGATGCTGGCGCCGATCAGCGTCGGCATCGCCAGGAAGAAGGAAAACTCGGTCGCCGCCCGTCGTGACAGGCCGAAGAAAAGGCCGCCGATGATCGTCGCCCCTGAGCGGGAGGTGCCTGGAATCAGCGCCAGCGCCTGCGCCAGACCAAGCTTGAAGGCATCGGCAAGCGACAGATCGTCAATCGATTCGATGCGGATGCGATGCTCACGACGCTCGGCCCAGAGAATGACCAGGCCACCGATGATGAAGGCCGCTGCCACCACCGGCGCGTTGAACAGGTGCGCCTTGATCGCCTTGCCGAAGAACAGGCCGATGACCGCCAGCGGCAGGAAGGCGACCAGAATGTTGAGCGCGAAGCGCTGCGCGGCGGGCTCGCTCGGCAGTCCGCGGACGACGCTGCCAATCTTCGTCCGGTACTCCCAGCAGACAGCGAGCATGGCGCCGGACTGGATGACGATTTCGAACAGCTTGCCGCGCTCGTCGTTGAAATCGAGCAGATCGCCGGCAAGGATCAGGTGGCCGGTCGAAGACACCGGCAGGAACTCGGTGATTCCTTCGACGATACCGAGAATCAGGGCTTTGAGCAGCAGCAGGAGATCCACAGCAGACTTTCAAAAAGCCGCCATTCTAGCACTCAGGGCCGGGTTGCCCGTTCGAGCGCCGTCAGCCAGACGAGCGCCTGATACCGATCGGCGCCGCACATCTCGTGCGAGGGCTGCAGCCCGGCACAGCACGCAGGACGTTCTGCCCTGCCCCAGAGAAGACATCGATGATCCGCAGCCAGGCTGGCGCAAGGCTCCCCGGCCGCCTTGCCATGCGGGTGACCGGGCATCGGCGTGCTGATCGAGGGCGCGATGCAACAGGCGCCACAGCCCGCGCGACAGTCAGGCCCGCCTGTCACCACGGCCTGGCGCCGCCTCGCAGTGGCCCGCCGATGCTGCGACCTCCGCTGCCTCGCCACCACCGTATCCGAGCCGGCGCGACAGGGTCGCCGCGGCTTCCTTCGTCAACCGTGCCGTCGGGCTGTCCCAGTCGAGGTCGAAGCTGCCTATGATGCCGAGCAGGGTCAGCGCTGCCACCATGCGACCGGCGTGGTTGAAGACCGGCGCACTGAAGCCGTTGACCCCGGGCGTGACGCTGCCGGCGGCACGGGCGATGCCGTGCCGCCGGACCTCGTCGAGCTGCACCGTCAGCGCCGCGCGCAATGCTGCCGGCGTCGCCTGCCTCGCCGCCGCAGCCGCCTCGATCTCGGCATCGAGCATCCGGCGCAGATAGGGCGAACGGAAGAAGGCAGCAAAGGCCTGTCCGGTGGCCGACGAGAGCAGCGGCAGAACGACGCCGGTACGCAGGGTCACGGTGACCGGACCGCCCGCCTCGAGCCAGCGAACGCAGGTCGCACCGCGGTTGCCCCACATGGCGAGGGCGACGGTCTCGCCGGTGCGCTCGCAGAGATCATCGAGTACCGGGCCGGCCAGACGCACGGGATCGAGCCTCGCCAGGCTGGCCAGCCCAAGTTCGAGGGCAAAGCCGCCGAGGTCGTAGCGTCCGGTGTTCGCATCCTGTTCGACCAGCCCCATGCGGATCAGGCTGACCAGATAGCGACGCGCCTTCGCTGCCGGCATGCCGGCGCTGCGCGACAGGTCGCGCAGCAGCAGAGAGCGACCACTGCTCGCCAGTGCCTGCAGCAGCCGGGTGCCAATCTCGACCGACTGGATCCCCTGACGCTGCCCGGCGGGATCGCTGACCTCGCCTTCGGGCACCGCGCCGGCGATCACCTCAGGCCAGCGCCTGCAGGGCCGCGGCGTAGTCCGGCTCGTCCTTGATCTCGGCGACGAGCTGACTGTGCAGCACGCGATCGTCGGCGTCGAGAACGAGCACCGCGCGTGCTGCGAGGCCGGCCAATGGCCCCTCGCTCAGCGCGACCCCGTAATCGGTGAGAAACTCCCGGCCGCGCATGGTCGACAGCGTCACCACCCTGTCGAGTCCTTCGGCGCCACAGAAGCGGCTTTGCGCGAAGGGCAGATCGGCAGAGATGCAGAGCACGACGACTCCCGAGAGCGCGCTCGCCTGCTCGTTGAACCTGCGTACCGAGGTGGCGCAGGTCGGGGTGTCGATGCTGGGAAAGATGTTGAGAATCTTGCGCTGGCCAGCAAAGCTGCTCAGCGTGACGTCTGCAAGGTTCTTGCCAACCAGCGAGAAGGCCGGTGCCGCCTGGCCTGGCTGCGGGAAACTGCCACTGAGCTGAAAGGGCTTGCCACCCAGAGTCACTGTGCTTGTCATGTCGGGTCCTGGTCGGTAGTGGGGGTTTGAGGGACCGGAGAAGGCCGCTTGCCAGCTGCCCCGGAGCCCCTTAGTCATTATGGCATGAGCGGAGTTCAGCGCCGACGACGTGCAGGCGAGTCAGCGACGCGCGCGCACTTGCTTCTCGACGCCGACCACGAGGTAGGCGAGCACGCCAACGGCGCCGATCTCGAGCCATTCCCGCCCGCCGATCGGGGCCGTTGCAAACAGGCGGTTCATCAGCGGCAGGTAGGTCAGAGCAGCCTGCAGCAGGGCCATCATCAGGATGCCGTACCAGATCGCCGGATTGGAGAATAGCCCCAGCCGCAGGGCCGAAACTTTCAGCGAGCGGCAGTTGAAAAGATACATGCCCTCGACGACGACAAAGACGTTGACCGCGACCGTGCGCGCCTCGGCGAGCGAATGGCCCTGCCCCAGCTCGCGCAGGAAGAGCCCAAAGGAACCGGCAAGCAACAGCAGGCTGACGAGAACGATGCGCCAGACCAGCGCTGCGTCGAGAATCGGCGTTCCCGGCGCTCGCGGCGGACGGCGCATGACCGCGTGCTCGATCGGCTCGAAGGCCAGCATGAGGCCGAGAAAGACCGCCGTCGTCATGTTGATCCAGAGAATCTGCAGCGGCGTGATCGGCAGGGTCGCCCCGGCAAGGATCGCTGCGACGATCACCAGGCCCTCGCCGAAGTTGGTCGGCAAGGTCCAGGTGATGAACTTCACCAGGTTGTCGTAAACCCCCCTGCCCTCCTCGACGGCGGCCTCGATGGCAGCGAAATCGTCGTCGGTGAGGACCATCTCGGCGGCGTCCTTGGCCACTTCGGTCCCGCCGAGGCCCATGGCGATGCCGATGTCGGCCTGCTTCAGGGCTGGCGCGTCGTTGACCCCGTCACCGGTCATCGCCACCACCTCGCCATTCGCCTGCAGCGCCCGCACCAGACGCAGCTTCTGCGCCGGCTCGACGCGCGCGAAGACGTTGACCCGGCGCACCGCTTCGCACAACGCCTGGTCATCGAGCGCCGCCAGCTCGCGGCCGCCGATCGCCGTCTCACCGGCGCGGGCGATCCCCATCTGGCGGGCAATCGAAAGGGCCGTGGCGGCGTGATCGCCGGTGATCATCTTGACCGTGATGCCGGCTGCGTGACAGGTCCTGACCGCGGCGATCGCCTTTGGTCGTGGTGGATCGACCATGCCCACCAGTCCGACGAACTCCAGGCCGGCGTCGACACTGCTGGCAGTCAGCGAGCCGGCGGAGCCAGCGGCGAGGCGAGCCACCGCCAGCACCCGCAGACCGGCCGCCGCCATCGTCGCAGCAGCGCTCTCGATTTCCCCGCGGCGCAGCGCGACGCTCCGCCCGTTGCCGTCGAGCATGCTCAGCGAACGCGACAGCAACTGCTCGAGCGCCCCCTTGAAGTAGGCGACCCGGGCTCCGTCGATGTCATGCAGGGTCGCCATGTATTGCCGTGCGGAATCGAAGGGAATTTCGTCCAGACGCGGAAACAGCTTCTGCAGCGTCCGCTCGTCGAGCCCCGCCTTGCGCGCAACGACGAGCAGAGCCCCCTCGGTCGGATCGCCGACGATCTCCCAATGGCGGTTGCTCCTGTTCAGGCCGGCATCGTTGCACAGCGCCCCGGCGACCAGGCACTCACGCAGGGCGCCGACCACGTCGCCACCATCGCCGACCTTGCCGCTTGGCGAATAGCCACTGCCGCTGACCACCGTCCGGACGCCACCGGCGTGGATTTCGCGCACGGTCATCTGGTTCTCCGTCAGGGTCCCCGTCTTGTCCGAACAGATCACCGTCGTGCTGCCGAGAGTCTCGACCGCCGGCAGCTTGCGAATGATAGCCCGCCGCCGCGCCATGCGGGACACACCGATGGCCAGGGTGATCGTCATCGCCGCCGGCAGCCCTTCTGGAATCGCGCCAACCGCCAGCGCCACCGCTGCCATGAACATGGCAAAAGCCGACTCGCCCCGCCAGATGCCGACGACGAAGGTCAGCACGGCGAGCAGCCCGATGGCAAGCAGCAGCCAGTTGCTGAATGCCGTCATGCGACGGGTCAGCGGCGTCGTCAGATCCGGCGCCTCGGCGATCAGCCGCGAGATGCGACCGGTTTCGGTATGGTCGCCGGTCGCCACGACGATGCCAGCTCCCTGGCCGCTGATCATCACGGTCCCGGCGTAGGCCATGTTGCAACGTTCGGCAAGCAGGGTGTCTTCCGGCAAGGCATCGTCGCTCTTGGCCACGGCCGTCGACTCGCCGGTCAGGGCCGCCTCGATCGCCTGCAGATCCCGGCTGCGGAACAGCCGCAGGTCGGCCGGCACCTTGTCGCCCGCCGCCAGCAGAACGACGTCGCCAGGGACGAGCTCGGTCGATGACAGGCGCTGCTTGCCACCCCCCCGAAGAACCGTGACCTCACTGATGACCGATCGGGCAAGCGCTGCCAGGGCGCTCTCGGCGCGACCTTCCTGGATGAAGCCGATGACCGCGTTGACCAGCGTGACACCAAAGATCACGGCGGCGTCGACCCATTCGCCGAGAACGGCGGTGACGAGTCCGGCCAGCACCAGCACCAGCACCAGCGGCTGCACGAACTGCAGGGCGAAACGCAGGAGCGGTCCCCGGATCGGCGCTGGTGTCAGGCGGTTCTCGCCGTGTCGCGAACGGCGGCAGCTCACTTCCGCCTCGTCGAGGCCCTGCTCGAAGCTTGCAGCCAAGCGAGCCGCCGCTTCCTCTGCCGGCAGCGAGTGCCAGGCGACATCCTGCAGCGATGAGGTGCTCATTGGACGAGTCTTCTCCAGGGGCAACGCCCGGCGCCGACGTTGCTGTATCATTCTAGCATCCGTGCCCGACGGTCGGCCGCAGCAGTGGAACGAGCCGCGCTGACCGTGGCGTGAGGAGGAAACCTGGGGACAGATATCGCCATTCTGAACGGCGGGATCGGCGGGTGCTCGCGACCGCGTGCTGACACGCGGCCGTGGCGCGGCTGGCGAACGCCGATTTTCGTGATGGCGTGTGTGCTGCTCACCGGAGATGCGCTGGCCCACAGCATCGCCGACAATGACGTCAGGCCACTCCTGGCGCCCGCGGCCGCACCGCTGGCCGAACCGAGCGAGACGAACCTGCCGGCTGCGCCCGGGCTTGGCGGCGCTCTCGACGAGCAGGAGGCGTCGCCACCATGGCTGTCGCACGGGCCTTTGCCGCTGCCGGCGATGCCAGCGCTGGATGCCGACGAAGCCGCTCATTCCTTTGCCCCGGCATCACGACTGCCACCGGGGAGAACGCGCCGACAGGGGTCTCGGGGCCCGGCTGCCACGCCTGGCGGCTCGCCGCTCCCGCCGCCCGCAGGCCTGCTGCCCGGCATTGAGGACATCCTCGCTGACCTGAACAACCTGCAGCAAGCAGCAACCGATCTCATCGTCGAAACCACCGATGCACGCATCGGCCCGGGAGGGCGGGTGAGTTTCTCCATCGCCGGTATCGAGGGCTTCCATTACAGCGCACGCGACGGCCACGCCGAGATCGGACACGGCGGGCTCGCGCTGACCGTCAGCGACACGTCCGGCGACCGCCGCCCTCCGGATGCCGGGGGGCGCACGGCGCCGACGATTCCCGCCAGCCACGATGCGAGTCCGCCGTTGCACCTCATCGAACTCCTCAGGGAGGTGCTCGCCTATCCGCTGGTCTGGGTCCTCGCCTTCCTGCTGCTCGCCGGCAAGATCGCGCTGCTGGTCGCCACCCGGCGTGGCCGCAAGCACCGCCACAGGAGGCGTCCCGTCACTCGGCAACAGGAAACACCACAACGGGTCCGCAAGCGAGTCCGCATCCGTGTCCGCCAACGGCAGCCGGTGGTCGGCCTGCAGCAACCCCGCTAGTTGCCGCGAAGCCTTCGTCGGCCTTCGTTCGAGCCCGCATGCGACCAACCAGGTTGCGCGCAAGTGATCGTTTTCAAAAGGGATTCTTTGTTCGGCGACGGCTGCCGGCTTGCGCTATACTGGCACTGACGCCGCTGCACAGCGACCTTTGGCGGCCTGCTTGCCCACACTCAACCTCCCCAGGAATCCATCATGTTGCAGAAATCTGCCTCCTTCCCCGGAATTCAGGGCCCTATTGTCACGATCATCATGGATGGCTACGGCATCGCCAGGACGGATGTCGGCAGCGCCATCGCTGCCGCCAGGAAGCCCACCTTGGACCGCCTCCTCGCCAGTTGCCCGAACGTCAGCCTGCGTGCCCATGGCACCGCGGTCGGAATGCCCTCCGACGATGACATGGGCAACTCAGAAGTCGGCCACAACGCCATCGGTGCCGGCCAGGTCTACAGCCAGGGCGCCGCGCTGGTCGCCGACGCCATCGCCGCGGGCTCGATCTGGCAAGGCGCAGCCTGGCAGCAGATCGTCGCCGGCGCCAAGGCAGGCCGCGGCGTCATCCACTTCCTCGGCCTCTTCTCCGACGGCAACGTGCACAGCCACATCGACCACCTGCGGGCGATGGTCCTGCGCGCGAAGGCGGAAGGTGTGCCAAGCGTGCGCGTCCATGTCCTGCTCGATGGGCGCGACGTTCCCGAAACCAGTGCCCTCGACTATGTCCTGCCGTTCGAAGCCTTCCTGGCGGAGGTCAGTGGAGCAGGCTTCGACGCCCGCATCGCCTCCGGCGGTGGCCGCATGAGCATCACCATGGACCGCTACGAGGCGAACTGGAACATGGTCGAGCGTGGCTGGCATACGCACGTCCTCGGTGAGGGCGAGCAGCACGCCAGCGCGTCGCTGGCGATCGAGTCGCTGCGTGCGCGCTCGCCGGCAACGATCGACCAGGATCTGCCGCCGTTCGTGATCGCCAGCGACGGCCAGCCGGTCGGCGCCATCGAGGACGGTGACTCGGTCGTCTTCTTCAACTTCCGCGGTGACCGCGCGATCGAGATCACACGTGCCTTCGAGGAGGCCGACTTCGACAAGTTCGACCGCGTCCGCCTGCCGCGCGTCACCTATGCCGGAATGTTGCAGTACGACGGCGACCTCAAGCTGCCGAAGCGCTTCCTGGTCGACCCACCGGCGATCCTCGACACCATGGGCGAGTGGTTCGCCAAATCGGGAATCACCCAGTTCGCCTGCTCGGAAACGCAGAAGTTCGGCCACGTGACCTACTTCTGGAACGGCAACCGCTCGAACAGGTTCGCTGGCGAGACCTACGAAGAGGTGCCCAGCGACGTCGTCCCCTTCGAACAACGGCCGTGGATGAAGGCCGCGGAAATCGCCGATGCGATGATCGCTGCCCTCAGGAGCGGCCATTACCGGACGCTGCGCTGCAACTTCGCCAACGGCGACATGGTCGGCCACACGGGGCACTTCCGCGCGGCGACGATGGCAATCGAAGCCGTCGACCTGCAACTGGCACGCATCCTGCCGGTGATCGACGCGCTGGGTGGTGTGGCCCTGATCACCGCCGATCATGGCAACGCGGACGAGATGTACGAGATCGACAAGAAGAGCGGGCAACCAGCCAGGAATGCGGACGGGTCGTTCAAGAGCAAGACCTCGCACACCTTGAACCCGGTGCCGCTGATCCTCTACGACAACGTGAGCGGCGGCAAGCTCGGCCTGACTCAGACCGCCGGCGCCGGCCTGTCGAACATCGCTGCGACGATCGCCAACCTGCTCGGTTTCGAAAAGCACGACAAGTGGGACGAGAGCCTGCTGACGGTCAAGCAGGTTTAGCGGAGGAAAGCGCGCGGGACGCGCCAGCAGCCACAACTCCGGCTCGAGGCCGAAGTCCCGCGTGCAGATGTTGCGAAACGAAGCCTGCCCGGCTGGCCGAAGTCATCCGGCCTGACGCTGCCGAACGGTGCGCCCGGGGCGTTCGTGGCTTCAACGCTGCGGTTCCCGGCCGATGGATCGGAGACAGTCGCGCGTCGAGGATGAAGCCGCCGGTTCTCCCCGGCGGCGCGCGGCAGCCGCATCGGCGCTGCCGCGCGCCGATGTGGGCCGCCGCGCCCGTGCTTACTTGTCGAGAACCTCGCCCGGACGGACGATACCCAGGAACGAGTCCGCCTTCAGTGCCGCACCACCGATCAACCCGCCGTCGATGTCCTTCTGTGCCAGCAGGCCGGCAGCGTTCTCGGGTTTCATCGAACCGCCGTACTGAATGCTGATCGACTGGGCAACGCTGTCGCCGTAGAGCTTCGCCAGCAGGCCGCGGACGAAGGCGTGCGCTTCCTGCGCCTCGTCGTCGCTGGCGGTGACACCGGTGCCGATGGCCCAAACCGGCTCGTAGGCGATCACCGTGGACAGGGCATCTTCGGCTGAGAGACCGGCGTAGGCGCCGTTGACCTGCGTCGTCAGAACGCTTTCAAGGCGGCCTTCCTTGCGCTCGGCGAGCGTCTCGCCGATGCAGACGATCGGCTTCATGGCGAGCGAGAGGACCTTCCGGACCTTCTTGTTGACCGTCTCGTCGGTCTCGCCGAAGTAGCTGCGCTGCTCGGAGTGGCCAATGATCACGTACTCGACACCGATCTCCTTGAGCATGTCGGCGCTGACCTTGCCGGTGAAGGCACCCTGGTTCTCCCAGTGCACATCCTGCGCGGCGAGCTTGACGTTGCTCCCCTGCAGCACTTCGGCCACCTTCGCCAACGCGAGGTGGGTCGGGGCGATCGCGACGACCACCTGCTTGACGTCCCTGGCGGCGGCGACCACTTCAGCAGCCAGCTTCACGGACTCGGCAACGGTCTTGTTCATCTTCCAGTTGCCGGCGATTACGATTTTGCGCATGGTATTCCTCGATGTTGTATGGCGGGGATGACTGGCGAAGCCGAGCGGCCCCGGCCTTGCCGGGGCCGTCGGCATCACTTCTCGGAGAGCGCGGCAACGCCGGGCAGGATCTTGCCTTCCAGATACTCGAGCGAAGCGCCGCCGCCGGTGGAGCTGTGCGTGACCTTCTTGTCGGCACCGTATTTCTTCGCCGCGGTGGCCGTGTCACCGCCGCCGATGACGGTGATCGCACCCGCCGCGGTCGCCTCGACGACCGCCTGCGCCATCGCGCGCGTGCCGGCCTCGAACTTCTCGAACTCGAAGACGCCCGCCGGACCATTCCAGATGATCGTCCTCGCCTTCCTGATGGCGTCGCTGAAGATGCGCGTCGACTCGGGACCGCAGTCGAGCCCCAGCCAGCCGTCCGGAATTCCGTCGACATCGTTGGCCGTGCCCGTGTTGGCATTGGCGTCGAACTTGTCGCCGATGACGAAATCGACCGGCAGGAGGATCTCCTTGCCTTTCTCGCGCGCTTTCTCCATCAGGCCAGTTACCAGCTTGGCGCCTTCTTCGTCAAACAGCGAGTTGCCGATCGGCATTCCCGACAGTACCTTCTTGAAGGTAAAGGCCATGCCGCCGCCGATGATGATCTGGTCGGCCTTGTCGAGCAGGTTGTTGATCAGCTGGATCTTGTCGGCAACCTTGGCGCCGCCGAGGATTGCCAGCAGTGGCCGCTGCGGCGACTCGAGAACGGCCGAGAACGCCGCCAGTTCCTTGTTCATCAGGTAGCCGGAAGCGCGTTCAGGAAGTTGCACGCCGGTCATCGACGAATGGTCACGGTGCGCCGTACCGAAGGCATCGTTGATATAGACGTCGGCGAGCCGGGTGAGCGAAGCTCGAAACGCCTTGACGTCGTCCGGGCTGGCCTTCAGCTTGGTGACCGTCCCGTCGGCATTGGTGACGCTGGCCTTGCCCTCCTCCTCGATGTGGAAGCGCAGGTTCTCGAGCAGTATGACCTCGCCCGGCTTGATCTGGGCGCAGGCGGCCTCGACTTCGGGGCCGACGCAGTCGGGCAGGAACTTCACCGGCCGCCCGAGCAGACCCTCGAGGGCGACGGCCACCGGCGCCAGGCTGAACTGGGGGTTCGCCTTGCCGTCCGGACGGCCCAGATGTGACATCAGGATGACGGCCGCCCCCTTCTCCAGGGCATGTTTGATCGTCGGCAGCGCGGCCTCGATGCGTTTGGTGTTGGTGATCGCACCGGTCACCTTGTCCTGGGGAACGTTGAAATCGACGCGGATCAGGGCGCGCTTGCCTTCGAGCGCGAGATCTTCGATGAACAGTTTGGACATGATTTCCTCGAGAGTGAGTTGGTGTTGAGAAAAGCTGGAATCAGGATCGCGAAAGGCATGGTGTCTCCGTAATGGATGTCGGACGACTTGACTGACCGCCGTCTCTTGGCCACCGCATTGCGCCAGTGCAACCGGTGGCAAGGCGCTTCGACCACGCAGACGAAGTATCCTTGGCGCCGCTCCTGGAGTCAATTGTCTATCGTCAGCCGGGCAGATCCGGCGCTCAGTAGTAGATCCTGAACAGCCTCTGGATCTGCTCGAATTCGTGCAGATAGGCCTTCGCCACCTCGCGATGGGTCGCGAGAACGAGCAGGTCGTGCGAAAAGACCGAGGTGTTGTACCAGTTGAAGCTGCGCTCGATGACGGTCGCCTCGTCGATGATGCAGTACTTGGAATGGATCGGCGAGTAGGGCACCGGGTGATCGGTCTGCCCGTACACCAGGCCGACCGCGATGCCGGCGGTGCGCAGGCCCTGTACGGCGGGAAGCAGCGGGCGATTCAGCTCCTCGGCCATGGTTCGCTCGATGCCGACACGACCCTGCCGCGCCAGATGCCCATTGAGCAGGATGTGCACGTGCACGCCGCGGTTCCTGGCATGGATCAGCGCATCGACGACGCTGTCGCCGTGCTCGCCGAGCAGGTTGCCGATGAGGAACAGCGTCAGCTTGATCGAATGCTTCGCCCGGTGGATTTCCGCCAGGATCGCATGGTGCGGACGGTAATACCTGCCGTCGAGCAGCGCCTGCCGGCCAAAGGTGTAGAGCAGATTGAACGGGCTCAGTGGATCGACGCCATAGCGCTGATTGACGCCACCGCGTTCGCTCTGGAAGACGTTGTCGAGCAGACGGCAGACTCCCTTCGAGTGGAAGGTCATGCCGGACTCCCAGTTCGCCCACCAGCGGTCGAAGGTGATGTTGAACGAGCCCAGGATGCAGTCCTCATCGTTGAAGATGATGAACTTGGTATGCATGTCCGGATCGACTTCGATCAGGTGGTGGTGCGGCGTGCAGAAGACGCCCAGCAGCTCGACGCCGGCACGCTTGAGGCGGGCGTAGTTGTCACTGTTGGTCAGCGTCATCTTCCGCCAGTCGACGATGCACTGGACCCATACGCCCTGCTCGCTGGCGTGCACCAGATGGTGGGTGAAGTCGTGGTCATCGATGCAGTCCACACTCACCTTTATCGTGCAGAAGCGGTTCGGGTCCCGGTGCTTGCTGCGGATCACCTTGTCGATGTGATCATGGATGAAGCGCTTCGGATGGTACGGATGGTGCTGTTGGCCCTTGGTGAACTTCGGGATCAGGTGCAGCGAGTCGAAGTGGTGGTTGTACCAGTCAACGTCACTCTGCAACTGCCAGGCGTTGCATTCATGGGTGCGGTAGCCGTTGTGCGTCGCCCACTCGGAGCTGATCCTGCGGTACTGCGGTTGCTCGCTGCGCAGCTGCTGCCAGTCCATGAAGATGTACTCGAGCTGCGAAGGCAGCGAGTGTTCGTCACGGTGGACGACGAAGGCGAACTTGACGCAGTTCACCCGGCCGAAGCTGCGCGACTCGGGGTGGATGTAGAAGTCGCGCGTCCGCCGCTTGTGGTGGTTCCACTGGATGTCGTAGGGATCGGTGTCGACGATGTAGGTTTCGCAGATGCCATAGTCCCGATAGACCCGCAGGATCACCTTGAGGTTGAGCTGGGCGCCGAAGGAGACATCGAAGATGATCTTGCCCCAGCGCAGGTAGAACTTCTCGTTGAAATCGTTGCTGCGCACGAACGAACCGCCGAGGTTTGCGTGCACCGGTACTGCGTAGTTCTCTGCCTTGTCCATGTCGAAAGTGACTGCCTGTCGTGTAAGGGCCGTCCGTTAGCCTGGGCAGCGGAGCAAGCCGTGAGAATGGGGCCGGATCATGTCGGTTCGAAGGTCATCAGATAGCCGAGATGGTCGGACACCCTGCCGTAATCGCGGTCGGTGAAAACGCTGCGGGCTGACGTGATGCGCAACCGGCTGCCCTGGCGCAGGAACACGTAATCGATCCGCTGATCGTCGTCGAGGTCCTGCGGCCAGCCGGACTCCGCGGCTTCGAAAATCTTGCCGAACACCAGCGGGGAGGTCGCGGCAAGGTACTGGTCGCGATACTCGCGCGACTCGACGACCAACTGGTAGCCCAATGAGCCGGCCTTGATGTTGAAGTCGCCGCAGAGCATGCTGGCCGCGATCCCGTCGCCCGCCTCCTCAGCTGCCCAGCGGCGGAGATTGCCGAACTGCTCGGCAAAGCCGTCCTCCCACCAGCTCAGGTGCGACGAGAAGACGTTGAGCAGTCCAAAGCGCGGCACGCGCACCCGCGCCATGACGACCTTGCGCGAATGGATGCTGTAGGGGTCCGTGCTGCGCGAGACGTAGCGCGCCCGGTGGCTCTCGACCGGGTAGCGGCTGAGTACCGCCACCCCCTCCCGGTAGCGGTCGAAACCGAGATGCGACCAGTCGGTGACCAGTTGATATGGCGCTGCGAGCCGCTCGTTGATGATCCTCGCCGTGTTCGTCTGCCAGTCGCCGCGGCCTTCATTCCAGAGTTCGGCGACCTCCTGCAGGCAGACGATGTCCACCCCGAGTTCTTCGATCGCCCGCGCGATCTGTGACAGCTTGCGATCCTGCTGCTCCTCCTGACAACAGTGCAGGTTGAGGATCATCAGCGTCAGCGGCCGCCGCTCGACGACGTACTCGTGACCGTACGCATCGTCACGGAGCACGCCCCGCTGCCTGGTCTCACAGCTGATGCGGTAGCGCACGCGGAAGGCGTCACCGACCCGCAGCCCGGCCTGCCAGATCTGACAGCCGTAGTGGTTGGGGTTGCGTGCGTTGCTGAGGAACTCGCTGTCCCAGTAGTTGCGCCGGCAGCGGGCGTTCGACTGCTGCGTGCTTCGCCAGTCGTCGGTGGTCCATTCGATGCTGACGCGGCGCACGTCGAGGCCGCTGTCGACCGCCACGACCACCGGCAGCAGTCGCTGCTGGTCGGCCAGGCGGGGCTCGAAGCCGACGTTCAGCAGCGCGCAGCCGGCACCCGGCATGATCCCCGAGTCGGCCTGGATGCGGTGGTTCGCGCCGCCGTTGTTGTCCCAGTACTCGCTGCCGCCGGCGCGGTAGCGAACGGCGAACTCGACGTTGCCGGGCAGTCGTCGATCCTCGGCCAGGGCAACCGCCATTGTCGCCAGCCAGTACTCCTTCTCCGCGTCGACGGCTGCGTGGTAGGCCGCCGGCAAGCTGTGCCAGATGCCGTCCTCGCCCGCCCAGTGCACTTCGACGGTCTTCTCGAAAGCCAGGTTGTGCACCAGCAGCATGAACGACAGCTCCTGTTGTGCCGATTTCCTGCTGATGATGTTCCTTGCGTAGAGCAGTTTGATCTTGTTCATTCGTCCTGGGCGTCGATCAGCTGTCGTTCGGCTCCGTCCTTGACCACCAGGACATCCTCCATCACCAGGTACTGCAGGTCGGAGCCGAAGAACATGTTGAGTGCATCGGTCGGCGAGCAGATCATCGGCTCGCCGCGGCGGTTCAGGGAAGTGTTCAGCACGACACCGTTGCCGGTGAGTCTCTCGAGTTCCCGCATCAGGTCGTAGTAGCGCGGATTGAACTCGCGCCGCAGAACCTGCGCACGCGAGGTGCCATCTTCGTGCACGACTTCGGGCACCCGTTCCTTCCAGCCGTTGGCAACCTCGAAAGTGAAGGTCATGAACGGCGCCGGATGCGCGCTGCCGAGCATCTGCGGTGCGACTGTATCGAGCATGCTCGGGCAGAACGGCCGCCAGCGCTCGCGAAACTTGATCTGCGCGTTGATCCGGTCGGCGACCCCGGCAACGCTCGGGCAGCCGAGGATCGACCGCCCGCCGAGCGCGCGCGGTCCGAACTCCATCCTGCCCTGGAACCAAGCCACCGGATGGCCGGCTGCGAGCAGGCGGGCGACGCGCAACGGGACGGCGGTCAGCCGTTGCCACGCCGGCCGGGCCGGATGACGGGTGCAGGCGGCGATGATGTCCTCGTTGCTGTATGCCGGGCCGAGATAGACGTGCTCCATCTTCTCGACCGGCACGCCACGCTGCACCGAGACGTAGGCAGCTGCACCAACCGCCGTGCCAGCGTCACCGGAAGCCGGCTGGACGAAGAGTTCGCGTACATCCGGGCGGGCAATGATCTTCTGGTTGAGCTTGACGTTGAGTGCCCCGCCGCCGGAGAAGGCAAGGCGGCCAGTCTCCCGCAGGATGTCCCCCAGATAGTGGTCGAGCATCTGCAGCGACAGATCCTCGAACAGCTTCTGCATGCTCGCGGCGTAATGGATGTAGGGGTCGTCGGCAACGTCCCCCGCACGCTTCGGACCCAGCCAATCCACCAGCTTCGGCGAGAAGTAGTACCCCTTGCCCGCTTCCTTGTAACGGCGGAAGCCGATGACGTTCGCGTAGCCCGTATTGACCGTCAGCTCACCGTTCGCGAAGCGGGCGAGGCGGGCGAAGTCGTAGCGTCCCGCATCGCCGTAGGGCGCCATTCCCATCACCTTGTATTCGCCGTCGAGCATCTCGAAGCCGAGGTACTCGGTCAGCGCACCGTACAACCCACCCAGCGAATCCGGATCGTAGAACTCCTTGATCTTGTGGATCCGGCCGTTCTCACCGTAGCCGAAGAAGGTCGTCGCATACTCGCCCTTGCCGTCGATGCCGAGAATCGCCGTCTTTTCCTCGAAGCCGGCGCAGTGGTAGGCGCTCGCGGCATGCGCGAGGTGGTGCTCGACGGGTACGATCTCGGTCTTCCGCAGATCGAAACCCAGTTGTTGCAGACACCACTCGATCCGCCTGCGATAGCGATGGAAGCGGCGGTTGCCGGTCAGGATGGCGTCCAGCGCACGATCCGGAGCGTACCAGTAGCGCCGCGCATAGTGCCAGCGCGCCGGTCCGAACAGGCTGATCGGGGCAAAGGGAATGGCCACCGCATCGACATCGGACGGCCGCATGCCGGCGAAATCGAGGCAGAACTTCGCCGCCTCGTAGGGCATCCGGTTCTTGGCATGCTTGTCACGCACGAAGCGCTCCTCCTCCGCGGCAGCGACGAGCCTGCCATTGCAGTAGAGAGCTGCCGAGGGGTCGTGCGTCAGCGCGCCGGACAATCCGAGTAGGGTCAGTGCCAAGGTAGGGAATTCTCAGAGGATCAGGTTTTCCGCCCGGCAGCCAGGCGACTTGCGGCGCGGCGCAGCATACGGCGACAGTATACCCGCCGCGGCCGCAGTTCTGTTCGCCGACGCGCAGCCGTGGCGCAAAAAGCGCCGGCAAAGACCCTCAGTAGGGTCGCGGTTCGCCTTCCGGCCGCGTCTTGAAGCGGCGGTGCACCCAGTAGTACTGCTCCGGCATGGTGCGGATCGCCTGCTCGATCCAGGCATTCATTCGCGCCGTGTCCGCCACGACATCGCGACTCGGAAAATCCTGCCACGGCTCGCCGACCGTCACCAGGTAACCTGTGGCGTCGGGCAGGATGCGCGTCAGGCAGGGCACGACCGTGGCGCCCGCCAGTCGCGCCAGTCGTGACAGACCGGGAACGGTCGCCGCCGGAACGCCGAAGAAGGGCACGAAGATCGAATCCCGCCGCCCGAAGTCCATGTCAGGCAGGTAGTACAGCGGGCGTCCCGACTTCATCGCCCGGACGCTGGTCCGCACCGGCTCCTGGCGCGACAGCAGCAACTGGTCGCCAAAACGCTGACGACCACGGAGCAACAGGTCATCGAAGACGCGATTCGACTGCACGGCGTAGATGCTCGCACAATCGAAGCGCATGGCGATCGCCGCGCCACCGGCATCGAGTCCGACGAAGTGCGGCGTCAGCATCAGCACCGGCCGCCCCGCTGCGACCAGGGTCCGCAGGTGCTCGTCGCCGACAACGGTGAGCAGGCGCGACAGCCGCTCCGTGCTCGCCCACCAGAGCAGGCTGCGCTCGAGCATGCTGCGGCCGAGCACCCGGAAATGGTCCCGCGCCAGCTGCCACCGCTGCTCGTCGGAGAGATCCGGGAAACACAGGCGGAGGTTCACCAGGACGATGTGGCGTCGCCGCCGGCCGAGGTGGAAGGAAAGGCTGCCAAGCGCGCTGCCGCAACGCGCCAGCACGGGCAGCGGCAGCCAGTGCAGCAGCCAGAGCAGCCCGACCGCCAGCCGACTCAGCATGCCGGTTTGCCAACACCCTGCAGACAACGGTCCTGCAGGCCTGCTGTCAAGAGACAACTGCCCTGCCAGACCCGGGCTGGACTGCGGTGTGTCACGGTGCTAGAGCAGTTCCTCCAGGCGCAGCCGGATGATGCGCCCGCGCACCGCCGCCAGCGACTCGATGGCGGCAATCGCCATATCGACCTCCCGTTCGCGCGTCTTGTGGGTCAGCATGATGATGTCCGTCTGCTCCTCGCCCTCGCCCGGTTCGCGCTGGATCATGGCGACGATCGAGATGCCGTTGTCGGCGAGAATCCGCGTCACGTCCGCCAGCACACCCGGCCGGTCCTCGACCCGCAGGCGCAGGTAGTAGCTGCTCACCACGGCGGAGATCGGCAGGATCGCCAGGTCGACCATCGCGTCGGGCTGGAACGCCAGGTGGGGCACGCGATGTTCGGGGTCGGCGGTGTGCATGCGGGTGACGTCTACAAGATCGGCGATGACTGCCGAAGCGGTGGGTTCGGCACCGGCGCCCTTGCCGTAGTAGAGCGTCGCACCGACCGCATCGCCCTTGACCAGGACCGCGTTCATCGCCCCCTCGACGTTGGCGATCAGTCGCTTCGACGGGATCAGCGTCGGATGCACGCGCAGCTCGACACCCGCAGCGGTCCGCTTGGTGATGCCGAGCAGCTTGATGCGGTAACCGAGTTGCTCGGCGTAGCGGATGTCGGCCGCATCGAGCCGGCTGATGCCCTCGATGTGTGCCTTGTCGAAGTTCATCGCGGTGCCGAAGGCGATTGCCGACATGATGCTGAGCTTGTGCGCCGCATCCACCCCCTCGACATCGAAGGTCGGATCAGCCTCGGCGTAACCGAGGCGCTGCGCCTCCGCGAGCACCGTGGCGAACGGCAGCCCCTTGTCGCGCATCTCGGAAAGGATGAAGTTGGTCGTACCGTTGATGATGCCGGCGATCCATTCGATGCGGTTCGCCGTCAGTCCTTCGCGCAGCGCCTTGATGATCGGGATGCCACCGGCGACCGCCGCCTCGAAGGCCACCATCACCCCCTTCTCACGAGCGGCAGCGAAGATCTCGTTGCCATGCTTGGCGAGCAGCGCCTTGTTGGCCGTCACCACATGCTTGCCGTTGTCGATGGCCTGCAGCACGAGTTCCCTGGCCACATCGCAGCCGCCGATGAGTTCGACGACGATATCCACCTCCGGATCGCGGACGACGGCAAAGGCGTCGTCGGTCACGCGGCAGGCGCCAGCCGTCAGCTCCTGCGCCCGCGCCGGGTTGCGGTCGGCGACGACGCTGATGCGAATCGGTCGGCCAGCACGGCGGGCGATCTCCTCGCCATTGCGGCTGAGGACCGAGAACGTCCCGCCGCCGACGGTGCCGATGCCAAGTAGTCCAACGTTGATAGCTTTCATGGAGCAGTCAGGAGTGAGGGTTGTCGAGGAGACGCGGCAGCCGCCTTGGCGACCGTCCGCGGTGCCTGTCACGCCGCCGTTGCTGCGCGCTTGCTATAGTGGGCGAGAAAGCGGGCGATGCGGGCGATGGCGTCGCGCAGATCGTCTTCGTAGGGCAGGAAGACGAGGCGAAAGTGGTCGGGCGCCGGCCAGTTGAAACCGCTGCCCTGCACGAGCAGGACACGCTCCTCGGTGAGCAGCTCGGCGATGAAGTCCTGGTCGTTGGCAATCGGATAGATCGCCGGGTCGAGGCGGGGAAACATGTACAGCGCCGCCTGCGGCTTGACGCAACTGACGCCCGGAATGGCGGTGATCAGAGCATGCGCGAGATCGCGCTGACGGCACATGCGTCCTCCCGGAGCGACCAGGTCGTCGATGCTCTGGTAGCCGCCCAGTGCGGTCTGGATCGCGTGCTGCGCCGGCACGTTGGCGCACAGGCGCATCGACGCGAGCATGTCGAGCCCCTCGATGTAGTCGCGGGCGCCGCGCAGATCGCCGGAAACGACCATCCAGCCAGCCCGATAGCCGCAGGAGCGGTAGTTCTTGGAGAGACCGTTGAAGCTCACGGTCAGCACGTCCTCGGACAGCGACGCGATCGCCGTATGCGTCGCGCCGTCGTACAGCACCTTGTCGTACACCTCGTCGGCGTAGATGATCAGGCCGTGTACCCGGGCAATCTCGACCAACTCGCGCAAGACTTCCTCCGGGTAGAGGGCGCCGGTCGGGTTGTTCGGGTTGATCACCACCAGCGCCCGCGTCCGCGGCGTGATCTTCGCCCGCAGATCATCGAGATCCGGCAACCAGCCATTTGCCTCGTCGCAGAGGTAGTGTCGCGGCGTGCCGCTCGACAGGCTCACCGCCGCCGTCCACAACGGGTAATCCGGCGCCGGCACGAGGACTTCGTCGCCGATGTTGAGCAGCGCGTTCATCGCCATCACGATCAGTTCGGAGACGCCATTGCCGATGTAGATGTCTTCGAGCGTCACACCCTTGATGTGCTTCTGCTGCGTGTAGTGCATCACCGCCTTGCGCGCCGAGAAGATCCCCTTCGAATCAGCGTAGCCGGCGGCGCCCGGCAGGTTGCGGATCATGTCGAGCTGGATTTCCTCCGGCGCGTCGAAGCCGAATGCGGCGAGGTTGCCGATGTTCAGCTTGATGATGTGATGCCCGTCTTCCTCCATCTGCTTCGCGCGCTGCAGCACGGCGCCGCGGATGTCGTAGCAGACGTTGTCAAGCTTGTTCGATTTCAGTACCGGTTTCATCGTGCAGGCCTCAGAGCAGGCCATCCTTCCTGAACATGTCCTTGATGCCGCGCACCGCCTGCCGCGTCCGCTCCTCGTTCTCGATCAGCGCGAAGCGCACGTGGTCATCGCCGTACTCGCCGAAACCGACGCCCGGCGACACCGCGACGCGCGCCTCGGCGAGCAGCTTCTTGGAAAACTCCAGCGACCCCATCTGGCGATAGGCTTCCGGGATGCGCGCCCAGATGTACATCGAGGCGCGCGGTATTTCGACCATCCAGCCGGCTTCGTGCAGGCCCCTGGCGAGCACGTTGCGACGCCCCTGGTAGAGCTGGCGTGCTTCCTCGACACATTGCTGCGGACCATCGAGGGCAATCACCGACGCCACCTGGATCGGCGTGAAAGTACCGTAGTCATGATAACTCTTGATCCGCACCAGCGCGTGACACAGTTCCTGGTTGCCCACCATGTAGCCGACCCGCCAGCCGGCCATGTTGTAGCTCTTCGACATGGTGAAGAACTCGACCGCGACCTCACGCGCGCCGTCGACCTGCATGATCGACGGCGCCTGGTAACCGTCGAAGACGATGTCCGCGTACGCCAGGTCATGCACCACCAGGATGTCGTGCTGCCTGGCGAGGGCGATGATGCGCTGGAAGAACTCGAGGTCGACACAGCGCGCCGTCGGGTTGCTCGGAAAGCCGAGGATCATCATTCTTGGCTTCGGGATCGACTCGCGGATCGCCCGCTGCACTTCTTCGATGAAATCGACATCCGGCGTCATCCGCACCGAGCGGATATCCGCGCCGGCGATGATCGCGCCGTAAATATGGATCGGGTACGACGGATTGGGGACGAGGACGGTGTCGCCGCGATCGAGCGTCGCCAGCATCAGGTGTGCCAGCCCTTCCTTCGAGCCGATCGTCACCACCGCCTCGGTCTCCGGATCCAGGCTGACGGCGTAGCGCCGCTGGTACCAGTCACAGATCGCCCGACGCAGGCGCGGGATTCCCTTCGAAACCGAGTAGCCGTGCGTGTTCTCGCGCAGCGCCGCTTCGACCAGCTTGTCCGTGATGTGCTGCGGCGTCGGCCCGTCGGGATTGCCCATGCTCATGTCGATGATGTCCTCGCCACGCCGGCGGGCGGCCATCTTCAGCTCGCTGGTGATACTGAAGACATAGGGTGGCAGGCGGTTGATGCGGGAGAACTCTCTCATGGTCGAGACTCGGGAAGTGATCGGCGCCAACGGCGCGTGCCGCTCGTTCGACGGACCGCCGACGACATCGGCCGCAAACGGCAAAGCCGGACTGGGAAGGCAAAAAAGCTATAATCCTACTTCAACGACTGCCGTGCCGCAATTTCGATGAAGCTTCAGAACACCCGGACTGAAAACCTCAACACCTTCACCGCCTACGGCGACGACCATGTCGTCGTGAACGGCATCCGCCACTCCTGCAACCTCGCCGTGCTGCCCGACCGCCTGCTGCCCGAGTGGACGCTGGCCAGCTTCGAGACGCTGAGCATCGCCGACTTCGAGCTGCTCGCCGGGCTCGACGCCGACATCGTCCTCCTCGGTACCGGCAAGCGGCTGCGCTTCCCCAGGCCCGAACTGCTGCTACCGCTGGTACGCGCGCAGCGGGGGCTCGAGGTGATGGATCTGGCGGCCGCCTGCCGCACTTACAACGTCCTCGTCGGCGAGGGGCGTCGAGTCGCCGCCGGCCTGCTCCTCGCCTGAGCGCAAGCCGCGCCCCGCTCGCTGCACACCGCCAGGTCCAGCCTTCGCCAGCCTTGACACGCATCGCCTTCAAGATTGACGTCGGCAGCTGCCGCGGCACGCTGCACGGCGTCCCGGCGCTGATCGACCTGTTGCAGCGGCACCGGGCGGCTGCCAGCTTCTTCTTCACGTTCGGCCCCGACCACGGCGGACGCGAGTCGCGGCGGCTGTCGCCGGCAAGGTACCACGATCGCCTCACACGCCTCTATGGCCTGCTGCTGCCGGCCCCTCGAATCGGCGTCCGCTGCGTCGACGGTATGCTTCGGGCACGCGATGCCGGCTTCGAGGTCGCCGTGCATGCCTGGGACCGTGTGCGCTGGGAAGCCCGCTCGCCAGCCGCCGAAAACACCTGGATCGAAGCGGAGATGACGCGGGCCTGCCGGCGTTTCAGTGACATCTTCGGTGAGCCGCCGCATGCCTGCGCAGCGCCCGGCTGGCGGACGAACCGCCATGCCCTGCGCCTGACACAGCGCCTTGGCATGGGATACGCCAGCGACTGCCGCGGGACATCGCCGTTCATACCGGTCATCGACGGCGAAATCGTCCTCTGTCCACAGTTGCCGACGACACTGCCGACGATCGACGAGCTGCTGGCGACCGGCTCGACGTCGCTCGAGCAGGCGATCGAGCGGCTGGTCGAAGAACCATCGCGCGTCGCCGGCGACCACGTCTTCACGCTGCGCGCCGAACTCGAGGGAATGTGTTTCATCCCGGCGTTCGAGCACCTGCTCCGCGAGTGGCAAGCTCGCGGGCATGAGTCATCGACGCTGCGCGAGCTGATCGGTTCGCGCAACATCGTCACCTTGCCGCGGCATGAAGTGGTCTTCGCCAGCATCCCGGGGCGCATCGGCCCGCGCATGCTGCAGGGAAAGGCTTTCCTGCCGGCGGATCGGCATAGGGGCGGCCAGATTACCTGACCGTCCCCCTGCCACACCACCCGGCATGCGGGTCCGCACCGGGCGGTTCGAGTGGTTGAGGTTATGAGAGACGCGGCACGCCGAGTCGGTCGAAGTAGGCGATCGGCATCACACGATTCAGCGCGAAGCGGCTGTTATGCCACCAGCGACGGCTGTTTGCGGCGATCCGCTGGGCATCCTGCTCAGAGGCACCCAACGCCAGTAATTCCCGATACATCGTCGTACCCCGACGCCAGTGTTTGAGTTGCAGAGCACGCAACCGGTGACGCAACCACTCGTCGAGTTCGCGAAACACTTTCGGCGTCTGCGCAAGCTGAAAGTACCCCTTCCAGCCCGGCAGGTAAGTCCGGAGCCGTTTTACTACCTCAGGCAGGCTGCGCCCGCCCGAGCGACGCGTCAATAGTCGGATGCGTTGCTTGTAGGTGTCCAAAGCCTTTCTGGCCACGGCGCATTTGATCCGGTCGCCCGCACTGCGCCACAACGCGTAGCCCAGAAACTTGCGACCGATCGCCGACGCAACCGCCGTTTTGGCTTCATTCACCTTCAGGTGAAGTCGGTCATAGAGGCGGCGCAGACCATCGAGAACCCGCTCGCCCGCCTGGCGACTGCGCACATAGACATTGCAGTCGTCGGCATAGCGAACGAAACGATGCCCACGCGTTTCCAGGGCCCGGTCCACCTCGTCGAGCAGCACATTGGCCAGGAGCGGCGATAACGGACCGCCTTGCGGCGTCCCCTCATACCGCTGCATGACCACCCCGCCATCCATGATGCCGGCCACAAGGTAACGGCGAATCAGCCGCAGCACGGCCTTGTCGTCGATTCGCCTCGATAGCCTGTCCATCAGAATGTCGTGGTTGACCCGGGCCACCCTTTCGCGGGTCGCGCCCTGCGGGTTTTGAGTTATACGCGCCGAACCAGTGGCCCGTATCTCCTGCTGATCCTGCCGGACCAGAGCCGGTCACTCATTCCAGCAGAAGGGACCGATTGGGGGGGCACTGACCAGACTCCCGGCAAGACACCCGACCGTGACGGGACTCGCTTGGCCTCCCTAAGCCGGCGAAGCCGGAACCAAACAGGATGAGGTTTCTGTCATAGCCAAAACGGGATAAGCGGAGGCGACCATGACACAGATGCTGACCGATCGCTATCACGAGCGGCTTGCCGGAACGCTCTCCTGCTACGACCGGATCGTGATTACGGGCACGTTGCCCGGCGCGTGCTACGCGGCGGGGATGACGAGTTTTCTCAATGCCCGACACCTTCGAATTTTTGACTACCCGCGCTTTGCCGAACCGCTGCGCGATCGCATTCGTGAAGCCGCACAGGCTCTGGCGACCGCGCAGGTGTTACGTCCCGCCCTATTCAAGCCTCTCCGTCCCGAGCTATTCCGGGGT
>NZ_JAMTDQ010000109.1 GCF_023806635.1 Accumulibacter sp.
TTTTGGCTATGACAGAAACCTCATCCTGTTTGGTTCCGGCTTCGCCGGCTTAGGGTATACCAACCGGGCAGGCTCGACACGCGCCATCGCGACCTGCGGGTGCCCCATCCGCGTGCGAGCACCGAATTTCCGACCGACCGCTCCCTGTGCCTCGAGGACGGTCGTCGGTCGCAGTGGACGTTGCTCTCCCGCGGTTGCCCGAGCTCGATCCGGACGACGTCGAATCGCTCCCTGCCGTGCCAATCGGCGGCAAGCGCAAACACCGCGCCCGCCCGCCTAGCGCGTTCCGAGACGGCCGGCGTTGTCCTCGACCTGACGCAGCACCGGCCGCATCCCCTGCTCGACGACTTCGGCAGCGCGGCCCCAGAGCTGGTACCAGCACAGCGCGCTGGCGAGCAGTGCCTCGCCGAAAGCGGCCTGGCGGGCGCTGAAGTCTTCGCCGCTGCGGCTGCCGGCGAGCGCGGCAACGCTGCCGGCGAGGGCGATCGCCTTCTCGCCGGCTTCGGCGACGAAGTCCTGCGCCTCGCTCTGCGCCGCCGACGCCATCGCCACCGCCGCTTCCAGCGGCACCGCCACCTTCTCGCGCGTCATGACGCCCATCTCCTGCCAGTCGTGCCGCTGCCGCAGCGTGGCGCCGCGCAGCAGTTGCTGGCTGCGCTCGCCGACGACTTCCATCGAGCCGACCAGCAGCCGGCTGCTCTGACGGCCGACGCGGATCCACTGCAGGACCGGCGCCAGCAACTGATCACGAACTTCTTCCCGATTCATCGCTGTTTTCTCCTTCGTTGGTGGTGCTGCATGGTCGACACCCGCGGCCCGCCTTCACGCCGGGACCGGTGTCTCACAGGTAACGGGCGGCATCGGCGAGTTTCATCGTCGGCGCCGGCGCCATCTGCTGGCGCCCGACGCGGCCGACGACGACGGCGCGACAGGCCTCGGTCGCGCCGCTGAGGCGGGCGAGATGGACGTCGAGCTCGACGACCGGTTCGCCGTTCTCACGTTCGACGACGATGTTCATCGGGTTCAGGCGCAGGTGCCGCCGTTCGACGCGCAGATAGCGCTGTGGATTCTCCAGCACTTCGACCAGGCTGTCGAGTTCCATTTCCAGGGCCGACTCGTTGCCGCCGATCGCCGCCAGCTGCCTTTCGTTCTCCAGCAGTTCGGCCTCGAGCTGCGCCTGCTCGCCGCGGGCAGCCGGCGCCGAGCTGCCGAAGAGCGAGCCGAGTCCCGGCCCCTGCTGCCGCAACAGGCGCAGGCGGGCGCGCAGCAGCGAGCGGTTCGATTCGAGCTCCTGCCGCTCGACACGCTCCTCGCCGATCTCGGCCAGCGCCTGCGCCAGCAGGAACTCGAAGGCCTGCGCGCCGACGACGCGGCGCAGGCGCGCCTCGTCGCGACCGCAGAGGTGGGCGCGGTGATCGGAAAAGCTGACGCTGGTCTGCGCGACATCGCGCTGCACCATGTCGCCCTGCAGCGCCATGCCGAAGACGCGCTGCTCGTTGAAGCTCATGCCGAGGACGACGTACGCCTCGTCGAGGTCGATGTACTTGTCGAAGAGCGTGCGCAGGTTGTCCGATCGCGCGAGGACGGCGGTGATGTCGGTCGGGGCGACGAAATAGGCGCGCAGATCCGGCTCGGCAGACCAGCCTTCGACCGACAGCGGCCGCGCCGCCGGCATCTCGCCGAGCAGCGCACGCAGGAACTCGATCGCCTTCCCTGCCGCCGGCGCCAGCCGCTTGTGGCAACCGGGAAGGACGACCAGTCGGGGATTGGTGAGGGTGATCGCCTTGTCGACGGCGCTGCGGATCAGTTCCTCGGAAACGCGATCGGCGTCGAACTGCGCCGGCCGGTTCTTGAACCAGTCGAGAATTCCCATCTTCGGCCCTCCTCCGTCAGCAGCTTGTGGCGGCGCATCTTAACAGTGCCCCGGCCTGCGGCCAAGCCGTTGCGGCGGGGGCGGCGACGCGCTGGCCGAACAGGCGGGCGGTATCGAGGTCGCCCGGCAGAATTTTCGTCCGGGCTGCTGTCGGACGGCGAATGCGCCATGGCGCCGCTGGGCGAGCCGACGAAATTGACCTCGTTGCGGCGGCGACCGCCGGCGGCTGAGGAACCAGGATCGGCTCTGCGACCCGGTTTCCCGCGCCGGACAGCCCGTTGCGCGCACGCTACGCCGACCACACGGTCGGCAGCCGGGCCGACCGATCCGGCTGCCCGGCAGCCAGACGGTGGCCAGGGAAGGCAGCACCAGCCGCCTCACAGCTGGTACTCCTCGTCGGGCCGCGCGCCGGCGAGCGCCATGTCGACCGCCCGGCGTGTCAGTTGCGGGGCGAACAGCTCGATGAAGTCGTAGGCGTAGCGCCGCACGTGGGTGCCGCGGCGCAGTCCGATGCGGGTCGTGTTCGATCCGAACAGGTGCTCCGCCGGCAGCGCCTGCAAGCCACCGTCGCGCAGCGGGTCGTAGGCCATGCGGGCGATGATGCCGAGGCCAAGACCGAGGCTGACGTAGGTCTTGATGACGTCGGCGTCGATCGCCGTGAGCACGACGTTCGGCTCGATCTGCGCCAGTTCGAAGGCCTTGTTGATCCGCGAGCGACCGGCGAAGGCCGAGTCGTAGGTGATCAACGGCCAGCGCGCGAGCGCCGCGAGCGAGAGCGTCCCCTCGCCGAGGATCGGATGGCCATCGGGCGCGATGACGCAATGAACCCACTGGTAACAGGGCAGCATCACCAGTTGTGGATACTGGTCGAGGGCTTCGGTGGCGATGGCGATGTCGGCCTCTCCCTGCAGCGCCCATTCGGCGATCTGCGCCGGGTGCCCCTGGTGCAGTGACAGCCGCACCTGCGGATGGCGGTCGACGAACCTCTTGACCACCGCCGGCAGGGCATAGCGCGCCTGCGTATGGGTTGTGGCGATGACCAGGCTGCCCGAATCGCCGCCGGCATGCTCTTCGCTGACGCGCCGGATGTTCTCGGCGTCGCGCAGCATGCGCCGGGCGATGTCGAGGATTGCCCGGCCCGGCTCGGTGATCGCCGTCAGCCGCTTGCCGCCGCGTTCGAAGATGCTCACCCCGAGTTCGTCCTCGAGCAGCCGGATTTGTTTCGAGATCCCCGGCTGCGAGGTGTAGAGCGCCTCGGCGGCTTCGGATACGTTGAGGCCGCGACGCTCGACTTCGACGATGTAACGCAGTTGCTGCAGTTTCATGGCTCGACTGAATCCGTTTGGTTATAACAATCTAACTGAACATTCCTTTCCGATCAAACGCAAGGCTGCTACGATGCGCGCTCCTTGAACCTGCTGCGGCGCACCATGGAGTGGATGTACACCTTGTCGGGCTTTGTCGTCGGCGCCATCGTCGGGCTGACCGGCGTTGGCGGCGGCTCGCTGATGACGCCACTGCTGGTGCTGCTGTTCGGCGTGCACCCGGCCACGGCGGTCGGCACCGACCTGCTCTACGCCGCCGTCACCAAGGCCGGGGGTACTGTCGTCCATGCCCGCAAGGGGCATGTCGACTGGCAGGTCACCCGCCTGCTGGCGATTGGCAGCCTCCCGGCGGCCGCGCTGACGATCTGGGCTCTGTCGTACCTGCCGCGGCAGAGTGCGGCGACATCGCAGCTGATCTCGGTATCGCTCGGGGTCGCCCTGCTGCTGACGGCAGCGGCGATCATCTTCCGCCAGCAACTGCAGCACCAGGCGCTGGCGCACGCCGACGATGCCGCGCACACGCAGTTCCGGGCGCCGGTGACGATCGCCTGCGGTGTGCTGCTGGGCGTCCTGGTGACGGTCTCTTCGGTCGGCGCCGGCGCCCTCGGCGCCGCCATCCTGTTCTACCTCTACCCGCGGCTGCCGGCGATCCGCATCGTCGGCAGCGACGTCGCGCACGCCGTACCGCTGACGCTGGTCGCCGGCCTCGGTCACTGGCTGATCGGTAGCGTCGACTGGTCACTCCTCGGCAGCCTGCTGCTTGGATCGCTGCCGGGGATCTGGCTCGGCAGCCATGCGTCGGCGCGGGTTCCGGACCGCATCCTGCGGCCGATCCTCGCCGGCATGCTGCTGCTGATCGGCGGCAAGTTGATCGCCCATTAGGCGCGGCCGGACGAGCACCCCCACCAGCTTCCACAGACACAGACGCGAGGAACGCGCGATGTATCGCTACGACCGGATTGACCAACAGATCATCGACGAGCGCGTGGCGCAGTATCGAGACCAGATCGGGCGTCACCTCGCCGGCGACCTGTCGACCGACGAGCTGCGCCCGCTGCGCCTGCAGAACGGCCTCTACATCCAGCGGCATGGGCCGATGCTGCGCATTGCCATCCCGTACGGCATGCTCTCGGCGACGCAGCTGCGCAAGCTGGCCGAGATCTCGCAGCGTTACGACCGCGGCGTCGGCCACTTCACGACGCGCCAGAACATGCAGCTCAACTGGCCGCAACTCGAGCAGACGCCAGCGATCCTCGGCGAACTGGCGAGTGTCGAGATGCACGCCGTGCAGACCTCGGGCAACTGCATCCGCAACATCACGACCGACCAGTTTGCCGGCGTCGCGCCGGACGAACTGACCGATCCGCGCCCCTACTGCGAACTGCTGCGACAGTGGTCGACCTTCCACCCCGAGTTCGCCTTCCTGCCGCGCAAGTTCAAGATCGCCGTCAACGCGGCGGCGACCGACCGGGCGGTCATCCGCGCGCACGACATCGGCCTGGAACTGTTGCGCGACGAGCGCGGCGAGATCGGCGTGCGCGTCTTCGTCGGCGGCGGCCTCGGCCGGACGCCGATCCTCGGGCAGGTGATCCGCGAGTTCCTGCCGCGGCGGCACCTGCTCTCCTACCTCGAGGCGATCCTGCGTGTGTACAATCGCTACGGGCGTCGCGACAACATGTACAAGGCGCGCATCAAGATTCTCGTCCAGGCCCTCGGCATCGACGGGTTCCGGCGCCAGGTCGAGGCCGAGTGGGCGCATCTGCAGGACGGACCGACGACGGTGCCGGACGAGGAGTTCGCGCGCATCGCGGCGCATTTCCCGCCGCCGGCCTGGGAGACGCTGCCGGCCGTGGACGAGTTGCATGCCGCGCGCGTCGCCGGTGACCTCGCCTTCGCCAACTGGGTGCGGCGCTGCGTGCATCCGCACCGGACTCCCGGATACGCCGCCGTCACCCTGTCGCTGAAGGCGCCGGGGGCTGCTCCGGGTGACATCAGCGACACGCAGATGCTGGTCGTCGCCGACCTCGCCGAGCGCTTCAGCTTCGGTGAGCTGCGCGTGACGCACGAGCAGAACGTCGTCCTGGCCGACGTACGGCAGCGCGACCTGCACGAAGTCTGGCAGATCGCCCGCCGCCACCGCCTGGCGACCGCCAACATCGGCCTGCTGACCGACATCATCTGCTGCCCCGGCGGTGACCTCTGCGCGCTCGCCAACGCGCGCTCGGTGCCGATCGCCGATGCGGTCAACGAGAAGTTTGACGATCTCGACTACCTCTACGACATCGGTGACATCTCACTGAACATCTCCGGCTGCATGAACTCCTGCGGCCACCATCACGTCGCCAACATCGGCATCCTGGGCGTCGACAAGAACGACGAGGAGTGGTACCAGATCACCATCGGCGGCCAGCAGGGCAATTCGGCGACGATCGGCAAGGTGATCGGCCCGTCGTTCCATGCGCACGAGGTGCCGCTGGTGATCGAGGCGCTGATCACCGTCCATCTCGAACAGCGGCTGCCGGGCGAGCGTTTCATCGACACGCTGCAGCGGATCGGCGTCGAGCCGTTCAAGGCCCGCGCCTACGCCGGCCGCGACCGGCGGCGCGGCGCCAGGCAGGAAAACCGGGAGATGGTCAATGCCTAGAATCATCAGGAAGCGGGAGATCGTCGACGACCCCTGGCAGGTCCTCAGCCTCGCGGCCGGCGAGAGCGCCGCGACGGTTCCGCTGCCCGCGGGACCGGTGCTGCTGCCGCTGGCCGTCTGGCTGGCGCGGCGCGATGAAGTGCTGCGCCGCGACGGGCCGCCCGGCGTCTGGCTCGACAGCGACGAGGGACCCGAGGCGCTGGCCGAGGATTGCGCGCGCTTCGCCGTCATCGGCATCAACTTTCCCAAGTTCACCGATGGCCGCGGCTACTCGAGCGCCCGCCTGCTGCGCGAGCGCTACCACTACACGGGAGAGATCAGGGCGATCGGCGACGTGCTGCACGATCAGCTCTTCCTCATGCGGCGATGCGGCATCGACGCCTACGCGGTGCGCGCCGACAAGGACATCGAGCAGGCGCTCGCCGGGCTGCGGGCATTCAGCGAAAGCTACCAGGCGGCGACCGACCAGCCGCTGCCGCTGTTTCGCCGCCGTCGCGCGGAGCACTCGGCATGAGCGGCGAACGGGCCGTGGATGAGGCGGCGCTGCACGAGTCCGTCACCCGGCGCAGCGCCGCTGCGCGGGAACTGCTGCGGGCGATCGCCGCCGACTTTTCGCCGGCGGTGTTCGCCAGCAGCCTCGGTGCCGAGGACATGGTGCTCACCGACCTGATCGTCCGCGAGAGCCTGCCGATCGGCATCTTCTCGCTCGATACCGGCCGCCTGCCGGCGGAAACCCATGCGCTGATGGCGACGGTTCGCCACCATTACGGCCTGACGTTGCGCCTCTACTACCCGCGGCACGATCTGCTCGAGGCATGGACGAGCGAGCACGGCATCAACGCCTTCTACGAATCGGTCGAACTGCGCAAGGCTTGCTGCCAGTTGCGCAAGGTCGAGCCTCTCCAGCGTGCGCTCGCCGGACAGCGGGCCTGGATCACCGGCATGCGGGCGCAGCAGGCGAGCACGCGCGACGGCCTGCCGCTGCGCAGCGTCGACACCGCAAACGGCGGGCTGGAGAAGTTCAATCCTCTCGCCGAATGGAGCGAACGGGAAGTCTGGGCGTACCTCAGGCAGCACGGCGTGCCGTACAACGCGCTGCACGACCGCTTCTACCCGAGCATCGGCTGCGCGCCGTGCACGCGCGCGGTTGCCGCCGGCGAGGACGTCCGCGCCGGCCGCTGGTGGTGGGAGAATCCGGAGTCGAAGGAGTGCGGCCTGCACCCCGGGCGCCCGTGAAACAGCAACGAACGGATCACGAATGAGATGAGTACTGCAAAGCTCGCCAGGGTCACCCTCTCGCATCTCGACTGGCTCGAGTCGGAGGCCATCCACATCATGCGCGAGGTTGCCGGCCAGTGCAGCAACCCGGTGCTGCTCTTCTCCGGCGGCAAGGATTCGATCTGCATGCTGCGCGTCGCCGAGAAGGCCTTTCGCCCGGGTCGTTTTCCCTTTCCGCTGCTGCACATCGATACCGGCCACAACTATCGCGAGGTCACCGACTTCCGCGATCGACGCGCGGCGGAACTCGGCGAACGACTGATCGTTCGTTCGGTCGAGGATTCGATGGCGCGCGGCACCGTCGTCCTCAAGTCGGCCGACGAACCGCGCAACAAGCACCAGTCGGTCACCCTGCTCGAGGCGATCGAGGAGTTCGGCTTCGACGCCTGCATCGGCGGCGCCCGCCGCGACGAGGAGAAAGCACGGGCGAAGGAACGCATCTTCTCTTTCCGCGACGAGTTCGGCCAGTGGGATCCGAAGAACCAGCGTCCGGAACTCTGGGATCTGTACAACGCGCGCAGCTTCAAGGGAGAGAACATCCGCGTCTTCCCGATCTCGAACTGGACCGAGATCGACGTCTGGCAGTACATCGAGCGCGAGAAGCTGGCGTTGCCGGCGATCTACTTCGCCCACCGGCGACCGCTCGTTCGTCGCGGCGGCGGCCTCCTGCCGGTGACCGAAGTGACGCCGGCACGCCCCGGCGAGGCGGTCGAGACGCTGCAGGTCCGCTTTCGCACCGTCGGCGACATCACCTGTACGGCGCCGGTCGAATCCGCCGCCACGGACGTCGCCAGCATCATCGCCGAAACGGCGGTGACGACGATCACCGAGCGCGGCGCGACGCGACTCGACGATCAGACCTCGGAAGCGTCGATGGAGCAACGCAAGAAGGAAGGTTATTTCTGATGTCAGCGATCGAGAGACTCCCCGCCGAAGACATTCCCGACAACGGCCTGTTGCGCTTCCTGACCTGCGGCAGCGTCGACGACGGCAAGAGCACGCTGATCGGCCGCCTGCTCTACGACAGCAAGACGATCCTCGCCGATACCCTGCACGCCATCCAGCGCAGTTCAGCCCGGCGTGGGCTCGACATCGTCGACCTGTCGCTGCTGACCGACGGCCTGCAGGCGGAGCGCGAACAGGGAATCACCATCGACGTCGCCTACCGCTACTTCACCACCGGCACGCGCAAATACATCATCGCCGACGCGCCGGGCCACGAGCAGTACACGCGCAACATGGTGACCGCGGCCTCCACCGCTGACCTGGCGATCATCCTCATCGACGCACGCAAGGGCGTGCTGACGCAGACCCGCCGCCACTCCTACGTCGCCCATCTGCTCGGCATCCCGCACATCGTCGTCGCGGTGAACAAGATGGATCTGGTCGATTATGCGCAGGAGACCTTCGACCGCATCCACGACGGGTATCTCGAGTTCGCCAGCCGGCTCGGCATCACCGACGTGCGCTTCATCCCGCTGTCGGCGCTGCACGGCGACATGATCGTCGAGCGCGGCGATCGCCTGCGATGGTACGAAGGCCCGACGCTGTTCGAGATGCTCGAGGCTGCGCCGGCGATCCACAGCGAGCACGTCGAGAAGTTCCGCTTTCCGGTGCAGTACGTCTGTCGCCCGCAGGACTCGGCGAACCCCGAGCTGCACGACTATCGCGGCTTCATGGGCCGCGTCGAGTCCGGCGAACTGCACATCGGCGATCGCGTGACGGTCCTGCCCTCGCGTCTCGAGAGCCGCGTCCGTGACATCCAGGTGCTCGGCGAGTCGCTGCCGCGCGCGGTTGCCGAACAGTCGGTCAGCATCCTGCTCGACGACGAGATCGACATCTCGCGCGGCGACATGATCGTCCGCAGCGACGAACTGCCTCAGGTGAGCCGGAACATCGACGCGATGCTCTGCTGGCTGTCGGAGTCGCCGCTCGACCCCCGCCGCAAGTACCTGCTGCGCCATACGACGCGCGACAGCAAGGCGATGCTCGCCGCCATCGCCTTCCGCGTCGACATCAACGGCATGCAGCAGCAGCCCGCCGAGCGACTCGTGATGAACGACATCGCCCGCGTCAGCTTCCGGCTGGCGCAGCCGATCTTCGCCGACCCGTACGCCGAAAGCCGCGGCACCGGCGCCTTCATCATCATCGACGAGTCGACGAACAACACCGTCGCCGCCGGCATGATCCTGGGCATCGCGAGCGGCGACAGCGGATGACCCGGCCGCGCGTTTGACCGCGAGGCCGGCCGCGTGGATACTGTCGCCGAGGCCACCCGCATCCGGCGGCAGCCAGCGGCCGGCCGCTGACGGGCCAGGCCTTCAGGCAGGAGGATCCGTTTGCCATGGACATTCACGGCAAGCCCATCGAGGAACGCATCGAGTGGCTGTTCGGTCTCGCCGACCGCCACAGCGCGATCTTTCGCAGTCCGGAAGCGTGGCTGGCGCGTGAGCGTTACCTCGCCGAGCATCCGACAGCGATCGCCGTCCTCAAGTGCATGGACGGGCGGATCAACATCCCCGTCGCGACCAATACGCCGGTCGGCCTGCTGATGCCCTTCCGCAACCTCGGCGGCATCTTCGACCTCGGCTGGCCGCACCTCGGCGAGGTCCTGGCGCACCATGTCCAGCGCGTCGTCAGCGCCGGCCGCAACGTCGTCTTCCTCGTCACCTACCATTACTCGCAGGGCGATCCACGCCGCGGCTGCGCCGGCTTCCAGTACGACACCGAGGCAGCGATCGCCCATACCTACGAAATCAGGCGCCAGGTCGAGCACATCTTCGGCACCGATCACAGCACCGTCTATCCGCTCGTCTGCGGCTTCGAGACCGACGAGGATGCGCTGGTGATCCACGGCACGGCAGGCGACCGGCTCGATCTCGCGACGCTGACCTCGACCGACCGGGCGACGCTCGAACTCCGCCTCGCCGCGCTGTTGCCCGACATGCCGGCGCGCATGCGCGCCGACCTGCTGCCGCTGCTGCACGGCAATCTCGAACACATCGAGAACGTGCGCGCCCAGATCCGCCGCAACGAACGACTGCTCGACATCGAGCACCGCGAGTGGATGATCTGCCTCGGGCGCGGCTTCGACTTCCTGCACACCCCGAACGTCGCACTGATCATCGGCCCCTACAGTCCGAATCTCGACGTGCCGATCCGCAAGGCGGCCGGGATCATCGAGGCCAACATGCAGGCCGGCCGCATTCCCGACGACGGTTTCCTGCTCCTTGCCTCGGTGCCCTACGACGAACTCGGCGTCGATCGCGCACGCGCCGAGCTGAAATCACGCTTCCTGTCGAACTTTGCCGCGCATGTCATCCGCGCCGAGTTTCCGCGCCTCGGCGAGCAGATGAGCATCCGCACGGCCGTTCTCGACTGGCGCTCGCGGGCTCTCGAAAGGGTCGGAAGCGGTGACTGAACGCGGGCGGCCACCAGCTTTCCCTCGCGGACGAATCGCCCGCCACGCCCCTCCTCCTGCAGACCACGCCCATGCCCTCCGCCACACGCCTGATCTTCGGTTTCCATTCGGTCCTCGCCAAACTGCGCCATGACGCGGGCGCAGTCCGCGAGATCCATGTCGACGCGGCGCGCCATGATGCCCGCTTGCGCGATCTGCGGACGCACGCCGAGTTCGCCGGGATTCGCCTGCTGCCGGTGGCCACAGCGCGGATCGAGGCGATGGCGCCCGGCGCCCGCCATCAGGGAGTCATCGCCATCGTCGATGCGACGCAGCGCCGTCTGACCCTCGACGATGTCCTCGACACCCTCGACGAACCCGCTTTCCTCCTCGTCCTCGACGGCGTCCAGGATCCGCACAATCTCGGCGCGTGCCTGCGCGTTGCCGATGCCGCCGGTGCGCACGCGGTGATCGCGCCGAAGGACCGTGCCGTCGGGCTGACACAGACGGCGGTGAAAGTCGCCAGTGGCGCGGCCGAAACGGTACCCTACATCACCGTCACCAACCTCGCCCGCAGCCTGCGCGAAATCAGGGAACGCGGCATCTGGGTCGTCGGCACCGATGCCGAGGCGCCGCAGGACCTGTACGGCGCCATCTGGCCGATCGCCTGCGCCTGGGTGCTCGGTGCCGAGGGGGAAGGCTTGCGCCGCCTCACCCGAGCGACCTGTGATCAACTGGTGAGCATCCCGATGCTCGGCTCGGTCGCCAGCCTGAACGTCTCGGTCGCCACAGGCGTCTGCCTTTTCGAGGCGAGGCGACGCATCGGCGGTCCGAAAACGGCGGATCGCAGCGGCTAGCGCGGCGGCTGCCGGGGTTCTCCCGTCACGGCAGCGGGACGGACTCTACGTCCTGTAGGAGTAGCGGTAGACGTAGCCCTTGTAGCCATAGCGATAGCTCTGGCGGCTGACGTTCAGGTCGTTGAAGACGAACCCCTTCACCTGCACGCCGGCCTGGTTGAGCCTCTTGACCGCTTGCTCGAGCTCGCGGATCGGGTGCTTGCCGGCACGCGCGATCATCAGCGTCGCACCGACGTGGCGGCCGATGATCGCCGCGTCGGAGACGGCGAGGACCGGGGGCGCATCGACGATTACCGTGTCGAACCTCGCCGCCAGTTCGCCGAGCAGCACTTCGAAGCGCGGGTGCATCAGCAGCTCGGACGGGTTCGGCGGGATCTGTCCGGTGGTGACGACGGTCAGCCCACTGACGGCGGTGCTCTTGAGGACGTCGTCGAGCGCAGCCTGACCAGCGACGTACTCGGAGATGCCGACTGCGCGCTCGATACCGAACTCCTTGTGCAGGTGCCCGCGACGCAGGTCGGCATCGACGATCACGACGCGTTTGTCCACCTGCGCCAGGACAGCGCCGAGGTTCTTCGATATGAAGCTCTTGCCGAGTCCCGGGCTGGGGCCGGTAATCAACAGCGAGTTGCCCTGCGCATCGAGCAAGGCAAAATGCAGAGTCGTCCGCAACCCGCGCAGGCTCTCGACCGCGTCTTCCTGCGGATGGGCCACCGCCAGCAGCTCACCGCCACCGCCCGCCTGTGCCCTGCGATGCAGGTCGACCTCGAGCTTGCTGTGCGGCACCGTGGCGTAGACCGGCAGACCGAGTTGCGACTCGATCACCTCCGGATCCTCGACCACCACGCGCAGCGAGCGCAGCACCCAGATGACGACGAGGCTCGCCAGAACCCCCAGCAACAGGGCGATGCCGAGGATGGCGACGGGCTTGGCGCCGACCGGCTCACGCCCCACCGCCGCCGTGTCGATGACGCGCACGTCGCCAACCGTGCCGGCCTTCGACACGCGCAACTGTTGTGCGGTGTTCAGCAACTCGGTATACAACCGGTTCGAAACCTCGACATCGCGTGCCAGGCGCAGCACGGTCTGTTGCGTGTCGGGGAGGCGCGAGACGTCCGCGTCGAACTGCTTGCGGCGCTCGTTGAGGCGCGCCAGCTTGCTGTCGACGGCCTGGATGCGCGGATGCTCCGGCGTGAAGTGCTGCCGCAGTTCGTCCCGCTCCTGCTTCAGCAGCACGGCGGCGTTCTCGACCTCGACCAGAGATTTCAGGATGCCCTGCGTCTCGAGGCTCAGGTCGAGCGAGCCGCGACTCTGGCGATAGCTGTTGTACGCACCTTCAGCGCTGTCGACCTGGGTCTTCAGCGCCGGCAACTGCGTGTCGAGGAACTTCAGCGTCTTCTCAGCCTCCGCCGACCGCCGTTCGACGTTCTGGCGGACATAGGTGTTCATGATGTCGTCGAGGATGAGAACGATCTCGTCGGCCTGCTTGCCGACCAGGCTCAGTTCCAGCACGCCGGTCTTCTTGCCGCGCTCCTTGACCGAATAGAACTTGCGCAGGTTCTCGATGGCCGTCTCCGGCGAGAGCCGCGCGAGGCTGAAGCGCGTTCCCGGCCGTGCCTCGAGCTGGGCAATGAAGATCGAGTAGCCCTTGTCGGTGGCGCGCGTTCCGGCCTTGCCCGCGAGCACCAGCCGATCGTCCTTGTCGAAGATCTCGAAGGTGCCGCCGGCGCCGGCAATCAGTTCGTGCTCTTCGTCGAGCGCGTGCAGCGGAACTTCGAGCGAGTCCACCTGGATGCGCTCGCCGCCCCAGGCATAGCTCGACAGGCCGAGCCAAGGCGAATTCGGCTGCTCGCCCTCATAGCGACGGGCGATCGCCCTGCCGATCAGAGGAAAGGTCCGCGGTCTGGAAATGATGTCCAGCCGCAGTTTCGATACGACGCGGCCGAGAACCATCCGCGAACTAAGGATCTCCACCTCTGCCGGCGCGGTCGTGGTGTCACCGAGAAGGGGCTCGAGCGCCTTGAGGACGCCGCCGGCTCCCTTCTTCTCCTCGATCTGCAGCAGGCCATCGGCACGATAGGTCGGACTGGCGACCAGCACCCAGGCCAGGCCGATGATCAGCGCGAACAGGCAGGTCGCCGCAATCAGCCAGCGATAGTCCATCAGGGCGGCAATGATCTCGCCGAGTGCCAGACCTTCCTCGTCCTCGCTCACCGGCGACTGCTGCGTGACGTACTGCTGCTGCGGCACGCTGGCGCTCGTTCCGGCAAATGGGCCGGCACTGTGGGAGGGTTTCAGTTGATCGTTATCCATGTGTTGTCCGAGTGGTCTCTAGCCTGTTTCCAGACCGGCTGGCATCAGGCAGCGAGCAGCCGCTGCGCGTGCAAGCGAAGCGCCTGCGACGACGCTCCCGGCCAGCCATTTTCCGCCGCTGCGCCAGCTCAATTGTTGGGCGACTGCCTTGACCCGAAGAGGGGCCATTGCGTCTGGCTTGTCAGGTTGAGCATCGTCGCCGTCGGCAGGATGTTGGCGATCACGCGCTGCCAGCGGACGACCGGAGCTGCGTCGACGTAGATGATGTCACGCGGTCGCAACGGGAAACGGTCGGCCAGCAGCATCGCGTCGGGCAGTCGCGCGTCGAGGTGGAACAGCTCCGGGGAATCCTTGCTGTTGCCGCGCATGACGTAGATCCAGCGCGGATCGGCCGTGTTCTGGTTGATGTAGCCGGCATCGCCGAGCGCCTCCGCCAGCGTCGAGCGCTTCTTGTTCATGACCCACGAACCGGGCTTGGCGATCTCGCCGAGAACGAAGATCTTGTTGTAGCTGCGGTCAGAGACGTTGACGATGTCGCCGTGTTCGAGCAGCGGGTTGCTCTCGGTACGTCCATAGTCGTACATCGCCTGGACATCGACCAGGTAGGTCATCCCGCGCCGGGTGAGCAGCACGCGGCTGAAGTCGGCCTCCGGCGTGAAGCCGCCGGCACGGTTGACCGCATCGAGAACGGTCATCGGCACGTCGTTGACCGGCTGGATTCCCGGCTTCGCCACCTCGCCGACGACATAGACCTGCTGGCTGCGGAACGCCACCATCCGCACGTCGAGTTGCACGCGCTCGATGAACTTGGCGAGCCGCGTCGACAGGATTTCGCGCAGTTCGCTGGTCGTCCGGCCGGCCGCCTTGACCACACCGATATACGGATAGAAGATCGTGCCATCCTCGGCGATCACCGTGCCGGCCTGTTCTGCCGTCCGGAAGCTGCCGGCGGGGATCGTCAGCTCGGGATGATCCCAGACGATGATCGAGATGATGTCTCCCGGCCCCAGGCGATAGTTGGGGACTGGTGAAGGGTCCTGGCCACGGGAGCGCGGATTGGTTGCCGTTGCCGCCTGCGCCGAACTGGTTCCGTCACCGACTGGCGGCAACGCCGACTTGAAGAGATCGATGATCAACTCGGCCGTGATCGGCCGGATGCGCACGTTCGCCGGCTGCAGCTGGTCCCCCTGCTGCACCGGCAGCCTGACGTCGGACTCCTCGCGGTTGGCGTAACTCTGGTTGCCAGGAATGATGGTGCACCCTGCCAGCGTGCCCAACGCGAGGCACAGCACTACGCTTCTCCCCGCTGGCAGCCGATGTCGCAAAAGATTCATGCCAAAATCCTCATCTCGTAGCCTCTTCATCCGGTCGGTACGTCCCGGCCAGGGCGAGCCGTGCAGTGTAACTTCCAGTGGCGCGTCGCGCAAAGCCAGTGCTGGAGCTTGCCGGCAGGTGAATTGCCACGCAGCATCTTCCGGTCGATCGCCGTGTCTCTCCGAAACGCGGCCAGTGTCCACTGGTCTTCTCTGGCCAGGGACCGGCGACGGGGAGAGACTAACGCCTGGAATGGCACCGTCCGGTGCTAAATCTCACGCCACGGCGAGAAAAACCGGCAGATCGGTCAGTTCTTCAGCCCAGCTTGCTGACCCAGGGATCCAGTGCCTCGTCGATCAGTTGCAGCGCCTCGGCATGCGCCTCTTCGCCGCGCCTGTAAGGGTCGGGGATTTCCCTGCTCGTCCAGTGCCCGATGAGGAAGGTCTTGCCACGAGCCGTCGGGTCCATGGCCACCACCGCGTCCCGGTGGTGCTTCTCCATGACCAGCACCAATTCCGCCCAGCGCAGGCGCTCACGAGTCAGCTGACTGGCACGGTGACCGCTGAGGTCGACTCCACGCGCGCTCATCAGCTCGCGTGTGGCCTCCTCCGCCGGATGATTGACGAGCGCGCCGATACCGGCCGAGCGTGCCTCGATGCGGCGCCCGGAGCTGGCCGCCCGCTGCCGCAGCAGGTACTCTGCCGCCGGGCTGCGGCAGATGTTGCCGGTACACACGGTGAGGATACGGCTGAACATGAGGACTACCTGCAGGGGGGTGGCAGGCTGATTTCGAAGCCACCGTGGTCACTGCGCACGCTGTGCCGTCCGCGCTCGATCGAATAGATCAACGTGCTCTGCGGCTGGCGACGCTCGCGCTCGCCGATCCGCCGACCGCCTGCCGCCGCGGTGTCGGATGCCGACTGCAACCCGCTCTGCTCCGCACGCGCGAGGAGCAGGCGGATGTCGAGTCCATGCCCCCTGGCCAGGCGCCTGCGCAGCCGCAGCACGTCTCGCCGGACAGCGCCAATCAGGTGTTCGTCCCCGATATTCGGAACATGGACCATGCAATACACCTTGCGCTCCTGCGCGCTCTTCCTGTCGGTCTCGAAGACGCTCAACTGGTAGTCGTAGCGGCCACTGAGCCCCTGCGCAATCAGGTCAAGCAGCTGCGGGCACGTTTCGCGGCGCACGTATCCGACGAAGATGCCGCGCACCTGCGCCGATGGCAGACCGAGGCGTCGGTTCAGCCACTGCAACCAGGGCACCAGCCGCCACGGCCGCGCGACGAGCACGAAATACACGGCAAAAATACCCAGAAAAAGCCCGAAAGCCAAGTACTCCGGAACCCGGAGCAACAGGCAGGTGACACCGATCAGCGCAAAGACGAACTGCATCAGTACCGCCACGGCGACGACATCGCAGACACGAAAACCCGCCCGGACCAGGAGGTGATGCAGATGGTGGCGGTCGGCCCGGAAAGGCGACTTGCCAAGCCAGATCCGCCGCAGCATGACGCCAACCGTATCCATCAGCGGCAACGCGAACAACCACAGGGCAGTGACCGGAGTCATTGCCGCCGCATCGCCACCCTGCGACAGCGCGATCAGCAGCCAGGCAAAGACGAAACCGAGCAGCATGCTGCCGTTGTCGCCAAGGAACACCCGCGCGCGGACATTCCCGGGATAGCGGAGGTTGAAGAACAGGAAGCCCACGATACCACCCATCAACGCCACCGCCAGCAGCAGGTAGGCCGGGTTGTCGGCGCCGTGCGCGACGACGGCAATGAACGCCAAGCTGACCAGACTCACCGAACCCGAGAGCCCGTCGATGCCATCGATCATGTTGACCGCGTTGATCAGGCCGATCGTCGCGAAGACGGTGATCGGCACGGCAAGCCAACCGAGATCCACGGCAACGCCCGGCAGGAGTTCCCCGAGCGAAGCCAGCTCCACCCCGCCGACGAAGACCATCGCCAGAGCAACGGCCGCCTGCACGACGAACCTCGGCTTGAAGCCCAGGTGCCAGATGTCATCGGCCAGCCCGGTCACGAACATGGATGCGGATCCCGCCAGCAAGGCGACCGAGGTGGATCCGCCGGGAAGACGATCGCCGAGGGTGAAAGCCACCACGACCACGCTGATGAGGCCGAAGCCGCCGACGAACGGCGTGCTCACCGCATGCTGCTTGTGCCCGCCGGGGCGGTCCATCGCCCCGAGGCGGCCGGCCAGCACGATGCTGAAACGAATGACCACCCCCGAGAAGAGGGCACAGAGGCCAAAAAGTGCAGCGTATTCCAAGGCCACCTCCGCGGTGAGCAGTTCCAGGCTTCAGTCCTTGCCCCTTGGCCGACGGTCCCACTCCCGAGTCCCATCGCGCGCAGAGCCCTTACGGGCTCTGCAGGCACCCCCCACAGGCGCTTGCGCGCCGAGAAGCTCTCGCGAAGCGCCTCAGGCGCGGCGACGGCGGCCGATGAACAGGCCGACCAAGCCAAGGCCCAGCAGCGCCAGCGACTCCGGCTCGGGTATTTTCACCTCATAGGTGCCCGAATAGGACAGAGTCTCCTGGACCGCCTGATTCGGCGGCGTCGGCCCTGCATAGACACCGGACCTCTCCGCATAGAAGCCGAACAGGTAGTCCTGCACACCGGCGAGATTCACATGGACCACCTCGCTCACCTGCAGCCCGCTCGGCAGCTGAGTCCCCGGTGGCAGTTGGGAACCGAAAACGGCCTGGAGGAACGGCGTCGCGTTGTAGATTCCGGCCAGACCGATGTACACGCCATGGCCGTCGCGCATCTCGACATAATCGATGTTGGGATCGCTGACGTACATCCACGGTGCCAGACCACCGAGGCCGGCATTGGGCGAAAGGAAGGCGTTTACCGCGTCAGTCAGATCCGTGGGCGACAGGTTGATTCCAGCCTCCTTCGCAGCGCCCTGAATATAGCGCTCGGTCAGCGCGGTCGGCTGCAGCTGCCCGGTCGTCCAGTCAGCGGCGACGAGGCTCCGCAGGGTCACGGGCTTTCCGGCGAAGTCGCCAGACAGTGTGGTTACACCGCCTCTGCCGTACTTGCCCAGTTCGACGTTGCCGCCCCCGACCTGCAGGGCGTCAGCAATGTTCGCATCCGAACAACTGCCGGCAGAGAGCTGCGGCGAACCCAGCCACGTCTGGCATAGCCCGTTGTTCAAACTCACATTGCCCAACGACAGCGCCGCCGACGCGCCGGTCGACGCTGCCAGAGCCATGACGGCCAAGGCTATTTTGGTCCTGCTACAAGTTACACTCATCGTTTCACTCCTTCACTGCGGTCACCAGCCCCCTGCTCGGAAAACCGGTGGATGAGGGTTTAATTGGGCTTCACAAGTCTTGGCTTCAAGGGGCTGTACCGTTCCACCCCCGCCCCTCAGCAAAACCTGGTTTTGATGTAGCAATATTCGTGCCCAAAAAAAACTTCTTTTTGCAGCAGAGTGTTACAAATGTCACGCTGCTTTCGGACCGATCGGCTGTAAGAAATTCCGACAGTTCGCCCCCCCCCCAGCAACCCGATGCTTGCCTCCGGTCCGGCAACGAGTCGACGTCGGCGCCCCACCGAATGGACGTCTTCACTATAGCAGGGGCCGCTGTCGACCGCTGTTCCGGGAGACCGGGCTCGCCACGAACACTGGCCCTGACGGAGCCTGCCGGCAGACGCATGGGAGCACCAATGGGCCCATCGGTTTCGGTCCGCCCATGCCGCAGACCAACCGCCGCACGAATTGACGACCATCTGCCGGCTCGCTATCCTGCCACCATGGGCTCTGATGACATCCAGCGACCGCGATCCCGCCGCAGCCGGTCGAACCCGACCACAGACCCGGTCGGCGCGCCACCACCAGGTTGCAGGTGATGCTGCCGTACGACCGCCTTGGCGCGTGTGCCCTCCGCTTGCCACCGGCCCAGCCGCCCAGGAGATGCCGCGCGGCCAGCGGGCAGCCTGTCGCGCGAAGCGGTTCCGGCAGATGACGAGGTTGGCGTAGAACAGACTCCGATCTCGCGCTCGCTGTCTGCTGCCCTGGCGGTGTCGCTGCTCCTGCACGCCATCGTTCTCTTCTTTCCGGAGCGGGAGGCAGTACCCCGGCCGATCGCCTCGACGCGCTTCGATGCCCGGCTGTCGCCGGCGCCGCAGGCGGCAACGCGGGCATCCCTGCCGCCCCCACCGGTGACCGCCAAAGCGCCGCCACGGGCCGCCGCCCGACCGACAGGCAAGCCACCACGCCCGCGCAGCCCGAACACGCCGACCCCCGCCGATGCCGCGGTTCGCCAAGAAACGCCGCGCTGGACCCCGAGTGAAAGGCAGGAAATGAAGCGTTTCCTCGACGAGCTCGAAGAGCAGGCGAAGGCGGCTCCCAAGCCGTCGCTGGCACAACGCTCCCTGGCGCAGGCGGCGGAGCTCGGGCGGCAGCAGGCGCGGCGCGACGAACAGGGACTGCTCATGCTCGAACGCCGGCCCGACACGCCGCCGCCCGACCCGTTCAGCCTCGACCTCTACCTCGATGGCATCGTCCGGCGACTGAACCGCAGTGCCGCCTTCGTCCGCAACGACCCGCGCAGCAGGGGAGTGAAGCCGGCCGCAGTCCAGTTCCGGATCAACCCCAACGGCAGCCTCAAGTCCTTCGCCGTCCTCAACGCCGGCGATCAGCAGGAGGAGATTGCGTTCATCCGTTCGGTGGTCGAGCGATCGATCCCCTTCGCTGCCTTTCCGCCGGACATCGACCGCGCCGCGCGCTCGCTCGGCGTGACGATCTGCATCCAGCCAAGCCACGCCGGCGGCTTCGGCTTCAGCCGCCTGCCCGATGGCCGCGCCTGCTGACCCCACATTTCGGTGACAGTATTGTCAACTCGACGACCATCCCGCGCGCGCCGGAAACATTACGCCGATCCGCTGGCGGGTCGGCGCCCGTTCAGTGGAACAGACCGCGCTCCTCGATGAAGGTGATGATCTCCGCCAGCCCCTCGCCGGTCTTCATGTTGCTGAAGACGAAGGGACGCTCGCCGCGCATCCTGCGGCTGTCGCGCGCCATGACTTCGAGTGATGCGCCGACCAGCGGCGCGAGATCGGTCTTGTTGATCACCAGCAGGTCGGAGCGGGTGATCCCCGGACCACCCTTGCGCGGGATCTTGTCGCCGGCGGCGACGTCGATGACGTAGAGCGTCAGGTCGGATAGCTCGGGGCTGAAGGTCGCGGCAAGATTGTCCCCTCCCGACTCGACCAGGACGATCTCGATGTCCGGGAACGTAGCGGTCAGCCGCGCGACGGCTTCGAGGTTGATCGAGGCGTCTTCGCGGATCGCGGTGTGCGGGCAGCCACCCGTCTCGACGCCGAGAATGCGTTCCTGTGGCAGGGCAGCGTGCTGCACGAGGAAGTTCGCGTCCTCGGCGGTATAGATGTCGTTGGTCACCACGCCAAGGCTGTACCTGTCGCGCAATGCAAGGCACAGCGCCAGGGTGAGTGCGGTCTTGCCTGAGCCGACCGGACCTCCGATGCCGATGCGCAGGGCGGTTGGGGCGTTCATCCTTGGCTCGCTTTCCGTCATGATCGAAACAGTCTCGAGTACTGCGTTTCGTGCTGGCTCGACGCCAGCGCGAAGCCAGGGGCGAAGTTGCTCCATGCCGCCTCGGGGAGGACCAGCGCCCGTTGCACGACCGCCGGAATGCGGCCACCGAGCTGCAGCAGGGCCCGCTGTCCGGCGGTCTGGCCAAGCGGCACGGCCTTCAGCGCCGCCAGCACCTGATTCTCGCACCAGGACCACAGATAGGCCACAAGCGAATCGGCCAGCGGGATCCGCCAGGACGCAGCGGCGAGCGCCCAGACCGTCGGAAAAGCCGTCTCCGGCAGTTCATCGAGGACCTCCGGCAAGGGGAAATCGTCGAGGTCATGCAGCAGGCGGCGCAGCGAGTATCCCATCTGCAGGGTCTCGGCACGCAGCTCGGACGACTCGCGGCTGGCCAGGAACTCGCCGTTCAGACGCGCCACCTCGCCGATATCGGCGGCGCGCCAGGCGCGCTGCAGGCAGGCCGCGAGCGGCGCCTCGAAGCGACCGATGCCTTCCTCGAGCACACCGCCGATCCACTGCCCGGCGCTCCGCTCGTCGCGCACCAGCCCGGCCTCGACGGCCCATTCGAGCCCCTGCGAATAGGTGTAGGCCCCCACCGGCAACGCCGGGCTGGCGAGCTGCAGCAGGCGTGTCAGCACTAGGCTCACTTGAACTCGTGGATCTTCGCCGGCGAGCGATGCGGACCGTGGCCAGGGTCGTGTGCTTCGACCACCCGCCGGCCCTTCGTCGGCCGGTAGTCGTGCCCATGCGCAGGCGCCTCGCCATGGCCGTGCGCCGCGCCGTAGGCGCCCCCCTCCGGGTCGAACGGCGCCACCACCTCGCTGACGGAACAGGCCAGACGCCGCAGCATGTCGCCCAGCACGTGGTCCGGCTGCAGGCGCAGGAACCCGTCGCCGAGCTGCACCGGCACGTGCCGGTTGCCCAGGTGATAGGCGGCACGGGTCAACTGCAAGCTGTCACGGGCGCGAACTTCGAGCAGCTCTTCGGGCGCCGCGGCGACCTCGACTACCCGTCCATCGCCGGCCAGCAGCCGGTCGCCATGCCGCAGCACGGTGCCCGCCGGAAGGACATAGCCCATCTCCTCGCCGCCGACCAGCCTGACGCGCTGCCGGCTCCGGCAACGGGCGTCGTAGGGCAGCACCAGATGATCGCTGACCGGCGCATCGGCGGCAGCAAAGGATTCGGCAAGAAGCATGTGCCGCTCAGAACAGGAAGTAGCGCTGCGCCAGCGGCAGCACGCTCGCCGGCTCGCACACCAGCAGCTCGCCGTCGGCGCGGACGGCGTAGGTCTCCGGATCGACCTCGATCTTCGGCGTCGCGCCGTTGTGCACCATGTCCGCCTTGCCGATCCCCCTGGTCTGGCGAACGGCGACCAGCGGCTTGCGCAGCTGCAGTGCGGCGATCGCCGGGCTGGCCAGCGCCGCCTGCGAGACGAAGATCACCGAAGTCTGCAGGGCACTGCCGAAGGAGCCGAACATCGGCCGGTAGTGCACCGGTTGCGGTGTCGGAATCGAAGCGTTCGCGTCGCCCATGGCGGCGGCGGCGATCATCCCGCCCTTGAGGATCAGCGACGGCTTGACGCCGAAGAAGGCCGGCTTCCAGAGCACCAGGTCGGCGAGCTTGCCGACTTCGATCGAGCCGACGAGATGACTGATGCCGTGCGTGATCGCCGGATTGATCGTGTACTTGGCGAGGTAGCGCTGGACGCGGAAGTTGTCGTGCCGCTGCGCGCCAGCGCCGGGAGACGGCAGCGGACCGCGCTGCAGCTTCATCTTGTGCGCCGTCTGCCAGGTGCGGATGATCACCTCGCCCACCCGCCCCATCGCCTGCGAGTCGGACGACATCATCGACAGCGCCCCGAGGTCGTGCAGGATGTCCTCGGCAGCGATCGTCTCGCGCCGGATGCGGCTCTCGGCAAAGGCGACATCCTCGGCGATCGCCGGGTCCAGGTGGTGACAGACCATCAACATGTCGAGGTGCTCGTCGACGGTATTCACCGTGTACGGCCGCGTCGGGTTGGTCGACGACGGCAGGACGTTGGCTTCGCCGACGGCGCGCAGGATGTCCGGTGCGTGCCCGCCGCCGGCCCCTTCGGTATGGAAGGTGTGGATCGTCCGCCCCCTGAAGGCAGCCAGGGTCGTTTCGACGAAACCCGATTCGTTGAGCGTGTCGGTGTGGATCGCCACCTGCACGTCCATCTCGTCGGCGACCGACAGGCAGTTGTCGATCGCCGCCGGCGTCGTTCCCCAGTCCTCGTGCAGCTTGAGGCCGATCGCGCCGGCGCGCACCTGCTCGCGCAGCGGCTCGGGCAGCGAGACGTTGCCCTTGCCGAAGAAGCCGAGGTTCATCGGGAACGCCTCGGCGGCCTGCAGCATGCGCTGGATGTGCCACGGGCCCGGCGTGCAGGTCGTCGCGTAGGTGCCGGTGGCAGGCCCGGTGCCGCCGCCGAGCATCGTCGTCACGCCCGACATCAGCGCTTCCTCGATCTGCTGCGGGCAGATGAAGTGGATGTGGCTGTCGATGCCGCCGGCGGTGACGATCATCCCCTCGCCGGCGATGATCTCGGTGCCGCCACCGATGTTGATCGTTACACCGGGCTGGATGTCCGGGTTGCCGGCCTTGCCGATGGCGGCGATGCGGCCGTCCTTGAGGGCGATGTCGGCCTTGACGATTCCCCAGTGGTCGACGATCAGAGCGTTGGTGATCACCGTGTCGGCAACTTCCGCCGCCGGCTTCTGGCCCTGGCCCATGCCGTCGCGAATCACCTTGCCACCGCCGAACTTGACCTCGTCGCCATGGACGGTGAAATCCTGCTCGACCTCGATCCACAGATCGGTGTCGGCGAGGCGGACGCGGTCGCCGACCGTCGGCCCGAACATTTCGGCATAGGCCTGGCGCGAGATGCGGACGCTCATTCGAGTGCTCCCATGATGCTGGCGGTGAAGCCGTAGACCCGGCGCTCGCCGGCGAGCGCGACGAGCTGCACGCTGCGCGTCTGCCCCGGCTCGAAACGCACCGCCGTACCGGCGGCGATGTCGAGCCGGAAGCCGCGCGCGGCGACGCGATCGAATTGCAGCGCCGCGTTGGTCTCGGCGAAGTGGTAGTGCGAACCGACCTGGATCGGTCGGTCACCGGTGTTGGCAACAGCCAGCCGGATCGTCTCGCGACCGGCGTTGAGCTCGATCTCGCCGGGCTCGATGTGCATCTCTCCGGGAATCATGCCGGACCTCCTCAGACGATCGGGTGATGGACGGTGACCAGCTTGGTGCCGTCGGGAAAGGTGGCCTCGACCTGGATATCGTGGATCATCTCGGGAACACCCTCCATGACCTCGTCGCGCGAAAGAAGGGTCGTGCCGTGGTGCATCAGTTCGGCCACCGTCCGTCCGTCACGCGCCCCCTCGATGATCGCCGCGCTGATCAGCGCCACCGCTTCCGGATAATTGAGCCGCAGGCCGCGTGCGCGGCGCCGCTCGGCAAGCAGCGCGGCGGTGAACAGCAGCAGCTTGTCCTTCTCTCTTGGCGTCAGTTCCATTGCTTCCTCTCAACAGGATCAGGTACTCCAGATGCGCGGCGGCACCGCCTCCCTGGCCAGCGCCAGCGGCCGCAAGCGCCGCCAGACCCCCGTCAGCCACGCCTTTGCCGGCTCGCTGGCCGGCCCCAGACAGCGCGCCACGAGCACGCCGGGCAGCGCCGTCACACCGACGCGCAGGCCGCGGGGTGACGGCACGGCGCGGCAGGCTGCCAGCCATTCCGCTGCGACCGGCCGGCCGGCGAGCAGCAGCGTGCCGCTCACCGGCAGCCCGCCGAGGCCGGCGGCGGCAGCGAGCCACGGCGAACCGCCGCGCAGGCAGCCGCGTTCGATCCACAACGGCCGCCCGCCTTGCTCGATGCGCGTCGACAATTCGAGCCGGCCCTGGCTGAAAGTCTCGCCGGCGGCCGTTCGCCCGAGGCAGAGGATTTCCCAGCCACAGTAAACGGCGCCAGCGGCCAGATCGACCCGCGTCAGCATCTCCGCCTCGACGCCGTCGAAAACGATCGTTTCCTGCGGCAGCCACTCGACGATGGCCTGCTCGTCCGCACGCAGACCGACGGTCTGCCGCGCGCGCCGCCCGTCCGAACGATACCACTTGCCGGCGCCCGGTGTCGTCAACTGCGCGTGCGCAGCCGCCGCCGCGACGACGACGATGTCGAGGCTGTCGCCGCCGGCGACGCCGCCCGGCGGATGCAGGACGATCGCCTGGCAGACCGCCGGCCCCTCCGGGTAGAGCGCCTTCTGAACCCGCAGCGGCCCCAGGTGGGCGCAGTGGGCCAGCACCGTCCGCTCGCCACGCCGTTCGAAACCGAGTGACAGGCGAGCCTGCCAGCCCGGCCGGGGGACATTGCCGACCGCCGGCGCGACGCTGGACGACGCGAACCGGGTGCGCTCGCTCAATCCGCCCACAGCCCCGCGAGCGCGAAGCTGATGACGGCGAACGGCGGCTGCGCAACGGCCGCCTCGTCCTCGAGAACGGCAAGCAACAGCCACTGGCCGCCGCGGTTCTCGAGGACATCCAGGATGCGCAGATCGGGATCGACGAGCCACGCGTGTTGCACGCCGTGCGCGGCGTAGATCGGCAACTTTTCCGCCCGGTCGACGCGTGCCGTCGCCGGCGACAGGATCTCGCAGACCCAGTCGGGGGCGAGATCGAACCCGGCGGTCTCGGGCAATCGCGGCAGGCGTTCGCGCCGCCAGCCGGCGACGTCGGGGACGAGAACGTGTTGCTCGAGATGGATCTCGGGTTCGTCGAGGATCCACCAGCCGCCCGGACCATTTCGCGCCAGATCGAACGGACCGCCCAGCTCGAAGCCGAGCGAAGAACTCGCCCGGGCATGCCGTGGGGCCGGCCGCGGATGGGTGACCAGACGGCCGTCGATGATCTCGCCGACGACGTATTCCGGCAGAGCGAAAAGATCTTCGTAGACAGAGGGTTTCTCTTGCGGCAGACGCATGGCGGTTTCCGATGATCGACCGAGCAAAGTCTAGCGCGGATCGCCTGCCCCGACAAACAGCAGCGAGCCGGATCGGCGCGCCGCCGCGCGAGCGCGTGGCTGGCGGATCGCTGTCCGCGACGAGCGACGAGTCCGGCAAGCAATCCGGCATCACAGGCGCGGGAAGGCTTCCCGCACTCCCTGCCAGTGGTCTTGTCGCTGCTCGTCAAAACGTCGATGATGTGTGCCACTCACCGCAAGGACACTTCAATGATCAGCCGCGACCGACCGGACCCTGGCTCATCGACCAGCGCCGGGGTGCTGCCGCTCTCGCCTGCCCCGCTCGTCATCGCATGAGCGCGAACATTCACCATCGCTGGCAGCGCTACTGGCTGCCGATGGGCGCCACCTTGAACCTCGACGCGGATGGCTTCCTGCCCGATCCCGAGTGCCGGTTCGGCCGCCACTACAACCCGGGTGCGCGGCAGCGCCGCGGGGCGCCTCAGTCGCCGGCGGTGGGCCAGGCGACGAGTTCGGCGAGATGATCCCGCTCGATCATCGCCGCGACTTCGGCGCCATCGCGCAACACCTGTATCGCCGGCACCTTGAAGCGCGTCTTCCGCCAGCGCTCCGGCTGCTCGAAATCGATGCGAAGGCGCTCACCGGTGGTGTCGTCGTCGACGATGAAGATCGGTCGCCCCGCCCACTTGATGCCGGGAAAGAGCTCGTGCTCCTGCAGCGGGTGGTCGGACGGCAGGGCATCCTTGATCTCGGCGATGAGGCCGTCCATGGCGTCCATCGGGACCATCGACCAGGGTGATTTGATCTCGAGTCGTTCTTCCATGCAGCGCTCCACAAGAGATGCCGCCTGGCGGGCGCCAGGCAGAGTTCGCAGGACTGGGCAGCGAGCCCGCCCCGGTCGGGATGAGCAGCCTCGTTCCCGTCCGGGAACGGAAGCGCCACCAACGATACATCATCAGCCCATCCCGCCCGCGAAGGACTCGCGCCAGCGGCCGAAGTCATCCGCCGGCATCGGCTTGCCGAACAGGTAACCCTGCAGTTCGTCACAGCCGGCTGCAGCAAGCACGCGCATTTCCTCGGTCTGTTCGACGCCTTCGGCGACGACGCGCAGTCCCAGCGTGTGACCGAGGCCGATCACCGCCTTGGTGATCGCCAGGTCGTTGGGATCGTCGAGCATGTTCCTGACGAAGGACTGATCGATCTTCAGCTTGTCGATCGGGAATCGGTGCAGGTAGTTCAGGCTCGAGTAGCCGGTGCCGAAGTCATCGACCGCGAGCGAGATGCCCAGCGCCTTGATCGCCTGCAGCAGGTCGATGGTCAGAGTGACGTCTTCCATCAGCAGCGACTCGGTCAGTTCCAGCTCGATCATCGCCGGGTTGACGCCATGCTCGGCGATCGCCTGCCGTAGCGTCACCAGCAGATCGGGATCGTGCAGCTGTGCCGCCGAGAGGTTGACCGAGATTGCCAGTTCCTGGCTGGTCGCGCGCCAGGTCGCCAGCTGACGACACGCTTCGGCGAGCACCCAGGCGCCGATCGGGACGATCAAACCGCTGTCTTCGGCCACCGGAATGAATCGTGCCGGTGTGATCAGCCCGTGTTGCGGGTGCCGCCAGCGCACCAGCGCTTCGGCGCCGAGCAGCCTGCCGCTGCAGCATTCGACTCTTGGCTGATAGAAGACACACAGTTGCCGACGCTCGATCGCCACACGCAGGTCGTTCTCGATCTGCATCCGCTCGCGCGCGCGCCGGTCCATCTCCAGGGTGAAGAACTGGGCATTGTTGCGGCCCTGCTGCTTCGCCTGGTACATCGCCGCATCGGCGTTGCGCATCAGGGTTTCGATCTCGAGTCCATCCTCGGGGTAGACGGCGATGCCGATGCTGCACGAGACGTGCAGCTCGGCGCCACCGACGTTGTGTGGCTGGCGGATCAGCCGGATCAGACGACACTCGACGATCTGACGGATCTCCTCGACGTCGGTGACGCCATTGAGAACGACGACGAATTCGTCACCGCCCATGCGGCTCACCGTGTCGCCGCTGCGCACCCCACGCTGGAGCTGGCTCGAGACCGAGCGCAGGACTGCGTCGCCGATATGATGACCGAGCGAATCGTTGATGTTCTTGAACCGGTCGAGGTCGATGAACAGCACTGCCAGCCGCCGCTTGTGCCGGTCTGCCTGCTGGAGCGCCAGGCGCAAGCGTTCGACGCAAAGCGCCCGGTTGGGCAGATCGGTGAGGACGTCATGCTGTGCGAGGTGGCTGATGCGCTGCTCGTCGGCCTTGCGCGCGCTGATGTCGAACCAGGTGGCGATGTAGTGGGTGATCCGGGCGGATCCGTCGCGTACCGCGTTCAGCGCCGCCCATACCGGCAGGGCCTCCCCGCTCTTGCGCCGGATCCACATCTCGCCCTGCCAGTGGCCACGAGCGACTGCCATCTGCCAGACTTCCTCGTAGAAGCCATCCGGATGGCGATCGGAACGCAGGAATTCGGGCGTGTCGTCGACCACCTCGAGGCACTCGTACCCCGTGCTGCGGCTGAAGGCCCGGTTGGCGGTCAGAATGATGCGCCTGGCGTCGGTGATCAGGATGCTTTCCGAGGACGCTTCGAACACCCTGGCCCACAGTTCCAGGCGTGACTCCATCTGCTTGGTCCGGCCGATCGGCGTGAAGGCGGTGAGCACGGCATCACGATCCTGATAGCGCAGGCGTCGTGCCGAGATCAAGGCCCACTCGCGCCGGTTGGCACCGTGCCAGAGGATCTCGAACTCGTCCACCGCGCCGCGGTCAGCCAGCATCTGGAAGAACTGCACCCGCGCCTCGGCTGGCAGACCGCCCGCCCAGGGGTCACTGCGGCGGTTGTCGAGCCAGGCGTTCGCCTGCGCGTTGGTGTGCAGCACCTCATGCTGTGGCGTCGCCGTCACCAGCAGCGGGATCGGGACGGCATCCAGCAGCTGCCGCTGCGCTTCGGCGGCGCGCGCCTGGGCAGCGAGTTCCTGTTCGAGGCGGCGGCTGCGGTCGAGCTGCTCCAGCATGTCGTTGAAGGCGTTGATCAGGCGGCCGATCTCGTCGGAGGAAGGCCACTTCGCCCGCAGCGTGTAATCGCCCGAGCGGCGCACATCATCGGCAACGTCGGCGAGACGCCGAATCGGCAGCGCGATCTGGCGCGCCACGAAATAGACGACGCTGAGCAGGAGCAGCAACAGGGCAGCAGCGGTACCCAGGTGCAGCCACATGCGCTGGAACAGGTCATCGATCCGCTGCTGCAGCAGGCCGCCGAGGGCACTGCCGGCCGCCATCCACGCGGCGTCGAGCTGCCGCCAGGTGGCGAGCGCCAGCCGATCGTGGTCGGCACCGCGTCGGCTGCCATCCTGGTCGATGGCCAGTCGTCGGGCGCTGGCGCGCAACGCTTCCACCGCCGCCAGCAGTCTCTGCCGTGTCGGCTGCAGCGCGACCCCGAGTTCCGCGCTGCCGGCCGCGAAGGCTTCAGCGTAGTCGCTCTCGATGCCGCTGACGACGGCATCGAGACGGCCTTCGAGGATGAGGTAGGAGCTCTGTTCATGCGCCCGCCGGGCTGGCGCCGCCGCCGCGGCCGTCTGCGCCTGGTCGCGAATGCGACCGATCAGGTCGAGGAGTTCCGGGAAACGCAGGACCACCAGCGACATCGTGTAGTAACTGTCCAGATCGGGATCGAGGATCAGATTCGACTGATTGCCGATACGGGTGATCAGCGCCTGCAATGCCGACGCGACCGCGTGTTCGTCGCTGGCTGACCGGGAGTCGGCATCCTCCAGCCGGCGCAATTTGCCGGCCAGGGCCTGCGCCAGTTCGCTGCTGCCCAGATCACCGCGCGCCGAACCATGACGTCCTTCGGCTGCGAGCACGGCGTCCGCCGAGCCACGTGGCCCGCCGCCCGTCAGCGCGCCGAGCGTGGCTGTGCGCAGCGCGCCGATGTAGTCGTTACCGACGATCTCCTTGCGCGCGAAGTCGATGGCGATGAACTTCTCGTTGATCAGGATCGTCGAGACGAAGATCACCGCCGACAGGTCGAGCGCGTAGATCAGGATCAGCTTGCGCGCAACGCTGAGGCGAGCAATGAAGTTCAGCAGGAGATGGCGCATGCCGAATCACCGTGGGCGCGGCCGCAAGGGACTCCTGCCACCGAACGGCTCATTTGCGGCCTGCCTCGCACTCGATGATCTCTTGTCGGTTACACGGCCAGCGCCGCCAGCACCCCGTCCTTCTCCATCTCGTCTCCCCGCCCGCGCATGATGATCTCGCCGCGCTCCATGACCAGGTACTGGTCGGCGAGCGAACGCGCGAAGTCGTAGTACTGCTCGACGAGCAGGATGGCCATTTCGCCACTCGCCGCGAGAGAGCGGATCGCGCGCTCTATGTCCTTGATGATCGACGGCTGGATGCCCTCGGTCGGCTCATCGAGGATCAGCAGCTTCGGCCCCATCGCCAGCGCGCGGCCGATCGCCAGTTGCTGCTGCTGGCCACCGGAGAGGTCGCCACCACGCCGGCGCAGCATCTGCCGCAGCACCGGGAACATCTCGAAGATGCGCTCGGGAACACGCGTGCCGCCGGGGCAGGTCGCCAGCCCCATGAGCAGGTTCTCCTGTACCGTCAGGCGGGGGAAGATTTCCCGCCCCTGCGGCACGTAGCCGATTCCCGCCCGCACGCGCTGGTGCGACGGCGCACGCGTCAGGTCGCGGCCGGCGAACTCGATCGTCCCGCCTTTCGTCGGCAGCAGGCCCATCAGCGACTTCAGCAGGGTCGACTTGCCGACGCCGTTGCGCCCGAGGATCGCCGTCACCTTGCCCGCCTCGGCGCTGAAGCTGAGGTTGCGCAGGATGTGGCTGCCGCCGTAGTACTGGTTCAGATTGCTGATCTGCAACATCGTCGCGTCAACGTCCCAGGTAGACTTCGATCACCCGCTGGTCGGCCTGGACTTCCTCCAGGCTGCCTTCGGCCAGCACACTGCCTTCGTGCAGCACCGTCACCTTGCCGCCAAGCTGCTTGACGAAAGCCATGTCGTGCTCGACGACGACCAGCGAATGCCTGCCGGCCAGCGACAGGAACAACTCGCCGGTCCGTTCGGTCTCCTCGTCGGTCATGCCGGCGACCGGCTCGTCGAGCAGCAGCAGCTTCGGCTCCTGCATCAGCAGCATGCCGATCTCCAGCCACTGCTTCTGGCCGTGCGAGAGCAGGCCGGCCAGCCGGTCGGCGTCGGTTGTCAGGCGGATCAACTGCAGCGTCTCGGCGATGCGGTCGCCAGCCGCCGAATCGAGGGTGGCGAAGAGGCTGCGCCAGACCCGCTTGTCGGTCTTCATCGCCAGTTCGAGATTCTCGAACACCGTGTGGTTCTCGAAGATCGTCGGCTTCTGGAACTTGCGGCCGATCCCCATGTGGGCGATTTCGGGTTCGGAAAGCCGTGTCAGGTCGATCGTCTGGCCGAAGAACACCGTCCCCTCGTCGGGTCGCGTCTTGCCGGTGATGACGTCCATCATCGTCGTCTTGCCGGCGCCGTTCGGGCCGATGATGCAGCGCAGCTCGCCGGCGTCGATCGTCAGCGACAGCTTGTTGAGCGCCCGAAAGCCGTCGAAGCTGACCGTGATGTCATCGAGATAGAGGATGACCTTGTGCGAGAGGTCGAGTTGTCCCGGCTTCAGGATGTGGCCGAGCTCGGCGGTGCCGCTGTCCCAGTCCGGGTTGTCGCCGTTCGTCGGCGGCAGGTCGGCGGCGTTCATGCCCCCACTCCCTTCGCCACCGCCGCCGGTGGCTCGCCGGCCGCGGCGCCCTTGCCCCGCCGGCGGGCGCGCAGCCGCAGCCAGAGGCCGACCACACCCTGCGGCAGGTAGAGCGTGGCGACGATGAACAGTGTGCCGAGGAAGAACAGCCAGTACTCGGGAAAGCTGACGGTGAACCAGCTCTTCGCCAGATTGACCAGGAAGGCGCCGATCACCGGCCCGATCAGCGTACCGCGGCCACCGACGGCAACCCAGATGGCGATCTCGATCGAATTGCCGACCGACATTTCCGAGGGATTGATGATCCCCACCTGCGGCACGTAGAGCGCGCCGGCGACGGCACAGAGCATCGCCGACAGCGTCCACACGAAGAGCTTGTACCACAGCGGGTTGTAGCCGATGAACATGACGCGCGACTCGGCATCGCGAATCGCCGTCAGCACGCGGCCGAACTTCGAGCGCACGAGGTAGCGCGCCAGCAGCAGGGTGCCGATCAGCGCCAGCGCCGACAGCGCGAAGAGGACGACACGCGTTTCCGGCGCGGTGATCGGATGGCCGAGGATGCGCTTGAAGTCGGTGAAGCCGTTGTTGCCGCCAAAGCCGGTTTCGTTGCGGAAGAAGAGCAGCATCGCCGCATAGGTCAGCGCCTGCGTGATGATCGAGAAATAGACCCCCTTGATGCGCGAGCGGAAGGCGAAGTAGCCGAAGACGAAGGCGATCAGCGCCGGCACGACGAGGACCAGCAGTACCGCCCAGAGGAAGCTGTCGCTGCCGACCCAGAACCACGGCAGCTCCTTCCAGTCGAGAAAGACCATGAAATCGGGCAGGTCGGATTGATAACTGCCGTCGCGGCCGATCTGCCGCATCAGGTACATGCCGAAGCCGTAGCCACCGAGGGCGAAGAAGAGCCCGTGCCCGAGCGAGAGAATCCCGCCATAACCCCAGATCAGGTCCATGGCGACGGCGACGATCGCGTAGCAGAGGATCTTGCCGACCAGCGTGATGAACCAGGTCGACAGGTGCAGCGGATGGTCGGCGGGCAGCGCCAGGTGCATGACCGGCACGGCGATCAGCGCGAAGGCGGCGAACAGGCCGCTCAACCGCCAGCCACGGGCGTCGAAACTGGCCCCGAGGCGGACGATGAACGGGGTGCGTGCAGGCGAAGGGCGCATGATCCTTGCTTCCCCCACGGTCAGGATTCGACGAAACGGCCCTTGAGGGCGAACAGGCCCTGCGGACGCTTCTGGATGAAGACGATGATGAGGACGAGGACGACGATCTTGGCGACGACGGCACCCGTCCAGCCTTCGAGGAACTTGGTGAACACGCCGAGGCCGAGCGCTGCCCAGACGGCACCGGCAAGCTGGCCGACGCCACCGAGGACGACGACCATGAACGAGTCGACGATGTAGCCCTGTCCCATGTCGGGTCCGACGTTGGCGATCTGCGACAGCGCGACGCCACCAAGGCCGGCGATACCGGCGCCGAGGCCGAAGGCCAGGGTATCGATGCGGCCGGTGGGGACGCCGACGCAGCCGGCCATCGGCCGGTTCTGCGTCACCGCGCGGACGAACATGCCGAGTCGCGAGAGGTTGAGGATCGCCCACATGGCGACCAGCACGGCGATCGAGAAGGCGACGATGATGATCCGGTTCCACGGCAGCAGCAGGTTCGGCAGCAGCTCGACGCCACCGGCCATCCAGCCCGGATTGGCAACCTCGACGTTCTGCGCGCCGAACAGCGTGCGCGCCACCTGCATCAGGAAGAGCGAGATGCCCCAGGTGGCGAGCAGCGTCTCCAGCGGCCGGCCGTAGAGGTGGCGGATGACGATCCGCTCCATCAGCACGCCGACCAGCGCCGCGCTGAGGAAACCCACCGGAATCGCCGCCAGCAGATACCAGTCGAGCGCGCCCGGCAGGTGGGCGCGAAAGACGCTCTGCATCGCCCACGCCGAATAGGCGCCGACCATCAGCAGTTCGCCGTGCGCCATGTTGATCACCCCCATGACGCCGTAGGTGATCGCCAGGCCGAGCGCCGCGAGCAGCAGGATCGAACCGAGCGAGAGACCGGTGAAGGCGCGGCCGAGGTTGTCGGCCCAGGCCAGCCGCTGCTCGATCGAACGGATCGAGGTGCCGGCGGCGGCGCGCACGGCGCTGTCTGGTTCGAGCCAGTCGTCGCCCTGCTTCTGGGTCAACGGCAGGAGAAGCTGGCGGACGCGTGGATCGCTGCTCTCGCCGAGCGTGCGCACCGCATCGAGGCGGACGTCGGCGTCGCTCGAGCCGAGGCTCGCCTGCGCCCGCGCGAGCTGCAGCCGGGCGCGGATCGCGGCATCCTGTTCCGCCGCGAGCGCGCGCTCGAGCAGCGGCAACATCTTGGCGTCAGCATTCTGGTTGACTTCCTGCGCCGCCTGCCAGCGCACCGCTCGCTCGGCCGAGAAGAGGCGCAACGCCGCCAGGGCCGAAGCCAGCTCGCGCCGCACGCGGTTGTTGATGCCGATCGTCTCGACGCCAGCCGGCGGTGGCGTCAGCTCGCGCTTGCTGGCCGCGTCGAAGACGCGTCCACCCTCGCCCAATATCACCACGCGCTCGCCGGCGAGCGCCAGCGAGTCCTCGGCCATCGCCTTGAGCACCGGCTGCGCCTCTTCCGGCGCCGCCTCGACCAGCGCCAGGATGGCGGCAATGCGTCGATCCGAATCGTCGTCGGCGAGCGGCTTGAGCAACTCCGGATCGATCGCCGCCTGCGCGCAGGAGATGCCGAGCAGGCAGATGGCCAGCAGTAATCGCAACTTGTGCATTAATTCTCCCTCGCGCCGAACCCCGCCCGCAATGCCCGCGGCAGGGCGGCCGGCGCGCCCGCAACAGCGGCGCGCGCCATGCCGCTGCCGACCTACCTGCCTTCCGGCCGATCCTTCCGCTGCTCGTTACCCGGGATGAACGGACTCCACGGCTGCGCCCGCACCGGTCCCGGCGTCTTCCAGACGACGGTGAACTGCCCGTCGGCCTTGATCTCGCCGATGAACACCGGCTTGTGCAGGTGGTGGTTCGTCTCGTCCATCTTGATCGTGAATCCCGACGGTGCCTTGAAGGTCTGCCCCGCCATCGCCGCGATCACCTTGTCGACGTCGGTCGACTTCGCCTTCTCGACGGCCTGCTTCCACATGTTGACGCCAATGTAGGTCGCTTCCATCGGATCGTTGGTCACCGCCCTGTCGGCATTCGGCAGCTTCTGCTTGACTGCCCAGGCGCGGTACATCTTCGTGAACTGTTCGTTCTGCGGATTCTTCAGCGACATGAAGTAGTTCCACGAAGCCAGGTGGCCGACCAGCGGCTTCGTGTCGACACCGCGCAGCTCTTCCTCACCGACCGAGAAGGCAACCACCGGCACCTCGGTCGCCTTGATGCCGGCGTTGCCGAGTTCCTTGTAGAACGGTACGTTCGAATCGCCGTTGATGGTCGACACCACCGCCGTCTTCTTGCCTTCGCTGGAGAACTTCTTGATCTTGGCGATGATCGTCTGGTAGTCACTGTGACCGAAGGGCGTGTATTCCTCCATGATGTCGGCGTCGGCGACCCCCTTCGACTTCAGGAAGGCTCGCAGGATCTTGTTCGTCGTCCGCGGATACACGTAGTCGGTGCCGAGCAGCACGAAGCGCTTGGCTTCGCCGCCGTCCTTGCTCATCAGGTACTCGACTGCCGGAATCGCCTGCTGGTTTGGCGCCGCGCCGGTGTAGAAGACGTTGTATTCGAGTTCCTCGCCCTCGTACTGCACCGGATAGAAGAGCAGGCCGTTGAGCTCCTTGAACACGGGCAGGACCGACTTGCGCGACACCGAGGTCCAGCAGCCGAAGACCACCGCCACCTTGTCCTTGCTCAGCAACTGGCGCGCCTTCTCGGCGAACAGCGGCCAGTTCGACGCCGGATCGACGACCACCGGCTCGAGCTTCTTGCCGAGAACGCCGCCCTTGCTGTTGATCTCGGCGATCGCCATCAGGACGGTCTCCTTGAGCGCCGTCTCCGAGATGGCCATCGTGCCCGACAGCGAATGCAGGACTCCGACCTTGATCGTCTCGGCGGCCATTGCGGCGAACGAGTTGAGGCCGAAGGCAGCGGTCACCGCGACCGCCGAGATCGTCTTCATGAAATTGCGACGTACCATCTGTCAGCTCCTCGAGTGTTGTGGGATCGGGAAGAAATCTTCCACGAGGAGGGACAGAGCAAGGAGCGTGCCACTTTCGCAAAGACCCGCTGGAGCAGCCTGGAAGCCACGTTCCGACGTCTTCTGGCGATGCACTCGGCAAGCCTCGTGTGTACCGTCGCACCAGATTGGGGCGGCTGCCGATCGCGAGCACCAGCATGGGTGAGCGGCCACGACGACTCATCCCCAGGCAGACACGGTGCGCGGCAGCCTGCAGGAGCGGGCCCATACGGGAGGGAAGTCGGGAGCGCCGCCAGTCACTGCCGCGCGACCCGCCACCAAAAAAAATGCCGGCGATGCCGGCATGATTTTCTTCGTGACACAGCCTGGCGAACCGGGCCGTGTCACGGGCGGCAGCCCGAAGCGGACCGCCGCCCGATCGTCAGGTTCAGACTGCCCGGCGACGCAGGCCGAGTCCAGCCAGACCGAGACCGACGAGCGCCAGCGTGCCCGGCAGCGGCACCGCCGACTCGACCTCGACATAGGCGCCGCCGCCGCCGAAGGGCGACTGGTTGGCTTTGTTCCGTCTTGTCGGCGTACGGTGGCGACTCGGTGTAAAGCATGTCGACAGTTCTGCAGGCGCGATCGAGCCACGGCGTCGCGAGCCGCAAACCCAGCGTCGGGACGAAGCGGGGCGCTGTGCCAGGCGAGCTCGGTCGGCAGGTTGGGTGCTCGCTCGGCGTTCGGCGACCGAAGCCTCCCTGCCCCGCCGCAAGTCGGGCCCTCCGGCACACCGCGCGCAGGCCTTTGTGGCCGGCAGCCGCGGCGACGCGATGTGACGGCGCCCAGCCTGGCCGGAAGCATCTACAATGAGAAAACCAATGCAACGCTGACGAGGAGTATCCGGTGCGCGAGATCGCTGAAGAAAGGCCGGCTGCGAGCATCTCCGGCTGGCTGGCCCTGCCCCTGTGGTTCGCCTTTCTGGTGTGGGCCCTCTGGCCGTTCATCGGTCTCGTGGCGTGGAACCTCATCGGCCTGGCACTGCCTTTTCCGACGCCGGTTTCGCTGCCCCGGATCCTGGCGATTCCACTGCTTGCCCTTGTCGGCAAGGGCTTCGGCATCCTGCAGCCGAACATCGCCGGCATCTTCACCTTCTTCGGCCGCTATGCCGGCACCCTGCGCCGGGACGGCTTCTACTGGGTGAACCCCTTCTACCAGCGGCAGAAGATGTCGCTGCGCGCGAACAACCTCAACACGCCAACGCTGAAGGTCAACGACCGGGCGGGCAACCCGGTGGAAGTGGCGGCGGTCGTCGTCTGGCGTGTCGCCGACACGGCGCGCGCCGCCTTCGACGTCGAGGACTACGCCAACTACATCGTCATCCAGAGCGAGTCGGCCGTGCGCTCGGTGGTCAGCGCGCGCTGGTACGACGGCGACGCCGACGGCAGGAACTCGCTGCGCGGCGACATGGACGCCGTCGCCGAACTGCTGGCGACGCGAATCCAGGAGCACGTCGCGCTCGCCGGCCTCGAGGTCGTCGAGGCGCGCATCTCCCACCTCGCCTATGCGCCGGAGATCGCCAGCGCCATGCTGCGCCGACAGCAGGCGGAAGCGGTCGTCGCCGCACGCGCCCGGATCGTCGACGGAGCGGTCGGCATGGTCAGGCTCGGCATCGAGCAACTGGAAGCCGAAGGAGTCGTCAGGCTGTCTGCCGAAGACCGCATCAGGCTGGTCACCAATCTGATGACCGTCCTCGTCTCGGAGAGCGAAACCCATCCGGTGCTCTCGGTCGGCAGGGAATAGCGCCCGGCGCCCGGGCGTGCGGCGACGGCCGGGCAGCGGCGATCACGCTTCGTCGCCGGCGGCGGCACGCGTGCGCTCGGCGATGCCGGCCTCCCAGCCGAGCAGCGCCAGCTTGCGGCTGCTTCCCCAGCGATAGCTGCCGATCTCTCCCGACTCGCGGATCACCCGGTGACAGGGAATCAGGTAGGCGATGCGGTTGGCCGCCAGCGCACTGCCGACCGCCCGCTGGGCGTTGGGCGCGGCCGCCCGCCGCGCCAGTTCGCCATAGGAGATCAGCGTACCGGGCTCGACGCGGATCAGCGCCTCCCAGACCTTGATCTGGAAGTTCGTTCCACGCAGCAGCAGGTGCAGGGTGCCGCGCGCCGGCGTGGCGGGAAAGATGCGGGCCAGCAGCCGCCGCGCCTGCTCGTCATCGCGCACGGTCGTCGCCGCTGGCCAGCGTGCCAGCAGCTCGGCGAGCATCGCCGGCTCGGCCATCGAGCAGAAGGCGAGATGGCAGACGCCGCGCGCCGTCCACGCGATCAGTGCGTCGCCGAAGGGGGATGGCGCGAAACCACAGGAGATCTCGATGCCGAGGCCGCCCGAGCGGATCTCGCCAGGCGACAGCGCCTCGCAATGGACCATCAGATCATGCAGGCGGCTGCCGCTGCTGAGACCGCTGTCGGCCGCCACGGACAGGACGTCGCGTGCCTTCGCCAGTTCGCGCCGGGCGTGTTCCTTGGTCAGGTACTGCAGGAAGCGCTTCGGCGAGATGCCGGCCCAGCTGGAGAACAGCCGCTGCAGGTGGAAGGGACTCAGGTGCACGGCGGCGGCGACCTCCTCGAGCGTCGGCTGGGCGCGTGCATTCGCCCGGATGTATTCGATGGCGCGCGCGACGGCGGCGAAGTTGCGCGACTGCTCGTCGAGTTCAGGAGTGGGCATGCCTTGCCTTCCACAAAGCCAGCAGCGATGCCGGCGAGAATCCCGTTGTCAGCCCGGTGGCCGCCAGCACCAGTTTGGCGCCAGGCAGCGTATGCCAGCCGACCGCCTCGCCGAGGAAGAGGTGGCCCCACAGCACGCCGAAGGCCGGATGGCGGACAGGATGAGAAGGCGAATCAGGCTGCAATCGTTCATGGCGCCATCACCACCACGGAAGTGAAAGGATGCCTGAGTCTGCGGCAGGTGCTACCGGAGGCGCAATCCGATTCTTGCTGAGTTTCCCTGCACCATCGGTGCCGGATGGAACTCCTGCCGCGTGGCGAGGCCCGATGGTCGCAAATCCCCCCGCCGTCAGTCTGTCCGGAGCCTGGCGGCAGGGCGCCCGCCGGCCGGAGCAGGATCCGGAGCAAGCCCGTCGACGGCGGCAGGCGGCCGGGCGGTCGCCGCCAACGGGACGACATCGCTTGCCTTCATCAGCTGATCGGCCGACGATGGCGCATTGTCTGAAGCGAACCGGGGACCTCATGCAACTCGCACGCGCGCTGTTTCTTGTCGCCACCCTGCTGGCCAGCGGCCCGAGTGCAGGTGCCGGCCTTTTCGAAAGGGAAGTCGTCTTCTCGCAGGCGGACGTCGACGCGGCCCTGGCCAGGGCGAAGCCGCTGCAACTGTCCTACGGCGGGCTGATTTCGGTCGCCCTGAACGAGCCGCCGACGATCCGGCTCGACGGCGACGATGGCCGTGCCGGCATCGCCAGCGCCGTGGACGTGCAGATGCCGGGCAACCGGCCGCTGCGCGTCGCTGTCGCCGGCCGCGCCGGTCTTCGCTACGATGACCAGCAGAAGGCCTTCTTCATCGACGATCCGGTCATCGACTCGGTGAAGATACCGTCGCAGCGGAAGGAGGCCAACCCGCTCGTTCGTCAGGCGGCCTCGCAACTGCTCGCATCGTACTTCCGGTCGAAGCCGGTCTACGTCCTGCGCGAGAACGGCAACCTGCAGGAAAAGACCGCGCGCTGGCTGCTGAAGTCGGTGCGCATCGAAACGGGCCGCGTGGTCGCCGTGCTGTCGCCGTTCTGATCGGCAGGCGACGACTGCTCGCGCCAAGCGCCTAGACCATCGAGTGCAGGCCGAACATGTTGCCCTCGGTGTCGATGGCCAGCGCACAGAAACCGTACTGGCCGATCGAGAACTTGTCCTTGCAGACCTGACCACCAGCCTTGACGACACGTCCGACCTCGACGGCGCAGTCCTCGCAGCCGAAGTAGACGAGCGTGCTGTTGCCACCCGACGGCATGCCCTCCATCTTCACCAGCGATCCCGACGCGCCGCCGGCGTCCATCTGCATCGGAAAGGCCCACATCTCGATCCCCGGACTATCGAGCTGCGTGAACTCGACGCCGAGGACGGTGGCGTAGAATGACTTGGCGCGCTGCATGTCCTGCACGTAAATCTCGAACCAGCGGACGGGGTTTTCATTGTTCATGCCGATTTCCTTTCAGGGGTGTTTGGTCGATCCGTCGTCGACAACGCGATGCACCGCAGGCCGCATCCATGGACCCGCCGCCACAGCGGCAACCCCGGCAGCCAGCCCAGCGACGGCAGGAATCCCACTGCGCGCCGCTGCCCGACGGCCGGGCACGGTGGCCGGCCGCAGCGGCCTGCGCCGGATGATCGGTCCTGCACCGGCTTTCGTCAAGCACGGTGCCCCGGCAGCACGAATCAACCCTGGGCGACGCGACTCCGGGTTATGATCGGCGCCAGACTCCCGCGGATCGATGCCACGATGGCATGCTGCGGGACCGGGGCAGTCGATGAACGATCTCCGCGACCGAGGGCGACGCAGTCTGCGCGCCGGCGCCCAGACGCTGCCGGCGCCAACCGCCGGCAGCGAGTCCGCTCGCCGCAGCGAGGCTCCGTGCCGCTGGACGCAGATTCTGCTCGTCACCGGCGGCTACGCTGCGGCGCTGGTCGTCGCTGCGGCAGCGGTGGCTGCCCGCTGGCTTCTGCAGGCGGATGCAGACAGCGGTGGCGCTGCTGGCATGGCCGCTTTCGGCGACGCACTGTGGTTCCTGATCGTGTTCGCCGGCGCAGCGATGCCGGCAACCGGCGCCGCACTGTTCTTCCTGCGGACGCGGCCGGTCTTCTGGCGAATCGCATCGCTGATCGCGCTCGCCACCGGGGCAACCGGCATCGCCGCACTGGTCGCCCTGCCGGCCGCGCACTCCGCCACGCTCCCGCCCGCAGCGTGCTCACTCCTGGCGCCACTGCGTCTGCTGCTGGCACCGGGGCTCGCCCTCGCCCTGTCGCTCGCAGCCTTCTTCTCGCCACTGCGGGGCTGCCGCCGCATCCTGCTCGGCTGTGCGGCCTGCGAAGTCATCGTTCTGGTGGGGGCGCTGCTGATCTGGCTCAGGCCTTCGGCATAGCACGGCGACGACGCGGCGGGTCGCAGGCCGGCTGCGCGGCGCGTCCGGCCGGCATCGAGCACGTGGCGCGGCTCAGGCTGCTGCCCGCAGCGCCGGTCAGGCGCCGCCACAGCGGCGGACAAGCAGCGCATCGGCCGACAAGGCGCCACCTCCCCGGGCAACCAGGAAAAGCAGGCCCGCCGCCCAGGTGCCGTGCAGCGCGTACGCATCCGGATAGACGAAGATCTGGATGACCGCCGTCATGCCGAGCAGCGCCAACGCGGAAAATCGCGTCGCCAGTCCGATCAGCAGCAGCAGCGGGAAGAGATGTTCGGCGACTGCCGCCATCGGTGCCGCGACTTCGGGCGCAATGAGCGGCAAGCGGTATTCGTCGCGGAAAAGGTCGAGCAGCGAATCGGCAAGCCGTGGCCAGCCGAACTCGAACTCGCCGCCGACGATGTCGATGCGCAAGCCCTGCACCTTGGTCTGGCCGGACGACCAGAAGGTGGCAGCCAGCGCGAAGCGGGCGAGGAAGGCGATCAGCGAGTCGGGGATGCGGCTGAGCAGCTCGACGGACTTGCGCACGAGACAGCGGTCGGCATGGTCGGTCATGGTTGTTCTCCTTGCTCTCGAGGGGCCTGCCCGATGCCGAGCAGGAGATCGTTGCCGATCAGGAGGCCGAGGGCGGGCGCGGGGTCGAAGGGAGCCTCTTTCGTCGAGGCTTCCTGCACGGCATCGCCGAGCGCCGCGCCGCGCTGCAGCGCGGCGATGAAGCGGGCGGTTGCCGGCGACACCGCGATCACGGCAACCGATAGCCCTTGGCGCAGCACCAGTGCGCATTCGGGTTGCAGCGGGTCGACGGCGGCGAGGTCGCCGATGCCCTGGTGCGCGCCCCAAAGGGAAGCGATGGCAAACGGCGAGCCGACCAGCAGCAGCGAGGAGTGCAGTTGCAGCCGCAGCCTCGGCAGCATCGCGGGGTCGGCGAGACAGGCGGCGACGGCGGCCACCGGCAGCGGCGCGGCATCGGCGGCGTGGAAGGCGAGCAGCCGGGCGTACTCCAGCCGCGCCATGTCGGCAAGGTAGGGCACGCCGGCCGCCGGCGGGAAAGCGGCGACGAAATCGGCAAAACCATCGCCATACCAGGCCAGAACCGGCGACCGCGGCGGCGACCGGCGCGCGAATTCGTGCGCCATGGCGCGGAAGAAGGCTTCGCCGACCAGTTGCTGCACCACCGGAAAGCTGTCCGCCAGTGCGTCGATCAGCGAAACGATCACGTTGTTGCGATGGACTCCGAAGCGTTGCGCGGGGTCGGAGCCGTTCCAGCTGACGAGGCCGGGCGGCGCCGGCTGCGCCGGATCGAGCAGCGCGGCGGCGAAGGCGGCATCGCCGCCGAAGCGGCTCATGCGGCCACCACGCGCATCGCAGCAGGCGCGCGCAACGCATCCAGGCGCCGGCCGGCCTGCAATGCCTCGGCCAGCAGCACCGGGAAAGGCGGCAGATCGTTGTCACGTTCGAGCAGCGTCGCCACCGCACCGGTGAAGCGCAGAGCCTCGTCATACAGCGCCCATACCGCTTCGGCCACCGGCGCAGCGTGGCTGTCGATGAGCAGCGGCGCACCCAGGCTGTCCACATCCCGCGCGAAGCCGGCGAGGTGGATTTCGCCGACTGCCGCCAGCGGCAACGCGCGCAGGTAGGCCTGCAGGTCGCGCCCGTGGTTGGTGCAGGAGACGTAGGCGTTGCTCAGGTCGAGCAAGAGACCGCAACCGGTGCGCGCGACCACTTCGCCGATGAATGCGGCTTCGTCGCGATCGGAAGCGGCAAACTCGACGTAGGTGGACGGGTTCTCGAGCAGCATGCGGCGCCCGAGTCGGTGCTGCACGCGGTCGATGTGCTCGCAGACGCGCTGCAGTGTCACCGAGTTGAACGCCACCGGCAGCAGGTCGTTGTAGTGGTTGCCGCCGTGCGACGACCAGGCCAGGTGCTCGGAAAACGATTCTGGCTGGTAACGGTCGAGCAGCGCGGCCAGCCGGTCGAGGTGGGCTTCGTCGAGCGGCGCCTCGCCGCCGATCGACAGGCCGACGCCGTGGATCGACAGCGCATGGTCGGCGCGGATGCGGCCGAGGTAATGGTGGAAGGGGCCGCCCGGCACCATGTAGTTCTCGGCGTGGATTTCGAAGAAGCCGAGCGCCGGCTTCGTTTCGAGCACCTCGAGGAAGTGCTCGGGCTTGAGCCCGACGCCCGCGGCGGCGGGCAGCGACGCCCCGCCGCCGCGCGCGGCGACAACCGCCGCCCGTGGCTTGCCGATGTCAGACATGACGAGGCGCCGGATCCCGGATCCGCCGCTCAGGCCTTCTTCTCCTTGAATTCCTTGAGCTGCCCCATGCCGGTCGGCGAGGTCGGCGACGCCGTCTTCTCGCACGTGCCAGCAGGGACATAGGTCCAGGCATTGCCCTGGTGGTCCTTCGTCGAGCTGCCCGCGCACGAGGTACCGGGACCGGCCTTGCAGTCATTCTTGCCCTTCATGGCGATGCCGTAGCACTTCTCCTTGGCCGCGTCGGCGGCGATGGCCGGCGCGGCGGCCATGCTCAGGGCAGCCCCCAGGGCAAGGGCAAGGGCGGCAGCGGAGGCATGGCGGGTGGTGTCGTTCTGATGCATGGTGAGACTCCTTCTCGATCGGTCAAGTGGGTCGGTGGACCATTCGCGGCAGCGTGGTCCGCTCATTGGACGAACTGATCGACGAATCCTTACAGATGCCGACGGGCATTGGCTGCGGGCCCCGGCGCGGCTTGGGTCGCGGTGTAAAGTGATCCGACAGCTGCCACGGGACAGACCGTGACCTATTTCTCGTCACCCGTTCGCGTCGCCACGGCGACCACCACCACCTCGCCTGGCGCGCCCGGCGCTGCCGCGCTGCGGACAGATGGCCCAAGCACTCGGGTGCTCGCCCAGGGCAATCCCTGTCGGTCGTCAGCCGCGTGTCGTTGCGCACCCGGCGCAACAGGTTGCGTCCGCAAGGGAACCGTGGTCGGCCCCGACGGCTCCGGCAGCCGTCACGGCCGCTCAGCGCCGGAAGCGGACGGTCAGATCCGCCACGCGCTGCCCGAACAGGCGCGCGGTCTCGAGATCTCCCGGCAGCATCTCGTCCGCGCCACCGTCGGCGGGCGAGGTGGCCATGGCACCGCAGAACGAGCCGACGTAGTTGAGGTCGTTGCGCTGCGCGGCACTGGTGTTGGCGGGCATCATGCCGGTGCCGACCCAGACGCCGCCGTGCTGCATGGCGAGCGTGAACAGGTAGTGCAGGGTGGACAGCTTGTCGCCGTTCATCGTCGCGCTGTTGGTAAAGCCGGCAAACAGCTTGTCCTTCCACACCTGGGCGAACCAGGGCTTGCTCGACGCATCGGCAAACTTCTTGAACTGCCAGCTGACGCTGCCCATGTACGTCGGGCTGCCCATGATGATGGCGTCGGCGGCGGCGAGGCATTCCCAGCCGCCGGCGGGCAGGTTGCCCTTGGCGTCGATGGCAACCAGTTCGGCGCCGGCACCTTCGGCCACGGCCTGCGCCATGCGCAGGGTGTGGCCGTAACCGGAATGGAAGACAACGGCGATCTTGCTCATGGTGAATCTCCTTGTGCGGGTTGGCAGATCAGGGGGCGAGATCGAAAACGAGGACTTCGGCGTCGTCCCCGTCGCCGAGTTCGAGGTGCTCTTCAGCGGCCACCGATGCGCCATCGCCGGCACGCAGGAGGTGGCCATTGACGATCAGGCGGCCGCGGACGAGATGCACGTAGGCCTTGCGCGCCGGGTCAAGCGGCAGGCTCGCCGATTCCGCGCCGTCGAACAGCCCGGCGTGGATCGCGGCATCGGCATGGATGGTCAGCGAACCGGCGGCGCCGTCGGGCGAAGCGATCAGTCGCAGGCGGCCGCGCTTTTCGAGGGCGGCGAAGTGCCGCTGTTCGTAGCCCGGTTCGATTCCCTTGCAGCGTGGCTCGATCCAGATCTGCAGCAGATGGGTAGGCTGGTCGGGCGCGTGGTTGAACTCGCTGTGGCGGACCCCGCGTCCGGCGCTCATCCGCTGCACGTCACCGGGCGGGATGTCGGTGCCGTTGCCGAGGCTGTCCCGGTGCCCGAGCAATCCGGCGGTGACATAGGTGACGATCTCCATGTCGCGATGGCCGTGCGTGGCAAAGCCGCCAGCGACCGCGATCAGGTCGTCGTTTAGGACCCGCAGGTTGCCCCAGCGCATGTACGCCGGGTCGTGATGGTCGGCAAACGAGAACGAGTGATGGCTTTTCAGCCAGCCGTGGTTCGCGTGGCCGCGGTCTTCTGCTTTCCTGATCTGCAGCATGGGCTTCTCCTGTGATGGCAGCGGCAAAGCGCTGCTCATCGATCGATGGTCGTGCTGAGAGGTTGTGAAGAAATCGTCGCGAGCAGGCCGAGATGCAAGGCGCGATGGAGCGAACGACGAGACATATCAAGTGGATAGGCGAGGAGTGAGCGACTGAGCAACGCAGCAGATCGGTCGCGCAGTAGCTTTATTCACAACCTCTGAGTGCCATGGCGGCGTCGGCGCCCGGCACCCCGACCGCGGCCGACGCGTCGCTGCCGCCGCAGCCAGTGCGCACACCCCCCGTGATGGCGTGGGTGCCGATCGCATCCGTCGCGCCTGCCGCCCGTTGCACGCGCCGTCAGGCGCTGACGGGGGCAAAGGAATAGGCATCCATGGCGATGACGAAATCGTCAACACCGGCATGGATGCGCTTGACCCGGGGCAAGTCGCCGGCCGCCCCGAGCGCGACGAAGAGCGGCAGCAGGTGCTCCTCGCTCGGATGCGCGGCGACTGCGCCCGGCGCCTGCCGGCGGTAGTCGAGCACGGCCGCCGTGTCGCCCGCCTGCAGGCGCTCCGCCAGCCAGGCCGGGAACTGGCGGACATAGGCGGGGATCGCGCCGCCGTCGCCTGCCGCCCGCTGGTAGTCACGCAGGTTGTGCGTGACGTTGCCGGAAGCGATGACGAGAACGCCACGGCGCAACAGCGGTGCCAGCGCCCGGCCGAGCAGCCACGCCTGTTGCGGGCCGCCAAGGCTCTGCAGCGAAAGCGGAATGACCGGTACGTCCGCCTGCGGAAACATCAACCGCAACGGTACCCAGACACCATGGTCGAGACCGCGCGCAGGCGCCCGTTCGGCCGCCATCCCGGCAGCGCGGATTGCCGCGAACACTTCTTCTGCCACCTCGCGGCAACCGGTTGCCGGATAGCTGATCGCGTACAGCGCCGAAGGAAAGCCGTGAAAATCGTGGATGGTCAGCGGCCGGTCGGCGAAACCGACCGTCGGCACGGCGGTATCCCAGTGCGCGCTGACGATGACGATCGCGCGCGCTGGCGGCAACGTGCGGGCGAGGTCGGCGATGGCTGCGCCGGCAGCGCCTGGTCGCAGCGCGAAGGTCGGTGCGCCGTGCGGTACGAACAGTGCGGGTTGCGTCTGGCTTGTTTTCATTTGGCAGGGTCCGGATGCGATGGACGAACTGTAGACCTTCCTTCACGATCGAAACAGGCGACAATCTGCAAGTCATCATTGCTCATGGAGCAACAATGGACCGACTCGAGGCCATGAGACTCTTCCTGCGCGTCGCCGAGCTCGGCAGCTTTGCTGCCGTGGCGCAGCAGCTCGGCGTCGCACGCTCGGTCGTCACGCGGCAGGTGGCAGCGCTCGAGACCCATCTCGGCATCAGGCTGATGGAACGTAGCACGCGCCACCTCTCGCTGACCTCGGCCGGCGCCGCCTACCTGGAAAAGTGCCGGCTGATCCTGCATCTCGTCGATGCCGCGGAGACGGATGTCGCGGCGGAGCGCGCCACGCCGCGCGGCACCATCCGGCTGAGCCTGCCGCTGAGCTTCGGACTCAAACGGCTGGCACCGCTGTTGCTCGAGTTCTCGCGCCTCTATCCGGAAGTGGGGCTCGACATGGACTACAGCGACCGCCGGGTGCACCTGATCGAGGAAGGCTTCGACGTGTCGATCCGCATCACGCGCCGGCTCGCTGGCGGTGACGTGGCACGACGGATCGGCTCGGGTCGCATGCTGGTGGTCGCGGCCCCCGCCTACCTCGCCCGCCACGGGCAGCCGCAACATCCATCGGAACTGATCCATCACGAGTGCCTGGGATATACCACGGGCGGCGCCGTGCCTGGCTGGCAGTTCCTCGTCGACGGGAAAGTGGCGAGCTTTGCCGTGCGCAGCCGCATCCAGGCAAACAATGGTGAGGTGCTGGGCGAAGCAGCGGCGCAGGGCCTCGGAATCAGCCTGCAGCCCGACTTCATCGTCGAGGACTTGCTCGCCGCCGGCCGCGTCGAGCCCATCCTGACCGCCTTTCCCGCTCCCGGACTCGGCATCTACGCGATCCTGCCGAGCAACCGCCATGTGCCGCACCGCGTCCGCGTGCTGATGGACTTCCTGGCAGCCGGCGTCGGCGCGAGCGGCTGACCGCGGCCATCACCGCAAATGCGCTCGGCCTGTGCGCTTTCGCACGGCGATCGAGCACGCGATGCGGGATGCTTCAACCATGGCCTCGGGCGGCAATTCCCGCGGGCCCTGATTGCCCCACCGCAACGTCGTGCTGCTCCGGTCCAGAGTGGAAGACGGCCCGGCGACACTGCCGCCGCGCGCTGCGTGCTTGCTACAGGCTCGTGCATGGCGCCCGGAGCGAAGCGACAGGCGAACAGGGCAGCGAGCGTTGCTGCTGCCAAGTCCCCGGCATGCCGGGAGCGGCACGGGCCGCCAGTTCTCCATTTCACCACCCAGGAAAATTCACGATGACCATAGGTACAACCGCCCGCCTGCTGACGTTCGTCGGCGCCCTTTCGGCCGCCGCTCTGGCGCATGCCACGCCCTTCCAGAACGGCAGTTTCGAGACCGCCGCCGTCAACCCGGGCACCTTCACCACGCTTGGCCTCAACAACAGCCAGATCGCCGGCTGGACGATCAGCGGCGGCAACGTCGACTACATCGGGAGCTACTGGCAGGCAGCCCAGGGCAGCCGCAGCATCGACCTCGCCGGCAACACGCTGGGTACGATCAGCCAGACCTTCGACACCCAGATTGGCTGGCTGTATACGGTCGAGTTCGCGGTGGCCGGCAACACCGACGGCGGCCCGGCAACGAAGCTGCTGCAGGTCGTCGCCGGCAACGAGCAGGCCCAGTTCTCGTTCGACCAGAGCGGCAAGTCGCGATCGAACATGGGCTGGCTGGACTACAGCTTCCAGTTCACCGCCGACACGGCGCAGACGACGCTGAGCTTCTCGGCACTCAACGGCACCTGCTGCTACGGCGCCGCGCTCGACGACGTGCGTATCACGGCGCAACCCGGCGCCGTACCGGAACCCGCTTCGGCACTGCTCGTCGGCCTGTCGCTCGCCGGCCTCGGCTGGTCGCGGAGCAACCGCCAGCAGCGGCGGCCGCAGGGCGAGCACCGTTAGGGCCTTGCCGGCCGCGGCGGATCGTCGCGGGCTTGCCCACGGCGCACGCGGCGAGCCTTCGAGAACGATGCTTCATCCGCCGCGCCGGCTTGGCGAACCTGCGTTGCAGAAGCGGTCCGCTGCGATCCAGGACACCTCGCACGGCATCCGCGGGGCGGTCGGCGCAGGCATCCGGCGGCTCCCGAGAGCCGCATTCCGCCACGACGCCAGCCGTTCCGACGACGACTGCCAGGGGAAAAGAGGTTCCGCTTGCCCTGTGACATCGCGTCGCGCGGCAATCCGTCGCCTTCCCCGGCAGCCTCCCGGTCGTTATGCTCGACACATCTTCGATGGCGGGGTCGTGCTGACGATGCAGGCAGGCGGGAAGTGTTTTCTGGTGGTCGAGGATGATCCGGCCTTCTCGCGCGTCCTGACGCGGGGCCTGCGTTCACGGGGCTTCGCTGTGACTCTGGTGACGACGGCGGCGCAGGCACTGCCTGTCGCACGGGAAGTGGCGCCCGACTGCGTCATCCTCGACCTCAAGCTGGGCAGCGACTCGGCTCTGCCATTGATCCGGCCACTGCGTGCGCTCTCCGCGGCAACGCGCATCTGCCTGTTGACAGGCTTCGCCAGCATCGCGACGGCGATCGAGGCGATCAAGCTTGGTGCCCATCACTACCTGGCAAAGCCCGTCCACATCGACGAGATCCTGGCGACCCTCGGTTGTGCTGCCGCCGCAAACTCGCCCGTCGAGCAGCCTTCGCTTGCGCTGCGCGGCAGGCAGCACACCCTCGATGACGTCGAATGGCGCCATATCCTGAAGACCCTCCGCGACTGCGACGGCAACATCTCGCGCGCGGCGCTGGCACTCGACATGCATCGGCGGACGCTGCAACGCAAGCTGGCGGCACGCAACCGCGGCGACCGTGGCGCCGCGCTGTCGCGCGTGCTGCGGCCGCCGGCCAAGCGCTTGCCGCCGTGAAGGCCGGCGGCGAAGCGTTCCACGCCCGATCCGCCGTTCGGCAGCCTGGGCCATCGCGCGCGCGGTCGGTCGTCGCGCCGATGGCGTCCGCCGAGAACTCGCCGCGCCTCGGCGCCCGTTGGACAGATTGCCTCGCTCGCTGACCGGCGCCAAGCATCCACGCCGACCGGCGACGATCCCCGCGCAACCCCTCAACGCGTCAGCTGCGCATACAGCCGCGGCAGTCGCAGCGCCAGTTCCTCCGGCCGCCTGACGACCGTATGGCCGGCGGTCCCGAAGAGGTGCGGCAGGTAATCCTCGCCGGCATGGTCGATGGTGATGCAGAAGGGCTCGAGCCCCTGTCGACGTGCCTCGATGACCGCCATCCGCGTGTCCTCGATGCCGTAGCGCCCCTCGTAGTGGTCGATGTCGTGCGGTTTGCCGTCGGAAACGATGAGCAGTGGCCGCAACCTCGCCGGCTGTGCGGCGAGCAGGGTCGTTGCCCGCCGCACGGCCGCGCCGAGGCGCGTGTAGTAGCCCGGCCGGATCGCCAGGATGCGACCGCGCACGGCATTGTCGTAGCGCTCGTCGAAGGTCTTGATTTCGTGGAAGCGAACCAGGCTGCGCTTGAGCGACGAAAAGCCGTACATCGCGAAGCGGTCACCCGTGGCCGCGAGCGCCTCGCCGAAGAGCAGCATGCCGTCACGGATGAGATCGATGACGCGGTGCGTGTCGCTGACCCAGGCGTCGGTGGACAGCGAAAGATCGGCAAGCACCAGGCAGGCGAGATCGCGCTCGTGGCGCTGCAGCGCGCGGAAGCTGGCCGGAAGCGAAGCGCCGATGCCGGCGACGCGATCGGCATGCCCGCGCACGCAGGCGTCGAGATCGATCTCCTCGCCGTCCGGCTGCGCCTTCAGCCAGCTGTGCGCCGGCGCGAGGCAGGCAAACTGCCGGCGGATGTGCGCTGCGGTACGGCGCAGCTGCAGCGGCAGCGGTACCGCCGCCGCATCGCGCGCCCGCATCGTCTGCAGCCGGCAGTAGTCCAGGCGCAGCACCCGACGCCGCCAGTCCCATTCCGGCAACCGGATGCCGTCGGCGAGAATGAGCTCGTCCTCGGCGGCGGGCGGCAGGTCGAGGTCGAAACGGATGCGCGAGGCGGGATTGGCACCGGCGTCATCGGCGAGCGTCAGCTTGTCGAGGTCGTCGGCTGCGCGGGCGGCATCCGGATCCTCGTCATCGTCGATGTCGCGATTCACGCGCACGAATTGCGCCCATGAGAGCAGGCTTTCGGCGCGGAAAGGGAGCAGGAAGGGTGACTTGCGCTCGGGCATGCCGACGCGTTCTGCAGCACGCCGCTTGCCATCGCCCGGGCGCTGACGACTGCCGCCGGCACCGCCTGCCGCTGCTGCATGGGGTCGCTCGCCGGCGGCACCGGCCGGCGGTGGTGCGTGCAGCCAGAGCGGCACCGGTACGGGTGGCCGGCGACACGACGGCAGGCTGGCGACGCTGCCGGGCTCCTGCAGTGCGCTGCGGATCGCCGCCTCGCAGGCCGCCTCATCGCCAGGGAGCGTCGCCGGCGGCGGACGCGTCGCGAGTACGGCTTCGACGAGACGCCGGTAGCGTGGCAGCAGCGCAGGCTGCCGCCGCAGCAAGGCGCTGCTCAGACGCTGATTGCGCACGAACCAGTCGTCGCCGCAGTCCGCTGCATCGCTCGCGGCGAGCAGGGCAAGCCAGACGTAGAGATCGCGGTTCAGTTCGCGCTCGGCGAAGAGGGCGATCATTTCGGGCAGGCGCAGTGTTTCCGCGTCGACCGATGCCTGCGCACGCTTCTCGCCGCTGCCGGCGATACGCTCGATCAGCCGTCGCCGGGCACCGTGACGCGCCTCGCTGGCGGCGACGATGCGCACCCCGGCGCTGCCGCCGAAGGCGCGGTAGAGGACGCCGACGCTGCGCTCGACCTCGTGCAGCGACACCGCCGCCTCGGGGTGCTCGCGGCATGCGACGCGAGTGATGAAACGGTCCCAGACACCGCCGATCCACTCTTCCATCAACCGTCTCCCCGCGCAACTGCCGGTGCCTTGCCGCGGCGGCCGATGAGGCTAACCGGCGCCTCGCTCTGCCGCGCGGCCTCGCCTTCGATCCAGCGCAGCAGCGGCTCGCGTCCGCGGCCCGCTTCGACGGTGGCGCATGCGCTCAGGCACTGGCCACACTGCGTGCAGGTAAACATCTTGCGTTTGGCGAGTCGCGGTCGCAGACGCATCGGGCAAACGCCTTCGCAGACGGCGTGGCCGGGGCCGTCGGCGGCGTAGCAATCGGCGCAGTGGGCGGCGCGGCCGCGCGCGAAGCCGACCACCATGGCACCCCGATTCGCCATCCAGAGCAGGCTCTGGAAGACACCGACAGCGCAGCCGAACCGACAGAAGAGGTGGCGCGCGAGAAGGAATTCGGCGGTGAACACGACCGTGGCGATGCTGATGAACAGCGCCTGGTTGCGCGTCGGCGAGCGGGCGATCAGATTGCCATAGACCTCGGCCGGCGGCAGCAGGTAACTGAGCAGGACGACCGCCCAGACGAAGCCGACGGTGGCGGCAGTCGGCAGCAGCAGCAGCCACCACGCGCGATGGCGCGAGATCGGTGATCCGTCCGCATGGCGCGCCGGCAAGCTCTGGCGATCCCAGAGCGAGGGCTTGCCGGTGGCACAGCGCATCAGGTCGTTGATCGTCTCGACGACCGCGAAGTGGGGACACAGCCAGCCACAGTAGAGACGTCCCCAGCGCCAGGCGACGATGAGCAGGAGCCCGGCGGCAGCGCCGAGTGGCAGGAAAAGACGCAGGAACAGGTTGGCCGCCATCTCGCCGGCGCCGATGTGCCCGGCGAGAAAGGCGTCGATGCCGAGACGCCATTCCATTCCCATGATCACCGCGTGAGCGGCGACGAGATCGATGCGGAAGATGTCGAACACCGGTGCCAGCGCAAAGAGAAGGAAGAAAGCGATCTGCGCGGCGCTGCGCTTCGCCTGCAGCCGGTCTGGCGTCTCGCCGAGATTGGGCATGCGTCGCTCGCGTTCAGCCGCCGAAGCTGATGGCGACGACCTCCATCAGCGCCGCAGCGGTCTCCTCGTCGTCGGTCAGCGGCTCGACGAGCGCGGCGCGACAGGCATCCGTCGCGCACATCCCGGACTGCATCAGCTTGCCGGCATAGACCAGCAGGCGGGTACTGGCGACTTCCTCGATGTCGATGTCCTGCAGCGCGCGCAGGCGGTTGCCGAGGTCGACCAGCTGGCGGGCGACGAAGATCGCGCAACCGCTCTCGCGGGCGACGATCGCCACCTCGCGCAGCGCCGCCGGGAAGTCGAAGCGCAGGCTGACGAAGCGCTGGCGGGTCGAGGGCTTCATGCCCTTCAATAGGTTCTGGTAGCCGGGATTGTAGGAAACGACGAGCATGAAGGACGGCGGCGCCGGCAGAACCTCGCCGGTGCGATCGATCGGCAACTCGCGCCGATGGTCGGCGAGCGGATGGATGACGACGGTGGTGTCCTTGCGCGCCTCGACCACCTCGTCGAGATAGCAGATGCCGCCGGCGCGAACGGCGCGCGTCAGCGGGCCGTCGCACCAGCGCGTCTCGCCCGCCTCGATCAGGTGACGGCCGATCAGATCGGCGGCAGCGAGGTCGTCGTGACAGGAAACGGTGAACAGCGGCAGACCCAGCCGCGCGGCCATGTATTCGACGAAACGCGTCTTGCCGACGCCGGTCGGCCCCTTGAGTGTTACGTCTTCCTCTCCCAGAGGGCTGAGGCGCTCGCTCATCCCGCGAACG
>NZ_JAMTDQ010000110.1 GCF_023806635.1 Accumulibacter sp.
CGGCTGCAACTGGAGCATACCTCCGGCTTGTCCTGGCATGCGGCGCGCCAGGATTTCGGCGCCAAGGCGGTCTTCGACAACCTCAATGCGCTCGCCGCCTATGTCGCTACCAACACCCTTCTCGACCCCGGTTCGTCCTACAAGATCAACCGCACCTTGGAAATCGACAAGATCAAACGACAGATCGGCCGTTGGCTCCTGGCTGCAACCGCCACCACTCGCCGCCTCAAGCCCATCCTCGAGGAAATCGCGCTGAACCTCCAGAAGTTCGTCCCCAATCGCTCCCAACCTCGAAAACCGCAGCCGAAACCGCACCTGTCCCACGCCTATAAGTGACTATGACCATATGCTAAGTTGTGAGGATTGGATCCGGTGCCGGTGATGCCCCGGATCCAGCTTGCGGCGGCTCCGCCGGCGCCACCATCGAGGACGTTGCCGCCGGCACAGACGCGAAGGGTGTCGGCTAGTCCGTTGTCGGTGAAGTTGGCTGCGGCGCTGGTCTGGATGAGTCGGTGGCTGACGCGGTCGACGGCGTAGGGGTCGGCCCCGTCGCCGCCAGTCGTCGAATCGGCAGGCGTCCCGCCGTCGAGCCAGTCAGCGTCCGCCCCGCCCGACGTCCGTAGTTCCCCGACATCCGGCCGGCCGTGTGTGGCGATGCGGATCGAAGCGACCTTGCGCCTCCCTTCGAGCGCCCAGCGAACCTGCTGCAATCCGTCTTCGTCGGCGCCGACGAGCCGCCATTCGCTGCCGGCGCCGAGACTCGGCAACAGACCCGCCCGCTCGTCCACGCGGTAGTCGACAGATACCCAGTTCGTTGCCATCTCGTTGCCCCCTCGTCGATCGTCCGCCACGCGGCTCGCGAACTCGAGCGGCCCGGCCTTCGCCGGTCATGCCATTCAATCGATCAGTCTAGCCGACTGGAAGGGGCGGCAGCGGACGATCTTCATCTGACATGGAGCATACATTGCGCGCATCGGAGCCCCATCGTCGAGGTTCCGAAGGGCCGCTGCGCGGCGGCTGAAGAAACTCCGTCGTGGGGCCGCCGGTGGCCTCAGGGCAACCGCCGGGCGGGCAGCGGGCGTCGCCTCGGCAGCAGGCCGCCGTCCGCCCGGCTGGCGCCCAGCCGGCGTCTCAGCCGCGCGCGCCGGCGCCGGCAGCCGCTTCGGCGAGCGCGCGTGCCACCGCTTCGGTCGCCTCGGAGGGGCGACTGCCGAGCCGGTCGGCGAGCATCTCGCGGCAGCGCTGGAAGACGCGCAGGCCCTCGGCGCTTTCGCCCTGCTGCTGCAGGCAGATCATCCAGTCGCGGTAGAGACGTTCGCGGCAGGGGTCGATCGTCACGGCCCGTTCAAGGAGCGTGGCCGCGGCGTCGTGCAGGTGGCTGCGGCAGAGGATGCCGGCGAGGTCGGCGAGGCCGGAGACCACCTGCTGGCGCAGTTCGTCGCGCAGGCGGACGACGCAGGGCAGCGCCTCCTCGCGTGCCAGGAAGTCGCCCGGGTAGTGGCGCAGCAGCTCGCGCGCCGACGCCAGCAGCGCCTCGGCCGGCGGTGGCGTCGGCGCATCGAGGAGCGAGCGGACCTTCCCCAGCGAACGCTGGCAGCACCAGAGATCGACCTGGCAGCGCTCGGGATTGAGCCGCAGCAGGCCGTCCTCGACCAGCACCAGGTCATCCGCCTGGCCGTCGCCGGCGAGGATCCGCCGCAGCCGCGAGAGGGCGCTGTCGAAGGCGCCGCGTTCGCGCGGGCCGATTGTTTCCGGCTCGTCGGCGAGCGCTTTCGGGCGCCGGCCGCGCCGCGCCGGCACGCGGGGCTCGTTGCCGGCCGTCGCCGTTGCGGGCCAGATGGCGCTGATGGCGTCGCCGATCCGGATGTCGCGGCCGCCGAGGGCGATCAGGACGCGCAGGATGTCGAGGGGCTTTTTCTGCTGCAGACCGTCGGCGCCGCTGAGCTGCTGTCCGCCGACGACGAGGCTGAAGCGCCCGAGGGTGTGGACCTGCACCGGCCACGGCCAGAGTGGCGCGTCGATGTGCGGCGGCTTGAGACGCCGGACGGCGATCAGGCGGCGGGCGAATTCGGGGACGATGGCGTGTTCGAGGGCAAAGGCGCAGAGCCGGGCCATCTCGGCGGGCAAGAAATGGTGATGGTTGAGGTAATCCTGTCGTGCGCCGACGCGGAAGGCGCGTTCGAGCGCGCCGGCACAGCCGGTCTCGTCGCCGGCAGCGAGGGCGAAGCTCGCTGCGCAGAGGTCCGCCTGGTAGCCCGTGATCTCGCCCTGCATCAGGTCGCCGAAGCGGCGCGCATCGGCGAGCACCCGCCAGGCGTCATCGGCGCGACCGCAGGCATGCAGCGCCTGCGCCAGCGCCAGGCGACCGAGAGCGTGTTGATGCGTTGCGCCGTAACGGTCGGCAATCGCGTTGGCCGCCTCGGCAGCGGCGAGGGCGCCGGCGCCATCGCCGGCGAGGATCCGTTCGAGAGCGCTCAGGTAAAGGAAGTGCGCCAGATCGACCTTGCGCCGCGGCTCGATCGCCCGCTCGAAGCGCTGCAGCGCCAGCCGCGCCCGGTCGGCGAGGCCGGCGTTGAGGTAGCCATAGACCTCGAGGGCGGCGAGCAGGAAATCCCACATGCGCAGGCCGTGCGCGCGCGCCTGGCGAAGCGCCTGCGCCGCCGTCGTGACGGTCGCGGCACAGCGGCCGCAGCGCCAATGATCGATCGCCTGCAGCGCCTGCCCGAGGACGGCGAAGACCGGCGACAGGGCGGTCGCATCCGGCGGCTGCAGCGCGCTCATCAGGCGGTCGAGTTCGCCGTTGCGGCCGACGCAGGCGGCGTAGTAGATGTGCAGGTTGCAGCCGAGGAGCAGCCGTCGGCCGGGGTCGGCGCACGCTTCGACGAGAGCGAGCAGGCGCCGGGCGACGGCGCCGATCTCCGGGTCCTGCGGGCGGCGGAACATCAGCGCGCTGAAAAGGCTCGCCGTGCAGCGTTCGTGCAGCGTCGCCGGCGGCTCGCCGAAAGCGCTGCGCAGCGCGGCCGCCTCGTCGAGCCAGGCGTCGAGCTGGCTGAAGTCGGCCCACTCGAGGCAGATCAGGTCGACGCTGGCCGACCAGGCGAGAAAGGCGCCGGCGCCGTCGTGTCGCTCGCGGAACAGCCGGTACGCCAGCGCGAAGCGTTCCTGTGCCAGTGGCGGATCGAAGTGCAGCTCAGCTTCGCCCTGCCAGTAGCACAACCACGGGTCGTCGCGGCGCCAGTCGGGCGGCAGCGCCTGCAGCCAGTCGGCGAGGGTGCGGTGCGCGCCCTGGCGCAACAGCGACTCGGCCGCGTCGCGGATGAGGTCGCACAACTCGTGCCAGAGCTGGCCGCCGGTCAGGAGCGCGGCGGCGGCCTCGACCTGGCCGGTGGTGACGAGCAGGGCGGCAGCGCGGCGGCAGAGCAGCGCCTGCTCGTCAGCGGCGAGTTGCGCCCGGACGCGGCGGCGCAGGAACTCGCGCAGCAGCGGGTGGAATTCGTACTGCGCCGGTTCGCCGCTGCCGTTCAGGGTGGTGAGGACACCGTCGTGATGCATCGTCGCCAGGACGTCGGCCGCCTGCGGGCTGCCGCAGAGGTCGACGGCCATGGCGGCGGTCATGCGCGGCAGACAGGCGAGTTCGAGGAGGATGCGCTGCACGGCGGCGTCCTGCTGCTCGAAGATCTCGCCCGCGAGGTAGGCGAAGAGCGCCGCCTGATCGCCGGCGGTGCCGGCGTCCAGTTGCCGGGTCTGCGCCTGCGGCAACTGCAGCAGCAGGTTGAGGCCGGCCGGCCAGCCGCGGCTGAGCTGGTGGAGTCGCGTCATCTGGTCCAGCGACAGGGTGCCGGCCAGCGGCCGTGCGAGACGCTGCACGGCGAGCGATTCCTCCTCGGTGAAGGGCAGCTGTTCGGGGTCGAGCAGGACCAGGTGGCCATGTGCGAGCAGGCGCGCGAAGTCTGCCGTCGGCCGCACGCGACTGGCGATCAGCAGGCGGGCGGTGGCCGGCGCTTCGCCGATGGCGGCGACGAGCAGCGCGCGGAAGGTGGCTGCGGAGAGCGCCTCCTGCGTGTTGTCGAAAACCAGCGTGACGGGGCCGGACAGGCTGCTGTAGAGGTCGGCGAAGTAGTGCCGGAAGAACGCCCTGAGATCGCTGCCGGCGAGGGCATCGAGCGGCAGGATGCTGCTGGCGGCGGGCGAGGTGCTGCCCGCGGTCGCCTGGCGCAGCAGACGGCAGCAGCCGGCGACGTCGCGGTCACTGCCATCGACCCGATACCAGAACGCTGGCTGGCGACGGCTGTCGAGATAGCTGCCGACGAGGGTGGTCTTGCCGGCGCCGGCGCAACCGGCGATCCACACGGCCGTTCCCTGCAGCCCGTCGTCGATGAGCCGGAACAGGCGCTCGCGCGCAAGCACCCGCGGCAGGCGCGGGCCCGAGAACTTTCCCAAAGATTGTGGTCTCCTCCTGTCGGCGCCGCTTGCGGACGCCTGGCGGAGGCAACGATAGCGTGTTGTGGCGGCCGCGACAAGCGGCGCCCGCCGGTCAGGCCGGCAGCGGAACCGAACGAGCCGGCGGCGCGGGTAGCGGTAGCGGCGAGCGGGACGAAAACGGCGTTGTCGAGCAGGGCAGCCACCACCAGCGCTCCGCCGGATACCCCCCACCCGCCGGGCGCAAACGAGCGCAAGGACCCGGCCGACTGCGGTCGGCGCAAGGAAAACCGTTCAGATCAACCGGCCGACTGCGGATCGCACTGACCTGACCGGTCGTCTCGCGTGATCTGCGGCCGGCGGAGTGATGCTGCGTCGATGGCGGGCATCCGCCGCAGCCCCTCCCCCGACCGAACGCGACGCCCCCTGTCGATTCACTGATAGACGATGTCGCCGCTGTCGTAGGTGATGCGCTGATGCAGCAGGGTGCCGGCCGCATCGAATTCCTTCTGCCACTCGGTCCACGCGAACTGCCCGGCCTGGTCGTAGTCGATGAAGGTCCGCGAACCGTCGTCCATCACATAGTCGCGGTAATCCTGCCGGTCGAGCGGGTCGTAGAGCTGCGTGCTCCTGCTCCACGCCTGGTTGTTCGCCTGATCGTAGTCGACGAGCTGCCGCCTGCCGTCGTCGAGCCGGTAATCCCGGTAGTCCTCCCGGGCCTGTGCGTCGTAGAGCTGGATGACCTCGCTCCAGCTCTGGTTGTTGGCCTGATCGTAGTCGACAAGCTGCCGCCTGCCGTCGTCGAGACGGTAGTCGCGATAGTCCTCGCGTCCCAGCGCGTCGTACAACTGGTCCAACCGGACGAAGTTCTGGTCGCTGGCCTGATCGTAGTCGACGACCTGTCGTCGGCCGTCGTCGAGACGGTAGTCGCGATAGTCCTCGCGATCCTGCGTGTCGTACTTCTGCTGAATCTGCGTCCAGCCCTGATTGCCAAGATTGTCGTCGTCGATGACCAAACGCGTCCCGTCGTCGTTGCGATAGTCACGGAAATCGACAAGACCCGAACCGTCATACACCTGGAACAACTGCGTCCACGCCTGATCGCCGAGATCGTCGAGGTCGTTGTACGTCCGCACGCCGTTGTCGGCACGCGTGTCGATCCAGTCGACTGCGCCGCTGACGGCCAGCCGGGTCGTGCGCGAGGCAAAGCCGCTCTCGCTCGCCGCCGTGTCGCTCACCGTCTCGGTTCGGCTGCCGTCACCATTGAGCACGAGATTCCAGGTGTTCCCCGCCACGCTCCATTGCAGCCTCTCCAGGTTGTGCGCAGCCATGGCAAAGGCACGCGCCTGCGCCGTCGATGCGCCCGAGAAGACCCCGCTATCCGTCCCGGCGCCCCCGTCGACGCTGCCGTCGGACGCGTCGAAGAGCAGCGTGTCGTCGCCGTCGCCGCCATTCAGGGTGTCGTCTCCGCCACCACCGTCGAGGGTGTCGTTGCCGGCCTCGCCGTTGAGCTGGTTGGCGGTTTCGTTGCCGGTCAGTTCGTTGTCGAGTGTATTGCCGGCGAGGTTCACTCCAGGCGTCGCATTGGCGACGCGGGCGTGCTCGACGTGGTCGGGAAGTCCGTAGGTGTTGTCGACGAGGAAGACGACGTCGACGCGGTCGATGCCCGCGCCGGGCAGTTCGACGACGGTGTCGGTCACGACATCGACGACGTATTGATCGTTGCCGGTGAGACCTTCCAAGACGTCGCTGCCGGCGAGGCCGTCGAGTAGGTCGTCGCCGGCCGTACCGAAGAGATGGTCGTCGCCGTCGGTCGGCGTGCGCTGTCTGACGTCGATGGTCAGCAGGTTCGGCGTCGGGTCGAGGTCACTGCCGCCGTGTTCGGTGCCGCCGCCGTCTTGGATCTGGAAGGAGAAGCTGGCGTAGGCATCGCCGAATTCGTCGGTGGTCGGGGTAAAGACGAACTGTCCGGCCATGATGTCGGTGACAGCGATGTACTGGCCGGTGCTGACGGCGACGCCGGAAACGGTTAGGCTGCCGGCAGCTGGCAGTGTGCTGACGCGCACGGCGAGGAGCCCGTTGGCGGGGATGTCGGCGGAGTCGCTGCAGACGAAGTCCGCTGCGGAGAAGGCGTAGGGGCTGTCTTCGCGCGTGCTGACCGTCTTGTCGGCACCCGACGGGGCGTCGTTGACTGCGGTGACGTCGATCGTGATCTGGTTCGGCGTCGGGTCGAGATCGGCGCCGCCGTTGGCTGTGCCGCCGTTGTCCTGGACCTGGAAGCTGAAGGTGGCGTAGGCGGTGCGGCTGGCATTGCCGTCCGGGGTGAAGACGAGATTGCCGACGGCGAGGTCGGCGGCGGCGATCGATTGGCCGGCGCTGACGGCGACGCCGGAAAGCGTGAGGCTGCCGGCGGTGGGCAGCGTGCTGATGCTCACGGCGAGGAGCGCTTTGGCAGGATTGTCGGCCGGGTCGCTGAAACCGAAGTCGGCTGCAGAGAGGACGTAGGGGTAGTCTTCGTGCGTCGTGACCGTTCTGTCGGCACCCGACGGGGCGTCGTTTACTGCGGTAACGTCGATGGTAATCTGGTTTGGCGTCGGGTCGAGGTCGATGCCGCCGCTGGCGGTACCGCCGTCGTCTTGGACCTGGAAGGTGAAGCCGGTGTAGCCGGTGCCGCTGGCAGCCGCCGCCGGGGTGAAAACCAAGTTGCCGGCAACAATATCGGCGGCGGCGATAAATTGGCCGGCGGTGACGGCATTCCCGGAAAGGGTCAGGTTGCCAGCGGCTGGGAGTGTGCTCATGCGCACGGCGAGCAGGCTGTTGGCGGGGGTGTCCGCCGGGTCGCTGAAGCCGAAGTCGGTTACGGCGAAGGCGTGGGCGGTGTCTTCGAGTGTGCTGACGGTGCTGTCGGAACCCGACGGCGCATCGTTGACCGGCGCACCATCGGAATCCACCGAAATACTCAACTGGTAAGCAGAGTCCGACTGACCGAGGTTGTAGTTCGTTACTCCGACGTAATAGGCGATCGACTCGGGAGCTGTCAGTTGAACTGACGCTTGGTCGCTCGGGCTGGGAAGGAAGATCGTACTGTCGCTTCGGTGGCTGTAGCCATCGCCTGTCAGATACCAGATCCGCAACAAATGCGCAATGGTCATTCCAGAGACGTCTGCCGAGATTCTGTCGCCAGCATCTACGTGGATAACCCACCAGTCCCAGTCATGGCCACCGGGCCGTCCTTGTATCGAGCCATCGATTACGATACTGGCCGATTGCCCGTAACCGATTCCGGTCGGTTGGTCGGATCCATCATTGTTCTCGGGAGTTTCGTTGAGTGACATGGCAGGTCATCCTTTGTCGAACCGTTTTCTTCCGGGCGTCGTCCGAGGGACGTGGACTAAAGTGGTTCATTGGGTTGCGAAAGAGATCAATTGCCGTGAAAGTCGCGTCGGCGACTCAGGAACATCTGTTCTCCCGTCGACGGACGAATGGTCGGGTATGAGGGAACGGTCATCCCTTTCAGGATCGGGTGCTGTCTCGACATGTCATGAGCGCTGGAGGCTACCGAGCGAGACGATTCGAATAATGAAACTCTTTTCAAGGAACGGACCCAGGTGTTCCTTCGCGTGTGATTAGTCACTTATGACTCAGATCTTTACATTTCCTGAGCAGATCTGGTCACGGGGT
>NZ_JAMTDQ010000111.1 GCF_023806635.1 Accumulibacter sp.
TGGGCGTGCTGCGCTGCGACCACCCGGACATCGAGGTCTTCATCCACGCCAAGGATCACGGCGACCTGAGCAACTTCAATGTCTCGATCGCCGTCACCGATGCCTTCATGCAGGCCGTCGAGACCGACACCGAGGTCGAGCTGACGCACCGCGCCGAGCCGAGTGCCGACATGAAGCGCGCTGGCGCCTTCCAGCGTGACGACGGCGTCTGGGTCTATCGGCGCGTGCGCGCGCGCGACCTGTGGGACCAGGTGATGAAATCCACCTACGATCATGCCGAACCCGGAATCCTCTTCCTCGACCGCATGAACAAGGACAACAACCTCTACTATTGCGAGCTCATCGAGGCCACCAATCCCTGCGCCGAGCAGCCGCTGCCGCCCTACGGGTGCTGCTGCCTCGGTTCGATCAACCTGACGCTGTTCGTCCGCTCGCCGTTCACGATCGACGCCGAGTTCGATTTCGAGGCCTTTGCCGAAGTCGTCAGGGTGTCCACGCGCATGCTCGACAATGTCCTCGACGTCACCGCCTGGCCGCTCGAGCGGCAGCGTGAGGAGGCGGCCAACAAGCGTCGCGTCGGCCTCGGCTTCACCGGCCTCGGCGACACGCTGTGCATGTTGCGCCTGCGCTACGATCGCCCCGAAGCGATGGCCATGGGCGCCCGCATTTCGGAGTTCATGCGCGACACTGCCTACCTGGCGTCGGTCGAACTGGCGAAGGAGCGCGGCGCCTTCCCGCTGTTCAACGCCGAACTCTACCTCTCCGGCGGCAACTTCGCCTCACGCCTGCCGGCCGACATCAAGAGCGAGATCCGCAGGCACGGCCTGCGCAACTCGCATCTGCTGTCGATCGCGCCGACCGGCACCATCTCGCTGGCTTTCGCCGACAATGCCTCGAACGGCATCGAGCCGCCGTTCTCCTGGACCTACAGCCGCAAGAAGCGGATGGCGGACGGCACCCTCAAGGAGTATGCCGTCGAGGACTACGCCTGGCGGCTCTACAGGCACCTCGGTGGCGATGTCGAGAAACTGCCCGATTACTTCGTCACCGCGCTCGAGATCTCGGCCAGGGCGCACAAGGACATGGTCGCCGCGGTTGCGCCGTACATCGACACCTCGATCTCGAAGACGGTCAACGTACCGGCCGACTATCCCTACGAAGAATTCCAGGATCTCTACTTCACCGCCTGGAAGTCGGGCCTGAAGGGGCTCGCCACCTATCGCCCGAACGCCGTCCTCGGCTCGGTGCTCTCGGTCGAGTCGCAGAAGCAGGCCGAAGACCGCAAGCAGCCGCAGGACTTCGAGATCGGCGATGCCAACCGCCGGCTGACGATCAAGACGCTGCCGGCGCCAGTGCTCGCCAGCCTGCGCTGGCCGAATCGCCCGAACATGCTCGAGGGCAACATGGCGTGGACCTACATGATCGAGCACACGCACGGCAAGTTCGCCCTGTTTGTCGGCCAGATCGAGCAGGACGGCCGCCACTGGCCCTTCGAAGCCTGGGTCAACGGGCCCGAGCAGCCGCGCGGTCTCGGCGCCGTCGCCAAGACCCTGTCGATGGACATGCGCGCCAACGACCATGGCTGGCTGGCGCTGAAGCTCGAGTCGCTGGCCAGGACCGCCGGCGACGAGGGCTTCGAGATGCCGTTTCCGCCGCATGGCGAGAGGAAGCGCATGCCCTCGGTCGTCGCCGCCATGGCGCAGTTGATCCAGTTCCGCGTCGACCGGCTCGACTCGTTCCGCCACGAAGGGCCGACACCGGTGCTCGACGCCATGTTCAGCCGCAAGGAACCGAAGACCGGCACCGACGGTACGCTGTCCTGGACCGTCGACGTCTTCAACCCGGCGACCGGCGAGGACTTCGTCCTCGGCCTGAAGGAGATCACGCTGCCCGATGGCGTCACCCGGCCGTACTCGGTCTGGCTCTCGGGCAACTATCCGCGCGCCCTCGACGGGCTGACGAAACTGCTGTCCTTCGACATGCGCGTCCTCGACCCGGCGTGGATCGGCATGAAGCTGCGCAAGCTGCTCGACTATCCCGAGCCGCTCGGCGACTTCATGGCCTTCATCCCCGGCACCCGCCGGCAGACGAACTACCCGTCCACCGTCGCCTACCTCGCGCAGCTGATCATCCACCGCTATGCGATGCTCGGCATCCTCGACGAGCACGGCCTGCCGCTGCAGCAGATGGGCATCCTGCAGACTCCGGCCGGCGGCAGCGCGGCCCCGGCCACCGCCGGCAAGCTGTGCGGGGAGTGCGGCAACATGACCATGATCCGCAAGGACGGCTGCGATTTCTGCACCGCCTGTGGTGCGGTCGGCAGCTGCGGCTAGTGTCGTGGCGCTGGCGGCCGTGCTGGTGAGTCGTTTCCGCCGCTCACGAATCTCCCTTCTTTGGCACGCCGGAGAAGGGTCGAGGGCGAGGGGCAGCGGTCATGGCTTTCACGACCAGGGGCGCCGACGCGGGCCGCCGGTGCCGCGAGCGCTGCGGGCCCTGACGGACGGCGTGCGGCTGGTGTCGTGATCGGCGACGTGCCGGTCACGCCAGCCGTGCTGGTCACTTCGTCTCGCTCGTAAAGAAGTACGAGAGACGTTCGCGTGGTTTCAACCAGTGCAGTATGCTCGGCGGGACGCTTGCCGGCTGCAACGCCTCCTCGACCTTGAGCTCGTCAACCTCGGCGAGGTCCACCGTTGGCGCATCCTGCTTGTCGAATTCGGGGTTGTGGACGAGGATGGTCGGGCGCAGGCTGTCCTTCCCCGGAGCGACGACCAGGCCGAGTGATTCGTCGCTCAGCCGGACGATCGTACCCGGCGGGTACACCCCGAGCAACTTGATGAGCATGCTGAGCAGGCGCTGATCGAACCTGGCCGACTCGACCCGGAACAGGCGGGCCAGGGCCGCTGTGGGCATCATGGCGTCGCGATCCGGAGACTCCGGAGCGCACAGGCGGTCATAGCGGTTGACGAGCGCCCCGATGCGGGCGGCCAGGCCAGGGTTGCGCTTCCCGGTCGGCCAGCCGTTGCCGTCCAGGCATTCATGATGGTCGGCGATGACTGCCAGGGCAGACGGCCCGAATGCACCGGATACCTCGGCGAGTTCGACGCCATAGGCGCCATGCCGCCGATACAGATCCTCCTCGTACCGGGTGCGGTTCCTGGTCTTGAGGACGTGCGCCGGGATTTGCGCCTTGCCGATGTCGTGCGCCAGCGTGCCCAGCGCCAATTCGGCGAGCTGGCCCTCGTCGAGCCCCGCAGCCCTGCCCAGCAGAACGGACAGGGTCATGACGTTGAGCGCATGGAACTGGGGTCCCTCGTCTCCCTTGTCGCCAATCAGGCGAAGCGCGACTTCCTGGCCTTGGGCGATTCGGCTGGCGATGTCCTCCGACAGACCACGCAGTTTCGCCCCCGCCTGCTTCGGCGAGTGGGGCATCTGGGTCATCGCTTCCCGCGTCACGCGGGCCGCGCACTCCCAGGCCCGCTCGGCACGGGCCGTGAGCTCCTGCTGCCTGCGCCTGCGCTCTTCCTTCAACTGCTTCTCGCGTGCGACTTCGGCACACCTTTCGCTGGTCTCAGCCTCGCCTGAGGGATTGTCGGCGCGCCCGGCACAGTCCGCGGCATCCTGCGAATCGCGTCCTTCGGCGACAATCTCCTGATCTTGCGGCTTCGCGGTCGGGACCGCGGAAGCCTTCAGCGGCAAGGGAAGGGCGGCGCTTCTCTCCGGGAAGTAATAGAGCTTTCCGGCCACCTGGCAGGCCTGAATCGCGGCGATCTGCTGGGCGTTGCCGACCTTGAACCGGCTGCAGAGAAATGGATGCTCGTTCCAGGACACGTCGAGCCAGACGTACAGGCCGACGACCACCTGAGACGGGTCGATGGGAACGGGCTTCTCGGTCTGGTTCCACATGTCGCGGTCGCCGAAAGGAGTGCGGGGAGCGTAGCACCGGTCAGCCCGTGCCGCAAGTCATGCCCCTGCCGGCGTCGCGGCAAGCCCGCACTCGCGTCGGCGTCAGGCCGATGCTTGGCCCATCGCACACCCGCTCAGGAAGCCGGCCGCTTTGCCGGGGCGGGGCTCGGCCGCGGTTCCCGGCCCTTCTTCAAACACTCGCGAGCGAAAGTGGCGCAGGAGCCGCACTCGCTCGCGACGCCGAGATCGCGTCGCAGGTCATGCAACGTCCTGGCTCCGCGCCGGGCGGCTTCATGTATCTGTTGCTCGGTGACCGCCATGCAGACGCAGACGTACACGTTCTTCCTCCGGGAAAATCATGGCTGGCGGCAGGCCGGACGCGATTGCGATCACTGGCTGAGCGCCCAGGCTTTGCCGATCATTCCGCCGTGCGGCCGATCGGCGGCGCAGGCCACTCGCCCGCGCATTGCTTCTCGGGCTGCAGGCAACGATTTCCCCACAACCGCTCAGTCGCCGCCGGGCTCCATGTTCGCCTGCAGGTAGTTCGGCACGGTGACGCGCTCGATCAGTGCGTGCTGCGTCTCTAGCCAGTCGATGGCTTCCTCGCAGTGCTCCAGAAGCTCCTCGAGCAGGTCGCGGCTGACGAAATCCTGCAGTTCCTCGCACAGGCCGATGCCTTCCACGAGCAGCGGACGGTGCACGTCGCGTTCATGCCGCAGGTCGCCCTGCAGGCATTCGACGGCGTCCTCGCCGATCAGCAGCTTGCCCACGTTCTGCAGGTTGGGCAGCCCCTCGAGGAAGAGGATGCGGTCGATCAACCGGTCGGCTTCCTTCATGACGCGGATCGACTGCCGGTAGCGGTAGTCGTTGAGCCTGTCGAAACCCCAGTGGCGGAACAGCCGGGCGTGCAGGAAATACTGGTTGATCGCCGTCAGCTCGTTCTTCAGCACCTTGTTCAGGGCAGCGACGATTCTCTTGTCCGTTTTCATCGCGGCACCTCGTCAGGCCGTCCTGCCAGGGTCGATCTGGCTCTGTTGATAGTTCTGCAGGCCGACCAGTCCGATCAGTCGCAACTGCTTCTCGAGGTAGTACGCGTGGTCCATTTCGGTGTCGTCGAGCTGCACGGCGAGCAGGTCGCGCGTCACGTAGTCCTGCATTTCCTCGCAGATGGTGATGGCCTTCCTCAGTTCGCCGACGACATGGAACTCGTAGTCCAGATCCGCCTGCAGCATTTCCGGGACGGACTTGCCGATCGTCAGCGCACTGCGCCGGCTCATGTCCGGAGTTCCTTCGAGAAACAGGATCCGCTGCATGATCGCCTGCGCGTGCTGGCGCTCGTGCTCGGACTCGTGCAGCGCCTTGTCGGCCAATCGCTGCAAGCCCATGTCGGCATACATTTCACCGTGGATGAGATACTGGTCGACGGCGGTCAATTCGCCGGCGAGGAGGTCGTTCAGCAGCTTGATGATCTTTGCGTCGCTTTTCATTAAACCCTCCGCAAGCCGGCGATCCCGGGTCGAGTGCTTGGCTGGGGCAAGCGGAAAGCCGCAGCGGCGACTTGTGCCATGTCGTTGCCCCTCGTGCTCCGGGCGTAGTGGACAGCGTTCTTCCCAGCCGGTTCAGTATCTTCGGCGAGCTGCCCCGCTGGCGAGTGCCTGAAGACGGTCGACGCAGGGCCGTCCAGCAAGGCTTTGACGGGCTCTCCGGGAGCGGCACGGACGACGGCAGGGCCGCCATCGTCTGGGTGCGCGGTGTCAGACCTGCCGACGCCGGAACGCACCCAGACCGGTGAGTCTCCGGCTCGCCAAGCTCGTCGTGCCGTGCCGCTGGCTCCGGCGGCCCGTCAGGTCAACCGGATTGCCGACGAAACTGATGATGTGTACCGTTCGCAAGGGTCCCGGTCGGTCACCGGGTTGTCTGCCAGCGACGGCTCGGCGGGTGAAACGGGATAGTGCGGCCCTGTTTGACAATTCTTCCAGGCTGGCAGGATGGCACCTGTTGTGACACAATTGATGCTCTTGTGACACAAGGAGATTCGCGATGCGCACAGTCACCATCCGTGAGGCCCGCGAAGGGCTTTCCCACCTCGAGCAACTGTTCGCCGACGGCGACGAGGTGATCGTCACGCGGCGCGGTGAACCGGTCGCGCGCATTCTGCCGATACACCCGACCAAACCAAGCCTGCGTTCGCTGCGCGACTTTCTGGCCAACCAGCCGTTGCAGACGATACCCAGCGAAGCTCTGCTTGCCGAAGACCGGGAAGATCGCTGTTGAGCGCCTATATCGATACCAGCGCCCTGGCGAAATGCTATGTCCGCGAGCCATGGTCGCTGCAGGTTCTCGACTGGGCTGATCGTCAGGGGGCACCGGCAACGGCGGCCCTGACGCTGGTCGAATTCCGCTGCCTGCTGGCACGGCGCAGGCGTGCCGGACAGATCGACGCCGCGCTCGAACGGTGCGCACTGGCCGAATTTGACGGGCATGTGCGCGCCGGCGCCTGGCAGATTCAGTCGGTTGCCCTGAAAGACTATGCCGCGGCGCGCGACCTGATCGACATCATCCCGGCAATCTCCCTGCGTGCGCTCGATGCCCTGCACCTCGCCGCCGCACGCGCAATCGGCGCTGCCGCGTTTGCCACGGCTGACAAGGTCCAGGCCGTTGCGGCCGAAGCTCTCGGCTTGACCGTACATCGCTTCTACTGAAAGTCCGTCATCCACGGCGAGAAAGCCGAAGAAGAAGCGGGCGATGACTTGATCACGGAGACGGTCCACAGGGGTTTCGCCGTCCTCGCCGCGGCACGCGCGTCGCCCGCCTGAACTTGCGGTTTCGCGATGCGCCCGAGGTTGCCACGTGGCTCGCCACGTCCGGCGACGCTGCGCAAGCAGCGGCGGAGACGGAATCAGCCCGAGACGGCGCACGAAACCCGCTTGTCCTTGCTGCACTCGGGTTGACATGACGAGTATCATGTGAGATTCTGCTTGTATGATATGCGTCATGCGAGAAACCATGGTCACTCGATCCGAACTCAAGGAGGCTTCACTGCAGCGCATCCTGACGGCGGGCGCAGCCCGCCTGCGCGCCGAAGGGCTGGCTGGCGCCGCCATCGCCCCGGTCATGCAGGAAGCGGGACTCACGCACGGCGCGTTCTACGCGCACTTCGGCAACAAGGAGGAACTGGCTGCGGCTGCCTTTCGCTTCGCCTTGCTCGACAACCGCCCGCGCTGGATTGCGACGGTCGGTCGGGAGTCGTGGCGCAGTCGGCTGGTGCGGTTGGGCAAGCGCTATCTGACGATGGCGCATCGCGACGACCTGGCCGACAGCTGTGCGTTGGCCGCACTGGCGTCGGATGCGGGCCGAAGCAATGCAGCCTTCAGGAAGACCTATGAGGAAGAGTTGCGCAAGTCGTTGCGCGCCATCTGCCTTGCTCCTGACGAAGGCAGCCCGGTCGATCCGGCACGCCTCGACGACGCGATGGCGTTCATGGCCCTGTGTGTTGGCGGCATCGCGCTGGCCCGTGCGGTAGACGACCCGGACCTCTCCGAACGAATCCTCGCCGTTTGCCGGCAGGCGGTCGAGCGCCTGGCGGTGCCCGGCACTGAACCGCACACCGATCCGGAGGAAGCCGATCATGCAGGATGTTGAAACGATACCGCTCGCGGAGGCGCGCATCGATGACTTCGCGCTGCGCACCTACGAGAAACTGCGCTACGCCGACACCGACCGCCAGGGTCATGTCAACAATGCCGTCTTTGCCAGCATGCTCGAGACCGGACGTGTGGAACTGCTCTACAACCCCGACCGACCATTGGCCGATGAGCAGTGCTCGTTCGTGATAGCCCGCCTGACCCTTGATCTGCACGCCGAAATCACCTGGCCCGGTCGTGTCGATATCGGCACGCGTGCCGCCAGGATCGGTCGCAGTTCGATCACCCTCGAACAAGGGTTGTTCCAGAACGGCCAGCGTGCGGCAACGGCCAGCACCGTGATCGTCCAGGTCAACGACACGACGCGTCGCTCGCAGCCCTTTTCGGCGATCGCCCGCCAGGCGTTCGCATCGTTGCTCTGACGATACTCTCCCGGAAAAAAGGAGGAAGCCGACCATGGATGCCTTGCTGCTGACCCATGCACGCCAGTACGTTGGCCCCGGGGTGGTGCCGGTATTGCTG
>NZ_JAMTDQ010000112.1:0-2906 GCF_023806635.1 Accumulibacter sp.
TTCGCGGGATGAGCGAGCGCCTCAGCCCTCTGGGAGAGGAAGACGTAACAGCTGGCAGCCGTTGCGCTAGAATGCGTGCTTTGTCGGCAGGAAGAATGCAGTGGACGGCATCACCATCGCCCTCTCGAAGGGCCGCATCTTTGACGAGACGCTGCCGCTCCTGGCTGCGGCCGGAATCGAGCCGCTCGAAAACCCGGAAACGTCGCGCCGCCTGATTCTTCCGACCAACCGGGAGCATGTCCGCGTGCTGATCGTTCGTGCGACCGACACTCCGACCTACGTCCAGTACGGTGCCGCGGACCTCGGCGTGGCAGGCAAGGACGTCCTGCTCGAACACGGCAGTGACGGCCTGTATCAGCCGATCGACCTCGGCATCGCCCGCTGCCGGATGATGGTCGCCGTACCGGCGGGTTTCGACTACCAGAGCGCGGTCCGCCAGGGCGCGCGCCTGAAGGTGGCGAGCAAGTACCTGAACATCGCGCGTGAGCATTTTGCCGCCAAGGGGGTGCACGTCGACCTGATCAAGCTCTACGGATCGATGGAACTCGCGCCACTCGCCGGCCTTGCGGACGCCATCGTCGACCTGGTGTCCACCGGCAGCACGTTGAAAGCGAACAACCTGGTCGCCTGCGAGCACATCATGGACATCTCCTCGCGGCTGATCGTCAACCAGGCGGCGTTGAAGCTCAAGCGCGAGGCGCTGACGCCGATTCTCGCAGCGATCGCCCGGGTGGTGCCGCAATGATCGCCATCAAGCGCTTGACCAGCCGCGACAGCGATTTTCGCGCCCGCCTCGACGCCCTGCTCGCCTTCGAGGCGGCGCAGGATCAGGCGGTCGACGAATGTGTCGCCGTCATCCTGGCCGACGTCAAGGCACGCGGCGATGCGGCAGTCGTCGAGTACACGCGGCGCTTCGATGGCCTGGGCGTCGCCTCGATGGACGAACTGGAGCTGTCGCAAGACGAACTGCAGCGGGCGCTCGCCGGCTTGCCGCCCGAGCAGCGGGCGGCGCTGACCACGGCAGCCGAGCGCGTACGCCGTTACCACGAGCGGCAGCCGTTGCAGGGCTGGCAGTACGACGACCCCGACGAAGGAATGCGCGGTACCATGCTCGGGCAGAAGGTGACGCCGCTCGACCGGGTCGGCCTGTACGTTCCCGGTGGCAAGGCATCCTACCCATCTTCAGTCCTGATGAACGCGATCCCGGCCCATGTCGCCGGGGTCGGCGAACTGATCATGGTCGTGCCGACGCCGGCGGGCGAGCACAACCCGCTCGTCCTCGCGGCAGCCGCACTTGCCGGCGTCAATCGCGTGTTCACCATCGGCGGTGCGCAGGCGGTGGCGGCTCTCGCCTACGGTACCGAGACCGTGCCACAGGTCGACAAGATCGTCGGCCCGGGCAATGCCTATGTCGCGGCGGCGAAGCGGCGGGTGTTCGGCATCGTCGGCATCGACATGGTCGCCGGGCCATCGGAAATCCTCGTCATCTGCGATGGCCACACCGACCCTGACTGGGTCGCGATGGACCTCTTCTCGCAGGCCGAGCACGACGAGCTCGCGCAGTCCATCCTCGTCTGCCCCGACGCCACGTTCATCGATCGCGTTGCGGCGGCGATCGACCGGCTGTTGCCGACAATGCCGCGCCGGGAAGTGATCCGTGCGGCGCTGGAGAATCGTGGCGCGCTGATTCTCGTGCGCGATCTCGACGAGGCCTGCGAAATCGCCAATCGCGTCGCGCCGGAGCATCTGGAGCTGTCGCTGGCCGATGCAGACGAGTGGGTGGGGCGGATCCGCCATGCCGGCGCGATCTTCATCGGTCGCCATGCGTCCGAATCGCTTGGCGACTACTGCGCCGGCCCGAACCATGTCCTGCCGACTTCCGGCAGTGCCCGCTTCTCGTCGCCGCTCGGCGTCTACGATTTCCAGAAACGCAGCAGCCTGATCCGGATTTCTCCGGCCGGGGCAAGGACGCTCGGGCGCATCGCGGCGACGCTGGCTTATGGCGAAGGACTGCCGGCGCACGCGCGCTCAGCCGAGTATCGTCTCGCGGAGGGCTGACCGCGAACAGGCAGTGCGCTCGACGCACTCGCCACATCCTTCGCTGGCGCACAGCTCACCCGGCGGCGGCGCCCTTCCTGGGCAAAGCTGTGCCGGTGCTCAAGACGCGACACTGACTTTGGCAAGCTGCCGCACGTGCTGGATCAACAGGGCCTCCGGGTAAGGCTTGCCGAGAACCACATTGACGCCGGCAGCCGCCGCTTCGTCCTGCAACTGCTCGCTGTCCGAGGTGACGATGATGATCGGCAGTTCGGCGGTGCGTGGATTGCCGCGCACCTGCCGGGCAAGCTGCAGGCCCGTCAATCCGGGCATGTCGACGTCGGTGACCAGCACATCCGGGATCGAGGCAGCGATCTGGCGTGCGGCGTCCTCACCGTCCTCGGCCATGACCACCTGGAAGCGGTGCGCGGTCAACAGCCTGCCGGTCTTGATGCGTACGACCTTCGAATCGTCGGCGACCATGACCACCGTCTGTTCGGCCGTCCTCGACGCTGCGGCCAGGGTCGCAGCAGCGGCCGCCAGCTCAAGCCGCCTTGCCTCCTCGGCCGCCTGGCGCGCTGTCTCACGCTCGATGGCCGCCTCGACCGCCAGTCGTTCCTCCTCCTCCTGACGAAGCGCCTCCTCCACTGCCCGGCGGTCCGCTTCACGGCGGGCCGCTTCCTCGGCGGCGCGGCGCTCGGCTTCGCGGCGGGCCGCCTCCTCGGCGGCGAGGCGCTCGGCTTCGCGGCGGGCGGCTTCCTCGGCCGCAAGGCGCTCGGCTTCACGGCGGGCGGCTTCCTCGGCCGCAAGGCGCTCGGCTTCGCGGCGGGCCGCCTCCTCGGCGGCGACGCGTTCGGCTTCGCGGCGGG
>NZ_JAMTDQ010000112.1:3006-49772 GCF_023806635.1 Accumulibacter sp.
CGGCTTCACGGCGGGCGGCTTCCTCGGCCGCAAGGCGCTCGGCTTCGCGGCGGGCGGCCTCCTCGGCGGCGAGGCGTTCGGCTTCGCGGCGGGCGGCCTCCTCGGCGGCGAGGCGCTCGGCTTCACGGCTGGCCGCCTCCTCGGCGGCGAGGCGTTCGGCTTCGCGGCGGGCCGCCTCCTCGGCGGCGACGCGTTCGGCTTCGCGGCGGGCGGCTTCCTCGGCGGCGAGTCGCTCGGCTTCACGGCGGGCGGCTTCCTCGGCCGCAAGGCGCTCGGCTTCACGGCGGGCGGCTTCCTCGGCCGCAAGGCGCTCGGCTTCGCGGCGGGCGGCCTCCTCGGCGGCGAGGCGTTCGGCTTCACGGCTGTCGGCCTCCTCGGCGGCGAGGCGTTCGGCTTCACGGCGGGCGGCCTCCTCGGCGGCAAGGCACTCGGCTTCGCGGCGGGCGGCCTCGTCGGCAGCCTGGCGCTCGGCTTCACGGCGAGCGCCCTCTTCTTCTGCGGCAAGTCGTTCGGCTCCCTCGCCTGTCGCCGCTGGCCTCCTCCCGGCGCGCAAGGCAACCACCAGCCGCCAGATGACGAAAGCAACGACCAAGCCGCCCAAGACCAGCAACCAAGTCCCGTTCATTGACATCGCATACCCCTCCGCATCGACCATCGGCTTCAGATACCGGAACCCTTCGGCAGTCGCCCTCGCCGGCTCTGACAGATCGGCCCGCCTACACTATCCGCATGATAAAACGAATGACCGTCGTCTTGCGCAGTGGGCGTGAAGAAGGGCGTCCGTTCTCGCCGGCGACCAGCGGCCCCTCGCCGGCTGACGGCAGCATGGCGGTAGGCCCGGGAAACTGAGAGAATCGCGTCCTCGAAGATGATTGGCCAGGCTTGCGGCGCGTTGCGTACATGGTCGCGTCGCCGGAAAGCCGCCGGCGGCACGTGCTCGGGGCACCGATACTGCCGATTCGAAGTCAAGGAGGTACTGATGGCACCACAAGGCTGTTCCGCGGATGTATCGCCGATCGAGGAGGTTATCGTCGAAATGCGCGGCGGGCGCATGGTTGTTCTGGTCGACGAGGAAGATCGCGAGAACGAAGGTGATCTGATTCTGGCTGCGGAACACGTCACGCCGGAGGCGATCAACTTCATGGCCCGCTTTGGCCGCGGACTGATCTGCCTGACGCTCACCGAGGCACGCTGCCGCCAGCTCGGGCTGACGCAGATGACGCGCGAGAACAAGAGTCCCTACAGCACGGCCTTCACGGTCTCGATCGAAGCGGCGACCGGCGTGACCACCGGCATCTCGGCGCAGGACCGCGCGCTGACCATCCAGGCGGCGGTGGCGAGAAATGCGCGTCCGGAGGATATCGTCCAACCCGGGCACGTTTTCCCCATCATGGCCAAGACCGGCGGGGTACTGGTGCGGGCCGGCCATACCGAGGCGGGCTGCGATCTGGCGCAGTTGGCCGGCCTCGAGCCGGCGGCAGTGATCTGCGAGATCCTCAAGGAGGACGGCAGCATGGCGAGGTTCGCTGACCTGGTCGGTTTTGCCCGTGAGCACGGCCTGAAGATCGGCACCATCGCCGACCTGATCCACTACCGCAGCCGGCACGAGACGCTGGTCGAGCGGGCGCTGTCGAAGACCGTGCAGTCGGCGCATGGCGAGTTCACCCTGCACGCCTATACCGACTGCACTTCGGACGAGGTGCACCTGGTGCTGACCAAGGGTGAGATTCATCCGGACAGGGAGACCCTGGTGCGGGTGCATGAGCCGCTGTCGGTGGTCGATTTCCTCGACCCCGGGGGGGGCCGACACAGCTTTCCGCTGAGCGTCGCGCAGGCAGCACTGGCGCGCGTCGACGCAGGTGTCATCGTCCTCCTGCATCGCCCCGAGAGCGGGCAGGATCTGCTATCGATCCTGCGCGAACCGGCTTCCGCCCGCAAACCCGCGACACGCTGGGATCCGCGGATCTACGGCATAGGCGCACAGATCCTGCGCGACCTGGGAGTGGGCAGGATGAAACTGCTCTCGCGGCCGCGCCGTATGCCCAGCATGACGGGTTTCGGCCTCGAAGTCACGGGACACGTGGCCACGCAACAGGATCTCGAAAGTCTCTGATGGCGAACCCGAATCGTCCGACCAGCATTCGTCCGCTGACCAGCGGCCGCGAGATCCGCGAGTACGAGCCCGCACTCGACGGTGTCGGCCTCACCGTCGCCGTGGTGATGAGCCGCTTCAACCAGGACATTGGCGAAGGGCTGCTCAGCGCCTGTACCAGCGAACTGACGCGTCTCGGCGTTGCCGAGGGCGCGATCACGGTCGCGTCCGTTCCCGGAGCGCTGGAGATCCCGCTCGCCTTGCAGACGATGGCGCGAACCGCTCGCTACGATGCCCTGATCGCGCTGGGCGCGGTGATCCGTGGGGAAACCTACCACTTCGAGATCGTCGCCAATGACTCCTGTCGAGCACTGATGGAGCTTCAACTGGCCAACGAGGTACCGGTCGCAAACGGGGTCCTGACCTGCGAGGATGACGATCAGGCGCTCGCCCGAATGCACCAGAAGGGCATCGACTGCGCCCGGGCGGCCATCGAAATGGCAAATCTGCTGCGCCTGGTCCGGGAGGACACGCGATGACGGCAACACCATCGCCGGCGACAGGTCGCAAGACCAGGCCGCCCACCCCAAGGCGGCGTGCGCGCGAGTTCGTTCTCCAAGGACTCTATCAGTGGCAGGTCGGCGGCAGTGACGAAGCGGCAATCGAAGCCAGCCTGCGTGACAGCCAAGGCTTCGACAAGGCCGACGGCGAGTTCTTCGCCGGTCTGCTGCGCGGCGTCCTCACGCAGCGCGAAGCGCTGCAGGAACAGCTGCAGGCCTGTCTCGACCGCCCCTTCGGCGAGCTGTCGCCGGTCGAGGGCTGCGTGCTTCTTGCCGGAGCCTTCGAGCTGAAGAACCATCCGCAGACACCATACCGCGTCGTGATCAACGAATCGATCGAGCTGGCGAAGAGCTTTGGCGGCACCGACGGTCACAAGTACGTCAACGGCGTGCTCGACAAGCTGGCCATCCGCCTGCGCCCGGCCGAGGTTGCCGCCGGCCGGTCATCGGCGAGCGGGCGCCGATGAGTCGCCGCGCCGGTGGCACGCGATAGGCGCGACCCGGGATCAGGATGGCGAACGAGTTCGAACTCATCCGGCGCCATTTCACGCGGCCGACGCCAGCGGCATTGCTCGGACCCGGTGACGATTGCGCACTGCTCGCGCCGGCCGCGGGCACCGTTCTGGCCGTGACTACCGACATGCTGGTCGAAGGGACGCATTTCCTGCCGGACACCGACCCCTGCGCGCTCGGCTGGAAGACGCTGGCGGTCAGCCTGTCGGATCTGGCGGCCATGGGCGCACGTCCGCGCTGGGTTCTCCTCGCCGGCAGTCTCCCTGCGCCTGACGAGTCATGGATCGCGCAGTTCGCCGCGGGACTGTTCGCCTGCGCCAGCCGCCATGCCGTCGATGTGGTCGGCGGCGACTTGACACGAGGTCCACGCAACCTGTGTCTGACGGCAATTGGCGAACTGCCGTCGGCCACTGCGCTGCGGCGTGACGGCGCCTTGCCGGGCGACGATATCTGGCTCTCGGGTCCGACGGGTCTGGCGGCACTCGGCCTCGCTCACCTGCAGGGACGGGTCCACCTCGGCGAGACCCTGCGCGGCACCTGCCTTGCGGCATTGCAACGGCCGCTGCCGCGTGTCGAGCTCGGCCTTCGCCTGCGCGATCTGGCCCACGCGGCGATCGACGTCTCGGACGGCCTGCTCGCCGACCTGGGCCATGTCGTCGAGCAATCGCAAGCGGGTGCCGAGATCTCTCTGGATCTCCTGCCGCCGTTGCCGACCGGCGTCGAGCCGCTCCTGGCCCGCCGCTGCCAACTGGCGGGTGGTGACGACTACGAACTGCTGTTCACGGCTGCGGAGAGCAGGCGCCACGACCTCGTTGCGCTGGCTGGCGAACTGGAGTTGCCACTGTGTCGCTGTGGTCGCGTTCTGCCCGCGCCGGTCGGCGAGGTCAGGGTGGTAGACGAAAGCGGACGGGCGCTGGACTTCGGCGACAGGGGATTCGATCACTTTGCCTAGCCGGCCCTCGATCCGCTTCCTGTTCGCGCATCCTGCGCATCTGGTGGCCTGCGGCTTCGGCAGTGGCCTGTCGCCGCGCGCGCCGGGAACCGTCGGCACATTGTTCGCTTGGCTTTCCTACCCGCTCCTCGGCCAGTCGATGAACGAACAGCAGATGCTGTTCTTCCTGGCCTTCGCTTTCCTCGCTGGCGCGCTGGCCGTGCACCGGACGGGCGTCGATCTCGGCGCTGTCGACCACGGCAGTATCGTCTGGGACGAGATCGTCCCCTTCTGGCTGGTGCTGCTGTTCTGCCCCGGACACTGGCTGTGGCAGACAGCCGCCTTCTGCCTCTTCCGCTTCTTCGACATCGTCAAACCACAACCGGCGCGCTATTTTGACGAGCGCGTCAAGAACGGCTTCGGTGTGATGTGTGACGACCTGGTGGCCGCGGGCTACACGCTTCTGGTCCTGGCGATCCTGCGCTTCGCGCTGCCATGAACGAGCCCGACCAAGTGGCACTGGAAAGGCTGGCGGACGAGGTCGGAGGCCTGCTGCTGCAGGCTGGCGAGCGCCTGACGACAGCTGAATCGTGCACCGGCGGCTGGCTCAGCCAGTGCATCACAGCGGTCTCTGGCAGCTCGCGCTGGTTCGACCGCGGTTTCATCAGTTACTCGAACGAGGCGAAAACCGAGTTGCTCGGTGTCAGCGCCAGCACGCTCGCCAGCCACGGTGCGGTCAGCGAGGCAACCGCCGCCGCCATGGCACTCGGTGCACTGGCGCGCAGCCCGGCAGACTGGGCAGTCGCGATCACCGGCATAGCGGGACCCGCCGGCGGAACGGCGGCGAAGCCGGTCGGTACCGTCTGCTTCGCCTGGGCTCGGGCTGCCGACGGACAGGTAGCCACCGTTACCCGCCATTTTCCGGGCAATCGCCGGGCAGTTCGTGCGCGGTCGGTCGAATACGCCCTGCGCGGACTCCTGCCGCGGGTTGGCCACCGCTGCGCCTGAGAGATCATGAAACGACGGTCGCAGGGATGCCAGGATGCGCCACATGCCAGAGTACGAGGAAGCGCGCGGTTTCATGGGTGACAGATCGGTGGACCGGCAGGCGGACGGATCGATCGGGAAACGAATCTGGTCGCGGTCGCCGCGCCTTACCCAGCGCCGCGGCGACGCTCCGCCCATTCGTCGTTCCGGAAGCGACAGTTTCTCGGCACAGCCCTTGGCCATGTAATAAAATGAGGCGGTTGAACGAGCTCGACGGGTCCCCGATGCTCCCCGGAATCGCCCATTTTCGTGCGGTCGCGATGGCGGCCATCCTTCCGTCGCTGCTCGTCTGGTCTGCAGGCACCGTGCAGGGTGCCACTCTGGGCAAGATGACCGTGCTCTCGACGCTCGGCTCGCGCTTCGAGGCGGTGGTCGAGATGGCGGACGCTGGCAGCGATGGGAAAAGGATGCAGGCGGAGTGCTTCCGCCTGTCACCGACGGGCGACGGCGATCTGCCGACCCTGCGCCATGCCCGCCTGACGGTCGAGGAGAGCGCTGGCCGCCGGCACCTGCGGATCTCTTCCGAGCAGACGATCACTGAACCTCTGTTGCAGGTCAACGTGCGGGTTGGTTGTGGTGCCGAGACTGGTCGCAACTACGTACTGCTGATCGACCCTGCGAATCGCCGCGTGCAGCCGGCGACCCTCGCGCGGCCACCGACCCGCGATCGGCAGTTGCCGGCGTCGTCCCTGGCAGCGGCGCCGCTGGCGACACCTGCCGCCGCCGAGGGCTCGCCCGGCCGCCTGGCCGGAGCGGCTGAAGCGGGGTCTGCGCGGGCACCAGCGCCGCCGCGCGAGCCTTCGCGCCGCACGACCGCCGCCGGCAGGGCCGGTGACCGCCTCCTGCTTTCGGGCGAGGACGATGTCGTGAAAGCCCTTCCGGGCGAAGAGCATCCGTTACGGCTGAGTACCCGCCTGTCGACCGAACTGCTCGGGAGGAGCAACGAAAGCCAGCGTGCCATGCTGCGCATCGAGTACCAGCTGCTGTCTGCCCTGCATACGCAGGCCGCCCAGCAGTTGGCGATCGCGCAACAGATAAGGCAGCTCGAAAGCACCCTGGAGGCCCTGCACAGGAAGAGTGCGACGCAGCCGCTGCCGTCGCCAGTTCCCGTCGCAGCGGCACCGACGAGCGCGGCCAACAGTGACAGGCCATCGCGTGCGACGCGGGAAGCGTCGCCGGCCGGATCTCCCGGCCCGCCCGCTGCGGCCGCGCGCGAAACCGACTGGTGGTTCGAGGGAAGCCTGCTTCTGGGGTTGATCGCCGCTCTCGCCTGGTTCCTGCGCCGGCATTCGCTGGCGCCACGAGCGACCGCAGCGTCGGCAAACGCCGAGCAACCGCCGGACACGTCGGCAGACGTGTCGCGCTGGGAACTGCAGATCGCCGATGATGGCGGCGAACGGCAACGGGGTGGCGCAACGGCCACCCCCGCCGATAGCCTGCGGGCCGACGGCGACGGCCAGGAGACGACTTCCTCGCCGCTGCGCGAGAGCGACGAAGAAGTGACGGCCGTCCTCGAACTCGCCGAGATCATGCTCTCCTTCGGCCGCACCAGGGGCGCTCAGCACGCCCTCGAGGAATTCATCGCACAGCAGCCGATGGCAGCCGTGACGCCGTGGCTGAAACTGCTCGAGGTCTATCGCCAGGGCAACGAGCAAGCGGCGTTCGAGTCGCTGGCCCTGAAGCTGACGAGCCTTTTCAACGTCGCCACACCAGCCTGGCAGGCAGCCGGACAACTCAGCGCGCCGATCGTGACAGCCCGTGAGTTGGCACGGATGCCGATCGAGCAAATCCTGACACGCCTGCCGACCATAGACAGCATGACGCACATCAGGCGCGAACTGCTTCGTCTCTGGGACACGCCGGGCTGCCCGGCCTATCTGGACAAGCTCCTGCGCGACAACCGGAAGGGCGAACGCAGGGGCTTTGAACTCGCCGCCGTACGCGAGCTGCTGATTCTGACGGACATCCAGCAGGAGCGTCCACGGCCGGCGCGTTGACCAGCCGGACGCATGCGCCGCCACCGACGGCAACCCGGCCGACCAACTTCCATACTGTATTTGAATACAGTATAGTGAAGATATCGGCGGCGCCTCTGCAGCACCGTCGAACGTGGGATAATTCCTATCAAGCAAGAACAAGGACAGGCGACAATGGACGACAACAGGTCGAAGGCTCTGGCTGTGGCGCTGGCGCAGATCGAGAAGCAGTTTGGCAAGGGTTCGATCATGCGCATGGGTGAAGGGAGTGTGGTCAATGACATCCCCGTCGTCTCGACCGGCTCCCTGGGATTGGACATCGCCCTCGGGATCGGCGGCCTGCCGCGTGGCCGCGTGGTCGAGATCTATGGTCCGGAATCATCGGGCAAGACGACCCTGACGCTGCAGGTGATCGCGGAAATGCAGAAGATCGGCGGCACGGCGGCCTTCATCGATGCCGAACACGCACTTGATCCTGGCTATGCGCAGAAGCTGGGCGTCAAGCTCGACGAACTGCTGATATCACAACCCGACACCGGCGAACAGGCACTCGAGATTGCCGACATGCTGGTGCGATCGGCGAGCGTGGACGTCGTGGTGATCGATTCGGTCGCTGCTCTGGTCCCCAAGGCTGAGATCGAGGGCGACATGGGCGACTCGCTCCCCGGCCTGCAGGCACGGCTGATGAGCCAGGCGCTGCGCAAGTTGACGGCCAACATCAACCGCACCAACACGCTGGTGATCTTCATCAACCAGATCCGAATGAAGATCGGGGTCATGTTCGGCAGCCCGGAGACGACCACCGGTGGCAACGCACTCAAGTTCTACGCTTCGGTCCGCCTCGACATCCGGCGCATCGGCAGCATCAAGAAAGGGGACGAGGTGATCGGCAACGAGACGCGGGTCAAGGTGGTCAAGAACAAGGTCGCCCCACCGTTCCGCGAAGCCATCTTCGATATCCTCTATGGCGAGGGTACTTCGCGCGAAGGCGAGATCATCGAACTCGGAGTACTGCACAAGCTGGTCGACAAGTCCGGCTCCTGGTATTCGTACAACGGCGAGAAGATCGGCCAGGGCAAGGACAACGCACGCGAGTACCTGAAGGGCAAGCCGGATGTGGCGCTGGAGATCGAGAACCGGATCCGCGCTGCGGTGAAGGTTCCGTTGCCGGGAACCGGTGTCGCGACCGCCTGAGGGCCGGTTGATGCCGGACGCGTTGCGCGACCGGGCCCTGCGCCTGCTGGCGCGGCGCGAACATACTCGCCACGAGTTGCTGGTCAAGCTGGCTGCCCAGGCAGAGGATCCGCAGGCGCTGTCTGCAGTACTCGATGACCTGAGCAGCAGCAACCTGCTGTCCGACCACCGTTACGCCAGCAGCCGCATCAGGGCGCGCGCCGCACGTTTCGGCGATGCCCGTCTGGCGCATGAACTGCGGGCGAAGGGCGTTGCCGATGAGCTGGTCAGTGCGGCGCTGACCGTTGCGGAAGAAGAGCTGTCACGAGCCCGGCGTGTCTGGCTGCGGCGCTTCGGGCAGCAGCCGACGGCCGCCGGAGACACCGAGCGGGCGCGGCAGATGCGCTTCCTGGCCAGCCGGGGATTCTCTGCCGAAACCATTCGGCGCGTCCTGCGTGCCGCTCCTGACGACGAGTGAACACTTCCAGAATGCAGAGCACCCTGTTCGCACACATGCTGAACAAGCGCTACAAGGCGCGCACGGTCGTCCATGACGTTTCGTTCGAGGTCGCCAGCGGCGAGGTTGTCGGTCTTCTCGGCCCGAATGGCGCGGGGAAGACCACCTGCTTCTACATGGTGGTTGGTCTCGTTGCCTGCGATGGCGGCTCGGTCCGTCTCGATGAGGTCGAACTGACCCACCTGCCGATCCACAAGCGAGCCAGACTCGGCGTGTCGTACCTGCCACAGGAAGCTTCCGTCTTCCGCAAGCTGACGGTGAGCGAGAACATCCGGGCCGTCCTCGAACTGCAGCAGTGGTCGCCCATGCAGGTCGAGGAGCGTAGCGAACTCCTGCTCGAAGAACTGCACATCAGTCATCTGCGTGCGAACCCGGCGACGTCGCTCTCCGGCGGCGAGCGACGGCGGGTCGAAATCGCCCGCGCACTGGCCACCGAGCCGCGCTTCATCCTCCTCGACGAACCATTCGCCGGCGTCGACCCGATAGCCGTCCTGGACATTCAGCGCATCATCCGCTTCCTGAAGGAACGGGGGATCGGCGTTCTGATCACCGATCACAACGTTCGCGAGACGCTGGGGATCTGCGACCACGCCTACATCATCAACGAGGGGCGTGTCCTCGCCGCCGGCCGTCCGGACGAAATCATTTATAATGAAAGCGTCCGCAAGGTGTATCTGGGCGAGAACTTCCGCCTGTAATCGCGACAGCCCTTCGGCGATGATTCGAGAACCAGACGGGCAGTCTGCCATGGCGACACGGTGGCCCACCCGGTTCCGCACATGAAACCATCCCTCACGCTCAAGCTCACGCAGCATCTTGCGCTGACCCCCCAGCTGCAACAGTCGATACGGCTGCTGCAGTTATCGACGGTCGAGCTGGAACATGAGCTGGAGAAGTTCCTGCAGGAAAACCCGCTGCTCGAGCGGGCAGAGGATTATCCGCAGCCGGCAGCGCTACCGGCTGACCACGCCGACGCCGAGTTCCAGGACGGCCAAGCGGGCGCAGAACCATCGCCTGCCCCGAGCACCAGCGATGAGGACGGCTGGGCGGACGACCACTTCGGCAGCACCGGCGCCGCCGGTTCCTTTGATGGCGACGAGGACGATGACACGGATTATCAGGACGTGCAGGCCGCTGCGGTCTCGCTGCGCGACCATCTCCTGTGGCAACTTGCTCTGACATCCATCTCCGCAAGGGACCGCATTCTGGTCAGCTATCTGATCGACATCCTCGACGACGATGGCTATCTGTCGCAGCCACTCGAAGAAATCGCGCTGGCCATGCCTGAGGATCTCGACGTCGGGCTTGAAGAGCTGCAGATCGCGCTGCGGTACCTGCAGAACCTCGACCCGACCGGCGTTGGCGCACGCAGCGCCCAGGAGTGCCTGACTCTGCAACTGGCTGCCACGCCGCCGACAATGATCAACAGCCTGGCGCAGGAGATCGTCCTGCAGCACCTCGACCTGCTGGCCAGCCACGACTTCGCACGGCTGAAGAAACAGACTGGCGCCGATGACGAGGCACTGCGTGCGGCCCACCTGCTGATCTGCAGCCTCAACCCGCGCCCCGGCGCTGCCTATGCCAGCACGGAGACCCGTTACATCGTACCCGATGTGGTCGTGCGCAAGCTCAGGGGCCAGTGGTCGGCAAGCATCAATGCCGAGGCCTTTCCGCGGCTGCGGATCAACAGCCTGTACGCCCAGATTCTTTCCCGCCAGCGGGGTTCTGGCCTGTCCGTCCAGTTGCAGGAAGCACGCTGGCTGATCAGGAACGTCCAGCAAAGGTTTGACACGATCCTGCGAGTGGCGCAGGCTATCGTCGAAAGACAGCGCCAGTTCCTCGAACACGGCGAAGTCGCCATGCGGCCGCTGGTCCTGCGCGAGATCGCCGAAACGGTGGGATTGCATGAGTCGACGATTTCGCGCGTGACCACGCAGAAGTACATGGCAACGCCACGCGGAATTTTTGAGTTGAAGTACTTCTTTGGCAGTCACGTCGGCACCGAAACCGGCGGAGCCTGCTCGGCAACGGCGATCCGTGCCCTCATCAAGCAGATGATTGCCACGGAGGAACCAACGAAGCCTCTCTCGGATGGCCAGATATCCGAGGTTCTTGGCCAGCAGGGGATTGTTGTCGCACGGCGAACAATCGCAAAATACCGTGAGTCGCTCAATATCCCGCCGGTCAGTCTACGCAAGTCAATCTAGAAGAAGGAGCCACACCATGAACCTGCAAGTCAGTGGACACCACCTCGAGGTCACCCCGGCGCTGCACGACTACGTCACCGGCAAGCTCGAACGAATCACCCGCCACTTCGACAACGTGATCGACGTCAGCGTGATTCTGTCGGTGGACAAGCTGAAGCAGAAGGCAGAGGTGACTGTTCACCTGGCAGGCAAGGATGTCTATGTCGAATCGGTCGACGAAGACCTCTACGCCGCGGTCGATGGTCTGGTGGACAAGCTCGACCGTCAGGTGCAGAAGTACAAGCAGAAACTGCAGGACCACCATCGCGGCAACAAGATCACCGATCACATTGCCGCCGAGTAACCTTCAACGCCCGGCCAGCCGGACGATCGCCAAGCGGACCGTCCGGCTGTATCCCTTCGCGTTGGCTCCCGTTCTTCTTTCAGGTCTTGTCGCATGAGCCATATCACCCAGCTACTTCCCCTCGAGAACATCATTCTCGATCTCGACGTCAGCAGCAAGAAGCGCGTTTTCGAACACGTCGGGCTGCTGTTCGAGAACTATCTCGGCATTGCCCGCAGCACCGTATTCGACAGCCTCTTCGCACGCGAGAAGCTCGGATCGACCGGGCTTGGTCAGGGTGTTGCCATCCCGCACGGGCGAATCAAGGGTCTGAGGGATGCCACGGGTGCCTTCCTTCGGCTGGCTGCTCCGGTCCCCTTCGACTCACCCGATGGCAAACCGGTGGCGCTGCTGTTCATCCTGCTGGTTCCCGAGGTGGCCACCGAGCAGCACTTGCAGATACTGTCCGAGTTGGCGCAGCATTTCTCGGATCGCAGCTGTCGCGAGGCGCTGAGCAAGGCTCCCGACGCCCAGACCATCCGACAGATTTTCGCTGCCGGGCCATGACCGCCCAGCGTCAGTTCAGCGTGATCCAGCTGTATGAGGATCATCGCGAGAAACTGAGACTGACCTGGGTAGTGGCCGTCGGGGTGGACCGACAGATCGAACTCAGGGATCAAGGCTATTTTGGCGCCGAGGTCGTTGGCCACCTGAACCTGATCCACCCGGAACGCCTGCAGGTCATCGGCCGTGCCGAGAACGCATGGGGCAATCGCGTCAGTGCCGACCGTCTGCGCAACCAGGTGCGGGAATTGATGGCTGCGCGGCCACCGGCGCTGATCGTCGCCGACGATGTCGAGGTGCTGCCCGCGATCCATGATGCCTGCCAGTCGACTTCGACGCCCTTGTTCGTCAGTCCGAAGCCCTGTTCGGCGGTGATCGACCTGTTGCGCATCTATCTTTCGCGCCGGTTGGCGGGGTCGACTTCGGTGCATGGCGTCCTGATGGACGTGTTCGGCATGGGTGTGCTGATCACCGGTGACTCAGGCGTCGGCAAGAGCGAGCTTGCGCTCGAACTGATCACACGCGGCCACGGTCTGGTTGCCGACGACGTCGTCGAACTCGCATGCATCGCCCCGACGACGATCGAAGGGCGATGCCCGAGCATGTTGCGTGACTATCTCGAAGTTCGCGGTCTCGGGCTGCTCAACATTCGCACCATTTTCGGCGAGACCGCCTCACGACGCCGAATGAAACTCAAGCTGATCGTTCACCTGCAGAGGCCGACCAGCCGTTCGGACGGGCCGCGCCTGCCGCTCGACGCGCAGACGCAGGACATCCTCGGTGTCGCCATACGCAAGGTCGTGATTCCGGTTGCCGCCGGACGGAACATCGCCGTCCTGCTCGAGGCTGCCGTGCGCAACAGCATTCTGCAGCTGCGCGGCATCGACAGCATGAGTGATTTCATCAACCGGCAGCAGCAGGCGCTGCTTGACGGCGAACTCTAGCGATGGCCTAATCGGAACTCCCGATCACTACGAGGAGAAATGCCGTGAAAGCCGTCTTCGCCCTTGTTGCACTCGCCATAGCCGCCGGCAGCGCGGTCGCCGTCGAAGAGAAGAAGGAAGCCTCGCCCGCACAGAAGGCGCAGCAGGAGAAAATGAAAGCGTGCAATGCCGAGGCTGGTCAGAAGGGCCTCAAGGGTGACGAGCGGAAGAGCTTCATGAGTACCTGTCTGGGTGCCAAGCCTGCACCGGCAACGCAACAGGACAAGATGAAGAGCTGCAACGCCGAAGCCGGCAGCAAGCAACTAAAGGGCGACGAACGCAAGAAGTTCATGAGCGAGTGCCTGAAGGGAAGCCCGAGCTAGTTCCTTCTGACAGGCGAGCGTCGCCGTCGTCCGTGCCGGCCGCGCGACCGGGTGTCGAGTGTACGACCGCCTGTTGTGCTTGAGCGCTGCGCTTGCGAGTGGCGGGTGCCCGCCGCGTCGCTCAGCCGGCGGCGGTCGTCTTCGCGCTGGCGAGCCTGACCACAGTGGCGGGCAGGCAGGCGACGTGGCCACGCTGATGGCCTCGCAGCAAGCGACGCAGGCGACGCTCGGCGTCTGCCTGGCTGTCGCAGGAATGGTTGAGAAAGGCGTTGCATGCCGCCCAGCGGCCGCTCGCGGAGCGCAGCACGACGACGGCGCGGCCGCCGTCGATGGTAGTCAGCAGACAATCCGGCTCGCCTGACAGCCACGAGGCGACGAGCAGATCCATGGCTTCGTCTCGCGGCACGGTCAACGCCAGCAGGGCATCGAGCGCCGAGTCGAACTCGGCGCGGACGATTGCCGGAAGGTAGGCGGGAACGGACAGCCTGGCTGCGAGTGTCATCATCATATTCTCCATCATCCTGGCCGGTCGCTGCGTTTCGCGAGGACGCAGCAGCGTCGTCCAGGCGGTCGTGCTTTCCGGATCGAATCCATGTCAGTCAGTGACTTCGACGTCCTCATCGTAGGTGGTGGCCTGGCAGGCCTTTCTCTCGCCTGTGCGCTGCGCGAGAGCCGCCTGCGGCTGGCCCTGGTCGAGCAGCGTCCGCCACGACCGGCCCAGGGTTGGGACGCACGCGTCTACGCGATCTCGCCAGCAAACAGCCGCTTCCTGCAGGAGATCGGCATCTGGAAACACCTGCCCGGTGACCGCCTGACGGCGATTTCCGCGATGCGGATTCATGGCGACCGAGGGGCGCGACTGGAGTTTTCGGCTTACGAAACCGGTGTCGACGAGCTTGGCTGGATCGTCGAGTCCTCGTTGATGGCCTGCGAGCTCTGGGAAAATGCCAAGCGGCAGGGCAACCTGAGCCTGTTGTGCCCGGCGGAGCCGACTGCGATCGCGATCGATGACCGAGCCGCCTCCCTCACCATTGGCGACGAGCACCGCATCACCGCCCGGCTGCTCGTCGCCGCCGACGGACGCGACTCGTGGGTGCGCGAGAAGCTCGGTTTGCGGGCCATCGATACGCCTTACGGCGAGTTGGGTCTGGTAGCCAATTTCGACTGCCAGATCCCGCACCGCGGCGTGGCGCGGCAGTGGTTCCGGCACGACGGGATCCTTGCCTGGCTGCCGCTGGCTGGAGATCGCATCTCGATCGTCTGGTCTGCGCCGGAAGAACACGCGCGCCAGCTGCTCGATCTGCCGCAGGAGGCGCTGGCCGCCCGCGTTGCCGCAGCCGGTGACTGCGCGCTCGGCGGCTTGCAGCTGCTGACAGCGGCGGCGGCCTTTCCCTTGCGCCTGCTGCAGGTTCCGCAGATCGCCGCAGCACGCGTCGCTCTCGTTGGCGACGCCGCTCACGGGATTCATCCGTTGTCCGGCCACGGCATCAACCTCGGCTTTCAGGACGCACGGGCCCTGGCCAGCGTGCTGGCCACCGTACCGGAGTGGCAGGATGTAGGCCACCTGCGCTTCCTGCGTCGCTATCAGCGGCTGCGGCGGGAGGAAACCTTGCTGATGCAAACGGCGACGCATGCCCTGCACCACCTTTTCCGCAGCGAACTGCCGGGGATCGGGACGTTGCGCAACACGGGAATGAACCTGACCAACGCCTTGCCGGTCCTAAAGAACCTGCTCGTACGCTACGCCATCGGCGCCCTTTGAACGACTGACCATCACCTGGAGACAGACCATTGATCACCATGAGACTCGTGCCACTCCTGCTCGCCACGACCATCAGCCTGCCCGCAGTGGCCGACGAGGCCGCTGTCCGGAAGTCGCTCGAAAGCAAGCTCGGGCGTCCCCTGACCAGCCTGACCAGGACTCCCTACCTCGGCCTCTACGAAGCCTATGCCGACGGACAGATCTTCTACACCGACGACAAGGTGTCGGTGATCGTTGCCGGCGGCGCACTGATCGACGGCAAGAGCATGAAGAATGTGACCGAGGAGCGCCTGCAGAAGCTCAGCGCGATCAAGTTCTCGGAATTGCCACTGGCGCTTGCCGTGAAGCAGGTGCGCGGCGACGGCAAGCGCGTCTTTGCCACCTTCGAAGACCCCAATTGCGGCTACTGCAAGAAGCTGGCCAAGGATCTGGCGAAACTGGACAACGTCACCATCTACACCTTTCTCTACCCGATTCTCTCGCCGGACTCACTCGACAAGTCAAACCGGATATGGTGTGCAGCGGACAGGGCGAAAGCGTGGAATGACTGGATGGTCGACGGCAAGGCGCCTGGCGGCAAGGGTGACTGCGATACGACGGCGGTCAAGAAGACCATTGAACTGGGCCGCAAACTGGCAATCAATGGGACGCCGACGATCTTCTTTGCCGACGGCGAGCGCATCCCGGGCGCGGTACCGCTGGCAAGGATCGAGGAGAAACTCGCACAGGCGCCCAGTCGCTGACACTCTCGGAGCAAGTCGCCGTGCGCCGCCCAACGCAGAACGGCAAGCGGTAGCGGCAAGCGAGGCACACCGCTGTGTCCGCTTCGATTCCGAAACTCAGACGGCGATGAGCATCCCGTCGCTTTCCCGTAGCGCGCCGGAACGTACGAGATCCCTGACCAGCCAGTGCGCCAGGCGTTCATTGCTGTGCTGCAGGTAGCGCGCGTTCACGCTCTGGCAGAAGGTCAAGCGGGCAAGGAAGGCAGGTAGTTCGGCACGCGCCAGCTGCCGCCTTTCCAGCAACGCGAATGCGAGCATTACCTTGAGCGCGTGCCGCGCCAGGAGTTCGACGTCGGCTTCGAAGGCCGCCAGCCGCTGGTAGGCGCGCTCGAACGCTTCGCCAACCTCGACGAAAGGCGCGCCATGACCCGGTATCACGACATCGATCGGCAGGCGGGCGAGTGTGTCAAGGGTCTCGCGAGCAGCCCGCAGCCCGCCGGCGCCTTCGGGGTGCCGCAGCAGTTCGGAGAAGACGACACCGAAGCCGTTGCGCCACAGCGCGTCGCCGGAGATCAGCAGGCGTTGCTCGGAGTTGTGGAAGGCGAGCGCGTCCATGTCGTGACCAGGAACGGCGACCGCCCGCCAGCACAGGCCGCCAAGCTCGACCTCCTCACCGGCGGCGATCGTCGCATCATGGCGAAACCTCGCTGCCGACTGGCCGAGTGGCGACAGAAGGAGGGCTTGCTCGTCCCATTCGGCGATCGTCGCATCGATTCCCGCAGGGACGATCACCAGGCACCCGAAGGCGTCAACAAGCGCCGCGTTGCCACCGATGTGATCGGAGTGCGAGTGCGTGTTGAGCAGGCGTCCGAGGCGGCGGCCGGCGAGGGCGTTGTCGACGAGAGCAACTGTCTGCGCCGCATGCGCAACGTAGCCGCTGTCGATCAGGGTCGCTTCCTCACCCTCGTGGAAGAGAATGCTGTTCGACGACAGCCAGCCACGTTCGATGACCAGCAGGCTGCCGGGAAGCATCAGCGCTTGGCCGGGCATTCGCTGTCGGGCGATTCGTCCGGGACCCGTCGACTGCGCCGCTCCTCGACGACGACAATGCCTTCGCTGGCCGTTGACACCGGCAGCGGCGGCCGGCCGCAACCCAGACAGTAGCCGGAATCGGGATCCGGCATGCAGATGCCGACGCAAAGGTAGTCATCTGCCGCCTCGCCCATGATCAGCGCTCGCACTCGCCACGGAACTCGCCACCGGCGGCACAACCCTGCGGGTCGTGCTCGGCACGCCGCCGCTCGACGGCGACGAGGATCCGCAAGCGCTCAGCCGTCGAGGCACGACTCCACACGCTGATCTCGTCGATCGTGCGAAAGCAACCCAGGCAGAAGCCGCTGCAAGCGTCGATGCGGCAGACATTGATGCACGGCGAGACGACGCTCTGCATCAGCGGCCACCACGCTGCGTCAGGACGGTGCTCATGCATTCCCGCCGCGTCGGGCGAGAAGCGCGCGTGCCACCCTCGATGCGGGTTGGCGAGCAAGGTGCTGCGAGATGTACTCACTGGCGCGCAGCAGCGCGGCCATGTCGATTCCGGAGTCGATTCCCAGCCCCTGCAGTAGGAAAAGCACGTCTTCCGTCGCCACGTTCCCGCTGGCACCGGTTGCGTACGGGCAGCCGCCCAGGCCGCTGATCGAGCTGTCGAACACTGCCATGCCGATTTCGAGCGAGGCGTAGATGTTGGCAACGGCCATCCCGAAGGTATCGTGGTAATGACCCGCCAGCCTGTCCAGCGGTACCACCGCAGCGCAGGCCTCGATCATCCGCTGTATCGTCGCCGGCGTGCCTGTGCCAATCGTATCGCCAAGCGAGATCTCGTGGCAACCCATCTCGAACAGCCGCAGCGCCACATCCGCCACCTTCTGCGGCGCGATGCGGCCTTCGTACGGACAGGAGATGGCGCAGGAAACGTAGCCACGTACCGGAATTTCGAGCGCGCTGGCGGAATCGACGACGGCAGCGAAACGCTTCAGGCTCTCGCTGACGCTGCAGTTGATGTTCTTCTGCGAGAAGGATTCCGAGGCTGCCGCAAAGATGGCGACGTCCCGTGCGCCTGCTTCCACCGCCGCATCGAAACCCCTGAGATTCGGCGTCAGGACCGGAAACGAGGCACCCTGCCGTCCCCGCGAGCGACCGAGTACGGTGCGCAGGACCTCGCCGCTGTCAGCCATCTGCGGTACCCACTGCGGCGAGACGAAGGAGCCGGCTTCGATGACCGACAGGCCGGCATCCAGGAGGTGCTCGATCATCCCGACCCTGACGGCGGCGGAGATGGTCTGCACCTCGTTCTGCAGGCCATCGCGCGGGCCGACCTCGACTACTTTCACTCGTCCGGGGAGCGCCATCTCAAACCTCCGCGGCGAAGTCCACGAGGGTCGCGCCGTCGGCGACCTGATCGCCGGCCGCGTAGCAGAAAGCGCGCACGCAGCCGTTCATCGGTGCTGTGATCGTGTGCTCCATCTTCATCGCTTCGAGAATCAACAGCGGCGCGCCTTTCTCGACCTGCTGCCCCGGCGCTGCCAGCACGGCGACGATCCTGCCCGGCATCGGTGCCGTCAGACCGCCGCCCTGGGCGCCGCCGGCCTCGACGAGATGCAGCGGATCGTCACGCAGGATGACGTAGTTGGTGCCATCGAGAAAGACGTGCCGTTTCAGCTCCTGCTTCTCGTTGACGGCGATGACGCTGGCGATCAGTCGGCGGTCGTCGAGTTCGACCGCCAGCTGACCGGCAAACTGCCCGCTGTCGATGAAGCGGCCGCGGGCGAGGACCGACTCGCCGCCCAGTGTCAGCCGCCAGCCATCGCCTTCGTAAGCGACCAGCACCTCGTAACGGGCCTCGGCGAAGCGGTAGCTGAGCGTGCGGCGCGGGCGCAGGTTGAGTCGCCAGCCATCGTGCAGGCTCCATGGTGACCATGGGTCCCCCGATCGACCGGCACTGGCCAGCGCAGCAGCGTGCTCGCGCAGCAGGCCGGCTACGGCAGCGACGAAGAAGACGCTGCTGGAGGGCTCGCTGCGGACCGGAAAGAGGAAACTGCGGCTGCGCTCGATGAGGCCGGTATCGAGATCGGCCTTGACGAACGCCGGACAGGCGATCAGGCGCGAGAGGAAATCGACGTTGGTGCTGACGCCGACGATGCGGTAATCGGCGAGAGCCTGCCGCATGCGTGCCAGTGCTGCGTGACGGTCCACGTCCCAGACGATCAGCTTGGCGATCATCGGGTCGTAGAAGGGACTGATCTCGTCACCCTGCTCGACTCCCGTGTCCACGCGCACATTGAGGCTCTCGGCCGGACGTGCGAGGTGCAGCAGGCGTCCCGTCGACGGCAGGAACTCCTGCTCGGGATTCTCGGCGTAGATCCGCGCCTCGAGCGCATGGCCGCGAATGTCGAGCTGATCCTGGCGCATCGGCAGGCGCTCACCGCTGGCGATGCGCAACTGCCACTCGACGAGGTCCTGGCCGGTGATCATCTCGGTCACCGGGTGCTCGACCTGCAGGCGGGTGTTCATCTCCATGAAGTAGAAGCTGCCCTCCTGGGGAAATTCGTCGCTGGCGATGAACTCGACCGTGCCGGCGCCGACATAACCGACCGCCAGCGCCGCATCGACTGCCGCCCGCCCCATCGCTGCCCGCCGCTCGGCAGTCATGCCCGGCGCAGGCGCCTCCTCGACGACCTTCTGGTGCCGGCGCTGCACCGAACAGTCGCGCTCGAAGAGATGAACGCAGTTGCCGTGCGAGTCGGCGAATACCTGGATCTCGATGTGTCGCGCATGGCGCAGATACTTCTCGATCAGCACCTGCCCATTGCCGAAGGCCGCGTTCGCCTCACGCCGGCACGAGGCGAGGGCACCGGCAAAATCGGCGCCACGTTCGACCAGCCGCATTCCCTTGCCACCACCGCCGGCGGTGGCCTTGATCAGCACCGGATAACCGATCGCATCGGCCCGTTGCCGCAGGAAGTCGGCATCCTGCTCGTCGCCGTGGTAGCCCGGAGTCAGGGGCACGCCGGCAGCCGCGAGCAGGTTCTTCGCCGCCGACTTCGAGCCCATGGCGCGGATGGCTGCCGCCGGCGGACCGATGAAGACGATGCCGGCGGCGGCGCAGGCATCGGCGAAGGTGTCGTTCTCCGACAGGAAGCCATAGCCCGGGTGGATCGCCTGCGCGGCGCTGCGTGCGGCGGCGTCGAGAATCCGCTCGCCGACGAGGTAGGACTCGCGCGCCACTGCCGGCCCGATGCCCACCGCCTCGTCGGCGAGGCGGACATGGCGGGCGTTGGCGTCGGCCTCGGAATAGACGGCAACCGTGCGCACCCCCATGCGACGGGCCGTGCGGATCACGCGACAGGCGATCTCGCCGCGGTTGGCAATCAGAATCTTGCTGAACATTCGGCCCCCTCAGTCGGCGAGCCAGTTGGGTGGCCGCTTATCGAGGAAGGCGGCGAGCCCTTCCCTCCCCTCGTCGCTGGCGCGCACCCGCGTGATTCGCTGTGTCGTCTCGGCGATGGTCTCGGCATCGATCGGCTGCCCGGCGACGACGCGGATCAGCGCCTTGCATTCCGCCTGTGCGCTCGGCCCGTTGGCCAGCAGGGTCTCGACGATCTCGGCGATCGCTTCATCGAGTTCCTCGTCGCCCGGGACGAGTTCGTGCAGCAGGCCGATGCGGTAGGCTTCGGCAGCGGAAAAACGCTCGGCGGTGAGCATGTAGCGCCGGCTGTGGCGCTCGCCGATCGCTGCCAGCACGTACGGGCTGATCACCGCCGGGACGATGCCCAGCTTGACCTCGCTGAGGGCGAAGATCGCGTCGTAGGTACCGACCGCCAGATCGCAGGCGGCGATCAGGCCAACGCCGCCACCGTACGCCGCTCCCTGGACGCGGGCGATCGTCGGCTTCGGCAACTCGTTCAACGTCATCAGGAGCTCTGCGAGCCGACTGGCATCGAGCAGGTTCTCCTCGGGCGTGTAGCCGGCGGCCCGCTTCATCCAGTTGAGATCGGCGCCGGCACAGAAACTCCTGCCGGTCGACGAGAGGACGACGACACGCACCCGTGAATCGGCGGCAAGTTGTCGCAGACCGGCTGTGATCTCGACGATCAGCTCCTCGTCGAATGCGTTGTGACGCTGCGCCCGATTCAGCGTCAGGATGCCGACGCCGCCGTCGACCTCCGTGATGATCGATCGATAATCGCTCATGGCTGGCCCTACATGCGGAAGATACCGAACCGGGTCGGCTCGGGGTTGCCGTTCAGCGCCGCCGACAGGCCGAGGCCGAGGACCCGCCGGGTATCGGCGGGGTCGATCACACCGTCGTCCCAGAGGCGGGCACTGGCGTAGTAGGGGTGGCCCTGCCGCTCGTACTGCTCGCGGATCGGCGCCTTGAAGGCCTCCTCGTCTTCGCGGCTCCAGGTCCTGCCGGCGGCCTCCAGACCGTCGCGCCGTACCGTCGCGAGAACGTTCGCCGCCTGTTCGCCACCCATCACCGAAATGCGGGCGTTCGGCCACATCCACAACAGGCGTGGCGAGTAGGCACGTCCGCACATGCCGTAATTGCCGGCGCCGAAAGAGCCGCCGATGACCACCGTGAACTTCGGCACATTGGCGCAGGCGACGGCGGTGACCATTTTCGCCCCGTCGCGCGCGATGCCGCCGTTCTCATACTTGCGGCCGACCATGAAGCCGGTGATGTTCTGCAGGAAGAGCAGCGGCACGCCCCGTTGCGCACACAGCTCGACGAAATGCGCTGCCTTCAGCGACGATTCCGAGAACAGGATGCCGTTGTTGGCGACGATACCCAGGGGATAGCCCCACAGTTGTGCAAAGCCGCAGACGATCGTCGTCCCGTAACGCGCCTTGAACTCGTCGAAGTCGGAGCCGTCGACGATTCGGGCGATGATCTCGCGCACGTCGAATGGTTTCCGTGCATCGGTCGGAATCACCCCGTACAGCTCGTCGGCCGGATGGAGCGGTGGCCGTGGTTCGCCGAGGCTGACCGCCGGCCGCTTCCGCCAGTTGAGATGGCCGACGATGCGACGGGCAATGGCCAGTGCGTGCGCGTCGTTTTCCGCATAGTGGTCGGCGACTCCCGAGACCCGCGTATGGACGTCGGCGCCGCCGAGATCCTCGGCGCTGACCACCTCACCGGTCGCCGCCTTGACCAGTGGCGGCCCGCCGAGGAAGATCGTCCCCTGTTCCTTGACGATGATCGACTCGTCGCACATCGCCGGCACATAGGCACCACCGGCGGTGCACGAGCCCAGCACCGCGGCGATCTGCGGAATGCCCGCCGCCGAGAGGCGAGCCTGGTTGTAGAAGATGCGGCCGAAATGCTCCCGGTCGGGAAAGACTTCATCCTGCATCGGCAGGAAGGCGCCACCCGAATCGACCAGATAGATGCACGGCAATCGGTTCTCGCTGGCGATCTCCTGCGCCCGCAGGTGCTTCTTGACCGTCAGCGGGTAGTAGGTGCCCCCCTTCACCGTGGCATCGTTGGCGACGATCATGCACTCGACGCCATTGACGCGACCGATGCCGGTGATCAGCGACGCCGCTGGCACCTCGAATGGGTGCGCGTCGCCGTACATCCCGTAGGCGGCGAGCTGCGACAGTTCGAGGAAGGGCGAGCCGGGGTCGATCAGCGCATCGACGCGCTCGCGCGGCAGCAGCTTGCCCCGCGCCAGATGCTTCTGGCGCGCCGCCTCGGGACCGCCGAGCGCGACGCGCTCGACGGTCGCCCGCAGATCGGCGACGATCGCTGCCATCGCCGCCTGGCTCGCCAGGAAGTCGGCACTGCGGACATCGAGCAGGCTGTTGAGAACGGGCATCAGAAGCCTCCGCTGGCGAGCCAGCGCTCGATCTGCGGCAGGCGATCTGCGCCAAAGAACGGTTCGCCATCAACGACGATGTATGGCGAGCCAAAGACCCCTCGCGTGATCGCCGCCTCGCACTCGGCCTTCAGGCGATCCTTCAGCGCCTGGCCTGCGAGCGCGTCGGCCAGTGCAGTGCGATCGACCTTCTGTTCGGCGGCGATGTCGAGCACCACAGCCATGTCCGAGACGTCGCGCCCCTCGGTGTACAGGCTGCGGAAGACGGCGTGCGCAAACATGCGTGCCGCCGCACAATCCTGATCGTGCAACCAGTAGTAGGCGCGCGCGGCGTGCTGCGTGCTCAGCGGGAAGTGCTTCGGGTGCTCGTAGGGGACGTCGAGGAAGCGCGCCGAACGCGCGAAGTCATGCAGCGAGTACGTTCCCTTCAGCGGAATGCTGGTCAGCGGTGCGCCACCGGTCTGCCGGAAGACGACACCGAGCAGGATCGGCCGCCATTTCACCCTGCGGTCATGGCGGGCGGCCAGATCGTCGATCTTCGCCGAAGCCAGGTAGCCGTAAGGCGAGGAGAAATCGAAGTAGAAGTCGATCGCTTGCGACATGATGAATCCTTGACAGTTATCAGGCGGCCGCTCTGCCACGCTGCCGGCGCGGCGCGATCGGTGCGGCAACGCTGATGGCAGCGGCCGATCTCATTCGCCAGCGACGGCACGCCCGATCACCAGGCGCTGGATGTCGTTGGCCCCCTCGTAGATCTGGCAAACCCGCACGTCACGATAGATCCGCTCGACCGGAAAATCGCTGACGTAGCCATAGCCGCCGAGGATCTGGATCGCGTCCGAGCAGACCCGCTCGGCCATTTCCGAGGCAAACATCTTGGCCATCGACGCTTCCTTGAGGCACGGCCTGCCGGCGTCCTTGAAGGTCGCGGCGCGCCACACGAGCAGCCGTGCTGCATCGATCTGCGTCGCCATGTCGGCGAGGCGGAAGCTGACTGCCTGGTGCTCGATGATCGGCTTGCCGAAGGTTTCGCGCTCACGCGCATACTGCACCGCAGCCTCGAAGGCGGCGCGCGCCATCCCGACCGACTGGGCGGCGATGCCGATGCGGCCGGCCTCGAGGTTGGACAGCGCGATGCGGTAGCCGTCACCTTCCCGCCCAAGCAGGCAGGAGGCCGGGATGCGGCAGTTCTCGAAGAGGATCTGCGCCGTGTCGGAAGCGCGCTGGCCCATCTTCTCCTCGATGCGGGCGACGATGTATCCCGGCGTCTCGGTCGGCACCAGGAAGCACGAGATGCCCTTCTTGCCTGCCGACCGGTCGCTGACCGCAAAGACGATCGCCACCTGGGCGTACTTGCCGGTGGTGATGAACTGCTTGACACCGTTGAGGACGAAATCGTCGCCGTCCCGGTCGGCGCGGGTGGTGATGGCGGCGGCGTCGGAGCCGGTATGCGGCTCTGTGAGACAAAAGCAGCCGAGCATCTCGCCACGCGCCAGCGGCTTCAGCCAGTTCTCCTTCTGCTCGTCGCTGCCATACTTCATCGTGATGCCGCAGGCCAGCGAATTCTGCACGCTGACGATCGTCGACGTCGCGCCATCGCCAGCTGCGATCTCCTCGAGGACGAGAACCAGCGACATGTAATCCATCCCGGCGCCACCCCACTCCTCGGGGACCACCATGCCGAGCGCGCCGAGTTCGCCCAGTTCGCGCAGCGCCTCGGCAGGAAAGGTGTGATGGCGATCCCACTCGGCAGCGAAGGGCGCCAGCCGCTCCTGCGCGAAGTCGCGCAGCGAGTCGCGGATCATTTCCTGTTCCTGGGTCAAGATCATGCAGTCTTCTCCTTGCTGTGGGCGCCAGCCGCGAGTTGCGCGGCGGCGTGATTGGTCATCAGGACACCGGCGATCACCAATGAACCGCCCGTGAGAACGGCGATCCCGAGCCGCTCGTGCAGCATCAGCGCACCCAGCAGGACGGCGCTGACCGGGACCAGATTGATGAATGCGGCCGAGCGCGTGGCACCGATCTCCTGCACGGCAGCGGCATACCAGGTGAAGGCCAGCGCGACACCGAAAATCCCGAGAAAGGCGATCGAGGTCCAGCTGCGCCAGGTCGTGTCCGCAAGGCTGAACAGGGTACCCTGCACGAGGGCGGCCGTGGTCAGCATCGTGCAGCCGGTGAGGCTGGCGCCGAAGGTCATCGCCAGCGGCGACAGCGAGCGGGTGGCGCGGCGGCCAATGAAAGTGTACACCGCCCACAGCAGGCTGCAGCCAATGATCAGCCATTCGCCGCTGCCGATCTGCCCGCTGACGAGAAGCCGCACGTCGCCGTTGCTGACCACCAGCAGGCAGCCGAACATCGCGACGATGATTCCCGCGGCCCGGAGTGGCGACATCGGCGCGCCGAAGAACAGCCAGTCGCCGGTGGCGACCAGCACCGGGGTCAACGCGACGACCAGTGCGCCCCTGCCTGCCTCGATCAGCCGCAGGCCGTAAAGGAAGCAGAGGTTGTAGAGGAAGATGCCGCTGGCACCGAGCGCCACCAGGGTCAGCCAGTCGCTGCGCGACCAGCGCGGCCAGCCTTCACGCTGCACGACGAGGGCGCCGAGCAGCAGCGCGGCGAGCAGGAATCGCCAGCTCGCCACGGCAAGCGGTGCCGCCTCGCTGACGGCGACCCGGCCGGCGATCCAGGTGGCACCCCAGAGCACGGCGGTGGCGACGAGCTTGAGATAGGTCGCCGACGGTGCCGCCGCGCGCTGCGCCAAGCTGCTCACCACGCACTCACTTGGGCAGCGCCTCGAGCGCCAGGCCATAGCTGGCCAGGACGTCCTCAGGACGATGCACGGTCACCCCGAGATCACGCAGCAGACCGTCGTGCAGGCCATAGATCCAGCCGTGCACGGTCAACGGCTGGCCGCGTTGCCAGGCGTCCTGGACGACGAAGGTCTGGCAGACGTTGGCGACCTGTTCCAGCACATTGAGCTCGCACAGTCGGTCGTGCCGCCTTTCCGGCGGCAGTTCGTCCACCAGCGCCAGGTGCTTGTCGTGCACGTCGCGTACATGTCGCAGCCAGATGTCGACCAGGCCGGAACGATCGCGCTGCAGCGCCGCCTTGACGCCGCCGCAGCCGTAGTGGCCGACGACCATGATGTGCCTCACCTTGAGCACATCGACCGCGAACTGCACGACCGACAGGCAATTGAGGTCGGTATGCACGACGACATTGGCGACGTTGCGATGCACGAACAACTCGCCCGGCAGCAGGCCACAGATCTCGTTCGCCGGTACGCGCGAATCCGAGCAGCCGATCCAGAGGTACTGCGGCGTCTGCAGGCGCGACAGCTTGAGGAAGTACTCCGGGTCGATCTGCTGCATGCGGTCGGCCCAGGCACGATTGAAGTCGAACAGGTGGAACAGGTTCTCGGTCGCCACCTCTTCCGCCGACCAGTTCTCCAGGTCAAGAGCGAGAAACATCGTCCCTTCGAGCGGCGTCTGGTAGTAGGCGGGCGTCTCCTTGAAACCGAGCTCCCGGTACAGCTTGACGGCGACACGCATCGCGGGCAGTGTATCGAGCAGCAGCTTGCGGTAACCGATCTCCTTCGCTGCCTTGATCGCAGCCAGCGTCAGATCACGGCCGACCCCGTAGCCGCGCTGACTCGGTTCGACATAGAGCCGTTTCAGCTCGCAGAGACCTGCCGAAAGCGGGCGAATCGCCACGCAGCCAGCCGCTTGCCCGTCGCGTTCGGCGTAGAACAGCCGCCCTGCCGGTGGTGCGTACGCCCCGGGCAGCGAAGCCATCTCCTGATCGAAATCCTGGAACGACAGGTCGACGCCCAGCCAAGCGGCGTAATTGCGGATGAACTGACGCACGTGCTCGAGTTGCACGCCGTCAGCGGCGCTCAGGATTCTCAGCTCGGTAATCATCTCTTTCGAGGTTCCTTCGGATCATGGGACACGAGGCGTACGGCACGGGCAACGCCGATGGACGGCCGCCGGCCAGCGCACCTGCCCCTCAGGCAGGATGATGCCCTACAGCGTCTCGGCGAACAACTCCCGACCGATCAGCATGCGGCGGATTTCGGAAGTGCCGGCACCGATCTCGTAGAGCTTGGCGTCACGCCACAGGCGGCCCGCCGGGTAGTCGTTGATGTAGCCGTTGCCACCCAGCACCTGGATCGCCTCGCCGGCCATCCAGGTCGCCTTCTCGGCCGCGTAGAGGATGGCGCCGGCGGCATCCTTGCGCGTCGTCTCGCCCCGGTCGCATGCCTGCCCCACCGCGTAGACGTAGGCACGGCAGACGTTGAAGGTGGTGTACATGTCGGCGATCTTGCCCTGCATCAGCTGGAACTCGCCGATCGGCTGGCCAAACTGCCGGCGATCATGCACATAGGGCAGGACGAGGTCGATCGCCGCCGCCATGATTCCCAGCGGACCACCGGCCAGCACGGCGCGTTCGTAGTCGAGACCGCTCATCAGCACACGCACGCCGCCGTTCGGCTGGCCGAGGACGTTGTCCTCCGGCACTTCGCAGTCGTCGAAGAACAGCGGGTAGGTGTTCGAGCCGCGCATGCCGAGCTTGTCCAGCTTGGCACCGCAGGAGAAGCCCTTCATTCCCTTCTCGACCAGGAAGGCGGTGATGCCGCGCGCACCGGCATCGACGTCGGTCTTGGCATACACCACCAGCGTGTCGGCATCGCCGCCGTTGGTGATCCACATCTTGCCGCCGTTGAGGACGAAGCGGTCACCGCGGCGATCGGCGCGCAGTTGCATGCCGACGACGTCCGATCCGGCGTTCGCCTCGGACATGGCGAGCGCGCCGACGTGCTCGCCCGAGATCAGCTTCGGCAGGAAGCGTGCCTTCTGCGCCGACGTTCCGTTGCGGCAGATCTGGTTCACGCAGAGGTTCGAATGTGCGCCGTAGGACAGCGCGACACTGGCCGATGCGCGCGAAATCTCCTCCATGGCGATGATGTGCGCCAGATAGCCGAGGCCGCTGCCACCGTACTCCTCGTCGGCGGTGATGCCGAGCAGGCCCATTTCACCCATCTGGCGCCAGAGATCGGCTGGGAACAGATTGTCGCGGTCGATGGCCTCGGCGCGCGGTGCGATCTCGCCAGCGGCAAAACTGCGCACGCTGCTGCGCAGCAGGTCGATCGTCTCACCGTGGGCAAAACTGAGACTCGGATATTCCATTTCTCTGGCTCCTTGGTCGGGCTTGGTGCACCTGCCGCAGGCGCGGCGCAAGCGCTTCGTCGCCGGTCACCCGGCAATGGGCGGCGGCATGGGTGATGAAAGAACTCGTTGCGGCCGTCGTCCGCTCTTCGTGCATCAGCCTGCCGAGCGCTGACCCGGCGGTTCCTTGCGGCCGTGGACGGCGATGATCGTCTGCTGCATGAGCGCGCAGGCGGTCTTCCGGCCAAGACTGACCGCCAGGACCTCGGCTCGCGTGACGATCAGTGTCCGCCCGTAGCGGACCACGGATCCCTCGGCGATCAGCAATTCCCCTTCGGCAGGTGCCAGCAGGTTCAGCTTGTACTCGACGGTCAACACCTCGGTTTCGGCCCCGGTCAAGGTGCTGGCGGCATAGCCGGCCGCCGAATCGGCGATCATCCCGACGACGCCGCCGTGGACGTAGCCATGTTGCTGCGTGATATCCACTCTGCGCGGCAGATGGATCTCGGTGTAGCCAGGTTCGATCACCGGCATGCGCGCACCGATCAGGGCCATCGCCGGCTGGCGCGCGAAACTGGCCCGTACACGCTCGGCGAAGCACGGGTCCAGCGGCTTGTGCAGGCGCGTCATTCAGCCCGCCAGCAAGGGCCTGGCGATGATCATCGCCAACTCGGCGATGGCGCGTGTGGCGGGATGTTCCAATGGCGGATGGCTTCCGATGGGATCGATTGTACAATGCAGCGCGAACGAGGCCTCGCAGTCTCCGGCATCACGCATCACGCCCAGACTTGGGCAGTTTATAGATTTCAGCGCTTTTTACAATCCGCCTGCCGATGCCGCTCGACTACCCCATTGCCGCCCCGCCCGCCGCCTGCGAGATCTTCCCCATCGCCACTGGGGTTCACTGGTTGCGCATGCCGCTGCCCTTTGCGCTGGACCACATCAACCTCTGGCTGCTGGAGGATGGCGCGGGCTGGACCATCATCGACACCGGTTTCGGCCTCGACAGGGTCAAGGAGTGCTGGCTGGCGATCCTCGCAGGCCTGACCCAGGGGAACCGCGGCAGCCGGATCACTCGCATCATCATCACCCACTTCCATCCCGATCATCTCGGACTTGCCGCCTGGCTACAGGAACGCACCGCTGCGGCGGTGTGGATGACCGTCGGTGAGTACCTGACGGCGCATGCAGTCTGGCACGAAGTGGGCGGACACGGCAATCCGGCCATGCTGCGCCAGTTTCGCGCGCACGGGCTCGACGAGGAGCGCTGTGTCGCGCTCGAGCGCCGCAGCGGTGCCTACAACCGCGGCGTTCCGACACTGCCACAGCAATATCGCCGTCTGTTCGATGGCGACGAACTGTGCATCGGCGGACAGCGATGGCAAGTGCGGGTCGGCTACGGCCACTCGCCCGAACACGCCGCACTGTACAGTCCGGACCTCGGCATCCTGATCTCCGGGGACATGCTGCTGCCGACGATCTCGACGAACATCAGCGTCTTTGCCGTCACTCCCGAGGCCGATTCGCTGGCCGACTACCTGCAGTCGATCGACCGCTACCGCGCTCTGCCGCCCTGCACGCTCGTCCTGCCTTCGCACGGACTGCCGTTCCACGGTATCGCGGAGCGGGTCGATGCCCTGCACGCCCACCACGAAGACCGCCTGCGCCTGCTCGAAGAGAACTGCCGGACGCCGCGCAGCGCTGCCGATCTGTTGCCGACGCTGTTCGAGCGCGAGCTGGACGCGCATCAGACGATGTTTGCCATGGGAGAAGCGATCGCCCACCTCAACCGACTCGAGCATGCAGGACGAGTGACGCGCAGCGAGGAAAGCGATGGTCGCATCGTTTTCCTCGCCAGCGACAGGCTGCCGGCGACCCGGGGGAGCCTGACAGCGGCAACCGACTAGCGAATCGGCGACCCACTGCGCGGCGGCCGCTCGCTGTCGGCCGGCGAGTCAGCGCGCGGCGCGGCGCCACCCCGGCGCTTGCCGGCCGGCAGTCCCCCGCTTGGCGTAGAATGACGCACCATGGGTTCGACGCTCCTCCCCGACTACGCCGGCGGCGGCCTGGTCAATCTGATGCAAAGCATCGCTACTGCCTGTGGCAGCGACGAGCGGCGTTATCCGCCACTGGCGGCGTTCGGCTCAGATGCTCTTGCCGGCGCCCGCAATATCCTCCTGCTGCTGGTCGACGGGCTCGGACTGCGCACGCTGACCCGCCACCCGGGCAGCCCGCATCTGCGGCGCCACCTCGTCGGCAGTATGACATCAGTCTTTCCGTCGACCACCGCCAGTGCCATCACGACCGTCATGAGCGGTCTCGCTCCGGCCCAGCATGGCCTCAGCGGCTGGCACATGCACCTCGACGAGATCGACCAGACCCTGGCCATCCTGCCGTTGACTCCCCGCCAGGAAGCGCCGCGCCTGCCGCCGGAGCAGCTTCCGGCGCAGCTCTTTTCGCATGCCTCGCTGTTCGAGGCGCTGCGACGCGAGTGCTGGGTCGTCGCTCCGCGCAGCATCGCCGGCAGCCCGTTCAATGCCTGGCACTCTCGCGGGGCACGGGTAGCTGCCTATGCCACCTTGCCGGAGATGTACTCCTGTCTTGCCCAGCTCCTGCTCGAGAGCGGCTCGCCACGCTACATCTACGCCTACTACCCCGAACTGGACAGTCTGTCGCATCACTACGGCAGTGACAGCCGACAGGCGCAACGTGCACTGGCCGATCTCGATGCCGGTTTCGGCGGACTCCTGCGCGTCCTGCGCGGCAGCAACAACTGGCTGCTGGTCACCGCCGATCACGGCTTCATCGATTCGCCCGCACGGCGGGTCATCAGCCTCGACGATCACCCAAGGCTTGCCGCTCTCCTGCAGCGGCCCCTGTGCGGCGAGCGCCGGGTTGCCTACTGCTACGTCGCCGAAAGCGACCGGCCGGCGTTTGAGGCCTACGTGCGCCGCCACCTGTCGCGTGCCGTTCACCTGTATGCCAGCGAGCATCTGGTTGCCGCCGGCTGGTTCGGACCTCCGCCGTGGCATCCACGCCTGCTGTCGCGAATCGGCGACTATACCTTGCTGATGAAGGACAACTGGACGATCAAGGACTGGCTGCCGGGCGAACGGCACTTCGCCATGCTCGGCGTGCACGGGGGCATCAGCGCCAGCGAGATGCGCATCCCGCTGATTGCGGCACATATCTGAGCGCCAGGCAGACGTGCTGCCAGCCATCCCGGCAACGACAAGGGAGACCGACGATGAACAACGACAAGACGGCAACGACCGATCGCCTGATCGCCGATGCCGTGCGCAGCCGCGTGGCGCGTGAGGCTGGCTATCGCGAGCGGGCGCTGAAGATCTATCCCTGGGTTTGCGGCCGCTGTGGTCGCGAGTTCACCCACCGAAACCTGCGCGAGCTGACGGTCCACCATCGCAACCACAATCACGACGACAACCCCAGCGATGGCAGCAACTGGGAGCTGCTGTGTCTCTATTGTCACGACAACGAGCACTCGCGGCAGCTCGACGCAGATGCAGCCCGACAGGCTGGCGTCAGCGCCACGACCGGGGGAACGAAGGCACCGGCAACCGGGCAGCCGTTCGCCAACCTGAGGGAACTGCTGAAGAAGGGCTGAAGGGCCTCGGCGGCTTGCCCGGGTCGCACTTCGCAATCTCCGGTAACCACTTCGCGGCAGATCGTCTTGAGGCAGAATCCCGAAGCTGGCCGGCAAAACCGGCCCCCCCGCCCCGGTGTCGCGCGACGCACTGACGGCACCAGACACCCACGCACGATGCCAAGGATCATGCACCGATGAGCAACCAATTGAGCTTCAGGATTCTGGAAGACATCGCTCGCGACCTCTCGGGTGAGGTCGTCTCTTTCCCGACCTTTCTCGACATCACCTTCCAGGTTCGCACAGCCCTGAAGAACCCCCAGCTGACAGTGGACGACCTGGGTCGGCTGGTCGCTGCGGAACCGCTGATGAGCACCAAGGTCATCCGCCTCGCCAACTCGGCGGCGATCAATCGCAGCGGGCGTCCGATCGTCGACGTCAGGAGCGCCATCGCGCGCGTCGGCATGGAAGCCGTGCGCACGGTTTCGTTTGCCGTGGCCATGGAACAGCTTCTGAATTCCAAGAAGATGGCGGCATTCCAGTCCCTGTCGGGCCGGCTGTGGGAGCACACGATGCACGTCGCAGCGCTGTCGCGCGTGCTGGCCCGCCGCTTCACCCGCATCAATGTCGACGAAGCGTTGTTTGCCGGCCTGGTGCACGACATCGGCGTCTTCTATCTGCTTTCGCGAGCCGTGAGTTTCCCGGAATTGGTAGCCAGTCCACGCGAGCTGCACCAGTTGCTGGCGGACTGGCATGACCACATCGGGCATGCCCTGCTCGCGGCAATGGGCATGCCCGAGGAGTTGGTGCTGGTGGTCCAGGAGCACGAACAGGAGCGGCCGGTGAGCAGCCTCTCGACGCTGGCCGACGTCGTTTTCGTCGCCAACCGGCTGGCGAACGCCGAACACGGCTGGCGCGACGCTGCCTTCTGCGAGCTGCCCGATGCCAGCATCGCTAGTGCGTTCTTCGACCGTGCAGCACTGGCGACCGTGCTCTCCGAATCGACCGAAGACGTCGCTTCGCTCAAGGCTGCCCTGAGCGGGTGACGTCGCGGCCAAAGCTGCCGCAAAGCGCGACCGGCAGGCCGGCGCGGCGCGCGGCAAGTCACTCCTGCGCCGTGCTCTGCCAGCGGGTCAGAGGCGCCTGATCTTCTCCAGCAGGCCGCTGGTCGACGTCTGGTGGATGAAGGGCACGGAAAGGACGCGGCCACCCCAGCCGGTGACCTCGCTGTTGCCAACGATCCGCTCGACCGGCCAGTCACCGCCCTTGACGAGGATGTCCGGCCGACAATCGAGTATCCGTTGCAGCGGCGTATCCTCGTCGAACCAGGTCACCAGGCTCACCGCCTGCAGCGCGGCGATGATCGCCAGGCGGTCAGCGAGGCTGTTCACCGGTCGCCCCTCGCCCTTGCCGAGGCGCCGGACCGACGCATCGGCGTTGAGCGCGACGACCAGCGCCGCGCCCAGTGACCGCGCTTCGGCGAGCAGGGTGACGTGGCCCCGGTGGAGAACATCGAAGCAGCCGTTGGTGAATACCAGCGGCCGCGGCAGGCTGGCGACGCCCTCCGCGAGCTGTTGTGGCGTGACGATCTTGCGCTCGAAATCCGGCCGCCTTCTCGCGCTGGCGCTGCTTGCCTCGGACATGCTTTGCTCCTGAAAGGCGGGTATCGTACAGGCTTTGGACAAAGCAGCGAAATTTCACCGAACGGAGTGCACAGGACGGGCAAGCCGCGGAGAGGTCCGGGCACGGCAGACCCGACGTCGTGCACAGTGTCTTGCCGGTGATCCGGCTTCGTTATCGTTACCAGCCCATCGACATGCGCCGCCCTTATCCGCTACACATCCATATCTCGACCTTGTTTCTGGCGTTGATCGTCGGCGTCTGCGCCGTTCTGGCTGGGATTGGCTACCGCTTGAGCAGTTCGCTCCTGCAAAGCTCGGCGGCTGGCCTGACATCGCGCATCAGCCAGGAGACCCTGCTCGAGATGCGGCTGCTCATCGACCCGGCCCAGGTGGCAACCCGCCTGTTGAGCCAGCAGAGCGTGAGCAGCGCCGGATCGCTCGCACAGCGGCTGCAGAGCCTGCAGTTCCTGCGCATCGCCCTCGACAGTTCGCCGGCGCTGTCCTCGCTCTACGTCGGTTACGACAATGGTGATTTCTTCCTGCTCGGACGCATCGGCCACGGCAGTGCCGGTGAGCGAGCGCGCGCGCCGAGCGCCGCACGCTATGTCGTGCAAAGCATCGAGCGGACGACGCCGGTGGCGCGTGGCGTGTTCATGTACTTCGACGACGAGCTGCGACTGCTGCGACGGGACGACCGTCCCGATTACGCCGCCACCTACGACCCGCGCCAGCGGCCCTGGTTCACGCAGGCAAGGCATGAGGCCAGACTCGTCGAGACTCCCCCTTACCTCTTCTTCTCGAGCCAGCGGGTCGGCACCACTCTGGCGCACATCGCCGATGGCGGGCGTGCCGTCGTTGCGGCGGACATCCTGCTGCATACCCTGGGCGAGGCTCTGGCGCGACAGAAGGTGACGCCCGCGACCGCCATCGCGATGGTCAATGGTGAGGGCCGCGTGCTTGCCTACGAGGAAGCACGGCGCATGGTACTCACGCCCGCCGCCGATGGTGAGCACGCTTCCCTGGCGCGGCTCGACGAGCTCGGGGTGCCGGCACTGGTCCCGGTGCTCGATACGGTGCGCAACATGCAGGGCCGGCAGACGGCCATGCTCGCCGTCAGCACAGCCGGGCAGGAATGGCGAGCGTCGGTCGACCGGCTGCTGCTCGAGAGCCCGGTGGAACTGTACATCGTGACCGCCATCCCCGAGGAGGAACTGCTGGCCGGCGCGCTTCGCCTGGTGCGGCACTCGGCGTTGGCGACGCTGCTCGTCCTCCTGCTGACGGTGCCGTTGACCTGGGCTCTGGCGCAGGCGGTGTCGCGCTCCCTGGGTAGCCTGGCGGGTGAAGCGGAGGCGATACGGCACTTCGAGTTCGTACGGCCGATCGTCCTGGATTCCTCGATCAAGGAAGTGAGCGAGCTGGCACAGACGATGGACGGCATGAAGCGAACGATCCGTCGTTTCGTCGACATCAGCCAGGCGGTCGCCGCCGAGCAGGACTTCGATCGACTCCTGCCGCACCTCCTGGCGGATACCATGAAAACTGCCGGAGCCGGTGCCGGCATCCTCTATCTTGCCGAAGATGACAAGTTGCAGCCGGCAGCCGCACTGCAGCACGCCGGGCAGGTGGGCGCCGCCGGGCTGGCAACCGTCGGCATCGGCTGCAGTGGCCCCTTGCTCGGCGACGCGTTGGCCGCCCGGGCGGCGCGCAGCGGCAGGCTGCGGGCAGAGGATCACGCTGCCCTTGGCCTGACGGAGTGGCGGCAGTTCCGATACGGGATCGCCGTACCGCTGCTCAACCGAAGCGCCGAACTGGTTGGTGCAATGATACTGTTCGGTGACGGCGAAACGGATGCCGATCGCCTGAGCTTCGTCAAGGCCCTTTCGGCATCGGCCGCGGTATCGCTCGAGAGCAAGGCGCTGATCAAGGCGCAGAAGGATCTCTTCGCTGCCTTCATCCAACTCATCGCCGCCGCGATCGACGCGAAGAGTCCCTACACGGGGGGGCATTGCGCGCGGGTTCCGGAGCTGACCCAAATGCTCGCCGATGCGGCGTGTGCTGCGAACAGCGGACCCTATCGGGACTTCGATCTCAGCCAGGATGACCGGGAGGCATTGCACGTTGCCGCGTGGCTGCATGATTGCGGCAAGGTGACCACTCCGGAGTACGTGGTCGACAAGGCAACCAAACTGGAGAGCATTCACGACCGCATCCATGAAGTGCGGATGCGCTTCGAGGTCCTCAAGCGCGACGCGGAGATCGACTGCCTGCGAGCCATTGCCGGCGGCGAGGATGCGGCGATCGCAGAGAGCCGGCTGCTCGCCGCGTGGCGGCAACTGGACGACGATTTCGCCTTCGTCGCCCGCTGCAACGAAGGCAGCGAGTCCATGGCAGAGCACGATGTCGAGCGGTTGCGGACGATTGCCGCCAGAAGCTGGCTGCGCACGCTCGATGACCGGATCGGGATCGCCCGTGACGAACGCCTGCGCAAGGAGTCGAGCGAGCCCGTGGCGCTGCCGGTTGCCGAAGCGCTGTTGGCTGACAAGCCGGAGCACCTCGTGCCGCGACGGGAGCAGGACCGGTTCCCCGAGAACAACCGCTGGGGGTTCCGGATGAGGGTCCCCGAACTCCTCTACAACCGTGGTGAAATCCACAACCTGTCCGTTGGCCGCGGAACGCTGACGGACGAGGAACGCTACAAGATCAATGAGCACATCGTCCAGACACTGATGATGCTCTCGCAACTGCCGTTCCCGAAGCACCTGCGTCAGGTGCCGGAGATTGCCGGCGGCCATCACGAGAAGATGGACGGCAGCGGTTACCCACGGCAGCTGCGACGCGACGAGATGAGCCCACTGGCACGGATGATGGCCATCGCCGACATCTTCGAGGCTTTGACGGCGATCGACCGGCCGTACAAGACGGGCAAGACACTCTCGGCGGCGCTCGCCATCATGGTTCGCATGCAACAGGAGCAGCATATCGACGGCGAACTGTTCGCCCTGTTCCTGCGCGCCGGCGTCCATCTCGAATACGCCCGCAGGTTCATGCAGCCGGAGCAGATCGACAGCGTCGACGTCGACGCTCTGCTGGCACGCCTGGAGCCACCGCCAGCCACGGTCTGAATGGGGGATGTCGGCCATGCTGCCCTGCAGACACCCGCCGAGGGCGCGTCGGCAGCGAGGCAGGGTCATGAGGCGCCGCCGACAGACCTGGCCGCGCCGCAGCAGCTCAACCGCGCTCTGGCGTGCTTGCCGCCAGACGCCACCACGCACCGGGCTGTGATCCGGCAGGTACCCGTCGCCCGCACGCTACCGACCATCAGGCAGGTTATCGACAGCAGGGCAAGCGCTCGTGCTGCGGCCGGCATCCCGACGACTGTCAGGATTCTTTACAGCTGCCCAGTGGCCAACGACGCGCACCTCGATCCCCTGGCGCCAACGTCCTGAAGAATAAGCAGAACTGATTTACTGGCATAGATGTTGCTTATTCAAATTCGCTGCAACGTGCGCCTGTCTGTGCGCCGTCGCGGTGGACGAAGGTCGGCGACGGAGCGCACGGCATCGTAGTCTGACATCGCCGGACACCACCCCTCCGGGATTGCGCCCGACATTGTTCAAGTATTTGCCGCTGAACGGTTTCCAGCTGCGGATGGAGGTTCCTGGCGGCACCAACTGTTGTCCGACATCGTCACCGCCGAGGGCCTGAAGTACCCTCGGCGAGAGCAGGGCCGAAGTTGGACGCGACGCGACAATCATTAGTGATATTGATGATGGAATGCCTTTCTGATCTCGTGATGGAATCCTCGACCGGTCCAAGAAACACCAAGATTTGTGTCAAGTGCAAGCAGGAGAAGCCCGTGCTTGACTTCCACAAGAATGCGCGCAGTTCGGACGGTTTGCATTCCTATTGCAAGGAGTGCAACAAGGCACAGGCCCTGGCGCACATTCGTGCCGAAAAAGCCAGGAAAGCACTCCTGCGCGCCGCCAGGAAAGCAGCCGAGAACAGCCAGTGATCGCCGCGGAAACGGCCGGTCGGACGACGACGCCGGTACGCGTACGGCTCGCCGCCGTCTCGCTCTCGCTCTTTCAGGGTTCCCAGTATCGCGGGTCGCCGAAAGTCCTCTTGGCATGGTCGATGAACAGCCGGACCCGCAACGGGAGGTGTCGCCGCTGCGGAAAGACGGCATGGATGCCGACGGCTGGCGCCGCGTAGTCGTCCAGCACGGACACGAGATCTCCCCGCCGCAGGTCGTCTCCCACCTCCCACAACGAGCGCCACGCCAGCCCCTTGCCGGCGAGTGCCCATTCGTGCAGGACGGCGCCATCGTTACACTCGAAGTTCCCCGAGACCTTGTGGTTCACGGCCTCGCCAGCAGGCGTCGCGCGCAGTGCCCAGCCCCGCTGCTGCCCCAGAGAAAGGCAGTTGTGGCGCGCGAGATCGGCGGGAGTCGCGGGAATTCCGTGGCTTTCCAGGTAGGACGGGCTACCGACGACCAGACGCCTCATCTCGCCAAGCTTGCTCACCGCCAGGCGCGAATCGGCCAGCTCCCCAATCCGCACTGCACAGTCGACGCCCTCGTTCACGAGGTCGACGAGCCGATCGGTGAGATCGAGGCGAACGCTGACCTCCGGATTCGACTGCATGAACGCCGCCACCTGCGGAGCCACGTGGCGCCGCCCGAAGCCGGCAGGTGCCGACACCCGCAAGTGGCCACGGGCCTGAACGCCTCCGAGTGAAACCGCCGCCTCGGCATTCGCCAAGTCGTTGAGGATCCGCTGACAGTCCTCGAGAAAGGCCTGCCCTTCGAAGGTCAGCGACAGTTTGCGCGTCGTGCGCAGCAGCAGCTTGACGCCAAGGCGTGCCTCGAGGGCATCGAGGCGCCGCCCGATCACCGCCGGTGTGACCGCTTCGAGTTGGGCTGCGGCTGACAAGCTGCCACGTATCGCCGCATTGACGAAGGCCTCAATCTGCTTGAGATGGTCCATTGATGAATTCATTACCCAGAGTAAAAGATACTTTGATTCCATTCGATCTTATCTTTGCCCCGCGCGTCGAATAGAATTCTTGCACTGCATCATAACTCATCGACAGGAGCCGCCCAATGAGCCTCGATCTGCCCGCCGGAATGCAAGTAAACGCCCCGATCAGACCCGGATACGAAAACATTCTCACGCGCGATGCGCTGGCGCTGGTCGCCAAGCTGCATCGCGCCTTCGAAGGCCGCCGGCAGGAGTTGCTGCAGGCGCGACGGGATCGTCAGGCGCGGATCGACGCGGGCGAGATGCCGGACTTTTTGCCGGAAACGCGGCACATCCGCGAGGGCGACTGGAAGATCGCGCCACTGCCGGCGGCACTCGCGCGTCGCCGGACCGAGATCACCGGTCCGGTCGAAGCGAAAATGATCATCAACGCCTACAATTCAGGCGCCGATTCGTACATGACCGACTTCGAGGATTCCAACAGTCCGAACTGGGACAATCAGGTACAGGGCCAACTCAACCTGTTCCGGGCGATCCGTCGGCAACTCTCATTCACCAACGAGGCCGGCAAGGAGTACGCACTCAACGAGAAGGTCGCCACCCTGCAGATCCGCCCGCGTGGCTGGCATCTCGATGAGAAGCACGTCACCGTCGATGGGCAGCGGGTGTCCGGCGGCATCTTCGACTTTGGCCTGGTTTTCTTCCACAACGCGCGCGAGCAGGTCGCGCGAGGCGCCGGCCCGTTCTACTACCTGCCGAAGATGGAATCACACCTCGAGGCCCGCCTGTGGAACGACATCTTCATCACGGCCCAGGAGCACATCGGCCTGCCCAGGGGAACGATCAAGGCAACCGTCCTTGTCGAGACGGTTCTGGCCACCTTCGAAATGGAGGAAATCCTCTTCGAACTGCGCGAGCATTCGGCGGGCCTCAACGCCGGCCGCTGGGACTACATTTTTTCCTGCATCAAGAAATTCAAGAAAAACCCCGACTTCTGTCTTGCCAACCGCGGTGCGATCACCATGGAAGTGCCCTTCATGCGCAGCTATGCCCTGCAACTGGTCAAGATCTGCCACAAGCGTGGAGCGCCGGCGATGGGCGGAATGAGCGCACTGATTCCTATCAAGAATGATCCGGTAGCGAATGAGAAGGCGCTCGCCGGCATCCGGCACGACAAGGCGCGCGACGCCAACGATGGCTTCGATGGTGGCTGGGTGGCGCACCCAGGGCTGGTCGCGATCGCCGCCGAGGAGTTTCAAAAGGTTCTCGGTGACCGCCCGAACCAGTGGGAAAAGCAGCGCGACGAGAACTTCACGGCTGCCGACTTCCTCAACTTCCAGCCGTCGCAGCCGATCACCGAGGCTGGCGTGCGCAACAACATCAACGTCGGCATCCATTATCTGGGCAGCTGGCTGGCGGGCAACGGCTGCGTGCCGATCCACAACCTGATGGAAGACGCGGCCACCGCCGAGATCTCCCGTTCTCAGGTGTGGCAATGGGTTGTTTCGCCGAAGGGGGTCCTCGACGACGGGCGCAAGGTGACCGCCGGCATGGTGCGCGGCATGATCGCCGAGGAGCTGGCCAGGGTGAAGGCTACCGTCAGCGCCCAGGGAGAGGATACGGCGACCTACGACCAGGCGGCCGTCATTTTCGACAGGATGTCTCTGACGCCGGATTACCCGGAGTTCCTCACTCTGCCGCTGTACGAAGCAATGGACTGAGACCTGCACGGAGGAGGACCGGCGAGGCTCTTGGCCACCGCCTCCGCCCCGCCCGACGATGCACCCCAGGGAAGGTACGGGCCGGATCGCAAACCCGCCCTTCGCTTCCCCGGGACCGGCTGCCCCAAGGCGCCTGCTTCACCGCCGCGGACTGGACTCAGGAACGGGCACCGAGGGCGCGAGCGCGCAGGGCGCTCAGCTCGAGGGCAGCTGCATCGGGGGCCTCACGGGTCGGCCAGCCCTGGAGATGGCTGGCTGCCAGTTGGGCCAGTGCAAGGATCCAGTCGTCCCGCTCGTTCAGGCACGGGATGTAGTGGTACTCATTGCCACCGGCACGCAGGAACTCGCTCCTGCCTTCGATGGCCATTTCTTCGAGCGTCTCGAGGCAATCGGCGGTGAACCCGGGACAGATCACATCGACCCTGTGCACGCCGCCCTTGGCCAGCGCATGTAGGCTCGCCACAGTGTAGGGCTGCAGCCATTCGCTGCGACCAAAGCGGGACTGAAAGCAGGCCAGATATCCGTCCTTGCCGAGACCGAGCGCTTCGGCAAGCAAGCGAGCGGTCTTCTGGCACTCACAATGGTAGGGGTCACCCCGGTCGAGGGTGTAGCGGGGCAGCCCGTGAAAGCTCATCAGCAGACGATAGGAGGCAGCCGGCCGACCGTGGCTTGCCCAGTGCTCGCGGACGCTGGCAGCCAGCGCCGCGATGTAGCCCGGATGGTCGGCGAAACTTCGGATGCTGCGCATTTCCGGCTGGTTGCGTACGCCACGCAGCCACGCAGCCACGGCGTCGAACGCGCTCGCCGTCGTGCTGGCAGCGTACTGCGGATAGAGGGGCAGCACGAGAATGCGTGTGCAGCCCTCGGCCTTGAGCCGCGACAGCGTCGCCGGAATCGACGGCTGGCCGTAGCGCATGGCGTACTCGACCGCGACGCAGTGCCCGGCTTGGCCGAGAAAGCCGCGCAGCAGCGTCGCCTGGCGTGCCAGATGAACCTGCAGCGGCGACCCGTCCGCCGTCCACACGGCGGCGTACTTCCTGGCAGAGCGTCCCGGGCGGGTATTGAGGACGATGCCGTTGAGGATCAGCCACCACAACGGCCGCGGCATCTCGACGACCCGCGGGTCGGCGAGGAACTCGCCGAGGTAGCGCCGCACTGCCGCCTTCGTCGGTGCTTCCGGAGTCCCGAGGTTGATCAGCAGGATGGCGGTCCGCGGCGGCGAGCCATGACGGTACGCCGGTTCAACGAGGTAGTGCGACATCAGGAAGTGGCCTTGTAGCTGAGCGCCGACGAGAGCAGCTTGGCGGTGATGTCCACGATCGGGATCACGCGCTCGTAGGCCATTCGCGTCGGGCCGATGACGCCCACCGAGCCGACCACCTCGCCATCGACCTCATAGGGTGCCGTGACGACGCTGCATTCGTCGAGCGGGGCCAAACCGGACTCGCCGCCGATGAAGATCTGCACCCCGTCGGCTCGCTGCGTAAGGTCGAGCAGTTGCATCAGCGCGGTCCTCTGTTCGAAGAGGTCAAACAGCTCGCGCAGTCGCTGCATGTTCGACGAGAACTCCTCGACTCCGAGCAGGTTGCTTTCGCCGGAAATCACATAGCGCTCGCCCGGACCTCGTATCACCTCGTCGCCGGCCGTCAGCGCAGCGGCCATCAGCGCCTGCAGGTCGCCGCGCAGTTCCTTCAGTTCGTCGCGGACACGCGCATGCATGTGCTCGAAGTCGTGTCCGACGAAATGCTGATTCAGGTAGTTGGTGGCGGTGACCAGCTCCGACGGTGTGTACCCACGGTTGGTAAACAGCAAGCGATTCTGCACGTCGCCGTCGGCCGTCACCAGGATCAGCAACACGCGCCGCTCGGACAGGCTGACGAACTCCATCTGACGAACCCGGAGCGTCGGCCGGCGCGGTGCCATGACAATCCCGGCGAAACGGGTCAATCCGGAGAGCAGGTGTGACGCATTGCTGATCAGTTGCCGCGGCTGCGTCGGCACCAACTGGCCCTCGATGGCCTGCAGCTTGTCCGGTTCCAGTGGCCTGACGGTCAGCAGGCTGTCGACGAAGAAGCGATAGCCGCGCGCCGTCGGAACACGGCCGGCCGACGTATGCGGGCTGGCGATCAGACCGATGTCCTCGAGGTCGGCCATCACGTTGCGCACCGTCGCAGCCGACAGCTCAAGTCCGGAACAGCGTGAGAGCGCGCGCGAGCCGACCGGCTGACCGTCGGCAATGTAACGTTCGATCAGGGTCTTGAGAAGTGTTCGTGCGCGATCGTCGAGCATGTCCGGATTCTACAAAAAAATGCCGCAACCGCGCTGTGCCGCGGTTGCGAGTCGAATTGTGGTTTAATTCGAACCCATGACCTGTGCCTTTCCGCAAGCTTCGGCCGACTGCGCTCCGCCACCGCGAACGATCGCGTTGGTTGGAAAATACCACAGTCCGGAGATTGCCGAATCGATCCGCTTGCTGGCGCGCTACCTGCACGAGCGTGGCATCACCGTCCTGATCGAAGAGGAAACGGCAGGCAACGTCGTCTCGCACCTGGCGCTCGGGAGCTGGGCGAGCGGCAACTTTGCCTGGCTCGGCGCCCACTCCGACCTGGCGATCGTCGTTGGCGGCGATGGCACCATGCTCAATGCGGCACGACAACTCGCGCGTTATCGCGTGCCACTGGTTGGCGTGAACCAGGGGCGCCTGGGGTTCATGACCGATATTGCCCGCACCGAGATGCTGGCGTGCATGGACGACCTGCTCGATGGCAGCTTCACGCCGGAAACGCGCATGCTGCTCGATGCCGAGGTCAGCCGCGAAGGCCGCACCATCGTCTGCAACCTGGCACTGAACGATGTCGTCGTCGACAAGGGAGCGATCGGTCGAATGATCGAGTTCGAGCTCTTCATCGACGGCGAGTTCATCTATCACCTGCGCTCGGATGGCCTGATCGTCGCCACTTCCACCGGATCCACGGCCTATGCCCTGTCGGCCAATGGGCCGATACTCCACCCTGGGGTGTCGGCCATCGCACTGGTGCCTCTTTGCCCGCACGCACTGACCAACAGGCCGATTCTGGTCGGTGACCGCGCCGAGATCGAGATCCGCATCGTCCACGCGACCGACTCGCGCGCCCACTTCGACGGGCAGGTGACAGCCGACCTCAAGAACGCTGACACCGTCCGCATACGACGCTCCGAGTATTCGATCACCTTGCTGCACCCGCCGGCCTACAGCTATTTCGCGATGCTCCGCCAGAAGCTGCACTGGAGCGAACGGCCGAAGGAACACTAGCGCGGCCGCCGGACGGGAATACCATGCTCTGTCGCCTGACGATCCACGATTTCGTCCTCGTAGACCGCCTGGAACTCGATTTGCAGGCTGGTTTCGGAACACTCACCGGCGAAACCGGTGCCGGCAAGTCGATCCTCGTCGACGCGCTCGCCTTTGCCCTCGGCGAGCGCGCCGATAGCGGACTGATCCGCAGCGGCTGCGAGCGCGCTGAAGTCACCGCCGAGTTCGACCTCGCCGGCGCACCCGATGCCGCGGCCTGGCTGCTCGCACATGATCTCGACACGCAGGCAGGCCTGCTGCTGCGACGTGTGGTCGACCGCAGCGGTCGTTCGCGCGCCTACCTGAATGGCTCGCCGGCCACGGTACAGCAGCTGCGCGAGGTGGCTGAGTCGCTGGTAGACATCCATGGCCAGCACGCGCATCAATCGCTCCTGCGCAGCGACGCGCAACGTGCGTTGCTCGACGGGCATGCGCGGCTCGAATCGCTGCAGGTGGAGGTGTCCGCCGCCTGGCGCAGCTGGCAGAAGGCACGGGCTGCCCTGGCGGCAGCCAGTGACGGGGCCGAGGCGCTGGCACGCGAAAGCGAACAGATCGAGTGGCAGGTGCGTGAGCTGCAGACACTCGCCTTCTGCCGCGACGAATGGGCGCTTCTCAATCAGGAACACAGACGACTGGCGCATGCGGCCAGCCTCGTCGACGGCGTCCAGTTTGCCTTGCAGGAGCTGGCTGCGGGCGACGCCGCCTGCGACGCGCGCCTGGCGGCCGTGAGCCATCGACTCGGCGACCTCTCGGACTATGACCAGGCGATCGCAGAAGTGGCCGCTCTCGTGCAGTCAGCCCAAGCCGAACTTGGCGAAGCGGTTTCGGCCCTTCGTCGCTATGGCGACCGGATCGATCTGGACCCACGGCGCCTGGGCGAGGTCGAGCGGCGGCTCGATGCCGTTCTCTCTTGCGCGCGGAAGTTCCGCTGTGCGCCCGAGGACTTGCCCGATCTGCTGCAACGCTGGCTGGACAGGCTGGCAGTGCTCGGGCAGGCAGCCGACACCGACGCCCTGGCCGCACGCACGGCCGCCACCAGGGCCACCTATGAAGAGCTTGCCGGTCGCCTTTCAGCCGGTCGGCAAGCGGCAGCGAGGCAACTTGGCAGTGAAGTCAGCGAGGTGATGCAGCAGCTCGCCCTCGGTGGCGGACGCTTCGAGGTGGCTCTCCTGGCGGTCGAGGGAGGCAATGCAAATGGCTTCGAACAGGTCGAGTTTCGTATCGCCGGCTTGGCCGGCAGCGAAGCGCGCGCACTGGCAAGGGTCGCTTCCGGCGGCGAGATTTCGCGTATCAGTCTCGCGATCCAGGTCGTCACCAGCCAGGCCGCTGCCGTACCGACCCTAATCTTCGACGAGGTCGACGTCGGCATCGGTGGCAGCGTTGCCGAGGTGGTCGGGCGCCTGCTGCGCGAACTGGGCAATCAGCGACAGGTTCTGTGCGTGACCCATCTGCCACAGGTGGCAGCCCGTGCCCACTGGCAATGGCAGGTGAGCAAGGAACTGGCACGGGAACAACTGCGCAGCCGGGTCGTCAGCCTCGACGATGAGGCGAGGGTCGAGGAGATCGCCCGCATGCTCGGCGGTATCGACATCACGGCGGTCACTCGCCAGCATGCACGCGAGATGCTGGCGATGAGCACGCCAGAAGGCTAGCCGTCATCGCAACCGCGAAGACGAGGCGCGTTTCGCGTGCTGATGCTCCCCTCGCTACCGGCCAATGCAGGGCCCACCTGGGCAGCGGTACGCGAGACACTCGGCAGCCGCGTGGACTTCGTGCTGCGGGTGCGTCAGGCAACCGGTTTCGTCAGTCGCCAGGGAGGACTGCGCAGGCGTGCGCCGTTCGCGCCTAGGGAGCAGCCTGGCCGTCTGCAGACGACTTCGCGGCCGCCTTCTTGAGCTTGTTCTTCGCTGCCTTCCTGAGCGCCTTGAACTGGTCCGGATCCTCCGCCTTGAGGTACTCCACGACCTCGAAGTCCTCGCGCTTGATGCGCTGGATGTCTATCTGCTCGACATGGACCAGGCGCAAAAGCTCGCGTACAGGCTTTGGCATGTTGCGACCGCTCTCGTAGCGCGAACCGCCGCTTTGCGTGACCCCGATCTTCGACCAGAACTGTTGCTGATTCATACCCAGCCTGCGACGAATCTCGCGCGGATCGACCCGTTCAACGACCTTGACGGTGCTCATGACAGTCCTTTCTTGCTATTGGTTGACGCCTCGCAGCGGGCTCCCCTCGTCCCTGCCGTCACGACATACCATATGGATGGAATGACGCACGCCACACTATAAGGATTTCATCCGCAATTGCAAGCGGGATCGAACGCATCGAAGCAGCAAGTCCGGGACCTGCCTCTTGCCAGGCTTGGCGCCAAGCTTTTTGCTGTCGACCGCGGCGTTATCCTAAAATGTCAGCCTTTTGGCACTGCTCAACGGGATCTTCCATGGCATTGATCGTACAGAAGTTCGGCGGCACGTCGGTCGGTTCGGCCGAGCGCATCAGGAATGTCGCGCGGCGTGTCGCACGCTGGCGCGCGCAGGGGCACGACATCATTCTGGTTCCGTCGGCAATGGCCGGAGAGACCAATCGGCTGCTGGCTCTGGCGAGAGAGATTTCTCCCTCGCCAGATCCACGCGAACTCGACGTCATCGCTTCCACCGGCGAGCAGGTGACGATCGCCCTGTTGGCCATGGCGATGCACGGAGAAGGAGTGAAGGCGAAGAGTTTTACCGGTCCGCAGGTCGGCGTCCTGACCGACAGCACCTTTACCAAGGCGCGCATCCTGAAGATCGATCAGGGCCGGATCCGCAAGGCCCTCGCCGACGGAAACGTCGTGGTCGTCGCCGGTTTTCAGGGTGCCGACGAGGAAGGAAACATCACGACGCTCGGTCGGGGCGGATCCGACACCTCGGCGGTGGCTCTGGCAGCGGCGATGAAGGCCGACGAGTGTCAGATTTATACCGATGTGGACGGCGTTTACACCACCGACCCGCGCGTCGTCCCGGAAGCCCGGAAGCTGGACACGATCACCTTCGAGGAAATGCTCGAAATGGCCAGCCTCGGCTCGAAGGTGCTGCAAATCCGCTCGGTGGAGTTTGCCGGCAAGTACAAAGTCAAATTGCGCGTCCTGTCGAGCTTCGAGGATGAGGGCGAAGGAACACTGATCACTGTTGAGGAAAAAGGCCAAATGGAACAACCGATCATCTCCGGCATCGCTTTCAACCGCGACGAAGCCAAACTGACTGTACTGGGCGTCCCGGATCGCCCGGGGATTGCCTACCAGATCCTCGGGCCGATCGCCGACGCCAACATCGATGTCGACATGATCATCCAGAACATCGGCCGCGACGGCACCACCGATTTCTCGTTCACCGTCAATCGCAACGACTTCAGCAAGTCGCTCAAAATCCTCGACGCAGTCAAGGAGAAAATCGCTGCACGCGACGTCAGCGGCGACGCGACGACCTGCAAGGTTTCAGCGGTTGGCGTCGGCATGCGCTCGCATCCTGGCGTCGCCAGCAGGATGTTCGCCGCGCTGGCGAAGGAAAACATCAACCTGCAGATGATTTCGACGTCCGAAATCAAGATTTCGGTGGTGATCGAGGAAAAGTATCTGGAACTTGCCGTGCGCGTACTGCACAAGGCCTTCGGTCTCGAGAAGCCCGCGAAGTCGAAGTTGGGTTTGACCGGCCGAGGTGAAACCGATATCATCTCGCCGTCTTAGGAGACGTGGCCGAGAGGTCGAAGGCACTCCCCTGCTAAGGGAGCATGCGGGC
>NZ_JAMTDQ010000113.1 GCF_023806635.1 Accumulibacter sp.
GTGCGGAACTACCCTGGCGGCATCGATGTGCTGGCACAGGAATGTCGCCCCCTGCTGGGGCATCCCAGCGGCGAGCGCGGTTTCCGGCACATCGCCGACAAGTTCGACACCTTCGAGGGTCATGGGCCTACCTGCGTGAGGCGCTTCGTCGAAGACACGCATGCGCTGGGCGATCGCACCCCCGAACAGTGGCAGCAGGACGCCTTCGGGCAGATCGACGCGCTGCTGCGTGCCATGGCGCTGCGAGGTTGAGTCGCGCGACCATGGACTACGCGCAACTTCGCAATCTGCTGGAGCCTCTGGTCACCGGGCTGAAGGATGCTGGCACCCACACCATGCTACCGACGCTTTGCGAGGAACTGGGCCTGCCTGCGCCTGGCGCCGATGGTTCCAAGCGCGAGCGCATGACCGCCAGCTTCAATGCGGTAGCGGACACGGACCTGCCGATAGTTGCACGCAAGCTGCTGGTGCGCCACCCGCCCAACGCCACCACACGCAACCAGATTCAGGACATCCTCTGGAGCGACAGCCCGTGTCCGCCCATCCCGAAGCGGTACCGGCGCGAGGTCGCGCGCAGGCTCAATCGCGAGGAGCTGTACGGGGATGCCCGCAGGTTCGACGAGCTGTTGGAGCGCCTGTGGATCTTGGATGCGGATGACTGGATGCACCTGCTGGGCGGGAAGCCGACGGGATTGCGCGCTGAAATCCAGCAGCATGTCCATCGCAATCCGGAGGACTGGCCAGCCGAAACGCTGTTCGACCAGTTGGGAGCGTATGACGCATCCGACCGGCGCTTCGCGCTGTTCCTGGAGGGACTGGCTTCGGCCGATGTGCGCCCCGACGAGGCCGCCCAACGCCACTTCGTAGCCTGCGTCAACGAGCCGCTGCGGAGTTGCGGCGTCGAGCTACGCGAGACCGGCTCGGAAGGCGGCTACCCGATCTTCACGCTGGTCTCGCAGCACGCGGCGACCAAGGGCAGGCCGAAGAATCTCATCTTCGCCTCGCCCGACAAGCCGGACCTGCGCTTTCGCGACGCGCTGGACAACGACGTTGAGATCGTCACCAATGCGGACAAGGTGCTTGTTTATGATCGGCCCATCGGCAACGACGGGCTGCGCTGGAACGATCTGCAGCAGTGGTGGGGCGAGGCAGAGCAGATCGCCGATGCCACGCTGGCCAAGCGCACGCTGTACGCGCGCCTCAAGGCCAGCCTGCCACACAACTCCCCGCCACAAACCTTGCTGTTCGATGCCTTCTTCGAGGGGTTTCGCAGTGCCGTTCCCAACCTCCCGGCACTGCTGCCCGAAGTCTGGCTGCATTGGGACCCACGGACGGTCAAGGAGCGAGGGCCGGATGCGCTTCTGCGGTTTCGCATGGACTTTCTGCTCCTGCTGCCCCAGGGCGTTCGAGTCGTCATCGAGGTCGACGGCAAGCATCACTACGCGGACTCCACGGGCAGCGCCGACGTGCAGCGCTATTCGCAGATGGTCAAGGCCGACCGCGAACTCAAACTCGCCGGCTATGAAGTCTTTCGGTTCGGGGCAGCGGAGCTGCAGGTGCCCACGGCGAAGGCTGACGTGAAGACCTTCTTCGAGGCCCTGTTCAAACGCTACGGCGTACCGACGACCTGACAACCCAGGCCCGTGCTGGCCCTCGATGCGGGCCTGGGCCAGGACTGACGACAATTCTGCAGCGCTCCGGGCTTGCCGGGCTTGCCCCATGCCGCATTGATCGTGGCGCTCCAACCCTGGCGGCCTTATACCCAAAGGCTTCGTAAAAGCCAAAGGGCTGGGAAGGGGGCAAGGGAATGGGGCCAAGGGGAAAGGCCCTACCCGAAAAGGCCAAAAGGCTCCCCCGAGCAGCCCGACATCCGGGGTTTGCCATGCTCTCGTTGTTCAAACGCAAACGGGTGCCGCCCACTGCCGGCGCGCCGCCGACGCACACATCTCCCGCCGAGCCCGGCAAAGGGCTGGTGCGGCCGGAGCCGGCCACATCGTTGCTGGCGACGCCGCGCCGGCAGAAGCTGCTGGAACACATCTGGCAGCGCACCTCGCTGTCGCGCCGGCAGTTCGCCACGCTCTACCTCGCGCCACTGGAGCGCTACGCCGAGCTGGTCCAGCAGTTCCCGGCATCGGAAAGCCACCACCATGCCTACCCGGGCGGCATGCTGGACCACGGCCTGGAGATCGTGGCCTACGCGCTCAAGCTGCGGCAGTCGCACCTGCTGCCCGCCGGCGCCACGCCGGAGACGCAGGCGGCTCAGGCCGAGGCCTGGACTGCCGGCACGGCCTACGCGGCACTGTTGCACGACATCGGCAAGATCGCCGTGGACCTGCACGTCGAGTACGCCGACGGCACCGTCTGGCACCCCTGGCACGGCCCGCTGCAGCGGCCGTACCGCTTCCGCTACCGCAAGGACCGCGAATACAGACTGCACGGAGCCGCTACCGGCCTGCTGTATGCACGCCTGCTTGACGCTGCTATCTTCGATTGGCTCAGCGGCTATCCCGACCTCTGGGCCTCGCTGCTGTATGTGCTGGCGGGCCAGTACGAACACGCCGGCACGCTCGGCGAACTGGTCGTGCAAGCCGACCAGGCATCGGTGGCCCAAGAACTCGGCGGCGATCCAAGCAAGGCTCTGGCAGCACCCCGGCACGCTCTGCAACGCAAGCTGCTGGACGGCCTGCGCTACCTGCTTCGCGAGGAGTTCAAGCTGAACCAGCCTCAAGCCTCGGATGGATGGCTGACCCAGGACGCGCTGTGGCTGGTCAGCAAAACCGTCTCGGACAAACTGCGCGCCCATCTGCTGGCCCAGGGCATCGATGGCATCCCATCCAGCAATACCGCGGTCTTCAACGTGCTGCAGGACCATGGCATTGCGCAACCGACACCTGAGGGCAAGGCCATCTGGAAGGCCACCATCACCAGCGACGCGGGCTGGTCTCATACCTTCACGCTCCTGCGCCTCGTGCCCTCGCTGATCTGGGAGACGGCGGTGCGGCCAGAACCATTTGCCGGAACCGTGACGGTCGAGACAGTCCTGGACAGCGAGGACGCGCAGTCCTCTATGACTGTAGCAGCCCCTGTTTCGACCCCAGACCCTCAGGGTGATGTTGTGGCCGAATCGGTTGCCCCATCAATGAATCCGGCCATGCCTCGTCGGGAGGAAAACGATCCACCGGACGCGATGGAGGACACGCTGACGATGATCGCTGTAGTGCCAGGTACGGGGCAGCGTAGCGTTGCGCCCGCAGTAGATTCCAAGCCAGAACCATCTGAATTGTCCGCGCCAACACCATCCCCTTCAGTGCCAGTGGCCACGTGCTCTGGCCGCGTGATGATCACGAACGAACCGTCCGGCGAGCACTTCTTAGCGTGGCTGAAGCAGGCCATCACATCACGCCGCCTCATCATCAACGACGCCAAAGCGCTGATACATACCGTAGCCGATACCGCCTACCTGGTCAGCCCTGGAGTATTCCAGCGATACGCACAGGAACACCCGGAGGTGAATGCGTTGGCGAAGGAAGAGAAGCTGCAAGACTGGCAGTGGGTACAAAAACGCTTCGAGAAGCTGGGCCTGCATCGCAAGCAAGCGGATGGCTTGAACATCTGGACGTGCGAGGTGACTGGGCCACGCAAGTCAAGGAGGCTACACGGCTACCTGCTTCTTCAAGCCCAATCTGTATTCGGTGACGTGCCCCCAAACAACCCCTACCTGACACTGGCTGAATCTCCCTCTCGCTGATATAGCATATAGCCAAAGGATGGTCGATGACACGACGCGCGGCCTCCAGGATCTGGTTGGTCGGCCGACGCCGGCAGATAGCGGCCACGGCCGTCACGCACCAGCAGGCCGACTCGCAGCAGTGATTGCGGAACCGATCAGTGAATTGCCGGCAGGAGCGATCTTCCGCAAAATCGTCTTGTCGAGGGATGCAAGCAAGGCTGTAGCAATTTAAAATAGCGGGGATGCTTGCCAATATTCTGCTTCTTCGTTCAGACAGGCTCGCGCTTCGACAAATCACGGTTGCTGCTGAAATTACAAGGAAGAGCATGCCCGCCATCTATCAACTTGCAGTGCTTGGTTCGCCAACCGATGCCCAGGTTTCTGAGCTTGAAGAAATCGTCGGAACTGCCGTAGGTATGTTCAACTTGCGACTAGGACATGAAGTTGGATGGGAGGTGCGCCCGGAAGGGTTTAACCCCAACCAACAGCGGTCATCCGCTGCGGTATTTTTCGGGGGTGAGAATCCACCCCTCGGCAATGTGGCGAAGTTGCTGGAGCGAGGCATCCCATTACTGCCGATAGCATCCGACGTCAATCGAGTTAACTCAGAGATTCCTGAATTACTGCGGCCTCTCAACTGCTTAGCCTATCACGCCAGCGGTCCACAGCGTGTCGCGACTGCTTTACTTGAGTGTGCGGGGTTGTTACCTCGCCAGCGCCGAGTATTTGTAAGTTACCGCCGAGGCGAAGCCCGTGAGGCGGCCCTGCAACTCTTCGATGCCTTGTCTGCTAGGCTATTCGATGTGTTTCTCGATACGCATGGAATTCCGCCCGCGGAAGATTTTCAAACAATGCTGTGGCATCGCCTTTGCGATTCCGACGTTCTTGTGATGCTTGACACGCCAGGCTACTTTGAAAGCCGCTGGACAAGTGCAGAGTTCGGACGCGCTCTCGCGAAAGGCATTAGCGTTTTGCGGGTTGGCTGGCCAGACTGCACGCCATCCACGCGAACAGCCACAGCCAGTCGCGCAGAGTTATTGACCGACGAAGTAGATGTGGCCACAGGACGCCTAGCTGACAGCGCTGTGGAGCGAATTTGTCTACAGATTGAAGAAGTTCGCAGCCAAAGTCATGCAGTCCGTTCCGTCAATCTGGTGAGTAATTTGCGCAACGCTATTCAAACGATTGGCGGCCAACTTGTCGGTGTTGGACCTAACAAGGCAGTCTATATCCAGCTCCCGGACGGCCGGAATGTTGTCGTTTACCCAACAGTTGGTGTCCCCACGTCGACCACGTTACATGACGCATCCACCAATTCGCCGGATCAATCGGTGGCTGTCGTTTACGATCACGTCGGTTTGCATCCTCGGTGGCTGGGGCATTTGGACTGGCTGGGCCAGCATATCCACTCTGCACGGTGGGTCAAAGCCAGCGAGGCTGGGTGGCAATTTGCAGACTGGGAGGCCTGAATCGTGAGTGCAATCTTCCTTTCAGCTAGCGTTCCACTTGTCGGCCGCGGCTCGTATCACGAAACTGCCAATCCATTCCTCATCCAATGTGCTGTGAGGGAACTGGTCATAGCCGTCATTCGTCAGCACAAGATCGTGTGGGGAGGACATCCCGCTATCACGCCCATGATTTGGAGCATTTGTGAAGATTTAGGAGTTGATTATTCTGGGTCCGTAGTTCTGTATCAGAGCAGGTTCTTCGAGGATCGTTACCCGGAAGAAAACGACCGTTTTCACAATGTTGTCTTCACCGACGCAGTTCCCGATGACAGAGATGCCAGCCTGCTGTTAATGCGGGAAAGAATGCTGTCGCGCGATGATCTCGTTGCCGCTGTTTTCATCGGCGGCATGGAAGGAGTGGAAGCCGAGCATGAACTCTTCAGGCAATTCCATCCCGCCGCCAAAGTTCTACCCGTACCGTCGCCAGGTGGAGCAGCCTTGAACTTGGCCAAAGATCAAGGCTATTTCGCCGATGCGGATCTTGGTGATGTGGACTTTGCGCAACTTTTTCACACGCACCTCGCATTGAACATTCAAGGTGCAGTGAGCTGAATCTCCTCTGCCGATTCACACGAGCCATCAAAGGATTCGTCATGCCACGGAAAGTCTTCTATAGCTTTCACTATCAACGCGACAGTTGGCGCGCCTCCAAGATACGGAATATTGGTGTTGTGGAGGGTAACCAGTCGGCAAGCGATAACAAATGGGAAGAAGTGAAGCGAGGCGGCGAAGCCGCAATCAAGCGCTGGATTGACGATCAATTGCAAGGACGGATATGCACAATTGTTCTGGTCGGCGCCGAAACGGCGAATCGCCCCTGGATTCGATATGAGATTGAGCAGTCATGGAATAGTGGCAAGGGACTCTTGGGGATACGAGTCCATAAGCTGCTGGACCACAACCAACAACCATCAGTTGCCGGGGCTAATCCGTTTGACTCATTTACCTTGAACGACGGTAGAAAGCTATCCACCGTCGTCCGCATGTACGATCCACCGGGGGCCACCAGCAGCGCGGCCTATAACCACGTCAGTGACAACCTGTCGGGCTGGATTGAAGCGGCGATCGCTGCTCGCTAGGAAGCCAGGCCTCTCGTCAAAACAACGACCCAGTGCACATGGGGCGCCCATAGAGCTCCGAGATTTGCTTCTGGAACTGGGTCTGTCCTCCGTAGCTAGGATGCCTTACGCAAATCACCGGTACGGAATCCGTGATGCGATGGGCCGCAGCGGCGGCATCGTTACCGATGGCGACGATGCGAGAGGGGCGTAGCAGGACGATGAGCTGTTGGAGCAGTTCTTCGCCGGCTCGCCTCTCACGTGCGTTGTGCTGCCGGTTGGTGAAAGGATCTCCTGATTCATGCGGATGAAGAGGGAAGACGTTCCAAAGGAAGATGCGAGCATCAATGTGTTCCAGCATGCCCCATATGACCGCTGCGGTTCGCTCGGCTACAGCACCGCCTGTCGTCGGCCGCTCGACGACCTGGTCGAGATTCCAACGCTTAACGTGCTGGCTTATGTGAACGTCGTCGGTCAGGGCTAACCCAGTGCGGCGCCCCCCGCGGTATCCGAGGTCTCGTCCGATCCATATCGCGTCTACGGGTTCCTCGCTTGCACGACGCAACATGGCAGAGAGGGCGGCGGCACGACGACGCGGTGCGTCGCGCCGATCATGAACTACACAACGATCAGAATACGGATTGAAGCAGTCTTCGAACTGCAGCGAAGCAACTGCTTCAACGAATGGGTGGATTTTCATTTTTCAGACCCAAGTGGCATGTATTTGATGGTGCGTTGTTCTCGATTTCCAATGATCCAGCCACCTTGATTTGCCTTGAGTTGGCGAAAAACGGCATACCCCTCCAGGATTGCCTTTTCCCAGAGCTTCAGCGGGCATTTTTCAACTTCGTAACCATTCACAAACTCACCAATGGTCTTGAGAATCCCAAGTGAAACCTTTTCCTGGTTCTCGAAGAAATTCAACTCCTTGGCCCTGGAGAAAATCCAGGCCGCAACCCCTTCTTCAACGACGATGGCCCGACCACTGTCCTGCTCTTCATCGTATTTCGAATTGCTCTTTCGCTTGTGCTTGATCAATGCCCGCATCACAGGCGACCAGTGCAAGATTGCTGCATAGGCAAAGTGAAAAACGTCATGGAACCGGTAGCCATCATGGTCGGCAATGTTGTCGGTCAGAGGGTCACCAATGAATACACCCTTCCATTGGAGATAACTTTTGCCACTGCCTCGTTGGTTGACCCGGATCTTGAAGTCTCTGGGGAGCTGTTCTTCGATTCCAAATTCACTGTCGAAATCAAGGCCGACCAGATCATCAGCCTGCGGCTCCATGAACGCGCCGCGAGCTTTCCGGAGATTGCCGCGAGCCACCTCAGAGAACGCAAGTTCGGCCGCATGAATTGCGTCCAGATAGGCCCGTGCGAAAACAATCAAATCGGTGCGAGCAGGTGGGCTTCCCAGTAGTGTCGCCGCTGACTGCCCCAAACGTACCAAGGTGGTGTCCAACGAAGCAGTCGCTGCGACAGGCACAGCGATGTAGGCCAACGCACCTTCCGTGATGTCACTTGCCGCGCCCACATTCTTGAAGTTGCCGTGGTTTGCTGCTTCTGCGAAGATCTCTTCAAGAGGAATCTGCAAGCGCCTGCAGATTGCAGCCAAATACCATAGCGTGTCGCCAAACTCTTCCTCTGCCGCTTTCTTGAAACCAGGGTAGGCCGTTTTCTCCCGGACATGCTTTTTGGCCGTAGCCATTATCCCGCCGACTTCTCCGTAGAGACCTTGGAGGACAGGATTGAAGTCATTCGGATTGAGCACGTCTGTGGCTGCAATTTCTGCAGCGTAGTCCGAAAGTAAGAGAGAGCCTTCCTTTTTCATCGATCACCTGCGAAGAGTCAGCCATTCGAATGGTGCGCCCTGATAACCACCCACGTCAAAGCTACGAATCCATTGTTCAAGGTTTACAATCAGTTGTGCATCGTCAAAGGTGGTTAGGCCTATTCCAGTTTTACATAGAGGGCGGCCTTGCTGGTCTTTCAGTTCTTCGGGAAACTCTGGCCCCGCTCCTCCAAAATACACAAAATCATTGCTGATTAGAACCCTGTTGACCCCCGTATCGCGGGCGACATGGTCAGGGTTGAGCGAGCCATCGGTGCGGGAGTGAAATGAATCGCGCTGCTGCCAGGCGGCCCCTGGCGCGGCCCTGAAGTAGATATTGTCCCCACAACTTTGCTTCCGACTGCCATTGCGGTACGGCTTCTTGGATTCAAACCGTGGATCTACGCCATATTCGTCAAATGTCATCGCCTCGGTGACACGCATCGCGTACACGAGATGCCCACCTCGTCGAACAGTTCGATCATTACTGCCGCTGCCGACTACCCAGTCACCGATGTCAGCGCCTCGGCGGATACTGGGTTTGCAGGTCGCAAGCGTGCAGTATCCGTAGAAGGGATTGGGTGCGAAACCACTGTCGTACCGCACCACGTAGGAGTGAATGCGCGCCATCAGCAGGGATGCCGCTTGAGTGGAACCGGGGCGCAGGCGCCGCCGTCAGGATTTTCCCACGAGTCCTTCCCGTTGATCGCATCAATGATTGCATCACCATTCCAACCGACCAATGCATCGGCATATTCTTTTAGTGCATCTGGAAGTTCACACTCCTTCTCGCCATGCTCCCAAACACCAACAATACGCTTACCCTGTTTGGCCGCATATTCGATTTCCCAGTTCACCCAATCGCTGTCCTTGGTCTGAGGGGAAACGTAGCAAATGAACACTCCAGCCCAGTTGATGGCAGGCGCGAGGATCTGCGTCTTTATGTAGTGCTCATCTGTAGCATTGTTGAATTTTCCTGTATGGATGGAGGAATCCCTGATTTCCATCCCCTTTGGAGCCAACAGATCCTTGAGCTTTTGGAGCCCGCGATCGTCCTTATGGACATGGCTGATAAACATATTCCTTTTCTCTGTCACCTGTCACCTCCAAAGTTTTCACATGGTTTGAAGATCGTAGCCGCTTCTGCTAAAAGGTCGACGACAGAACGTTCTATCACGTAGCGCGCCGGATTCTCGCCGACCGCCAGGGCATGGAAATGCGCCTTGCCGCATTCGATCTTGGCGTTCTCCTTGTCGCGCAGGTCGTCGGTGAACAGACTGCTCTTGGTCTCCACGACGAAGTACAGGCGCTGCGTGCCGTCCTGCTCAACCAGTACCGCCCAGTCGGGGTTGTAGCTACCAAGCGGCGTCGGCACCTTGAACCAGCCGGGCAGTTTGGCGTAGAGCTTGATGGCTTCGTTCTTCTCCATCGCGTCGGCAAAGTCGCGTTCGGTGGTGGAGTCGTACACGACGTGCTCGTAGATGGACTTCTCCGTGTCCATCAGCATGTTCTTGAGGTAACCGGTCAGCTCTTCCTGATCGAACAGTTCCTGGGCGTAAAAGTGGTCGTCGCCCAATTTCTGGTACTTGATACCGTCGACGAGCGCCAGCCGTTTGCAACGGTTGATCGTCTCCGCAGCGAGTTCAATGAACTGCTGCGGATTGCGCTTGAAGTCGTCCAGCCGCCCGCTGCCAGTCAGGATGCTTGTGATGGTGCGACGGGTAAGCTGGGTGCGATCCTGCAGGTCAGTAAGCAAGTCTGGAAGCTCGATATCCGACTCGTCCAGGACGACAGTTGCCGCGCCAGCTTTCTCTGTAGCCTCCACGCCTGCCTTGCCAATGGCGATGTCGGCCTTGCGCCACTGTAGACGCGCTTTTGCGATAGGCGGGGCCTTCTGCAAGGCGGCGATGCAGTCCGCCACCAGCTTTGCATTGTCGAAATGAACGCGGTATGTCGTCTGGTGCTTGATCCGATCCCACAGCGCCTTGAACTCGTCGCTCAGATAGATGGCTTTGCCTTCTTTGTCCTTGCGCAACGGAACCTGCTGGCGCTCGTCGGCGTTCTTGATTTCCAGACGGCCCGACACCTTGCGCAGCACCTCGGCGATCTGACTGCGCTGCGCGTCGAACTCCGTAGGTAGCGCAAGCGTTCCATCTTTTAGCGCAGTCTTCAGCGAGTCCTGCACCTTACCCTTTGCATCGATGTGGCCGGCGGCTTTCAGGTGCTCCCACAACGCCTTCGATCGATCAACGCCCAGAGGCACGGTCTGACCGCCGGCGCCGGTAACGGCGATGGCGGCGAACTGGTGCTGCTCGACGATGCCAAAGCGGATGCCGGTATCGGCCTCGATTTCCTTCTGCAGGTTCTCGGCGAATTGCTCGTAATTCTCGGTCGCAATCACGGTCAGCGTATTGACCTCGAAACCACGCACCCGCTCACCGTGCTGGTTCACACAGAGACGCAGTCCACGACCGATGGTCTGGCGGCGCTCGCGCTCGGTCTGAATGTCGCGCAGCGTGCAAATCTGGAACACGTTGGGGTTGTCCCAGCCTTCCTTCAGCGCAGAGTGGGAGAAGATGAACTTCAGCGGCGTCTCGAAAGCCAGTAGCTTCTCCTTCTCCTTCATGATGAGGTTGTAGGCACGCTCGGCGTTCTCACGGTTGCCAGCGGTGTTTTCGCTGGTGTCGGTCCAGCCGCCTTTCTTGTCGATGGAGAAGTAGCCGTTGTGGACTTCCTCGGCGGCACTCGCCAGGTCGATTTCGCCGAACAAACTCTGATAGGCGGGCAGCTTGGCCGCGCGACGATATTCCTCTTCGAAGATGCGCGCGTAGTCGCCCTTCACCGGATTGCCATCGGCATCGTACTGGCGGTACTTGTCCACTGCGTCGATAAAGAACAGCGACAGCACCTTGATCCCGAGCGGGCGCAGCCGCTTCTCCTTGTCGAGATGTTCCTTGATGGTGCGACGGATCATTTCCCGCTGCACGGCTAGGGCGTCGACGTCGCCGTGGGCTTGGCCTAGCTTGAGAAAAGCCTCGCCGCCGGGGAAACGCAGCTCCAGAAACTCTTCGTCCTTGGCGGTATTGATCTCGCCTACGCGGAAATCGGCGTAGATCGGGCGCTTGGTGACCTGTTCCAAGTCATCGCCATCGGAAACGGTGAGTTCTTGTCGTTTCACGCCGCCTGCCGTTGCCACGTCGAGTTCCACGCGGGCAGAGATCGTGCCACGACGGCTGGCCACCGAAACCAGCCGGACAAACGGCTTGTTATGGGCATCCTCCACTGTGGCCGAAGCGACCTCGATCTGCTTCACCAGCTTGCGCTCGTAGGCATCCACGGCATCGAGGCGGAACACCATGTGGTGCTTGTCCACGTGGGTGGCGGAATAACGCAGCGTGCACAGCGGATTCATCGCATCGAGCGCGGTCTTGCCCGCGCCCGTCAGGCCGCCGTCCACGCTCTGCGGCTCGTCGACGATCACGACGGGCCGCGTCGCTTTGATCAGATCGATAGGCTTCTCGCCGCCGGTCTTTTCGCTGTCCTTGTAGAGGTTGTTGACGTCCTTCTTGTTGATGGCCCCGACCGTGACCACCATGATCTGGATGTTCGAGCTGGTAGCGAAGTTGCGCACCTGGCCGAGCTTGCTGGAATCGTAGAGGAAGTAGTCGAAGGGTACGCCGGCATAGAGCCCCTTGAAGTGCTCCTCGGTGATCTGCAGGGTCTTGTAGACGCCCTCCTTGATCGCCACCGACGGCACCACGATGACGAACTTCGAGAAACCATAGCGCTTGTTCAGCTCGAAGATGCTGCGCAGGTAGACGTAGGTCTTGCCGGTACCGGTTTCCATCTCGACGGTGAAATCGCCCGAGACAAGCATGCCGGAAGGTGGCAGACCGCCACGCAACTGGATGTCGGCCAGGTTCTGGTGCAGCTCGTCGTCCAGCAACGTGAGGCGATTGCCGACCCCCAAATCGGACTCGGCAACACCCAGCGTCATTTGCTGCGGCACGGTGCCGGGGGACATATCGTCGGCAGTGGCGGGCGGCGCCTTCATCGTCACCGTGAATTCCGTGCGACATACCTCCTGGCCACGGAACAGGTCGCAGACGGCCTCGATGGCTTGCAGCTGGTAGTCGAGATTGGGCTCGAAGTGCAGTTTCATCATCGAACCCTCACAGACTGCGCACGTTCTGGATGCCGTGCTGCTCCAGGATCGCTGCGAGATTGGTCTTGGCCACGTCGTCGGCAAAGGCGCTGTCACGGAACACGCAGGTTGTGTCCCCAGCAGGCGCGAGTTCTTCGTGCCAGGCGACGATGCCTTGCGCCAGCAGCTCTACATCGTCGAGGGAAATGCTTTCGGCGAGGCAGGCCATCAGCACGCCGCTGCCCACCGAATACACGTAGCGGCCCGCGATCGAGCGCTTCTCGATCGGCACGCACAGGTCGAGCCCCAGCTTGAGCAACAGCTCGTAGAGGATGTCCGACTCAGTACGGCCGTCCACCAGATGGTCCTGGTGGGCAAACAGGGTGTGCTCCAGATCGGCTGGGTTCGGGCTCCAGGCGCGGATGTTGGAGGTGTCGAGTTTGAAGACACGGAAGCCGGTGTCGCCGGTGAACATCGGATTGTCGGCTTTGATCTTGGCGGCAGCGCGACGCAGACGCTCCTTGGTCAGTTCGGCGATAGTTCTGGGTTTGCCAAGCTTGTCGCAGAAGTCCGCAGCCACTTTTTGATCTGCGGTCGCTGGATCCAGTGGCTCCGGAAGTTGAACCAACACGAATCGTCGACTACTTGAGTCCGCAGCGTTTCGCAGAAAAGTTGCGTGCCCAGTCGTTCCTGAGCCAGCAAAAAAATCGAGAACAATGTCCTCCGCTTCCGCAGCCTGCTCGATGAGGCTAGCTACCAAGCCAGTTGGCTTGGGAAAGGAAAATACTCCCGGTCCCAGAAGGCTATTGACGTCTCTTGTTCCATCTGCGGTGCTGAATTCCGTAATAACCGAGCTCATGTTCTTATAAAGGCTCCGCATTTCATTCAAGAACAGCTTGTGACGTGGCCGCCCGTCACCATTCGAAGGGAACAAGATCCTCCCTTCAGTGATCTTCTGGGACATCGTCGATTTTTCGTAGCGCCACCCCTTCGGTGGGCAACCGTAATTGATGCCCGTTTTCGGGTCGATCAGATCGTAGTGGAGGTTGGGGCGAGACTCTTTCGTGGCTAGTCCAGTTAGATCAGCACTTCGCCACGGCCCCCTCGGATCGTCATCTGGATTCGAAAACTTCTCTACATCCTTTTCAGATCCACGAAGTGCAACTTGATCGCCGCGTGAATAGCAAACGACGTACTCATGGTCAGTAGAAACGCCCGTTTTCGCACGAGTGTCTTCACTCACCCGAGACTTCCATACGAGCTGTGCAACGAAATTTTCTTCGCCAAAAACGTCATCGCACAGTCTGCGTAGATTCTCCGCTTCGCCGTCATCAATGCTGACAAATATGAAACCATTGTCCTTCAATAGGTTTCGGGCCAGCTTCAACCGCGGATACATCATGTTTAGCCAGTCAGTATGAAACCGCCCGCTGGCCTCGGTGTTGCTGCTGATTTTCTGCCCGCCTTCGACCTGCCCGGTGAGCTCCAGATAGTTCTTGATGTTGTCCTGAAAGTTGTCCGGGTACACGAAATCCTTGCCGGTGTTGTACGGCGGATCGATATAGATGAGCTTGACCTTGCCCGCGTAACTCTTCTGGAGGAGCTTGAGCACCTCGAGGTTGTCGCCTTCAATCATCAGGTTCTGGGTGCTGTCCCAATCCAAGCTTTCATCCGGGCATGGGCGAAGCGTGCCGTTCGAGGGGGTGAGCGCTAGTTGCCGCGCGCGGCGCTTGCCATGCCAGTTGAGGCCATACTTTTCGTCGGCATCGGTAACGGTTGCATCGCCGACCAACGCTTTGAGTACTTCCACATTGACCGCTGCGCCGTTTGGTCCTTCGCTGATCAACTCAGGGAATAGGGCTTTGAGCTGGGCGATGTTGCCGGCCACCAGATCAGCGGATTGGGCCTCGGGGCTGGTCGCTTCAAGTTTTTGCATATTCTTTTCCATCGTCATTCGTTCGATATTTAAAGCTGTTGGCGCGCGGAGGCCAGTTCGGCCAATACACGCTTGAGCGCAAGGTTCAGTTCCACCTGTCGCGCCAGTTGTTTTTCTTTCGCCGCCAGCGTGCGCAAGCGGGTCGCCTCAAGTTCCAGACGTTCGCATTCCTGCAGGGCCTGGCGGCGCGCAGCGGCCTGTTCGGGGCTGTCAGCCGCCTTGAAGTTTCCCGTCAGCCTCGCCGCCAACAAGGCCTGCACGCTATCCATCCAGCCCTGATACAAGCCAAACAGTGTCGCCTGAGGCTGGCTGGCCAGGGACAGGGCAGACGTGAACGCGCGGAGTACATCGGCAGACGGCGCATCGTCTGGCAGGGATGCGGACACCACACCACCGTCCAGCACGACCTTGCCGGCCTCGTTCTGCGCCCAACGCTTGTGCGCCAGCGACAGCGTTAGGCGCTGCCCGGTGTGAAGCAGCAATAGCACCGGATACGGCACTGCGCGATGCAAAAGTTCGGTGAGGCGGACTGCATTTGGGGGTTTGGCCTCCCCTTTGTCGGATGCGCCGCGCAGCGTCAAGGTAAGCACGGCGATCTCCAGGTACTCGCGCAGGTCGTCGCGGTAGTCGGATACGCCTACGGTGGTCGGCTTGAGCGCTGCCACCCACTGGATTTCTTCTATACCCTCATTGATCAGGCGTTTGTCGGCCGCCGTGGGCGCGCCGTTCTCCAACAGTAGCTTCTTCGGTACGCGCTGATCGACCCGGCAACCGTCAGGCAAGCCCAATGCCAGGATGATGTCTTGCGCCGCCAACGTCGGCCCCCTCTTGTTCATGGGGTATCGACCTCGGCCAGGACCACCAGAAAGGCCAGCACCTCGAAGTCGTTGCTGCCGGCGAACTCGCCCTTGATGGCGTGGGTGCCGCCCGGCGAAAAGAGGCTGGCCACCGCCCTTTCCTCGTTCTTGCCGACGACCGAAGCCACGCTTGCTGCGAGCAGCTTTTGCGCGCGGCGCATGTCCTCGCCGTGCTTGGTGACCTTGTCAAAACGGGCGCAAGCGCCAGCGTCGGGTAGCTCCCGTCCCAAAGCCAGACGTTTGAGGCGGTCGAGAACGCGTTTGGCTTGCGTATAGGGCAGCAGCACAGTCCCGTCATCGCCCACGTGAACGAGGTAGTGCGGTGCCAACGGGTAGTCGGACTCCTTGGCCTTGCGCGCCGCCGGCCCCTCGGCGCGCAGGCAGAAGATGACGCCGGGCGGGATGTCGGCGTCGATGGTGGTGGTGACCGCGTAGGCGCCCAGCGGCTGGTTGTCCAGTTTGCCGGGATGCGCCTTGAGGTACTGGGCCAGATCGATACGGAAGTCGGTGAGTGTCAGATCGGTGATCGAGACACCGGTGGACAGGTCTTCCAGATCGATGACCGTATCCTGCAATTTGAGCAGTTGCTTGCGCCGGTACTCCAGATCGTTCATCGGGTTGCCGGACTGCTGCTCGATGAGGTTTTCCTCGCCAGTAGCGGAAACATCCAGCAGCACCATCCGTCCGCTTACGCGTTGCTCCAGGTTGATGTATTCCTCCAGCTCGATGTTGGGCCAGAAGTTGACCAGCTGGATGCGTTCGTTTGGGGAGCCGATACGGTCGATCCGGCCGAAGCGCTGGATGATGCGCACCGGATTCCAATGGATGTCATAGTTGATTAGCCAGTCGCAGTCTTGCAGGTTCTGGCCCTCGGAAATGCAATCCGTGGCGAACAGCAGGTCCAGCTCGCCTTCGGTGGCCAGTTCGGCTGGGCGTTCCTTGGAGCGTGGCGAGAATGTCGTGAGGATGGATGCCAGATCCTTGCGCAAACTCGGCAGCGTGCTTTGGTTGCGACCGGAGCCGGTGACCAGCGCCGATTCGATTCCGAGCGTGGTCTTGGCCCACGGCGCCAGCTGCGCGTAGAGGTACTCGGCGGTGTCGGCGAAAGCGGTGAAGACAATGATCTTGCGGTTGCCCGCGTTGATCGGGCTGCGGCACTTGTTCTCTATCATGTCGCGCAGGGCGGTCAGCTTGGCGTCTCGCGCGGAATCGACTTGCATGGCCGCTGCGAGCAGCGTAGCCAGTCGGTTGCGATCTTCAACCAGATCCTGCTTCCAGCGAATGAGGTCAACGTCACTGAGCAATACCTTGACCTTTCGTCCGACCAGTAGGGTCTCAAACTCGGGATCGTCGATGTCGACGTCGGCGATGTCGATTTCCTCAACGTCGTCAGCATGCGCTTCGATATGCGCCAGCGTGGCCTCTACATCCCGAAGTTGGCGCTGGACGGTGAGCGTGAAGGACGACACCGCGCTTTCCATGCGCTTGAGCACGTTGACGCGCAGGAGATGGATCAGGCTCTCTTCGCGGTCGACTTGGCGGAAGTAACTTTCGCCGCCGCGGATTTGAGTGCTGTACTTCGCGTCATAGGCTGCCTGCTTGTGCGGCAGGACGTAGCGCAATGGCGCATAGCTGGCCAGATTAAGCCGCCGGATTTCGAGGTTGATGTCCCGGATGCTACGGAACTCGCCGGCACGGTCAACATCGGCCTTGATGTTGATCGGCGGCAGACGATCCGGGAAGCGGCCCGTCTCGCCGGTGCCGTAATACTTCTCGATATGCCTGCGCGAGCGGGCGATGGTGAGGTGGTCAAGTAGGGTGAAATAGTCGAAGCCCAGCATCTCGACCAGTCTCGCAGGCGTTTTCTCGGACTCGTCAAGGTTCAACCACCGGTTGAACTGGGCCTGCGCCTTGCGGGTGGTTGCCTCGATGCTGGCAATGCCGTGCTCCAGCAAGGCGGTGTCGTCGCCTTCCGTGACGAAGGCGATCTGGTTGCGCAGATCGGCGAGGCGGTTATTGACTGGCGTGGCCGAAAGCATCAGGACGCGCGTCTTGACACCCTCCTGGATGATCCTGCGCATCAGCCGGTCATAGCGGGATTCCTTGCCCTTGTGCGTGGCCTTGTTGCGGAAGTTGTGGGACTCATCGATAACCACCAGATCGTAGTTGCCCCAGTTCACGTGCGACAGGTCGATGTCGCCGGACGTGCCGCCGTCGCGCGAGAGGTCGGTGTGGTTCAGGACGTCGTAATTGAAGCGATCGGCCGCCAGGACGTTGCGCTTATCGTTGGCCTTGTACAGCGTCCAGTTGTCGCGCAGGCGCTTGGGCGCCAATACCAGCACGCGGTCGTTGCGCAGCTCGTGGTACTTGATGATCGCCAGGGCCTCGAAGGTTTTGCCGAGGCCAACGCTGTCGGCAATGATGCAGCCCCCGAAGCGGTTGAGCTTGTCAATGGCGCCCACCACGCCATCGCGCTGGAACTTGAAGAGCTTCTTCCACACCACCGTATTGCGGATACCTGTGGCGGACTTGACGATGCGCTCCTCGTCCATCTCGTCGCCGCTGTCGCGAAACAGGTGATGCAGGATGAGCGTATAGAGGGTGAACGGATCGCGGTGCTCACCCATGGCGCACAGGGCTTGAATCAAGGCGCTGCGGGTGTCGGGTTGACGGGGCATGGCCGCCCACTGTTGTTCGAGCCACTTGGCAAGTTGCGTGGCTTCGTCAGCGGATTCGGATGCCTGGATCAGGCTCATTGGATTACCGGGAGTCAGCCCGAGGCCATCGGTGCTGAAAGCGAATGAGCCCAACACGACTTGCGCGGGCGTCGCGTCGGAATTGCGCATTACCGCTGCCCCCTGAGGCACCGGCCCCAACGCCCGGCGCAACTCGACCTTGTCGGTGATCCACTTCGCGCACTGGTTTGCCAACCAACGGGCCTGCAAGCGATTGCGCGCAGCTCGGTCGCCTTCTCCGCCGAGGAACTCGAGCCCGTCGTCATCAGGGGGCAGAATCAGCTGAACCCATTCCAGCTCTGACAGCGCGTCTCGCAGTTCGGCGAACGCAAAGAGGGAGAACGAGGGCGTGACGCAGCTGAGCTGATTGCCGCGCTTGAGGTGCGGACGCATCAGATCGATGACCCGGTCTGCGCCGGTGTTATGGATCAGCTTCATGGTCGCTCCCGTTCAGTCATCTATCGACGCTTCTGCATTGGCCTGTGCAAAGCCTGGCGCCAAGATGGCGCTGTGCACACCGTAGATCGCAAGGTAGTCCTTCAGCCACAACCGGTACTCATGGCCGCGCAGACTGTGGTCGGGGGAACAGTCCACACTCCACTTGCGCAGGATGTATCCGGCCGTGGCGGCACGGAGCTTCATCCGCAGCACCCCGTCGCGCATGCCGTAATCCATTTCGGTGATCTCCGGCCGGGGCTGATCGGGATGCGCAACCAGCTCCAGTTCGACGATCCGGGTCCACTGAATGTCTTGATCGCTCATCTCGTGGGGAGCCACTGGCTGCCCCTTGAGCACCATCGGGCGCTTGATCCGGGTGATGACGAAATCCCTAAACTCCTGGGACTTCCGGTCGAAGGCGCGAACGTGCCAGCGAAGGCCGTTATCGATCAGCGCGAACGGGACGATCTCCCGCTCGGTGCGGCCACTGGAGATGGAGTGGTACTCGATGCCGAGCGGACATTCTTGGTGGATCGCCCGGGTCACGCTCGCCAGCACATCCAAGTCCGGGTGGGTAAGCCGTGACGGGCTCTCGCTGGCCACCCACGCCTTGAGCCGCATCGGTTCGCCGTCGCCGAAGCCCTGGGTCAGCCACGACAGCACCCGCTCCGGGGGGAACTCGAATACGGACTGAAATTCTGGTCCCAGGATGTAGGACTTGCCTTTGGAGTCGTAGTCGATGTTGCCTGGCGCCAGCTCCTTGTAAAGCGCAAGATCCCTGGATGCGGCGGCGGCCTGGATGCCAAACCGTGTGACCAAGTCCTGACGACGTATCTCCCCAATGAAACGCACGCGCAACTCCACGAACGCGAGCCGATCGCGTTGTGGCTGGGTTAGATCTGCAAGCTGATCGTTCGACATCCTGGCTGGCTCTTTCGGGTTAGCGAATGCTTGTGCGGGTTATTGCCGGAAGTATATGGTCCGCTCTAGAATCTGTCCATGATGCTTTTTTGATATTATTGTGCGTCGCATTGTGATAACCACTATGGCGCAGCGACGAGAGGACGGCTACGCAATTTTCACAACCGCGGTAGGCTGAGTGGTGCATGACGGAATTTTAATGCCGGCGTGTGCGCGGGAAGTTATGGAGCGCCACTGTGGTCGCGGCGGACATGAGTACAGTCGTTCGCTCGCGAAATCAGGGGCAAGAATCGATGCTATTGCCAGGAAATGGCGTCTCGTGGGAGGGCAAGGATTGGAATTGCGTCATCTTCGCTGCTTCGTTGTCCTCGCGGAGGAGTTGCACTTCACTCGTGCCGCTGAACGATTGCATATCGAGCAGTCCCCACTGTCCCGTACCATCAAAGAACTCGAAGACGAACTTGGCGTGCTGCTATTTGACCGTGATCGGCGCGGTACGCGGCTGACACAGGCTGGCGAAGTCTTCCTCCAGGATGTGCGTCGGGTGTTTTCGACGCTGGAACTGGCCCGTGAAAATGTCAAGGCCGTTTCCTCCGGTTACCTAGGCATTCTTCGAATTGCCGTCCCCAGTGGATGCATCGACCCGCGCCTCTCAACCTTTCTCGCACGCTGCCGCGAGGAAGATCCGGCCGTCGAGATACGCCTAACCGAGACGTCGCTGGCCGATCAATTACGCGGACTCCGTTCAGGGAGCTTCAATTTGGGGTTTGCGTATACCACCAAGGTCGGGGATGGCATCATCGCCGAACCGATCTGGGTTGACTCGGTAGCCGTAGCGGTGCCCGCACGCCATCCGCTGCTCGTGCACAAACAAATCCCCATGGAGGACTTGATACGTTATCCGCTCGTGGTGGCCGATCCCCGGCTATTCGGGAACTGTGATTGCGAAGTGGGTCAATTGCTGCGCGATGCAGCGGTCAAGCTCGATGTCGAATACGTTGCCTCGATGGACATGATGCTGACGTTGGTCGCAGCAGGCTATGGCGTTGGATTCGCGAACGCTGCGCGAATAAAAGTTTTAAATCGTCCCGACATCGTCATGCGTCCCCTCGCGACGCCCAACGTCATTCACACGACCTACCTGTTACGACCGGAAAGCGACCCTGGCGCCCCTGCTGCCATAGCTCTGGATCGATTTATCGCGCGTTTGCACGACCAGCTAGACGAGTGACGGGCAATGCCCCGTTCCTTTGCGCTGGCTATGTTCTCGGTCCCGAGCGCAGGTTTTCCTCCGTCGCGGCGATCAGAGCCGCGGCACTCCTGTTCAGCGCGGCGGCGATTCTGAGGATCAGCGCCAGCGTGGGCATGTGTTCGCCGCGCTCGATCTTGCCCATGTGGGAGCGCTCGATTTCTGCCAAGGCGGCCAGCTCTTCCTGGGCCATCCCCTGTTCCATCCGGGCCGCCCGAACGGCTTGGCCGAAGGCCAAAGCCGGTTCAGGTTCATAGGTCGTCGATCCGACAGGGCGGCCGCGCTGGATAGTACGCTTTTGCATTGGCAAAAGCGTCGAATATCGCCATACTTTTAACCACGTTAAATTTAACTCTTGCTATCATGGCAGGGGGCCGCGTGCCCAGATTTCCTTCATGAAGTGACACCCTTGAGTGCTCCCGACCAATCACCGATTCTGAGGCTCGCCGTATCGGCCGACGCACTGTCGCCACGGCTCGCGAGTCTGCTGGCCCTGCAACGCGCCGAGGAACCGGAGACCATCATCCTGCTGCAGGAGGTTGCCGCCGGGGATTTGGTCCGTGGGCTCGAGGACGGCACCTACGACGTCGGTATGGCCCTGGCGGCCACAACAACAGCCTTCACCATGAACGCACAGCCGCTTTGGGCAGATGAATTGGCCTTGGCGGTTCCGTTGCGCTCGCCGTTGCTTGCGTACCCCGCAGTTTCGCTGGACGCCTTGCTGCACTATCCGCTGCTTCAATGGTGCCTGTGGGCATGTGAAGCACTGCGCCAGCAGGTGGATGCGCGCTTCGACCCTGAAATGCATTCTGCCAAAGATGTCACGTCCTTCGATCTCTTGGCAGTGCTGGTGGCGGCAGGCTTTGCTGTCGGCATTGCGCCCCGCTCGCACATCGCCCGGGCTCGCGGCTGGGGTGTCGCCATGCGTCCACTGGCGAACGGCCCCTATCTCGTCAGCACCCAGTTGCTACGGAGGCCCCACGGATCGGCACGAGCTGTCGAGCGGTTTGCCGAACGGGCGGTGAAGGTGGCAGCTACCGAAGCCGCCTGACCTTGGCATCTGTCGCCCCTTCGGGTATTTCCCGGTAGCTCACCGTTCGACGGTATGCCTTTCAATCGTCCACCATCGGCATTACCGGACCGGCCGCGATGGCCTTTTCAACCAATTGCTGAACGCTCTGCCGCACCTGAATCGAGTATGGCATCGGCGCCAGCGGCTCCTCTCGTTGTGCACACTGCTCCACGACCACCCGCACGGCGATCTTCATGTTCTCGGGCGTCACCGCCTCGATGGGCGGCCGGCTTCCCAAGGCGTCATGCGGTCGCAGCAGGGCGTGATAGATATCCCAGGTATCCACGCCACGGGGCGTCTGCCTAAGGATGGCCTGCACCAGTTGGCGCTTGAGCGAATCGAGCTGCCACACCGGCACCCGCTGGCCCTTGTTCCCCAGTTGAATCGACAGCAGGTTGCCGGCCTGGATCTCGTAGGTGATCCAGCGGCGCGACTTGCCGGCCAACTTGGCGTAGTCGGCCACCACCAGGTTGTCCGGTCCCTCGAAAATTTCCAGCAGCTTCAGCCGTTCGCGTTGCAGCTCGGAGAGCTTCGGCTGCGCGTACTCCGGCATCTCCACGGCCGACAGGCGCTGCGTCGCCGGTGCAATCGTCGGCAAGCTCTGCTCGGTGGGCGCTACCAGCAGGATCGGCGCATGCTGCCCAGGAGTCGGCAGCGGGGTGGTCTGCTGCCCGGCGATCGTCGGCAGGCCCTGCAGGTGGATGGTCAGGTGCATGCCGGCGACCTGCACCTGGTTCTGCTCGAACAGGTCCAGGCGGTCGGCCCAGTCCTGCATCATCACGCGGCGCTGCTCGACGTACTCGGCGTGGTTATAGGTGGCGCTGATGCGGTTGGGGTCGGCGTGCGAGAGCTGGGCGTCCACCCATACCTTCGGATAGCCCAGTTCGTTGAGGGCCGTCGAGAGCGTCGCGCGAATGCCGTGGCCGGTCAGCCGATCCTCGTAGCCCATGCGCTTGAGGGCCGCGTTGAGCGTGTTCTCGCTCATGCGGTCGCTGATGCGTTTGACGCCGGCGAACAGGTACTTCTGCGCCGGTTTGAAATCCTCGAGCATGTAGCGGACGATCTCCATCGCCTGGACGGACAGCGGGACGATGTACGGCGGGATGTCGGTGACGCGCTTGCGCTTTTTGCGGGTGAGCATCTTGCGCTGCTTGAGCGACATAACGGGGATGATCCACAACCCCCGATCCAGATCGAACTGATCGGGCGTGGCCAGGCGCAGCTCACCCGTTCGCACTCCCGTCAGGAGCAGCAGGCGGATCGCCAGTTGCGTTTTCAGCATGCCGCGGTATTTGCGCAGCGTCTGCAGAAACCCGGGGAGTTCGGCCATGCGCAGGAACGGGTTGTGTTCGACCGGCGGCAGCGGCACCGCGACCACGTGCAGCTCGGTGGCCGGGTGGGTCTCCATGGCCGGGATGACGACCATCGCGTAGTCGAACAACTGCTTGAGCCAGGTACGTACCTTCTCGGCCACCGACAGCGAATTGCGCTTTTCGATGCGGCCGACCACTTCCAGCAGATGAGGTCGGGTGACCTCGTAGATGGTCAGCCGCTTCAGGTAAGGAAAAACGTCCTTCTTGAAGACGCGGCGAATCTGCTCCAGCGAACTCTGGCGGCCCTCATCGAGCGTGAGCTGGCGATGCTCCATCCACTTCTCGTAGACCGCCATGAAGGTGTTCTCGCCGGCGAGCTTGATGGCCTGGCGCTTTTGCTTGCGCTCGGTACGCGGGTTGATGCCCCTGGCGACCAGCGAGCGCGCTTCGTCGCGCAGTTCCCGCGCATCGCGCAGCGACAGCTCGGGATAGCAGCCCAGGGAGATGCGAACGCGCCGACCGACCCAGGTATAGCGGAAGTGCCAGGTCTTGGCACCAGAGGCGGAGACGAAGAGGGAAAGGCCGTCGAAATCGGCGATGGTGTACGGCTTGCCGGTGGCTTTGGCCTGCCGGACCGTCATGTCGGTAAGCATGTGTCCAACTCCTGGTAGGTGAGTTGGATGCCATGTTCGTTACCGGGGCCCGGCTCCTCCAGCAACAATGCGCGATGGACGCTTCCCGCATTGATGTACCACTAAATGTACCGTTTTGTACCGGCTGTCAGTGGATTTCGCTGGATGTCACTGGATCGAGAAAAGGAAAAAACCTTAACCGGATCAGAGACTTACAACACTCCTTGGATTTCGGTGGAAGTCCCTGGAAAGTTGAAGTGGAGCGGGCGAAGGGAATCGAACCCTCGGCTCTAGCTTGGGAAGCTAGGGTATTGCCATTATACGACGCCCGCGCAGGCCGACATTCTACGAGCTTGTCGGTCCTCGCACAACGCTCGCGCGCCCACGCTTGCGGTCGCCCGCTCCACGCGGGCGGTACCGGTCGCATGGCTTGGCGCGGCCAGTCCTGCCGGCGGCGGTCGGCGTTTCCGGGCTGGTCACTGTAGCAGCACTGGTGGCATCGGCATCGGGTCGCTGCTCAGCGGGACTGCCAGGATGCAGCGGATGGCAGCGGATGCCGGGTCACTGGAGAACGAGGCTGCCAGCGCTTCGGCATAGTTCGCAGGCGATATCTGGCGGTGGAAATAGCGCGACGTGAGGTCGAGAAAATACGAATCGGGACCCTGTATGAGGTTGGCGCCGATGCGTCGGCCGCCCACCTCGAGGTAGCCGCAGCGATCCTGCACCTGATCGAGAAACGCATCAAAGCGGCTGTCGGGCCGCCAGGCGTCAGGCGCGCACGCGGCTGCTGCGGCGACGAGCAGCAGGGCGAGCGAGTGGCGAATGGTCACCGCTCGCTCGCTCCCCCGTCGCCGGTGCGGGGACGCAGCCGGGTTGCGCAAAGCAGGCGCGACGCAGCCGCCCGTTTCCCCGGTGAGAACCGGCCCCTTGCCTGGCCCGATTCCGCCGGAGACGTCGGTCCGGTCAGCGCGGCACGACACGGGCGTTTTCACCGCTACCCTCGATGAAGACCCGCTGGCCCTGGAACAGTGACTGGTTCGTCGGCTGCGTGACCGAGACCAGGACGCCGTAGGAGGTGCGGACGATGATCTGCTGTCCCTGGACAGGCCGGTCGTAGCGCTTCTGGATCTGGTTGCCGGCGATCGCGCCACCGATGGTACCCAGAACCATCGCCACGTCGCGTCCGCTGCCGCCGCCGATCAGGCTGCCGATGCCGAGGCCGGCGAGACCACCGACAACCGCGCCGACTCCCTGATGCTGGTTGCTCTGCAGATCGACGAAGCTGATCTGCTCGATCACCCCGCTACGGATTTCCATTTCTCCGGGCTGCTGCCCGGGTGCCGCGCAGGCCGCCAGGAGAACCGCAAAGGCGAGCGCTGAAAGATAGGACCTGAGTTGTTTGAACATGCTGGGCTCCTTGAAGGGCGGTTGAGCAGGAGGGGACGGTCGATCGCTGCGATGCAGCCGCTGCATGATACCTCTTTTCCTGCCGAACTTTCGTGTCGGCGGCCGCACACCGAGCGCCTCCAGCGGCATCCCGACCGCCGCTGGCGCCATCCGTGCGCGCCCCGCGGCGGCCCTGCACTCGCCTCACGCGGCACGCCGCTGCCGGGGCCGTTCTGGCAGGGCAATCGCGGAGTTCCTGGCGCGCGACGTATGACGATGGCTACTGTGCCAGGTTGCGGCCCGAGACGGCGACGCAGCCCGCCGAGCCCAGCGGGCACACCGTGACGTAGGTTGCCTTCTGACCGCAACCCTCGACACCGATCGTGTACTCGGCGCGTTCGATGCCGTTCCAGAGGACGGGTTGCAGCAGGTTGGCCGAGAGCACGTAGCCGCGTGCCGTCGGGCACGACATCTCGAACTGGCCCCTGCGTACGGCGGTCAGCAGTGCCTGGTCCTGCTCGCTGGCCAGCATCTGCTGCGGGCTGGCGCAGCCGCCGAGCAATAGCGCGAGACCCGCAGAAAAGAAGATTCCTCGTTGTATGCCTTGCATGAAATCCTCCTCGATCAAGACGCTGCTCCTTGCTCCGGGCGGTACCGGCCGCTGCTGCTCGCGAAACAGGGTGCGCGTGCTGCCGGCGCCGGGAGCGAAAGAATCCGGTCGCCCTGGCCTACCTCGCTGACGCTGCGGCGGCGGTCGCCTGCGCTTCTTCAGCGTCGGCCCCCAAAGCCACCGCGAAAGCCGCCGCCGAACCCTCCACCACCGAAACGGCTGTCGCCGAAGCCGCCGCCGCCACCGAAGCGGTCGGCGAAGCCGCTGCCGCCGCCGTAGCGGCTGCCCCAGCTGTCACCACCGCCCCAGCCACCGGCGGCACGGTCGCCGCCGCCCCAGCCACCCTGGTAAGTGCTTCTTGCCTGCTGTTCGCGGTCAGCCCACGAGGTGTCGCCGCCGGCTGACTGCCAGCCGCCGGCGCCGTGCTGCTGCCAGCCACCGTCGCTGTTGCGGTAGACATTGCCGTCGGCGCCGGCATAGTGGTCGCCGAACAGCCCGCTCGAGGTGTAGCTCTTGGTCTGGCCGGTCCTGGCATCATAGGCGCTGACCGTGTGTTGCGCACTCAGCCCCTGCGGCCCTGCCGTTGCCGTTGCCGTCTTCGTCACCGAGCTCCCCTGCGGGCCGGTGGCGGTCGCGCTCGAGGCATACGATCGCTGGCCGGCGTCGGTATTGTAGGAGCCGGCACGGGCGACGTTGCCGCTCACACCGCCGGCGGTGTCGAAGGTGCGGTCGTAGCCGCGCGTCGCCTGGCCGGTATAGGGGTTGTAGCTCCGCCCGGCTGCGTACGAGCCGCTGGTGCCGGTGCGTGTGTTGGCATAGGTGCCGGCGGCGCTCGTGCCGACACGGCCGTCGGCGCTGGCGGTCCAGCTGCGCGTCCCGGAGTAGACGGTGTTGCCCCAGTGGCCATAGACATTCGCGCTGGCCGAACCGCAGCAGGGATAGCCCCAGTAACCGGGGTGGTAGTAGGCACCACCCCAGTAGGGCGCGGCCCAGGCGGCGGTGGCGAGGCCGAGGCCGAAGCCGAAGCCGAAGCCGACGTAGGGGTTGTAGATCGGTGCGGCAGCCAGTCCCCACGTGTAGGGCGTCGCATACCATACGGAACCGATCCACGGCGTGTAGGTGTAGCCCGTGCCATAGACCACGACGCCGTCAGGGGCGACGACGGTTCCCAGGTAGCCTGGCGTGTAGCCGACATAGACCACCTCGCTGCTGCCCCCGTAGACCTGGACATAGGTCACGTAATGCAGGGGCGAACTCGGCGGGATGCTGTAGATCACCGCCGGTACGCTGCTGGCGACGGTCCATGGTCCGGTGAGTCCGCTGGCGGTGAACCAGACGCCGGCCTGCACCGCGTAGTAGGCGTTCGGGCCGACCTGGATGATCGGCGTCGCGGTATTGCCGACATACTGCAGCGGTGTCCCGGCGATCGCGCGCCACTGCGGTGCACCGTCGAAGGTCGGGGTGAAGGAAGGACCGTTGCGCAGCGGCACGACTGCCGTCTGCGGGATCGAGTTGGCGATCAGCGCCTCCTGCGCCTGGGCCGTGCCGGCGACCGACGCCAGGACGACGCCGGCGGCAGCGTCCTTTGGTATGTGCGCAAAATCTGCCGGCAATGAATTGGCGGCAACGAAGGTCCAGGGGCCGTTGAGGGACGGAGCCCGATACCAGCGGCCGGAAAGCAGGGTGTAATAGTCGTCGTTGGCGGTGTTGACGAGCACATCGGCGGTCGTGTTGTCGGCCCAGAGCAGGCCCGTGCCGGTGATCGGGACGAAGTTCGGTCGTCCCTTGAAGACGATCAGTTCGGCCGGCGTCTGCGTCACGTGGATGGTCGGCACGCCGTTGGCGAGAGACGGTTTCGGGTCTGCCTTCGGCCCGCCGTCGAGCAGGTCCACGATGCCCTTGCCGGCGAGCCCCTGCATCAGGTCGGCGAGCCCAAGCGGTGTCTCGCCGGCGGGCTGCCAGGGCCCGTCGAGCGACGACGCGGCCAGCCATCCATCGTAGACGTGCAGGTACCAGGTGCTGCCCAGACGCGGGCGGGCGATCAGCGCCTGCGTGTTGATCACCCGCTCGAAGCGCGAACCGGCAACTGCCCGAATCACCGGGCTGCCGTCGATCGGCACGAGGATTGCCGGACTCTGGCTGATGATGACCCGTGGTGGCTCGTTGCTCACCGCGACGCTCTTCGGCTTCACCGTCTGCGAGGCGGCGAGCTGTCCCTGCAGCAGGTCGAGAGACATGCTGTCCAGCGCTGCCGGCAGGGCGCCGCGCAACTGCTCGAGGTAGGCGAGACCGTTGTCGGCGACGGTCGGAAAGCGCGCGCGCGTCAGAGTCAGGTCTTCGAGGGCGACAGTGCGTGTCGTGCGATCGACGGCGGTGCGCGCGCTGCCCCAGATGACGCCGAAGGTCTGCTGGTTCGCGCCACTGCCCGGTAGCGACACGGCGGCGCGGAAGGCGAGCGTGTTGCCCTGCCAGCCATCGACCTGCGGCAGGTAAATCAGGGCCGTCGCGTTGGCGAGCGCGACCTGGCGTGGCCAGGCATCAGCCTGCGGCGGCTGTGCGGCAGGCTCCGCAGCGCTGCCGCCGGCGCTGATCGGCGCGCCGCTCGGCAGCACGGCGGGGCCACCGCCGGGGATGACGTCGATCACCTGCAGGGAAGGATTCACCGGTTGCTGGTTGGCACAGCCGAGCGGTCCAAGCAGGGCGGTTGCGATCAGGCAGGCAAGCCCGCCGGGGGCCGGTGTGCGGCGCGTCATCATCATCGGGGTGTCCTCGAGGGGAAGGCTGGCGAGATCAGGTGGCAGAGTATCGCGCTGCCCGCAGTACCGGTCAAGGTCGGCGGTTGCCGTGGCGGCGCGGAGCGGGCTCGCCGGGCAAGGGCTCGTTTCGCCGCGTCGGCTTCCCGGACAGTCGGGCAGGGACCGCAGCACGCGCTGCGAGGTTTGCGCCGACGCCGCCAGTCGGCTAGAGTCGAGTCGCCGCCCGCACGGGTGGCCCACGCCCGTCAATGGCAGGAATCCAGGCAGGAGGTCGGCCGATGCTCACGCTCTCGAACCAGGTCTCGTCGGTGGCGCAGGTGATCCAGCTCGCCGTTGCGCCGGTGTTCCTGCTTGCCGGCGTCGGTGCCCTTCTCGGCGTTCTCGCCAACCGGCTGGCGCGGGTCATCGACCGCTTCCACGTGCTCGAGAAACTGCTGGCCGGCAGCCTGCCAGCGACGGAGCGTGCACAGACGCTGGCCACCATCGTCTCGCTGTCGCGAAGGGCGCGCATGATCCACTGGGCGATCAGCCTCTGCGTCGCCTGCGAACTGCTGGTCTGCCTCGTCGTCGCTGCGCTTTTCATCGGCGCCGAGATGCAGATCGACCTTTCGCGCCCGATCGGCGCGCTCTTCGTCGCCGCGATGCTGGCGCTGATCGCCGGCCTGACCTGCTTTCTGCGCGAGATCGCCCTCGCCACGAGCTTCATCGAGAGCATCGGGCGGACGGCGGCGCGTGCCGATCAGGAAACCTGACACGATCTCCGGCGCTGGCTGCAGCACCGGTCATCGCGTCGAGGCCAGGCACGCGCCCGTGCGACCGCGGGCCGCGGCGGCACTCCGGCACCCTGGTCCGCGGCACTTGCTCGTCGTACCGCGGCTCTTGGCAGCGCCACGGAAGCGCGGCTGTCCGGTGCCGTGCCGTGCCGTGCCGGGGCGCAGCGAAATTGACGCGTGCGCGGGGGGTCGCTATGCTTCCCTGCTGCTGCGCGGCAACCGGGAAAGGATCGGGTCAGCGAGTTGCCGGGCGAGGATGCGTGGGGCGGGAAGGGGTGTCATGGGAAGGGTGGAGGTTCGCGGTCGTCGGCGCCTGCTCGACGACTTCTTCAAGGTCGACGAAGCCGAGGTGAGCTTCGAGCTTGCCGATGGTTCGATGACGCCGCCCGCGCGGCGGCTCGTCTTCGAGCGCGGCGACTCGGTCGCCGCCGTCGTCTACCACCGCGATTCGGACAGCCTGCTCTTTGCCGAGCAGTTTCGCTATCCGACCGTCGGCAAGGGTTCCGGCTGGGTGCTCGAAGTCGTCGCCGGCATGATCGACAGCGGCGAGTCGCCCGAAACCGCCTTGCGCCGCGAGATCGAGGAGGAACTGGGTTTTGCGGTCACCCGCTGCGAGCCGATCGCCACCTTCTTCGTCTCTCCCGGCGGCTCGTCCGAGCGCATCTGGCTCTACTACGCCGAGGTCGGCGAGGGCGGGCGCGTCGGCAGCGGCGGCGGCCTTGCTGCCGAGCAGGAGGAGATCCGCATCGTCAGCCTGTCGACGGCAGCGGCGATGGACGCGCTGCGCGAAGGCACCCTGGTCGATGCGAAGACGATCATCGGTCTGCAATGGCTGCGCGCGCGCGCACTGTCGTAGTTCAATGGCCGGGCGGGCCGCACAGGGAGAAGGGGAACGAGATGCCGAACGAACAGCCGAGCGAGGACACGGGGCGCCTGTGTTTCGTCATCATGCCCTTCGGCGAGAAGGATGATCACGGCAGGCTGATCGACTTCGACGCCGTGTACCGGCAGATCATCAAGCCGGCGGTAGACTCGCTGGGGCAGGAGCGCATCCGAATCCGTTGCCTGCGTTGCGACGAGGTCGAGAAGGCAGGCCTGATCCACGAACGGATGATCAACTTCATCCTCGACGCCGAGGTGGCGGTGGTCGACATCAGCACCGCCAACCCCAACGTGTACTACGAGCTCGGTGTCCGTCATGCGCTCAGGGAGCGGGTGACGGTGCTCATCCGCCGCGAAGGAACGCGCAACCCCTTCAACATCGCCGGCATGAACACCATCGACTACGACGATTCGGATGCGGAGAAGATCGCGCAGGCGCAGTCGCTGATCCGCAGCTTCATTCGCAACGGTTTGCTGTCGAGCACGCGCGACAGCCTCGTCCATGCCGCTGTACCTGGCCTCGAGGTCAGTTCGCGGCTGGGCGCCTTCGCGGCTTCGCGAATCCATCGCCATGCACCGGCGAATGCGCCGGGCAGGGAGATTCGGCTGATCACCGGCAATCTGCGGCATGTCAATCTCGACTCCGGCAGTACCGACGACCAGATCGACATCTGGGTCAGCTCCGAGAACATCAACATGCAGATGGCACGGGTCTTCGATGCCTCCGTCTCGGCGCTGATCCGCTATCTCGGGGCACGTCGCGACGACGTCGGCGATATCGTCGAGGACACCATTGCCGACGAACTGCGCGCCAGGATGCGTGGCCGGCAGCAGGTGAACCCGGGCATGGTGGTGTCGACCGGTAGCGGCGCCCTGGCCGAGTCGCACCATGTGCGGCGGATCTTCCATGTCGCGTCGGTCTATGGCGTCATTGGCGGCGGCTATCACCCGATCGCGCAGGTGGAACAGTGCGTGACGGCAGCGCTGGTGCAGGCCGATCGCGAATCGGCGCGTCTGGAGAAAGCGGGCGAGGCGCCATATCGGTCGATCCTCTTTCCGCTGCTGGCGACCGGCAGCGGCTCCGCCAGCCTGGTCGACAACGCCCGCAGGCAGCTCGAAGCGGCGCGCAACTACCTCGAAGCGCGGGCCATGGCGACCCGGCTCGAGCGCGTGTGCTTCCTGGCGCCGACGAAAAGGCACCTCTCGGCGCTGCAGGTGGCGCTGGCCGAGCTTGGCATCGCCGAGGTGGACTCTTGTCCCGTCGCCGTCGCCGGAGCCGCGGCGCAGGCGGGGCAGGTTGCGCAGGGCGATCGCACGAGCGCTGCCGATTGCGGCCATGCGGGCACGCCCATCCATGATGTGGCCGACGGCGGTCGCTGAAGCGAGGCGCGACCAATGCCAGCCAGGAAGCCACCCGAAGCTCCAGCGCCGGTCGCTGGCGCAGGCGTCACCGCAGCCGCCGCTGCCAACCCGGCGCCCGAACTGCCGATTCCGCCGCAACTCCTGCAGCACCTGCGCGAGCGCCGGCTGCTGCTGTTCGCCGGCGCCGGGCTGTCGGCGCAGGCCGGTTTGCCGACCTGGCGATCGCTGGTGCAGGATGTCGTCGACGCGACGATCGCCGAAACGATGCAGGGGGAGGAGTCCCGCCGCGAGCTGGAGAGCATGATTGCCGCCGGCAAGTGGCTGCAGATCGCCGATCACTGCAAGCTCAAGCTCGGCCCCGGCGAGTACGCACGGCTGCTCGGCGAGCGACTCAGTGACTCGGGCAGGCCGGTGCCCGAAGCGCATCGACTGGCCGTCCGGCTGCCCTTTGCCGCCTGGGTGACGACCAACTACGACAAGCTGCTGGAGCGCGCCTACGCCGAGGAGCGTGGCGGTCTGCCGAAGACCCTGACCAGCCTCGACACCGAAGCTCTCGGGCGTCTGTTGTTCGATGGGGCGCCCTTCGTGCTCAAGGCGCACGGCGATCTCGACAAGCCGGACAGCCTCGTCTTCACCTCGCGCGACTATCGGGACCTGATCCACGGCAATGCGGCGTTCAGCGCCGCGTTCTCGTCGATCCTGCTGACGCACTCGGTGCTCTTCGTCGGCTATTCGCTCGCCGATCCCGATTTCAACCTGCTGCTCGACCGCCAGCTCCTCACCTTCCGTGGCTTTGCTCCGGAGCGTTATGCGCTGATGTCGGGGATCGGCAAGGTCGAGGAGGAGTACCTCTGGCGCGTCTGCCAGATTCGCGTCATCGCCTATCCCGAGGGACGGCATGAGGCGGTTCCCGCCTTCTTCCAGCGCCTTGCCGATCGGCTCGCGGCAGCACCCGCGGCGACCTTGGGCAGTGCTGCGCGGGCGGCGTCGGTGGCCGTGGCGACGCCGGCGCGGCGCGCCACCCGGGCAGCCTCTGCGCCTGCCGCAGCGGCAACACCGGCCGTCCTCGCCCTCGACTGGCGCGAAGGAGCCCTGCAGGCGATGCTCAGTGACCGCGGCAAGGTCGTTGCCACGGCTTCCGGGCCGCGCGAAGCCTGGGCAGCGCCCGCCGCGGCATCGCGCGCGCTGGAGTCAGGAAGCGCCCGCGAAGGATCGCTCGCCGAGTGCAGCGCTGCCCTCGGGCGGACGCTCGGGCCGGTGATGGTGAAGGCGCTCGGCAGCGTGCTGAAGGGCCAGCACGGCCGCCTGCTGCGGCTCGACCTGACCCGCGAGGTCGAGCGCCTGCCGTGGGAACTGCTCGCAGCCGGTTCGCGGACCCTGGCCGAACTGGCAGCCGTCTACCGTGCACCGGTCGGTGTTTCGGAGAGCGCGCGCGGCCTGCCGGCAGTCGGTTCGCCGTTGCGGGCCCTGGTGGTCGCCGATACGATGAGTGCCCAGCCGGCGCTGGCGCTGCCGGGCGCGGCGGCCGAGGGGCGCGCCGTGGCTGCTGAAGTCCGTGGCAGTGGTGTCGGCGAGGTGAGACTCCTGATCGGCCCGGAAGCGACCCATGACGCGCTGGCGAGGGCTTTCGACGAGTTCGATCCCGACGTCTTCCACTTCGCCGGCCATGCCTGGTTCGACGAGCACGAGGCTTACCTCGAACTCGCCGACCGCCACCTGACGGCGACCATGATGCGGCCCTGGCTGACGCGGCATTCGCCGGCATTCATGTTTCTCAACTCGCACTACACGGCGTTCATTCCGGCCGGCGTAGAGGGCCAGGGTGGTGCCCACGCCGAGGCGGTCAGCGCCGGATTGCGCGGGCGCCCCGGCTTCGCCGACCTTGCCATGCGCAGCGGTGTCGGCGCCTTCCTCGGCACCTACAGCGGCGCCATCGACGACGCGGGCGCGAGCGACTTCGCTCTCGTCCTCTTTCGCGCGCTGTTGCAGGGCGAGAGCGTGGCCGGTGCGCTGCGGGCGGCGCGCGCCCTGGCGCGCGAGCAGCGGAGCACCACCGCCTTGCTCTACTGCCTGTACGGCGAGGGCGCGCTGCGACTCGTCGATGCCGGCGAGGGGGCATAGGTGAGCGGATCGGGCTGGCCCGATGGGGGTGCTGATCGCCTGGACGGCAACGGCAGTGCCGCTGCCACATTGCACCGCCTGGCCCTTCAGAAGCCGCCTGCAGGGCCGTTATGGGATTTCGGGATGCGGAGCGTCTCGGGCCGCAGCGCCGGCCGGCCCGCGCCGGCGCTGCCGGCATCAGCGACAACAATGACAACGACGAAAGGATCGCTGCACCATGTCGTCCATCGGCTTGTTGGGAAGATTCGCTAACCAGAAGATCTGGGTGCGCCTGATCGTCTCGATCGGTGCCATGACCATCGTGTCATGGGCGGTCATGATCCTGTGGACGGCGCGCGTCAGCGAGGAGACGGCGATCGTGCAGGCGCAGGACTTCGCGACCAGTGCGCACGACATGGTGCTCGCCGGGCTGACCGGCATGATGGTCACCGGCACCATGCCGCAGCGCGAGGTGTTCATCGACCAGATCAAGCAGCTGCCGAGCATCCGTCAGCTGCGCGTCCTGCGCGCCGAGGCGGTGACGACGCAGTTCGGCGCCGGGGCCGAGGACGAGCGGCAACACGACGCCCTGGAAGCGCAGGTGCTCGCGACGGGCAAGGCGTACTCCGCGGTCGAGGCGACTGGCAGCGGCGATGAGGCACTGAGGGTGATCCGGCCCGCGTTGGCGCAGGAAAGCTATCTCGGCAAGAACTGCACGACCTGCCATGCCGTGCCGCCGGGCACCGTCCTCGGTGCGGTGAGCATGAGGATTTCACTGCAGAAGACGCAGGGGGCGGTCGCGCGCCAGCGCATGCAGACCATCCTTGCGGCCGTGTTGCTGACGGTGCCGATGCTCTGGGTCATCTTCCTCTTCATCCGCAAGGTGGTGACGCGACCACTGGCGCACGGCATGGACGTGGCGCATGCGGTCGCCGCCGGCAAGCTCGACAACCAGATCACGGTCGTCTCGAGTGACGAAGTCGGCGACCTGCTGACGACGATGAAGCGCATGCAGGAACGCCTCAATGTCGTACTGCAGGAAGTCGAGAGTTGTGGGCTGAGCATGGGTCAGTCGTCCTACCAGATTTCATCGATCTCGAACGAGATCGCGAAGGTCAGCCAGGAGCAGCAGAGTCGTTCCGGCGAAGTCGACGGGGCGATGTCGCAGCTCGACGGGATCTCGCGGCAGGCGCTCGCGCAGGCGCTCGCCGCGGTCGAGCGCTCGAATGCCGTCGAGGGCATGGCGCGCGCAGGGATCGCCAGCGTCGAGTGCAGCCTCGAGGCGCTGGAGGCGACATCGGCCAGGGTGGAGCAGGTGTCCGTCGAGATTCACGAGCTGCAGCAGTCGGCGCGCGAGATCGACGAGATCGCCACCTCGATCAAGGATGTCGCCGGACAGACGAACCTGCTGGCGCTGAACGCGGCCATCGAGGCGGCTCGAGCCGGTGAGCAGGGTCGGGGCTTCGCGGTCGTGGCGGACGAGGTGCGCAAGCTGGCCGAACGCAGCAGCAAGTCGGCCGAGCGGGTCGGCACCATCGTCGGACATCTCTCGGGGCAGGTGGGCCGCGTCGTATCGACGATGGACGCCCTGGTGGCGTCGGTCGGCCAGACGCGCGCGGAATCGCGCTGCATGGCCGAGACGATCGAGCGCATCTCGAGCAACGTTGCGGAAACCGTCCGCGCCAACCAGAACATCTCGACCGCCAGCACCCGGCAGCTCGAGCAGTCCAGGTTGTTGCAGCAGACCCTCGACACGCTGTTCCAGACCTTGCGCGAAGCGAGCAGCAAGGTCGAGGTCACCGCCACGATCAGCGACGATCTGCGCGCGGTCGCGGCGCGCCTCAACGCGATCATGGCCAGATTCTCATTCACCCACGTGCCGCTGATCGACAAGGCGCAGCACGAGCAGCGTCGCGCGCCGCGACTGCAGAGCAGCCTGCGGGTACTCGTCGAGCAGGGAGGCGAGACCTTCGACGGCATCACCAGCGACGTATCGCTGGTCGGTGCGCGCCTGCGCCTGGTGCGGCCGATCGACCGCAACCAGGCACTCAGCCTGGCGATCTATCTGCCGTCCCCGGAGATGGCGTCCTACGAGCAGCAGATCCCGCTCAAGCTCGACGCGCGTGTCGCATGGAGCGAGCCGACGAACGGCGACGCATGTCTCTGCGGTGTCGAGTTCGCGGCGCTCAACGAACAGCAGCGCGCCGGTCTCGCCCGCTGCTTCGAGTATTTCGGCAAGCAGCCCGCGTTTTGATTGCGGTGTTGATTCGGTGACAGTATACTAATTCCAGCGCGACCGGACTCGATCCGCCCGGTCGCTGCAGCAAAGGCCGCGCTGTCGCTCGGCTGACGCCCCACGTGGTGGCCGATTCGCCGTCTCCCGACACCGGCGGCGTGGCATCAGAGCAGCGGACTCATCACCTGGATCGCGTTCTCCAGCAGCCGCCGCCAGAGCGGGCGGGCGCGCCACTGTTCGAGCTGCAGGGTCCGCGAGCGCGCTTCGTACTGGCGCTGCAGTTCGCGCACTTCGGCCGCGAAGCGCTGGTCGTAGGCGATCAGCGAGACCTCGAAGTTGAGTTCGAAGCTGCGCAGGTCGAGGTTGACCGTGCCGAAGATGGTGATCTGTTCGTCGATCACCATGCTCTTGGTGTGCAGCAGCCCGTCACGGAAGCGCAGCAGGGTGATGCCGGCGGCCAGCAGGTCGTCGTTGTAGGCATCGCTGGCATAGCGCACGAGCCGCGAGTCGATCCTTTCCGGGACGATCAGGGTGACCGCGACGCCGCGCGTGGCGGCCGAGCGCAGCGCGGTGAACAGCGTCTCGCTGGGAACGAAATAGGGCGTGGTGAGGACGATCTCGCGGCGCGCCGAGTAGATCGCCGTCAGCAGCAGTTCCTCGATGTGACGGGTCGAGGTCTGCGGTCCGGACGGGAAGATCTGGACGCGGCAGTTGTCTGTCAGCGAGAGGATCGGCGGTTCCGGCGGGGCGAAGTCGTGGCCGGTCTGCAGCGCCGTCAGCGACAGCGAAACCGCTTCGAGGGCCCAGGCCGCAGGTCCCTCGATGCGGACCATGGCGTCGACCCATTCGCCGACGCCGGCGTCCTGCTTGAAGAAACGCGGGTCGGCGATGTTCATGCTGCCGGTGTAGGCGACGCCGCGGTCGATGACGGCAATCTTGCGATGGTCGCGCAGGTCGAGGCGGACGAAGAGCGCACGCAGCGGATTCACCGGCAGGATTTCGACGACCTCGACGCCCGCTTCGCGCAGACGCTCGATCGCCGCGGAACGGAAGAACGGCCGGCTGCCCAGGGAATCCATCAGCGCCCGGCAGCTGACGCCGCGTTGCGCGGCGTCGACCAGCGCATTCACCAGATCCTCGACGAAGCCGCCAGGGCTCCAGATGTAGAACTCGAGGTGTACCGAACGGCGCGCCGCGTTGATGTCGGCGAGCAGCGAGCGAATCACCGCTTCGCTGTCGGCGAGCAGGCGCAATCGGTGCCCGGCCATCACCGGCAGCCCCGTCAGACCGGTCGCCAGCCGGCTGATGCTCTCGGCGGCGGGGCTCAGGCTTGCCGCTGCCACCACGTCGGTCGCCGGGATGCCCCGTGCCCAGCGTACGACCTGCGGTTGCAGGTTGATCGCGCGCTGCATCCAGGTCTTGCCGAGGCGGCGTTCGCCGATCAGGAGATACATCAGGGCGCCGACTGCCGGCACCAGAATGACCAGCAGCAACCAGGCGAGCGCGGTGCCGCGCGAGCTGCGGTGGGAGAAGATGCGCAGTGCGACAGCCACCGCCAACAGGATGTAGACGCCGTACAGGAAGCTGAGGAACATGCCGGCGAGTATGCGGCCGCGGTCCGCGAGCGGTCAAGGTGGATCATCATCGAGCCTTGTGATACCGTCTGCGCCGTGTTCCCCGGCTGTTCTGCCATGACTCCGGCTTCGGCGGCAGGCAGGGGTTGCCGGGAGTGACTGTCGTTTCACCTCACCCTTTCCGCGGAGTCTGGATGACACCCGAAGTCAGCCTTTTCATCAGCCTGTTCACGACCCTGCTGGCGATCATCAACCCGCTTGAGGCGATTCCGGTCTATCTTGGACTGATCGACGGCAAGCCGGCCGACGAGCAGCGGCGGGTGGCGCGACAGGCCTGCCTGTACGCGCTGCTGCTCAGCTTCTTCTTCCTGCTCTTCGGGACGCTGCTGCTGCGGGTTTTCGAAGTGCCGCTGAGCATGGTGCGGGTGGTCGGCGGCGTCATCCTGACGCGTGTCGGTTTCGAACTCTTCAATCCGCCAGCGTCTGGTGGCCTCATTCCGCGCGGCAACGAAGAGGGCGGCAACGTCGCCTTCGTGCCGCTGGCGATGCCGATCATGTTCGGGCCCGGCGCGATCGCGACGCTGATCAGCATGGCTTCGACGATCAAGCAGTCTCCGGGAGAGCTGATGCACTTCGTCGCCGCGAGTGCGGCGATCGTCGCCTGCATGGCAGCGACCTGGCTGTCGCTGACCTACGCCAAGCCGATCCTGCGCCGCATCGGCCGGCAGGGGATCGACGCGGCGACGCGAATCGTCGGCTTCTTCGTCGCGGCGATGGGAATGGGCCTGATCTTCAATGGCGCGGTCGAGTTCCTGCAGCCTTATCAGGCCGCTGGCAGGGTGGCGCTGGCGTTGTGAACGCTTTATCATCGCCGGCGAGCGGTCGAGGCGGGGTCTGATGGCCGTGCAGCGAACTTTTTTCGAGGAGGGGAGGACCATGAGGCACTGGGCTTTGATGGCGCCTATCGGCGCACTCGCTCTGGCGGGTTGCGTCTCGCAGCAGACTTACGACCAGCAGGTGCAGCAGACGCAGAAGGCGGTGGCGCTCGAACAGCAGTATCTGGCGCTCAACCAGCGGCTGCAGACGGAAATCGCTGCCGATCAGGTGCAGATCCGGCAACTGAGCGATCGTCTGGTGGTCACCTTCGTCGACGAGATCCTCTTTGCCTCGGGCAGCGCCGAGATGCATGCCAAGGGACGTGCGACCCTTGCCCAGGCGGTACCGACGCTGTCGGCCCTCAGCGGTCACTGGATCAGTGTGCAGGGCTACACCGACAGCGAACCGATCGGCCCGGCGCTGCGCGGCCGCTATCCGACGAACTGGGATCTGTCGGCGGCGCGCGCCGTGGACGTGGTCCGCTACCTGCAGTCACAGGGAGTCGATCCGACGAACCTCGTCGCTGCCGGCTACGGCCAGTACCAGCCGGTGGCGCCGAACGACACGGCTCAGGGTCGGGCGAAGAACCGGCGGATCGAAGTCGTTCTGCGCGTCAAGTGATGCATGGGGGCGGCCGCCGCCGGGCGGCGGCCGCAGCCAGTCTCGGGCCACGAGTACGGAGGAGGGAAGTGATGCGGAACAGGCAGCAGGCGGCCGGACGGGGGCGCGCGAGGCGGGTGAGCGTGAGTATTTGGGGGAGGCGGCTGGCGATGGTCGCGAGCCTGTCCGTGGTCGCCGTCGGCGAGGCCAGTGCCGGCGGCCTCAGTCTCTACGAGGTCGGCACGGCCGACGTCGGCCTGGCTTCGGCGGGCTACGGCGCGCGCGCGCAGGATGCGTCGACGGTGCTCACCAATCCGGCCGGAATGACCCGGCTGGCGGGAACGCAGGTGCTGGCGGCGGCACAACTGCTCTACGGCGACGTCGATTTCTCGCGTGGTTCGGGCACCTCGCCCGACTTGGGCCGCAACGAGGGCGGCAACCCGATCGGCTGGTTTCCCGGTGGCAGCTTCTTCATCACGCAGCAGGTTTCGCCCGACCTGACCGTCGGCTTCGGTACCGCCGGCAATTTCGGTCTGGCGGTGAAGTACGATTCGAGCTGGCTCGGCCGCTACTACGGGCAGGAAGGCACGCTGATCGGCCTGTCTCTGCTGCCCTCGATCGCCTACAGGGTGAATGAGCGCCTCTCGCTCGGCGCGACGGTCAACGCGATGTTCGGCATCATGAAGCAGCAGGTGGCGATCAACAATCCGGGCGCTCCGGGTCGCGCCGACGGCAGGCTCGAGCTGAGCGATCGCGAATGGGGCTGGGGCGTGAACCTTGGGGTTCTCTACGAGGTCGACCCGGCGACCCGGCTCGGCCTGACGTGGAATTCGCAGGTCAAGCTCGACTTCTCGGCGCGTCCCGATTTCTCCGGCGTGTCTCCGGTCCTCGCGGCAGCGCTGGCGAGCCGCGGAGCGTTGCGCGCCAACCTCGATCTCGGCATCTATGTGCCGCAGGGGGTGATGGCCAGCGCTTTCCACCAGGTGAACGACCAGTGGGCGGTCCTTGGAAGCGTCGGCTGGCAGCAGTGGTCGAAGTTCGGCAAGGTGGATGTCGGCATCTCGGACACGAACAATCCCGCCAGCCTGACGACCGACCTCGACTTCAAGGACACCTGGCACGTCGCGCTCGGCGGCCAGTACCGCATCTCGCAGCCATGGCTGCTGAATTTCGGCGTTGCCTACGACTCCGCTTTCCAGAGCGGCGACATCCAGTCACCGTTGCTGCCCGCCAACAGCGCCTGGCGTTTCGGGGTCGGTGTGCAGAACGAGGTCGATCGCTCCTTCAACTGGGGGCTGTCGGCCGAGTACGCGTACGGCGGGACGCTCGACCTGCAGAAGAGCGGCGAGTTGCCCGTCCGTCTCGGCGGCCGTGGCGACGTGGACGGCGCTTACCGGAACACCGGCGTGCTGTTCATGGCCGCCAATTTCAACTGGAAGTTCTGATGCCCGGCGGCGACGAGGCCGCCGGTCGGATTGACGAATGGAGGAATGACATGAAGAAGATCCTTCCCGCCCTTCTGGTGGTTGCGGCGGCGGCCGCCGGCGGCTTCGCCTGGGCGCAGCAGTATCCGCTGCTCGACATGGTTGCCGGCCGGGTCGTCCAGAAGTACGAGCAATCGAGCTGCCAGGAACTGTGGGTGCAGCGGTCGGAGCCGAAATCGCCGCGCGCGCAGGAGGTGCTGCAGATGTTGCGCAATGATCCGGCGCTGCGCACCGAGTTCATCAATCGCGTGGCGGCGCCGATCGCCAATCGGATGTTCGAATGTGGCATGATTCCCTGAGTGGCCGCGCTCCGGCCATTGGTGGCGGGGTGGTTTCCTCGCGCTGGTTTCCTTCTTGCGGAGAGAGTCGATGATCGATCTTCACCATCTGGGGCGGCGGGCCGCGATGCTTGTTGCCGCGTTCTTTCTCGCCGCCGGGATGCACGCCCAGGCGGCCGATTCTGCGGGCGGCAAGGCGGCCAAGCCGGCCAGGGCCACCACCTCGACGAGCCCGAAGGCCGCGGCTGCCCCGGCTGCCGTCAAACCGATTCTCGAACAGCGTGCGCTCGATCTGCTGAAGGCGATGAGCGACCGGCTGATGGCGGCACGTTCGCTGTCATTCACGGCGCAGGTCACCTATGAGCATCCGAGCCGTCTCGGTCCGCCGCTGGCGTTCATGACCATCTCCGAGGTGCTGATGCAGCGCCCCGACAGGTTGCGCGTGCTGACCCTCGGCGATGGTCCGGCCTCCGAGTTCTACCTCGACGGCAAGACGATGACCGCCTATTCGCCGACCGAGCACTTCGCTGCCGTGGCGGCGGCTCCGGCGACGATCGACGAGGCGCTGAAGGTGGCATTCCGGGATGCCGGCATCTACTTCCCGTTTGCCGACGTGCTGCTCGCCGATCCCTACGCCAGCCTCGCCGCCGGTGTGGTGAGCGCGTTCCTGGTTGGCCAGTCGAAGGTCGTTGGCGGGACGACGACGCAAGTGGTGGCCTTTGCCAACAACGAGGTGTTCATGCAGGTCTGGATCGGTGCCGAAGACAAGCTGCCGCGGATGATGCGGGCGGTCTACCGCCGCGACCCGTTGCGGCAGCGCCACCAGATGGAGTTGTCGAACTGGAAGGTCGACCCGGTGGTGGCGGCGGCCGACTTCGCCACGGCGAAATCGGCCAGTGCGGTGGCCATCCCGTTTGCCCATCCGGCATCGAAGCCGGTGGCCGCGGCAGCGGCCAGATCGCAGTAAGGAGAGGAAGACATGAAAAGAATCATGATCGCCCTCGGCGGCCTCGCCGGAGTCCTGTTGCTGGCCGGCGAGGCGGCGGCCTGGGGCTCCGCCAACCGCTTCGGCGGCAGCACCGAACACGTCGCTGGCGTCGGCACCGAGCACACGAATGCCTGGGGTGGCAGTACGGAGCATGCCTTCGGCGGTGGCACCGAACACACCAACGCCTATGGCGGCAGCACCGCCGGCCGCTATGGTGAGGGCGTCGAGCACACCAACGTCGATGGCGGCACGACCGCCGCGCGCTACGGCGACGGCGCCTATCATGTCGCCCCCGACGGGGCTGCAGCGTATCGCCCGCCGGCTCCCTATTACCCGTATCATCCGCCGGCAGCGGTGGCGTACTACCCGGCGGCCGGCTGCGCTGGCTGTGCGGCGGCGGCTGGCGCCGTCGTCGGCGTCGCCGCGGGCGCCGCGGTCGCTTCGGCCAACAGCGCGGCGGCGACGGGCAATGCCTACGCCTCCGGCTACGCCGCCGGCACCGCGGCGACGGCAGCGGCCTACCAGATGGGCGTCAGTTACGCGGCGCTGCCGCCCGGGGCAACGTCGGTGCAGAAGTTCGGCACGACCTACTTCCTCGTCGGCAACACCTGGTTCCTGCCGGCGTACGGCGCCAACGGCGTCTACTATCGCGTCGTGCCTGCACCCTGATGGGTGCGCCTGCAACGCTTGCGGATCGCCTGCCGTCGGCCGGGCATTTGCCACGGGCGCCGGCGGGGGTGCGGCTGCGGCACGCGCTGGCAGGCGCTGGCCTGGTGGCGGCGACGGTCGCCATGGTGCCGGCAGCGGCCGCGTTGAGCAGCGAGGAACTCGCCAAGCTGGCGCAGAATCCGGTCGGCAACCTGGTCAGCGTGCCGTTTCAGAACAACACCAATTTCAACACCGGCCCGCGCGAGGGCACGCAGAACGTTCTCAACATCCAGCCGGTTGTGCCGGTGGAGCTCAACAGCGAGTGGAACCTCATCACGCGCACCATCGTGCCGGTGATCACCCAGCCGGGCTTCACTCCCGGACAGGATCAGACGACGGGGATCGGCGACACGAGCTTCACCGCCTTTCTCTCGCCGGCGCAGCCCAAGAGCCTCATCTGGGGGGTCGGACCGGTCGTGCAGATACCGACGAACAGCAACGACCGACTCGGCAACGGCAACTGGGGCCTCGGGCCGTCCTTCGTCGTCCTCCACCTCGACAAGGGTGATCCGTGGGTCTATGGCGTTCTGGTCAACAACGTCTGGTCGCTGTCGAGCAGCCGCCAGGGCGGCAGCTACAACAATGGCCTGATCCAGCCGTTCATCAACTACAACTTCCCGGGCGGGACCTACCTGACCTCATCGCCGATCGCCACAGTGAACTGGAAGGCCGATGGCGGCCAGAAGTGGACGCTGCCGATCGGCGGCGGCATCGGCCGTATCTTTCACTTCGGTCGCCTGCCGGTGAACATGCAGCTGTCGGCCTACTACAACGTCGTCCATCCCGATGACGGCCCTAACTGGCAGTTGCGGGCGCAGGTGCAACTGATGTTCCCGAAGTGATCGCCGGGCTTGGCCGCTTGCTCCTGCAGCGCGGGCAGGGCGCCGGATATCGCCGTTCCTGTCCTTCGTGGCCAGCAGGGTCCGTTGGCGGGGTTCTTTCAGGGGCAAGATGATGTTGATCGGCTGCGAAATGGCGGACAGGGCCGTCGAAGTGCGCAGCAGGCTGCCGTCGTTGCAGACGAAACAGGCCATCGACATCGACGACATGTTCGTCGGGGTCGGGCACGACCTTCTCGGCAGCGCCCGGTTGATCCACGATTGCTTGGCCAGTTGCCGGACGCTGGGTCACGTGAAGCACGCCGCGCTGCTCAGCCAGCCGCTGCCGGCGCGCTTCGTCGCGGTCTGAAGCGGGCCGGTCAGTTTCTCAGGAGAGGAGTGGAGGGGGATGGACTATCGCAAGCAGTTGATGGTCAGGCCGGGCGAGAACCTCAGCCTGGCGAAGATCGATCCGTCGCAGAGCGGGCCGCACGCTTCGGCCGAGGCGGCGCTGCCGGAGGTTCAGAAGAACGTCGCGCGCATGGACGAGTTGCAGGCACTGCTCTACGCCGATGGCGGGCAGTCGCTGCTCGTTGTCCTGCAGGCGCTCGACGCTGCCGGCAAGGATGGCGTCGTGCGCCACCTGTTCAGCGGCATGAACCCGCAGGGCACGCGCGTCTTCGGCTTCAAGCAGCCGAGCGCCGAAGAGGCGGCGCACGACTTCCTCTGGCGCGCGCACCAGCGGACGCCGGCGAAGGGCGAGGTCGTCGTCTTCAACCGCTCGCACTATGAGGACGTGCTCGTCGTCCGCGTGCACCAGCTCGTCCCGAAGGCCGTCTGGTCGAAGCGCTTTGCGCTGATCAACGACTTCGAGAAGATGCTCGTGCAGAACGGCACGCGCGTCCTCAAGTTCTTCCTGCACATCAGCCCCGAGGAGCAACTGGCCCGCTTCCGGCAGCGGCTCGATGACCCGGCGCGCAACTGGAAGATCAGCGAGTCGGACTATTCGGAACGCGAGCTGTGGTCCGACTACGTCACCGCCTACGAGGAGGCGCTGAGCAGGACCAGCAGCAAGGATGCGCCGTGGTACGTCATTCCGGCCAACCACAAGTGGTTCCGCAACCTCGCCATTTCGCAGATCATCGTCGACACGATGGAAGGGATGGGGCTCCAGACGCCGCCGACGCGTGTGAACCTGCAGGAAATCGCGGCCAAGTATCACGCCGCAGAGGCGGCGCAGGAGAAGCGTTCGGGCAAACCGGCGAAGCGCGTGGCCAAGGCGTAGGCGGCAACCGCTGGCCGCGACTCCTTGAAGCCCGCAACAAGGGGGAGAGGCGTTGCGGCTACGGCCGGCGCAGTCCCGGCAACGTGTTCCCGCACCGTGCTTGCCGACTGTGGCACAAGGCCAGCACTGGCCCGTTGTGACACGACTGTGCTACAGTTGCGCGAGCCAACCATCGGGAGATCGCCATGACCACCACGACCATTCGCCTGCCTGAAGAACTGAAAGCCAGGGTCACGGCAGCAGCAGCGCGCACCGGCACGACGGCGCATGCCTTCATCCTCGAGGCCATCGCCGAAAAGGCGGCGAACGAAGAGTGCCGTGCAGAGTTCGACACCGAAGCCGAGGAGCGCTACACCAGGATGGTCGCCTCCGGGATGGCGATCCCCTGGAGCGACATGCGCACCTATCTGCAAGAGCGTGTTGCCGGCAAGCGGCCAACACGGCCCGTAGCGCGCAAGCTGGCTCGCTGAATGTGGCGCGCCTCGAGATTGCGCCCGAGGTCGTGGAGGATTTCGAGCGCATCGTGGACCACCTCGCGAGCTGCCAGGTCGAACACCCGGAACGGCGCATCGACGAAATCATCGCCGCACTGGATGTGTTGCAGAGCAACCCGCTGATCGGCCGACCCGCTGCCAACCGCAAGCGCGAACTGGTCATCGGGCGTCGCGCTCACGGATACCTGGCCCTCTACCGTCATGTCGCGGAGATCGATACGGTGATCGTACTGGCCGTGCGCAGCCAGCGGGAAGCGGGATACGTGGAGCGGGGCGAGTGAACAGCCAGCGGTGGTGGTACGTCAACTGAATCGGGCAACTGCAGTGATGAGTCGGACGACGGCGGTGCGTGGACCAGGGCGGATGTTCTGTCGGGCAGCGCGCCGTCAACGCCGGCAGTGAGGAATTTCGGCTCGCCGAGCGTCGGGCACGCAGGGCGGCGCGATCGGCTGCGAGACCGTCTTGACGGCGGGTGGCCCGGGCGTGGATACTGCGCCGCGCAGGTGAAGCGCGGTGGCCGGCTGGCGAAGGATGCCGCCAAAGGCCCTGGAGGGCAGGAGCCGGCGGGGCGGCGACCGGCAACCTGCAAGGCGCCGGTCTTGCGGCCGGGCGCCTTCGGGCCGAGCCCAGATCGATCGTGAGGGGACGATGACACAGGAAGGCGAAGAGCAGCGCTTTCGGCTGCCGATCTTGCAGGGGGTCCTGCCGGTTGACCGTGGCGGCCTGACGCGCGACGTCCTGGCCGGGTTGACGCTGGCCGCGCTCGCCATTCCGGGGACGATGGGTTACACCAAGATCATCGGCACGCCGGTGATCACCGGGCTGTACACCATCCTCATCCCGATGGCGCTGTTCGCGATTTTCGGGTCGTCGCGGCATCTGTCGGTGGGCGCCGATTCGGCGACGGCGGCGGTGGTCGCCGCCGGTCTTGCCGGCATGGCCGCGCGCGGCTCGGACGAGTGGCTGGCGCTGTGCAGCCTGCTGGCGCTGATGGCCGGGGTTCTGATGTTCGCCGCGCGAGTCTTGCGGCTCGGTTTCCTCGCAGATTTTCTCTCGCGCACGGTTCTCGTCGGCTTTCTCACCGGCGTCGGCGTACAGGTGGCGCTGCTCGAGGTGTCGGGCATGCTCGGCCTGCAGCGAACGAGCAACGATCCGCTGCTCGAGATCGTCCGTGATCTGCGGCTGATCGGCGAGAGCAACCCTTACGCGGTGTGCGTTTCGCTCGCCGTGCTGGCGGTGATCCTCGGCTGCCGGCGAATCTCGGACCGCGTGCCCGGGGGCCTGATCGCCGTCATCGCCGCCATCGGCATCAGCTGGGCGCTGCGTCTCGATGCCCACCTCGAGACGCTGGGCGCCGTGCCGAGTGGTCTGCCGACGCTCGGCCTGCCGCAGGTCGAATGGAACTGGGCGCTGCTGCAGAAGCTGCTGCCGATCGCCTTTGCCTGCTTCGTCGTCATCCTGGCGCAGAGCGCCGCCACCTCGCGCGCCTACGCCGCCAAGTACAGCGATCGCTTCGACGAAAACGTGGACATGGTCGGCCTGGGAATGGCCAATCTCGGTGCCGGACTGTCGGGGACCTTCATCGTCAATGGCAGTCCGACCAACACGGCGATGGTCGATGGCGGTGGCGGCCGCAGTCAGGTGGCGCAGCTCACCACCTGCGTCCTCGTGCTGCTGGTGCTGCTGTTTCTCACCGGGCCGTTGGCGCACCTGCCGACGGCGGTGCTGTCGTCGATCGTCTTTCTGGTGGCGGTGCGAATGATCGACATCCGCGGGATGCACCGGATCTACGTCGAGGCACGTGCCGAGTTCGCGGTGGCCTTGCTGACGGCGGTCACGGTCGTCGTCGTCGGCGTCGAGCAGGGCATCCTCTTGGCGATGGTGCTGTCGTTGCTCGATCACGTGCGGCGAGGCTACCGGGGTCACAACTCGATCATCGCGGCGGACAAGCGGCACAAGGGCTGGCTGACGGTTCCCCTCGGCGAGCCGCGGCAGATCGCGCCCGGGTTGCTGGTCTACTGGTTCACCAACAGCCTCTACTATGCCAATGCCGGGCAGTTCGCCGAGGAGGTCCTGCGACTGGCGCGGGGCAAGGGAGATGCGCCACTGCGGTGCCTGTGCGTGCAGGCGGCGTCGATCGGCGACGTGGACTTCTCTGCCGCGGCCATGTTACGTGATACCTGCAAGCTGCTTGCGGAGCAGGGGATCACGCTGGTGTTCGCGCACGCTTCGCCGGCCGTGCGCGCGCAGTTCGACCGCTATGGGTTGACAGAGGTCCTGGGTACCGAGGCCTTCTATGGCTCGCTGCGCGCCGTCCTGGATGCCTGGGAGCACCTGCGGGACGCAACCGAGGCATCGCCGCCAGACGCGGCCGGCAGCACGCCGCCGGCCTGATCCCGGGGATGTCGCCGGCGTGCGGCGGCGCCGGAGCGTGTCGACCGCGCTCGTCGCCGCGCGCGATGCGCCGGCCGTCAGGGCCGGTTGGCCGGCTGGCCAGTTGGCGTCGGGGCCCCGCCTGGCCGATGGTGCTGGTGGTGTCGTGTGCGGCGGACCCAGTCCGGCCGGTTGCGCTTCGCATGCTTTCGCTTGCGGCGCCACGCCCCCAGCCAGCCGAGGCTCTTGAACAGCAGGAGGGTCAACAGGAGCGACGCCAGGGGCAGTCCGATGCCGAGGAGGAGGAAGGCATCGCGGGTTGACAGAAGGTGGTTGACCGCCCAGTCGAAGTTCATCCCGAAATAGCCGGTGAGGAAACTGATCGGCAGGAACACCCAGGAGACCACGGTGAGCCGGTTGATCTGCTCGGACTGCTGGTTCGCCCGGTTCGCCACGTGAGCCTCCATCGCGTCGGCGGTACGCTGACGGTAATCGTCGATCAGTTCGACGAGGTCGGCGAGGCGTTCGCTGTAGGTCTGGAACGCTGGCCAGACATTCGCACTGATGCCGGGAAAGCCGCCGATCGAAGTGACCACGTTCTCCACCCGGTCACGCAGCGGCACCAGCAGCCGGTGCAGTGACGACAGTTCGCGGCGCAGATCGGCGAGGCTCAACAACTGCTCGCTGACCGGATCGAGGAAGATCTGGTCCTCCAGCCTGTCGAGGAGTTCGTCGGCGCGCTCGAGGCGCGGGTAGAACCCCGTCAGCAGTTCATTGAGGACGATGAGCAGCGCGTAGCCCGGATCCGCGGCGATCCGGTCGCACAGCTCACGGAAACGCTGGTACGCCGCCTCGGTGCCCAGTGCGTCGCCGTCGAAGGCGGTAATCAACCAGTTCGGCGAGTAGAGGATATGTCCCTCGACGATCCCCTGCGCGCCCGCGTCGGCCCAGGCCGAGATGCGCAGGTACTGTGGGCTCGACTCGAGGTGCGCCGATCGGCCGAAGCGCGGCAGCCACGAACTCAGGGTGTCGTCGAGGTGCAGCACGGACGCCAGTACGGCGAATTCGTCCGCGCTCGCGTTCGCCAGGTCGAGCCAGAAGAAGCCTTGTGCCGGCAGCCTGTCGGCAAGGTCGCTGCCCGACAATGAAGTGCGGACGCCTTGCGCATCGATCAGCGTCGCTCTCACCTACCTTCGATTTCCTGGTTCCGAAAACACCCTGATCATCATCCGTCCTTGCGCCGCTGCCAGCATCGCGTCCCGTGGCGACAGTATACCCGCTTCACCCTGGCCGGCCACGGCACCAGACTGCCGGCCCGGGTCCTCGTGTGGCCGCTTCGGCCGCTGCGACCCTCTCGCGCCGTCCGTTGCGCTGCGGGCGGTGGCAGACGGTACTCATTGACGGCCTCCGGCCCTGCGCATAGGATGCCCGGTTTGCGGCAGACGGGTCACCTGTGAAAGGAGTTGCTCGATGCGACGGTACCGAATCCTTGGCGGCAGAACGGTCACCATGTCCGTGTGCGCGGCCGGGGTCGCGGCGGCCGATGAGCAGGCGGCGGAACAGGCCGGCGTTCGCCGGGTGACGCCGTCCTCGCCGAATGAGTTCGGCACGGCGCAGCCGGTCTCGAGGTGACGAAGAGCGTGTGGTCCGCAGGGATGGCTCGTCGTACGCGGCATCAGTTTCTGGCCCGACCAGGATGGCAACGGGCACAGCGTTGCCGCGTCGGCCTGGGCGGGTACTCCCGGGCACCGGCGGCCGTCGCAGCAGGCTGCCAGTCCGCTGTCGCGGCAGCCTGCTGGTGGACGCCCCTGCGGCTCCTGGTCCTGCTGCTCGGCATCGTCGCTGCGCATCTCGCCAGCGCGCAGGACATCGAGCCGCGCGCCTATTCGAACGCACCGGTTGGCGTCAACTTTCTCATCGCCGGCTATGCCTACACCGCCGGCGCCGTCCCTTTCGACAGCGCGCTGCCGATCCGGAATGCCGAAATGCGGACATCGAACGCCGTCCTCGCCTACGCGCGGGTTCTCGATCTTGCCGGCATGTCGGCCAAGTTCGACGCCATCGTGCCCTACAGCTGGCTGTCGGGACACGCCGAACTGCGCGGGCAGCCGATCGAGCGGATCGTCGACGGGCTGGCTGACCCCCGTTTTCGGCTTTCGGTGAATCTCTACGGTGCGCCGGCGCTGTCGTTGCCCGAGTTCAGGAATTACGAGCAGGATCTGATCATCGGTGCCAGCCTGCAGGTGTCGGCGCCGGCCGGCCAGTATGACCCGACGCGGGTGGTCAACATCGGCACCAACCGCTGGTCCTTCAAGCCGGAAATCGGGATTTCCAAGGTGCTCGGGCGGTGGACGCTGGAATCGCAGGCGGCAGTGACCGTGTTCACCGACAACCGCGATTTCCATGAGGGCAACCGGCGGCGGCAGGATCCCCTCTACTCGTTGCAGGGGCACGCGATCTACAGTTTTCCGCGCGGCATCTGGGCTTCGCTCGACTTTACCTATTTCACGGGCGGCCGGACGACGATCGATGGCGTCCAGAGTTCGGACCTGCAGCAGAACTGGCGGCTCGGAGCGACGCTGGCGCTGCCCGTCGACGTCCACAACTCGGTCAAGCTCTATGCCAGCAGCGGCGTCGCATCGCGTACCGGCTGTTACGTCCCGCCCTATTCAAGCCTCTCCGTCCCGAGCTATTCCGGGGTGAG
>NZ_JAMTDQ010000114.1 GCF_023806635.1 Accumulibacter sp.
CTGAGCACGCCATCGACGTCGAAAGCCATCAGTCGCAGGCGGCGTGCACGCGCCGCCGCCTCTTTGTGCGATTCATCCATCAGATCACCTTGGCACGAAAGAGATCGTGCATGTTGAGCGCCCCGACGAGGGTGCCGCTCGCGTCGACGACCGGCAACTGGTTGATCTTGTGCTCCTCCATCATCGCCACGGCTTCGACGGCGAGGCAGTCGGGGGCGATCAAGCGCGGATTGCGCCCCATGATGTCGGCCGCCGACAGCGTGCGCAGGTCGGGGCTGCGCGCGAACGCCCGCCGCAGATCACCATCGGTGACGATACCGATCACCCGCCGCAATGGATCGACGACGGCGGTCATGCCGATGCCACCACGAGTGATCTCCAGGATCGCGTCGTGCAGGCTGGTTGCCGGCGACACCTCGGGCAGATCCGGGCCGCTGTGCATGACATCGCGCACGTGCGTCAGCAGGCGCCGGCCGAGCGATCCGCCCGGATGCGAGCGGGCAAAGTCTTCAGCGCCAAAGCCACGCGAGTCGAGCAGCGCCACCGCCAGCGCGTCACCGAGCGCCAGTGCGGCCGTCGTGCTGGCGGTCGGCGCCAGGTTGAGCGGACAAGCCTCCTGCGTCACCGCGGCATCGAGGTGTACGTCCGCCTCGACGGCCAGCGACGACTGTGGACTGCCGGTCATGCTGATCAGCCTCGCGCCCTGCCGCTTGATGATCGGCACGATGGTCAGCAGTTCGGCGCTCTCCCCCGAATTGGAGATGGCGATCAGCACGTCGTCGCGGGTGATCATCCCGAGATCGCCATGACTGGCCTCGGCGGGATGGACGAAATAGGCCGGGGTACCGGTGCTGGCGAAGGTCGACGCGATCTTGCGCCCGACATGGCCGGACTTGCCCATGCCACTGACGATGACCCGGCCCGGACAGTTGAGGATCAGCCACAGCGCCTGCAGGAACTCGTCGCCGATGCGCGCGGCCAGCCCCAGTACGGCGTCGGCTTCGATTCGCATCACCTGCCGGGCAAGGTCGAGCGCGTTCTCGGATGGCCGTGTTTGGCTCATGGGGTGGCAACGGTTATCATGCCGCGAGTATAACAGAAGGGCATCAGCCGCCCACTGCGCTGCGGCCGCCGACCACCGCCCACGAACTCGCGCCCAGACCCGTCCCGGAAAATGGAAACGCTGCCCACGATTCTCATGCTGCTCGCGGCCTCGGTGGTCTCGGTGATCGCCTTTCGATCGCTCGAGCTGCCGCCAGTTCTGGGTTACCTGCTGGTCGGCGCGCTCATCGGCCCGCACGCACTCGACCTCGTCGGCGGCTTCGCCGGCGCGCAGCACCTGGCCGAGTTCGGCGTCGTCTTCCTGATGTTCTCGATCGGCCTCGAGTTCTCGCTGCCGAAGCTGCATGCGATGAAGCGCATCGTCTTCGGCCTCGGCCTGCTGCAGATCCTGCTGACGCTGGCGGCCGTCATCGCCATCGTCGTCGCACTCGGACTGAGCTGGCAGGCGGGCGTCGCCCTCGGCGGTGCGCTCGCCATGTCGTCCACCGCCGTGCTGACGAAGCTGCTCGGCGAGCGCCTCGAGCTCGACTCACCGCACGGCCGCGAGGTCATGGGCGTACTGCTCTTCCAGGACCTGGCGGTGGTGCCGCTGCTGATCCTGATCCCGTCGTTCTCGGAATCGGCCGAGCGGCTGGCGACGATGATCGGCCTCGCCGCCCTCAAGGCAGCCGTCGTCCTGTCGCTGGTTCTGTTCTTCGGGCAGCGCCTGATGAACCGCTGGTTCTTCATCGTCGCCCGCAGCAAGTCGGCCGAGCTGTTCATGCTCAACGTCCTGCTGGTGACGCTCGGCCTCGCCTGGCTGACCGAACTGGCAGGACTGTCGCTCGCGCTCGGTGCCTTCGTCGCCGGCATGCTGATCTCGGAGACGCAATACCGGCACCACGTCGAGGAGGACATCAAGCCGTTCCGCGATGTCCTGATGGGACTGTTCTTCATCACCATCGGCATGCTGCTCGACGCGCCGCTGGTGCTGGCCAACGCACCACTGGTGCTGGGCGTGCTGGCGCTCCTGCTGGTGCTCAAGTTCACCGTCATCTGCGGCCTCTCGCGGCTGTTCGGCGCGACTCCCGGCAACGCCATGCGCACCGGTCTCTGGCTCTGCGCCGGTGGCGAGTTCGGCTTCGTCCTGCTGGCACAGATGGGTCCACTGCATCTGGTGCCGCCGCTGGTGCTGCAGTCGGTGCTGGCGGCTCTGGTCCTTTCGCTGCTGCTGGCACCGATGCTCGTCGAGTACAGCAACCGCATCGTCCTGCGTTTCGCCGCCAGCGAGTGGCTGCTGCGCTCGATGCAGCTCACCAGCCTGGCGGCGCAGACGATGAACACCGAGCGGCATGCGCTGATCTGCGGCTACGGCCGCAGCGGCCAGCATCTGGCGCGCTTCATGGAGCAGGAGTCGGTCAGCCACGTCGCGCTCGAGCTCGACCCCGAACTGATCCGCGAAGCGGCGGCTGCCGGCGAGAACGTCATCTACGGCGACGCGACGCGGCGTGAAACCCTGCTCGCCGCCGGCGTCACCCGCGCCAGCGTATTGATCATCGCCTTTGCCGACACGCGTGCCGCCATACGCGTCCTCGAGCAGGTGCGCAGCCTGGCGCCACAACTGCCGGTGGTCGCGCGAACGCTCGACGAAAGGGACATCGTCACCCTGCGGCAGGCCGGCGCGGCCGAGGTGGTGCCGGAAACCCTCGAGGCCAGCATGGTCCTGGCGGCACATGCGCTGCGCCACGTCGGGGTACCGATGACGGAGCTCTTCGAGCGCTTCCGACAGACGCGTGCGGCCGGCTACCGGACGCTGCGCGGTTTCTTCCACGGCGAGGACGAGCTCGCGGCCGACGGTGGCGGCAGCGACGGGCCGCGCCTGCACTCGATTCTCCTCGCCGACGGCGCGCATGCAATCGGGCGCACGCTCGGCGAACTCGCTCTGCAGGCGTTTGGCGTCGAGGTCACGGCGATCCGTCGGCGCAACATCCGCGCCCTCGAACCGGCAGCCGAGACGCGCTTTCGCAGCGGCGATGTCGTCGTCCTGCTGGGATCGCCTGGCGCGCTGGCAGCAGCCGAGCAGCGGCTACTGTCGGGCTGAACCCTGATCGCCGCCTGCCGCGCCGGGCGGCGACGCGGCAGGCGCGCGCTCAGGACAGAACGATCGCAATCGCCGCTCGGTCAGTAGGCGGCGCAGACGATGTACTGGTTGCCGTCGACGATGGCGTTGGTGGCGGTCGCGGCAGCACCCCGGGCTGAACCCGTCGGCACCGCCTGCACCGAACCGCCTGCGGTATTGCCGTCGTCCATCGTCGTGTCGATCTGCCTGACGTAACGCCCGAGGATACCGTCCGAGCAGACGAAGAACGATCCGCGCATGCCGGCTATGAAGGGAGCCAGGCCGCCCGCCATCTCGACGCCGATCAAGCCGCCATCGGCATTGCGCGGCCGGTAGGCCGTGTTGGCAAGCACCGTCGGGCCGGTCGTCAGGTTGGCCTGCCGCACATGCTGCCAGAAAAGCGAACTCTCGTCGGTCAGCACACCCGAGCCGTCGGCGTTGCCGGCCTGCCAGGAACCGTCGATACGGCCGTTGTTCTGCGCGCACTGGTTGGCGGCGGCCGGCGCACACGCAGCCGAGACGGCGTTGCCGAAGGCGTCGTTCAACTGGTTCTGGTTCTGGTCGCCAGGGAATGCCTTGAAGCGGTCCTGATAGGCATAGACCAGGCTCGAGACGCTGCGGAAGTCGCCGATCATGTTCTTCACCTTGGCGCTGTTGATCAGCTCCTGACCCTTCAGAACCCCGCCCAGCAGGAGCCCGATGATGACGAGTACAATGGCAATCTCGACCAGGGTGAAACCCGACTGCTGCTGCTTCATTTGGTTCATTTTTTCCTCCTGTCCATGTCCGGTGCCAGAGGTTACAAGCATTTTCCGTGCCAGGCATTTGAAGCCGATCTGGCACCCGGAAGGCTGCAAGCTGTCGGATTTTCGACACTCCTGTCGAGAGTCGGGCGGAAAAGTGGCGCGGGCAGCCTGCGGATCCGGGTCACCAGCCGCCGCGATCAGCCCCGGCTGGTCGGCACGCAGCGCGGGTCCGAGGCGTGAGCCTGCTGCAGCGCATGGGCATGGCATTGCGCCAACGGCAGCGCTGGCTGCTGATCTCGCTGCTCGTCTTCCTGCACCTGGCTCTGGTCGCAGGCGCGGGGTCGATGACCGGTCTGCTCTGCTGGCTGGTCAATGTCGGCCTGTTCATCCTCTGGCAGCCGTTCATCTACGCCGAACGCAAGGTCGATCTCAGCGGGCTGACGGTGATCACGCTGCTGCTCGCCTGTGGCGCCATCTGGTACGGCTGGTGGCTGCTGATCGTCTGGGTCGTGATCCTCGCCGCCCTCGTCGGCGGACGCGTGATGTTCATCGATCACCGGCCGACGCGCATCTTCTATCTCGTCGCCTTTGCCTACCTGCTGGCGGCGCTGCTGTTCTGGCTCGTGCCGCAGGTCGTCCCGCAGGCGCTGCTCAACGGCCCGGCGCTCGACCGCGAATTCGCCTGGGGCATGCCGCTGTTCCTGCTGGCCATGACCCTGCTGCCGCTCTCTCGCGAAAGCGACCGCCCGGGCGGCGCGATGGTCGACCTCTTCTACAGCCTGTTCATCTTTCTGCTGATCGCCGTCCTCGTCCTCGGCAGCCTGGCCTTCATGCTCCTGCGCCAGGCCGGCTACTTCGAGGCGGTGATCAACACGCTGGTGTCGATCTCCGCGCTGCTGCTGCTGATCGGCTGGACGTGGAACACCCGGCCCGGCTACACCGGCATCGACGTCTTCTTCTCGCGTTACCTGCTCAGCATCGGCCTGCCCTTCGAGCGCTGGTTGCATCGCCTGACGACACTGGCCAGTGACGAGAACGAGCCGGAGAAATTTCTCTCGCAGGCACTCGCCGAGATGCTCGATCTACCCTGGGTGGACGGCGGCCACTGGCTCGCCGGCGGACGACAGGGCTCCTTCGGCAACGAATCGCGCCATCGCCAGGACTTTCCCGGGCAACCGCTGCGCCTCACCCTGTACACCCGCCACAAGCTCAGCCCGGCACTCGTGTGGCACTTCCACCTGCTGGCGCAACTGGCCAACGAGCACTACGTCGCCAAGCTGCGGGCGCGCGAACTGCAGCAAGTGAGCTATCTGCGGGCGATCCACGAAACCGGCGCACGCCTGACGCACGACGTCAAGAACCTGCTGCAGTCGATCGACGGCCTCTGCTATCTGGCGCAGACGGTGCAGGGGCAGGACGGCGCGCGACTCGAGCAGCTCCTGCAGCGCCAGCTGCCACAGATCAGCCAACGACTGCAGCAGACCCTGAGCAAGCTGCAGAAGCCACAGAGCGAAATAGGAGGCATGCTGCCAGCCGCCATGTGGTGGCGCATCCAGCAGCAACGCCATGCAGGCTCGCCGGTCAGCTTCGTCGCCGACGAGATCGATCCACAGGCGCTGCTGCCGACGACCCTCTTCGACAGCGTGGCCGACAACCTGCTGCAGAACGCACTGCTCAAGAAACAGGTCGAGAGCTCGTTGCAGATCCGCGTCACGCTCGCCGCGGATGCGTCCGTGCTGCGCGTCTGCGACGACGGCAGCGCGGTCAGCGACACGGTTCTCGGCGCTCTCCTGCAGGCGCCGGTCGCCTCCGAGAGCGGGCTCGGCATCGGCCTCTACCACGCCGCACGCCAAGCCGTCGGCAACGGCTATCGCCTGCTTCTGGCGAGCAACCTGCCGGGCCAGGTCTGTTTCGAGTTGCGCCGTTGCGACTCCTGCGACGAACCTGCTGCCGCTGCCGGCTAGGCGCCGGCCGGCAGCGGCACGCGGCGACCGATCAGGCGGTAGACGATCATGCTGCCCTTCCCCTTCACCTGGATCATCTGCGGCTCGCGAAAGTCGAAACGGTCGCACAGGCGCAGGTAGGTCCGCTGATCGACCTGGACGATGCCGGGCACCCCTTCGGTGGTGACACGGCTGGCGATGTTCACCGTATCGCCCCAGAGATCGTAGATGAACTTCTTCTTGCCGACGACGCCTGCAACCACCGGACCGGTGCCGATGCCGATGCGCAGCTCGAGACGCATGTCGTTGACACTGAAGTCCTGGTGCAACAGGGCACACATCTCCAGCGCCATGTCGGCAAGTGACGCAGCCGGGTTGCGGCAGGCGTCGTTCAGACCGGCGGCGACCATGTAGGCATCGCCGATCGTCTTGATCTTCTCGAGCGCGTGCTTCTCCGCCAGCTCGTCAAAGGAGGAGAAGATCTTGTTGAGCATGCTGAACACCTGTTGCGGGGTCAGCCCTTCCGCGATGCGGGTGAAATTCACGATGTCGGCGAACATGACCGAGACTTCGGCAAAACCGTCGGCGATCGTCTGGTCGCTCTCTTTCAGGCGCTGGGCGATCGGACCCGGCAGGATGTTGAGCAACAGTCGCTCCGAGCGATCCTGTTCGACCTGCAGCAGCCGGTGCGCCTCCTCCAGGCGCTGCTGCGCCTTGTGCTTCTCGCCGTCGGCGTAGCGCAGCAAGAGGTAGACGATGGTCGACACGGCAACGAAGTTGAGCGCGAAGAAGAATGCCATCGTCCGCAGTGGCACCTTCGGCGGCTGCGCCAGCAGCGAATCGGCGAGGTAGAAGTCGAAGCCGCCCGAGAGGACGGTGAGGAAGACATAGGCGAAGAACCATGCACCCGATTCGCGTGGACCGATGAACAGGACGGCGCCGATCGGCGCCAGCAATGCCCAGAGGCTGATGCCGCTGGCGTCGATGAAGCTGCCGATGCTCCATTGCGCGACGAAGGGCATGAAGAGGAAGAGCGCGAGCTGAACCTGGCGAAACAAGTTGAAGTTCAGCGTCCAGAGGTAGAGCAGCAGGTTGCCGACCAGCAGGAGCTGCAGCGCGAACGGCAGGTTGGACGAGAAGCGCGGCCCCAGTTGCCAGTAGATCAGCAGCCAGGCAACAGAGGCAAAGCAGATCAGGCCGGTGGCAAAGAAAAGCAGCGATTTCTGCAGGCGAAGCCCTTCCGGGTCTTCCGTACGCACGCCAGCGCTGCGCAAACGACCGATGAAGGTCCGGTAGACAGTCATCGCCGTCGCGACCCGACGCGGGACGCCGGCGCATGGTCGCCGCTGCAAGCGACGCAACCGCCTGGCGAATGACGACTGAACCGAGCGGAAGCGGAAACGGGGCCGCGTTCCGCCACCGCCCCGCAACTACCCACCACGCATCAGGGCAACCGCGCCCAGGGCGCCACCGCCTGCGGCCAAAGGAACCCATCGAGCGGCGCGACGACGGTTCATGGCAGCTTGCCCACGCCGATCATCCGGCTGACGAGAATGGCGCGCGGAACCCAGCCGACCTCGTCGTCGAAACCGCTCGCCGGGTTCCGCGCCTGGCTGACGAAAACGGTGTTCGCCATCGCCGTACCGGCATTCGTCAACTGGTTGTCGATCTCGTCCTCGCCCTCACCGGTCGGCAGTTGCGCGCCCTGGCGGTTGTACCCGCCGCGGCCATTGCCACCGTGTGAAACGAATACGACCGGCAGCCCGCCAGCCACCATCGTTCCGCCCGCCGCCGCGGAACGAACGTCAAGCGTGCCGGGGGTACTCAGATCGAAGGCCGCATTCCGCGGCGGTGACACGCGCTGGGCATAGGCAGGCGTCACGCGGTAGGAGAAACGCTGCCCCCAGGCGTCTGTCTCGGCGACGCCGAGGGTCACCCAGGGAACGACGCCGGAGCCGTTCGGACAGTTACCGCCCGCATCGTGCGCCGCTTCCAGCCCGGCACCGACAACCCCGCTGGCGATCGTGGCATCCGCCGGGCAGGGAAGACGACCGTTGATCACGGCAAAACCGAGCAGCGCCTCCCTGATGTCTGCCAGATCCTTGCGCGTCTCGGCCGTCATGCGGACATCCATCTGCGTCGCCAGCGGTGAGAGGAGACCACCGAGTACGAGCGCAACGACGACGAGGACGACCGCCAGTTCGGTCAAGGTGAAGCCCGGACTCCGCCTGGCACACGATGGCAATCTGTTCATGCGGGCACCTCACTGGATCTGAAGGCGTTTCGGCAAGCGCTCATCCGACGCTGCCGCCGAAGCAGGAAGATCGGCAAAGCACCGCGTCGTGGAGACGCTGCATGCAAGCGTATCATTCTAGTCCGAGCCTTGCCAGATTTCAAAGGCTCGATTGGCTGCAGCATGGGTATGCTGTCACGGACATGGGAGGCGGAGCATGGATCCGAAATCATTCGTCTATTCCGCGGTACTGCTCCTGGTGGTGGCTTCGATGGCCGTCGCCGTCTTCCGGCATTTCGGTCTGGGGTCGATTCTCGGGCTGCTGGTCACCGGCGTCATCGTCGGACCACACACGCCGGGTCCCTTCGTCACCACCGAGGTCGAGGATGTCCGCCACTTCACCGAACTCGGGGTGGTGCTGCTGCTCTTCCTGATCGGCCTGGAGATGAAACCGCGGCGGCTGTGGGATCTGCGGCAGACGCTGTTCGGCCTCGGATCGCTGCAGATCGTCGTCTCGGCGCTGGCGATCGCTGCGTACTTCAAGCAGTTCATGCCGAGCTGGTCGGTGGCGCTGCTGCTCGGCGCCAGCTTCGCCCTCTCGTCGACCGCGTTCGTCATCCAGATGCTGCGCGATCAGGGCGAACTCGCCAGTCGCCACGGCCAGACCGCTTTCGCCATCCTGCTGATGCAGGACCTGGCGGTGGTCCCGCTGCTGGCGCTGGTACCGGTGCTCGCCGAGACGGGACCACTGCCCGGCGAGATGGCGCTGTGGAAGCAGATCACGGTGGCCGTGACGATGGTCGTCCTGGTCATCGTCGCCGGGCGCTACCTGGTGCCCCGTTTGCTCGATCGGCTGGCACGGCAGAACAATCGCGAAGCGTTCTTCCTCGCCGCCATGGCGGCAGTCTTCGCGGCGGCGATGGCGATGGACACCGCAGGCATGTCGATGGCGCTCGGCGCCTTCCTGATGGGCATGATGCTGTCGACCTCGCGCTACAGCCTGCAGATCGAGGCGACGCTGGAACCGCACAAGGGGCTGTTGATGAGCCTCTTCTTCGTCGCCGTCGGCATGTCGGTCGACCTCGCGGCGCTCGCCCAGCACCCGTTCACCTTCGCCCTGCACGTGCTGGCGATCATCAGCCTGAAGGTGGCGGTGCTCTACGGCCTGTGCCGGGTCTTCGGCAGCGGCCGCGGTACGGCCGTGCGCGTCGCCTTCATGCTCGCCCAGGGCGGCGAGTTCGGCTTCGTCGTCTTCGGCGCCGCCAAGGCTCTTGGCGTGATAGACGACCTGGTTTTCGTCATGGCGGTGGCGGTCATCTCGCTGACGATGCTGCTGACGCCGCTGCTGGTCAAGGTTGGCAACCGCCTCGCGCAGCGGATGGACGACAGTTCGCTGATGGTCAACCCGCAGTTCGACCACACGGCCGGCGCGGACGAGTCGCCGCCGCGGGTGGTGATCGCCGGCTACGGCCGCGTCGGCCACACGGTGGGAACGATCATGTCATCGCTGGGCATTCCGTTCGTCGCCTTCGACGCGGACGCCCTGCTCGTCGCCAAGTGGCGCGGCGAGGGTCATCCCGTGTTCTACGGCGATGTCGGCAACCCGGAACTGCTGGCCAATGCCTCATTGCAACAGGTCGAGCTCTTCGTCCTGACGATCGACGACCAGCGCACCGCGCTGCGCGCCGCGACGCTGATCCGCGCGCACGCGCCGACGACCAGGATCGTCGCCCGCGCGCGCGACCTCAGCACCTGCGACGCGCTGCTGCAGGCCGGCGTGACCCAGGCATTTCCGGAAACGCTCGAGGCAAGTCTGCGCCTGGCAGCCGAGAGCCTGGAAGCGATCGGCGTCTCCTCCGACGAGACCGGCATGCTGCTGCGCGGCGTTCGCAGCACCGACTACGCACTGGTGCGCGCAGGGCCGGAAGCCATCCCCCAGCCGCGACCGCCGACACCGGGCTGAGCACCCGGGACGCCGACGCACGATGCCCCGCCAGGTGGCGAAAGCACGCTAGTATTCGCCTGTTGCCGCGTTTCCCGGACCAGCCGAGCATGCTGCCAGCCATCCCGATCCGCTACATCGAGCCCGTCTTCCGACCGCCGAGCGAGGCCGACTCGCTGATCGTGCCGGTGACCGACGGCTGTTCATGGAACCATTGCACCTTCTGCGAAATGTATACGGCGCCGCAGAAGAGCTTTCGCGCCCGCACCGAGGAGGAAGTCCTGGAGAGCATCCGGCTGACCGGCGAGCGCTTCGGCCATGCCGTGCGGCGGGTCTTCCTCGCCGACGGCGATGCGCTGGTGCTGTCGACCCGCCGACTGCTGCGCGTCCTCGAGGCCATCCGCAGCCATCTGCCGGCAGTCCGCCGTGTCTCCAGCTACTGTCTGCCACGCAACCTGCGGCGCAAGTCGACGGGGGAATTGCGCGAGCTCGCCGCCGCCGGCTTGTCGATCGCCTACGTCGGCGCCGAGTCGGGCGACGACGAGGTGCTCGAGCACGTGCACAAGGGCGAGACCTTCGCCTCGACGGTGGACGCGCTCGAGCGGCTCGGGCAGGCGGGCATCACGCGCTCGGTGATGATCCTCAACGGCCTCGCCGGACCACGGCTCTCGCTGCGCCACGCCGAGAACTCGGCGCGGCTGGCGAACGCGACGCAACCGGAGTACCTGGCGACGCTGGTGGTCAGCTTTCCACTCGGCGAGGAACGCTTCCGCAGCGCCTTCCCGGAGTGGCGGCCGCTCGGCCAGCGCGAGCTGTTCGTCGAGATGGAGCATTTTGTCGAACGACTCGAACTCCGGCGGACGGTGTTTCGCAGCGACCACGCATCGAACTGGCTGGCACTCAAGGGCACGCTCGACGCCGACAAGCCGCGCCTGCTGCTGCAGTTGCGACAGGCCATCGCCGATCCGGCAGCGGCGCCGCTGCGGCCGGCGTGGGCGCGCGGGCTGTAGATGGCAGCGGCCGCCGCCTGCGCCGAACTGATCCGTCAGGCCGACGGGCTGCTGGTCACCGCCGGCGCCGGCATCGGCGTCGATTCGGGTCTGCCCGACTTTCGCGGGCCGCAGGGATTCTGGGGCGTCTACCCGGCACTCGGCCGCGCCCGCATCGGCTTCGAGCAGATCGCCAATCCGGCCGCCTTCGCCGCCCGGCCGGCTCTTGCCTGGGGGTTTTACGGCCATCGCCTGAATCTCTACCGGCGCACCGTGCCGCACGCCGGCTTTGCCATCCTGCGCCGCATCGGCGAGCGCCTGCCGCAAGGCGCGTTCGTGTTCACCAGCAACGTCGACGGCCAGTTCCAGAAGGCGGATTTCGCCGCCGAACGGATCGTCGAGTGTCACGGTTCGATCCATCACCTGCAATGCCTCGATGGCTGTCACGACGGCATCTGGCCGGCCGACGACTACCAGCCGCAGGTGGACGAGGAGGAGTGCCTGCTGCGCTCGGACTTTCCGCGCTGCCCGCGCTGCCGTGCGATCGCGCGGCCGAACATCCTCATGTTCGGCGACTGGGGATGGCTGGCCGCGCGCACCGATGCCCAGGAAGCCCGCCTGCACGCCTGGCTGCGCGAGGTCGGCCGCCTGGTGGTGATCGAGGTCGGCGCCGGCACGAACATCCCCACCGTGCGAATGCTCGGTGAGCGGAGCCGCGGCAGGCTGATCCGCATCAACCCGGGCGAACCGCAACTGCCACCCGGCAAGGGCGTGGCGCTGGCCACCGGCGGCCTCGCCGGCCTGCGCGCCATCGCCGCCTGCCTCGAATGAGTGCAACCAGCGACGCCACCGATCCGCCCCACCGACCACCAGCGAGAAGCCAGCATGCCGCGATTCCCCAACCTGCCACGGCCGCCAGCCGCCCATCCAGCCGGCTGCCGCAGCGCGACGCTGCTGGCGGCAGTCTGCCTGCTTGCCGGCTGTGCCACCCGGCCCGCCGGCGATGACACCGCCCTGCACCGCTGGACGCAACTCGGGCCGGGCGGCAGCAGCAGCCTGCGCAGCATCGTCGCCGACGGCAGCGACTGCCCGAGCGCGATCGTCGACGGCACCCGCGTGCCGCTGCAGCCGCGCGCCAGAGCGACAACGGCCAGCGAGGCGCGGCGACCGATACCGGACAACCCTGCTTTCCGGCCCGACTTCGCCGTCACCGCCTGCGAAGCCACGCTGCCGGTGACGGCACGCGAGGTGCGCATCGGCGGTGCTGCCGTGCCGATGCCTGCGGCGCCGCCGCGGCGCATCGTCGTCGTTGGCGACACCGGCTGCCGCGTCAAGGTACCAGCCAGCGGAGCGGCGGATCCGATCCAGGACTGCACCAGCGCGAGCGACTGGCCATGGCCGCGGATTGCTGCCGCGGCGGCGGCAACGCAGCCCGACCTGGTGATTCATGTCGGCGACTATCACTATCGCGAGTACTGCGACGATCCGGCAGGATGCCAGCCGCTGCGCGAGCGGGGCGTCGTCCTCGGCTACGGCTGGCCCGGCTGGCAAGCCGATTTTTTCGCTCCGGCGACGCCTCTCCTGGCAGCGGCGCCGTGGATCTTCGTCCGCGGCAACCACGAGAACTGCGACCGCGGCGGCGAGGGATGGATGCGCTTCCTGGCCCCGCTGCCCTACCAGCAATGCAGCAACCAGGCGTACCGGACCGCCAGCCAGTCGGTACTCGGCAACAACCTGACTGCCGACGCGTACCGCATCGACCTGGGTGACCAGCTGACGCTGGTCGTCGCCGACAACGCCGCCTTTGCCGACTACCTGCCGCTGGCCCAGACTCCCGAAGATCTCGCCATCTTTCGCCGCTCGCTGCGCACGCTGGCGACGATGCCCGCTGATCGACCGCTCTGGCTGCTGATCCACAAGCCCCTGTGGTACGGGCTCCTGCCCGCCAGCGCGCAGCCGAACGCGCTGCAGACCTTCGTCCGCGATGGGCTGCCAGCGAATCTGCAGTTTGTCTTCGCCGGCCACGAACATGCCTTCGCGACGATCAACTTCACTGGCGCTTCCGGCGCCGCCAGGCGACCGGCGCAAGTGATCGTTGGCGGCAGCGGCACGCAGCTCGAAGCCTTCGATCCGCAGTCACCGCTCTATGAAGCTGGCGTCCCCGGCAGCAAGGAACGGGCACAACCGGACGCGAGGCTGTACGATGGTGTCGCCGCGAGCAGCGGCATCGTCCTCAACCGCTACGGCTTCCTGCTGCTCGAACGTGAGGATCAGGTCTGGAACGGCAGGCTGCTCGATGCCGACGGCAGGACGATCAGCCACTGCCGCCTCGACGGCGCCGAACGGCGGATCGACTGCGGGTTTCCCGCGCGGCGTTAGGCGGCGTGTGGGCCGGCTTGCGCGTCTGACGACGGGGCCAGCCCTCCCGCCTGCTCGCCGGCCGGGTCAGCTCCAGCGCCGGTCGGCGGTGAACAGGATGCGGTGTCCGCTGCGGCATCAATGCATCCCGACGCTGGCCTCGATGCGGAAGAACTGCTCGGCCTGCCGTTTCCGCTCGCCACGATCGGCGTTGCGCTCGTCGGGCGTGGCATCGAAGTCGTCCTTCGCGGCGAGCGCCGCGCGGCAGGTCATGTAGGCGCGCGCGCGGTGGCTGGTGAGGTCGTCCAGGTGCTCGTTGAAGAGCGCGGCGAGCGCCGCCTTGCGGCGGAAGAGCTTGACGTGGGCGGCGAAACTGTCGGCCTGCTCGGCCATCACAGCACGGGTGCAGGCACTGAAATCGCGCTCGCCACACCACGTCGGCAGCTTCACGGTGTGCAGCCGGTGGGCGTCGCGCCCAAGGTCGGCATCCAGTTCGAGGACGATTTCGAGGATCTCGTCGAGATAGGCCTGCGCGTGCCGGTACAGCGGCTTCTCGCAGCTCTCGCAGAGCGGGCTGATCGCCGCCAGAAGCCATTCCATCAGGCTGCCGCGCGTCGACTTCTGGGCACGTACCAGCTTGTCATCCTCGTCGTCGAGCCGCTTGAGTGGCACCTGCGCCTGCTCGCAAGCCTGTTGCCGCCAGGCGGCGAGGAGGTCGGCGTCGCTGGCGTTCGGCTTGCCGCCGCGGGGCAGCAGGTCGCCGCGGACGAGCAGCCGGCGCGCCTCCTCGTCGTAGGCGAAGCTGATGCGGCGGTAGGCAATCGGCCAGTCGGAAAGCGAGCTGACGTTGAGTTCGAGCAGGGGCTGCGGAGCGAGCGTACGGTGCACGGCCCAGAATCCACGGTGGGTATGTGCCGACAGGTAGACCAGGGGCTGCTCGAGACGCGACACGAGCTGGCGCATCATGGTCCGGGACATCAGGCCGAGCGAACGCCAGTTGTGATGGCCGGCGAAGACGACGATGTCGCCGGCGGCGATGGACTCGTCGATCCAGGGCTCGATCGCCGTTATCTGGTCGGGATGGATGTGCCCCATGCTGCCCGGGCTGCGCCCCATCAGCGTGTCCCAGATACCGGCGAGGAGGCCGCTCTGGTTGGTATCGAGGGCGATGACGATCGTCCGCCGCGTTGCTCCCGGGGCGCGCGGCAATACGAGTCGCTGGACGAGGAAGGAATCGGCGTGCAGTGGTCCGTCGATCAGTTCGCCACGGGCTGCAGAGAGGAAGGCATCGGGGTTCGGGTTGCGCCACTCGACGATGTGTGGTCCCTGCGCGGCCGGTGCGACCAGCCCGGGCTTCGGATGCGGCGCCTTGATCTGGTCGCTCAGGTAGGTCGCGATGAAGCCGCGCTTGGTCAGGGCTTCGTTCTCGGTCCGGAATTCGTTGCGGTCGGCGTCGGCACCACGCCGGCAGACCTGGTTCCAGCGGTGCGCGGCGACCGATCCCGGCGCGAAGAGGTTGTGCGCGAAGATGCCGAACATCAGCCCGTCGTGGTTGCCGGGAAGAATCGCGCCGGGGCTCTGGCTGGCCTGGAAGATGCGGCCGATGCGCAGCGCCTCGCTGCGGCACGACAGATCCATGACGTCGCCGAGGTGGATGAAGGGCTCGTCGGGGTGACTGGCGAGTGCCCACTCGAGCAGGCGGCGACCGAACAGCGCCTGCTCGGGTGGGCGCTGGGTGACCTCGATGTAGGCGTCCAGCGCACTGTCGTTGTCGTGCAGAGGGTAGCCGGTGGATTCGTGCTCCTGCGTGTCGCCGACGGCAATGATCGGCGTCGTCAGCGCCCGGTAACCGGCAGCCGGCGATGGCTCCGGGCCGGGGCCGGGCTGCGGCTCGAAGCCGGCGCATCCCGAGAGCGCCAGTACGGCCGCGGCGAGCAGGGGGAGCAGATGACGGGTCGCAGTTCGTGCCATGCCGAAGTCAGTAGATGGTTGCCGGGACGAAACGGTAGCAGAAATCCCGGGACCGCTGCATGACGGTGCCGTCCGGCCGAGCCCGGGGACCGGCGAGCAGCAGGCGGCGATCCGCTCCGTCGACCCGCGCAGCGCGGTCGGCTTCGCTCCCGTTGCGGTGGCGATCGACTGCATGTGCTCCCTCGCGCGACGCTCACGGAGCCGCGATCAGGTGCTCCGCGTCCGGCAGCTCGCCATCCGCCGCCCAGGCTTCGACCCGGCACAAGCGCACTTCCCAGGCGGAACGCAGCGCTCCCGCCAAGCACTGCCGCGCCGGGCGATCGGCGCGGGCGCGGATCGCGGCGGCAACGATTCCCGCCTTGCCGCTGGTGACTGCCGACAGGCGTTGCAGCGTCATGGCCGAAGGCCCGCCATCGAGCTCGACCAGCAGTTCATGCAGCAGTTCGAGGGCGACGCTGGCCTTGCCGCTCTGTGCCAGGAAGACCTCGAGCGCACCCTCGATGATGCCGGCGACTGCCCATTGGTGCAGGGGCGAAACGCGCGCAGCTTCGCCCAGCGCTGCGCTCAACCGGCTGGCCTTCAACCAGCCGCCAGCGGCCAGACGGCACAGCACGCGGGCCAGCTCGTCGGGGTGCGCGCGGCCGTCGGCGATGCCTTCGATCAGCAGGTCGGTCGCCAGCCGCCGCAGGTCGCCGTCGCGACTGGCGAGGGCGATCGACAACGCCAGCACCCCCAGCTCGGACCACGGCCGGTTGCCGGCAAACAGCGGCGTCAGGAAAGGATGCAGGGGTTCACCGGCGCTTGCCGCGAGGTCGATGCGCTCGACCATCAGGCGCACGCCGAATGCCAGCAACGCGTCGCCGTTGAGCGGCCAGAGCGTCTGCGCCCAGTCGATCAGCCAGGGCGCCGAGTAGCCGACGGCCAGCGAGCGATGCGGCGCCGATTCGTGCGCCAGGCAGGTCGGCACGGCGAGGCTCGGGGTGAACGTGCGCAGCGCCAGCGATGGGGCCGCCAGCCGCAGGCTGCCGGCGAGATGCATCAGCCAGGCGGCGCCGGCGCGAACCCTCGCCGCCGCACCCCAGGCCGGTTTCGGCAAGGGTGGCGCTCGCCAAGGCGCCGGCGAGACCTGCAGCTCGAGGCAGGGATGGATCGTTTCACGACCGTGCCGGTGGAGCGTGCGCGTCGTGGCCCGCCACTGATAGCTGGCCGGCTGCAGGACATCCGGCCAGTCGATGCGCAGGCCGAGCGCGGCCAGCGGGCCGCTGAGATCGGCGTGCGGTGCACGCGCGCGACCGGCGGCGACCCAGAGGGCCGCCTGCCTTCTGCTCTGCGCGTCCGGACCGGCACCGCCGCCAAGCGCCCAGCGAACTGCTGGCGCCCATTCGCCGCGCAGCGCACCGGCCAACGCCACCGCCTCGCCACGACCGTCGGGCGCCAGCCGCAGCAGGGCCTGCAGGAGGTCGCTGGCGAGCGGCCGCCGACCGGCCCGCGCGTAGTGGGCGAGGCGCTCGACGAAGACCTGCGGCGCGATCCAGCCCGGCGCATGGGTCGGCGTCGCCAGCGGCTGCAGCGCACCGTGCCGGTCGAGATGGCGGGCAAGCTCGCGCAGGCGCCGGTCCATGAAGCGCATCGGCCCGCGCACCTGCTGCCAGTACGGGTAGTTGGTATGCCGCGGGCCACCTTCGAGCCAGGTCAGGACGAGGTCGCGCAGGCCGTTGGGTGTCCCGGGCAGGACGAGGCCGCGCGCGTCGGCGAGCGCACCCGTGTGCATCCGCTTGACCAGCGCCTGCGTGCGCGCGGCGAAATCGCCAGGCCGGTCGTCGAACAGGCGCGCGATGCCGTCGACGATGCGCTCGACCTCCGTGGCGGAATCGACCGCCTCGATGGCGTGCGCGACGCTGTCGATCAGTTCGTCGATGCCGGCGATGGGCGACACCGGTGGCAGGGTCTTCAGGATCGGCAGGTCGGTCAGCGCGATCGCCAGGGGCGGTGGTGGCAGCGAGAAATCGACTTCGCCGGCCAATCCGCCGACGGCGCGCAGGCGAGAGGGCAGAGCCTGCACGCGCGCGCGCCATCGCCGTTCTGCCGTCATCGTTGCGGCAGCCGCCGCGGCATCGGTCAACGGCAACGGCGCCGGCCGGACGCCTGCCGTTTCGCGATCGAGCGCAGCGAGCAGGGCGCGCGCCGACGGAGCGAGTTCCCGCTCGACGGCGCGCACGCGCGCGATCTGGTCGTCGCTCCAGGTGCCGGCATGGGCGCAGAGGAACTGCGCAGCCGCCTGTTGCACGTCGCTCGCCGGATGTCGCAACGCCTCGAGCAGGACGGCGCAAGCGGCCTCGGCAAGCTCGCCCTGCGGCTTTTCCCGTTGCAGTAGCCGACCGACGAGTTTCAGCGCCGCCAGCGGCTGCGCCTTGGCCGGCAGCGCGAACAGCGGCGGCATCGCGGCCAGCGTCGGCGCGGCGGCCAGTGGCCGCCGCCGTGCGATGAGCGCGAGTTGCCTGAGTGCAAAGCCGACGACCGGGCCGGCGCGGTGGCCGAGCAACTCGCGGTAAGCCCCCTCGCGCGCGTCGAGTTCGTCGGCGCTCGGCGCCAGCCGGCAGTGCAGCCGGTGGTGACCGGCAAGAACGCTGTTGCTGCTGCTCGCCCACAGGCCGGCGAGAGTCGCGTCGAGCAGGCGCTGGCGGTCGACGCTTCCTTCGCCAGCGAGCCTGACCAGCGCGTCGCTCCAGCTCTCGTAGCCGGCCGGGCAACGCGGATTCCGGCGCGTCCAGGAGTCGTCGTAAACCTGGGTATCGATTTCGAAGAGTCGCCAGATTTCGTCGTCGAGCAGGCCGGGGTCGGCCAGCAATCGGGCGCTGAGCGGAATGTACGCGACGCCCGGCCGTGACCAGCCCGGATTGAGGTCGCTGACCATCAGCTGCAGGTAGCCGCGCAGCGAGTCGCCCTCATCCGGGCGGCGACACAGTCCGTCACGCACGAGGCCCCGCACGAAACTCCAGTGGACTCCCGGGAACTCTCCGCGCAAGCGATGGCGCAGCCAGGCATCGCGCCAGCCGGCGTCGCGCGCCGCAAACACGCGCCGCAGCAGAGCGTCCGCAGCGCGCGAACCGAGCCAGTGCACGCGCTTGGCCCGGTCGATGTTGCACAGCACGAGGACGGCCAGTGAGAGTTTGGCGTGCTGCTCGCGCCAACCGCGTCCGAGGTTGCCGCTGCGCGTCGTGGACGCCCCGGGAAGCAGTACCAGCCATTCGTTCATCACCCGTCCGCCATCGACCTCCTGCCACAGGTCGGCGGCGATCGGCGCCAGCACCCGGCGCTCTTCCGACGGCAAGGCGAGCAGGGCGTCGACGATCTCCGCGGGCGACTGGCGGACCACGAGAGCGGCGAAGTCCCTTTCGTTCATGCGCTCACCGATCCAGGCGGCCGCTCGTCCCGGCCGGCGCTGGCGGGTCCGCATCGCCGTCGCGGAACAGGCGCGCGGCGAGGATGTGCTTGCATGGTCCGCGCTCGCCCTGCGACTTGCTGAACCACGGGCACGAGCAGCGGTCACGGTCGGCGCGCAAGCGGACGTGGTGGACGACGTCAGTGCCGGTGACGGCGAAGTCGTGGCTGTCGCCGCCGCTGCCCGCCAGCAGCTCGATCTTGTCGTCGGCCAGCAGTTGCCGGGCGTCGAGCAGGCGTGGCTGCATCGCCTCGACAGCTTCGAGGTCGAAGGGGAGTTCGCGGTGGAAGTAGCGGCCGCTGCCGCAATCGTAACCGGCGAGGCCGCGCGCGCCGAGCGCCGCGAGTGCGGCCGCCACCTCGTCGGCAGTCAGGGCAGTCGCCTGCGCCACCTCGCCGACGTCGATCTCGTTCTGCCAGCGGAGTTGCGCACGCACCTTCGGCAGCGCCTTCCGCCAGGTCGCGGCAGCCAGCGTCGACAACACCTGGCCCTCGCCAGAGAAGCCGCGCTGGATTTCCGGGCTGACCAGCAGCGTCACCCGGCCGACCGCGAAGACGACTTCCCACGCCGAAGCGCCGGACACCGCGTCGCTCCAGATGCGCAGACGTTCGGCGCGCTGCACCAGTCCGGGAAGCGTACGCAGCCGCTGCACGCCGCTGACCGCGACCGCACCCGCGGCCGGCCGCTGGCTGAGGCGCAGCGAAGCACCCGACTGGACGACGAACGACGGTTGCCGGGGAACGTTGCCGAGCGGCAGGCTGCGCGCAAAGCGGCGCGCCTCGGCGCCGGCGACGTCGGCCAGCAGTACCAAGCGCGGCAGGTAGGCCTGTACCTCGCTGAATCCCTTGATCCAGCGCAGCGGCAGGCGCACCTTCTTTTCGACGACGCGCGCCTCGCCGCGACTCAGCGTGAAGGCTTCGCGACCGACTGAGAACTCGACCCGCTCGTGGTCCTGCAGGCGCATCAGCGCGGCGCGCATCGGCATGTTGAAGTCGACGTTGGTCGTTCCGCGACCGAGCCGTTCGGCGGCCAGCCCGACCGTGTCGAGATCGACACGCACGTAGACCCCGCAACAGCCGCTGAATCCCTCGAAACGCAGCATCGCATCGTTGCTCGTCACCACCGGGTCCATCTGCGGTGGCCGCGGCAGGAAGTAGTGCGTGCGGACGACGTCGAGCAGCGCCAGCAGCATGTCGGCGACGCTGCGTGGCTGTTCGATGCGGCCGTGGAAGAAATGCGGGTGTCCGTCGCCGCGCGATGAGGTGGCGAGTTGCAGCGTCTGCGCCTGTGGCGAGGCGACGACGCCCGACGGCCATGGATAGCGATAGGTGAAGTTGAGTGCGCTTGCCGACATGCGGTCGTCGCTCCGGTGAGTTGCTCGGGCAGTGCTCGGGCCGTGCCGCCGGGTGACACGGGCTGCCTGGCCGGTGTCTCGCAACGGCGTCGAAACCGGCCACGCGCGGCGCACGCGCGCGGATTCCGGCACGCGTTCGCCAGCTGCTCAGGGACAAGCGGGGCCGGCTCCAGACACATCCATCGTCGCCGCGCTGCCGACGATGCCGATTAGCGCCAGGCAGGCGCTGAGCCGGTTGTAGCTGACCAGCCGCCACCAGTCGTTGGCCGTCAGCCAGGCGAGAGCCGCCGGGCTGAATGAGAGATCACGGTACGGCAGTCGGCCCGCCAACACACCCGAATCCGCCGAGCCGTCGGTGTCGCCGTCGGCGAACGGGAAGCGGCCGTTGAGCGCCTGGTAGCCGAGCAGCCCATGGTCGGGAAGGCTCGCGCTCTCGGCACGCGCGCGGACCTCGCCGAGGACACGCTGATTGACGACGCGAAAGAGGTCGTCACGCGTGACTGCCAGGACGACGTCGTTGAAGGCCGCCGACTGTGGTCCGGAGACGAAATCCTGGTCGCCGTCGGCGTTGCTGCCGTCGAGATAGTCGGCGACCGAGTCGCCCCCCCGTTCATTTCTCGGGTCGCGGTTCTGATTGGCCAGCGGCAACCCAGGCGCGAAGATGATTGCTGCGACGTTCGGCGCGCCGTCGAGCCGCAACTCGGGGACGGTCTCGAAGTTGATCGGCTGCGCCGAGTCGTCGTCGCGAAGCGCCGGTGCTAACGCATACCATAATCCTTGTGGTTCATTAATCCGCGTATCGCCCACGTCGCGGAACTGCTCGATCTGAAGGGTTCGCCAAGGCAGGCGGCCGACATAGATTGGGCAATGGTTGCCGGCGAGCAGCAGTGCGACGCCATCGGGGTGTGTTGCGTCGGGGTGCACAGGTGCCGGACACGGCAGGCTGCCGGGGCGGTTGTCGTCACCAGCCGCGCGGCCGATCAAGGCCAGCTTCGCTTGGGCGAGCGCGGCCCCTGCCGCCTCCTTGCGTGCGACCTGGAATTGCGTCACATTGAGTTCGCCGACCAGGAGATACAGTCCCCAGAGGGTCAGCAGCGTCAGCAGCGCCAGCAGCGCAACGCCGCTCTGTCGCCGCGGTGCAGCCGCCGGCAACCGCCTGACTCCGCCTTCGGGCCGCGAGCGCATCGGCTATCTCGTCGCTGTCGGGCGACGATGAACGACGATCGTGCCACCATCGAGCAGATCCTGCGTCTCGCCGCTGCTGCTGTTGACCGTCTCCCCGACGCGTGCCCTGGTTGCCGGCAGCGCATCGGTGCCGATGACGACCCGGCCGGGATCGGCCCGCTGCGTGCGGACTCTGACGCCGCTGCCGACGTCGCCTTCGCTCTGCGGGATGCCGTTGATCCAGGCCGTTCGCCGGCCGCTGCTGCGCGTCACGACACCGTCGATGGTCAGCGTCGGCTCGCTCTGGACCGCCTGCTGGTCGAGGGCGTTGCTCTGCCGCTGGCGGTCGAGCTGCTGCCGTCGCTCGGGGGTGAAGAAGAGGCGATCGAGCGCCTCCTCGGCGGCCACCGGCAACGGCATCGCCAGCCACAGGCAGAGCAGCGGCATGCCGCTGGCGAGCCAGCGCCCGACAGCCCATGCCCGCGGTGGCGAGGGAAGCAGCCGTACGGCCAGGGCGCAGCGTCGCACACTCATTCCCCACCCGTCCGCCGTGGCGCTCGCGCCACACGCTCGCCCGCAGCGGGCTTCATCGGCCGCGCGCCATGCCCTGTGCATCAGCTGTCCACCCCTCATCTGCCCCTACCTCTCGCGCCGACTTGGTCACGCCCGCCGCCGTGCCCTGGCGACCCAAGCCGCGGCCGTCGTCGGGCTGCTGCTTCCTGGCAGCCTCACGCGCCGTCAGCCAGTCGATCTCGCACTCGGCCGCCAGATTGGCGCGGCCGCCGGAACGCTCCTCCGAGCCGGCTGGCAGCCGCTCGACGTGACAGCGGTTGATGCGGATCAGCGCCCTCGCCTGCTGCCGCAGATCGGCGAGAAAACGACTGAGATCCTCCTCGTGCAGCAACTTCAGGTCGATCTTCATCGAGCTGAGATGGAAGGCGAAATCGCCGACCTCGGCGCTGTCCAGCGGCCGCTGCGGCGACAGCTCGTAACGCAGGTCGAGCAGGCGGTGCCGGTCACGAATGTCGTTGAGCAGCTCGATCCACTCCAGCCGCGGCTCTGCGCCAATCATGCCACGCTCCTGCAGCCTGTTGAAGAGGAGCGACTTGTGCTTGATCTCGCTCTCCTCTTCGCGCACCCGCCGCAGCTTGCCATCGGCCTCGCTGCGCTGCGCGAGGGCGACCGTTCGCGCCCGCTCGGCAGCGTCGTGGAAGCGGTTCGCGGCGTACAGGGCGACGCTGCCGACGGCGACCATGAGCAATGCCAGCAGCGCGCTGGTCTGGACCTTCGGCCAGTCTTCGGCGCTGAACTTCATGCCCCGGACACCCGCCGCAGTTGCAGCCGGAAGGCGCGCGGCTGCCGTTCCCCGGCGGCTGCGTCACCACCCTTCAGCGCCTTGCCTGATTCGACATCGAAGGGCTGCTGCTGCACCTCGACCTCGAGCTGCGGGTTGCGTCGCAGCGCGTCGAGGAAACGGTTGAACACGGCGAGCACCTGACGCGGGTTGCTGTCGTCACCAAGCCGGATACTGCCGCGAACGACGAGCGTCTCGTCGCCGGGCGCTGCCGGCGCCCGGCCCTTGCCGTCACCGCCGACGAGCGACCGCGACGCCGGCGCCGGCGCCGGCATGAGCTTCCAGTCGAGCGCATCGAGCTCGATCGCCGGCGCAACGCCCAGGGCGCGACCGAGCTCCCGCCAGAGGTAGTCCGGTGATCCCGCGCTTCTCTCCACCTCGAGGTAGCGATCGATCACCCGCCGCAGGTTGTCGTTGCTCGTCGCTATCGGCGGGAAGGTGCGAACGATCTCGTCGTAACGTCGACGCGCCAGCGCCGTTTCGCTGACCAGGAGATCGACCTCCTGATTGACCTGATGGGCATCGTAAGCCTGTTTGCCGGCCCAGAGCAGGCAGGCAGCCAGCGCAACGACACCGGCCCCCTGCAGCGCCGAACGGACGAGCCAGAGGTCATAACCATGGCGTTGTTGATCATTCGCGAACTGGCTGCGCGGCGGGTCGCTGGCCAGCAGGTGCAGCAGCAGGCGGTCACAGCGACTGTCGGTCGGCAAGGTCGCAAGGCCGCTGTGCTGCGCGCAGTGCTCGAGGTCAAAGATGGCGAAGGACAGCGTGTCGCTGTCGACACAAGTGCTCTGGATCGCACTGATGGCCTGCGGATGGGCGACGAGGCAGGCCCTGATCGGCTGCTGCCGGGCGATCAGACGCTGGCTGACCAGATACTGCTGCAACTTGCGCGCCTCGGCTGCGAAGGTCTGGGCGATGCCGCCGATGCTGCTGTTCGGCAGCGGGCTGAGGCGGCTGAACTGAAGCTGCCCCTTCTCGAGGTAGCTCTGCCGGATCGACTGGTCCTGAATCGTCAGCAACAGGCAGCGCTCGTCGGCGACACCCAGTCTTCGCAGCAGCGTGGCCCCCAGCATCGACACGGAATGCACGCCGGCAAGAGCCACCCCGGAGCTGGCGAGCGCCGCCAGCCAGGGAGCGAAGAACTCGTTGTTGGTCAGCGCCGCGAGCAGGACGCGTTCATCCTTGCGCCGCGACTTCTCGTAACCGAGCGAGAGCGAGGCGGTCAGCGTCGCACTGAAGAAGTGCTGCCCGAGCTTGCGCGCGATCACCGCCTTGCGGTCGTCGCCGCGCAGGAACGGGATCTTCTCGACATGGAAGCCCTCGTCGGCGACATTGGCAAGGAGCCAGAACAGGCTCTTGCGCTTGCCTTCGAGGTAACGGAGAAAGCGCAGGCGCCCGTCCTCCGTGAAGTCGAAGGATCCCTCGTCGCTGAGCGTACCGGCGTGCCAGAGGCAGGCGGTCAGCTGGTGCGCGCTGAGATAGAGCAGGCGACGGGCAGGCATGGCTTCAGGTCTTGATCTTGCTGATCACGTCATAGACCGGACCGAGCACGGAGAGCATGATCCAGCCGAGCATGCCGCCCATCAGCAGGGTGAGCAGCGGCTCGATCAGCTGCTGCATCTTCTGCACCGATTCGCGCACGTCACGATTGTAGAAGTAGCTGACGTTGAGCAGCGCTTCGTCGAGCGCACCGGTGTTCTCGCCGACGCGCAGCATGCGGATCACCAGCGGCGGGAAGAAACCGGTACCGTGGAAGGCGGCGGTCACGTTCTGCCCTTCGACGATCAGTTGCTCGACCCGTTCCAGCCCCTGGCGGATCACCAGGTTGCCGACGACGCCCTGCGTCGTCCGGATCGACTCGAGGATCGGGATGCCCGAAGCGTAGAGCAGCGCGAAGGTGTTGGCGAAGCGCGCCAGGATGATCTTGCGCAGGATGTTGCCGAGCACGGGAACGCGCAGCTTGAGGCCATCGAAGCGCAACCTGGCCAGCGGGTTGTGGTTGAGCAGCAACCGCACGGCGAAAAAGGCGAGCAGCGGCAGCGTCGGCAGCAGGTACCAGTAGGCGACGAGCAGGTCGGACACCAGGAAGAGGATCTGCGTCTGCAGCGGCAGCACCTGTCCCATGCTCTTCACGAACAGCCGCAGCTGCGGCACCATGTAGACCATCAGGAAAAGCGTCGCGGCGATGACGATCGAACCGACGAAGGCCGGGTAGGCGGCCATCTTCCGCGTCTGCGACAGCAGTTCGTCCTCCCACTTCAGCGATTCGTTCAGGCTGTTGAGCACGTCCGGCAGGCGGCCGGTCGCCTCGCCGGCGCGCACGAGACTGACGAAGACCGCGTCGAAGACGCGGCGATGGCTCTCCATCGCCTGCGACAGCGTCTGGCCACCCTCGATCGACTCGATCAGGCTGGCGACCACTTCGCGGAAGCGCGGATGCTCGAGGCTGTCGCGCAGGTCGGTGAGCCCCTCGAGAATCGGCACGCCGGCACGGACGAGCTGCTGCAGATGGAAGCAGAAGTGGATCAGTTCGCGCCGCGGGATGCCGCCACTGCGCAGCAGGCTGCGATTGCTCAGCGGCTCGCCGCTGACCAGGTCGAGTTCCATGCGCCGCAGGCGCAGATCGAGGTCGACCAGGTTGATCGCGTCGATGCGGCCGAAAACCATGCGACCGTCCGGACTCACCGCCTTGTAGGTATACAGCGGCATGGACCTACATCCGGTCGGTCAGGTCGACGACGCGCCCGATTTCCTCGAGCGATGTCGAACCGTCGAGAACACGCCGCAGACCATCGTCCGCCAGCGTGACGACCCCCTGGTGCCGGGCCAGTTGCTGCATTTCGCGCAGCGTGCTGCGGCGGGCGATCAGTTCGTCCATGTCGGCATTGATGCGCATGAGTTCCATGATCGCCAGCCGCCCGCGATAGCCCTGGAACTCGCAGCGCTCGCAGCCGCTCGGGCGATAGATGACCGGCCGCGGCCCGTCGACCAGCTTGCCGAGCAGGTGCGCCTCGTGCGCCTCGGCCTGATAGGGAACCTTGCAGTGCACGCAGAGACGTCGGACCAGCCGTTGCGCGATGATGCCGATGATGTTGCCCGCCATGATGTCGGGCAGGATGCCGATGTCGAGCAGGCGCGGAATGGCGCCGATCGCCGAGTTGGTGTGCAGCGTCGAATAGACCTGGTGGCCGGTCATCGCCGCCCGCAGCGCCATCTCGGCGGTCTCCGCGTCGCGGATTTCGCCGACCAGGATGATGTCCGGATCCTGGCGCATCATCGAGCGGATGCCGTTGGCGAAATCGAGCTTGACCGACTCGGCCGCCGAGGTCTGCCGCACCAGCGTCATCGGATACTCGACCGGATCCTCGAGGGTCATGATGTTCACCCCCTCGGAGTTGATGTGGTTGAGCACCGAGTAGAGCGTCGTCGTCTTGCCGCTGCCGGTCGGCCCGGTGACGAGGATGATCCCCTCCGGCCGCGCGATCATCAGCTTGAGCAGGTCGAGCTGGCGCTCGGCAAGGCCGAGACCCTCGAGCGGAACGATCCCCTTCTGCCGGTCGAGGATGCGCAGGACGATGTTCTCGCCATGGATCGTCGGCTGCGCCGAAACGCGGAAATCGACCTGCCGGCCGCGCATGCTGAGCGAGATGCGTCCGTCCTGCGGCGCGCGGGTCTCGGCGATGTTCATCCCCGACATGACCTTGATACGCACCGCCATCGCCGGCCAGTAGGTCTTGTGCAACGAACGGATCTGCCGCAGCATGCCGTCGATGCGGTAGCGGATGCGCAGGAAACTCGCCTCCGGCTCGAAATGGATGTCGGAAGAATCGCGCTTGACGGCGTCGGTCATGATCGAATCGATCAGCCGCACGACCGGCTGGCTGTACTCGTCGGACGAGGACTGCAGGCCACGGAAGTCGATCTCGCCGGTCTCGATCTCGTGCAGGATGCCGTCGATCGACAGTTCGTAGCCGTAGCACAGGTCGATCGCGCGGTCGATCTCGGTCTCGCCGGCGAGCAGCGTGCTGATCTCGAGGTCGTCGCCGGCGAGCCCGCGGATCCGGTCGAGGGCGACGATGTCGTTGATGTCGGCGATCGCCACCGTCAGGCACTGGTTGGCGGCGTCGTAATCGAGCGGCAGCAGGTGGTGGCGCTTGGCGAGGTCGCGCGGCACCAGCCTGAGCGCCGAGGGATCGATGATCGCCTTCGACAGATCGACGCTCTGCTTGCCCAGGCTTTCCGACAGCGCGTCGCGCAGCGTCGCCTCGGAGACGAAGCCGAGTGCCACCAGCAACTTGCCGATCGGCCGGTTGGACTTCATCTGCTCGAGCAGCGCGATGCGCAGCTGGTCTTCGCTGAGGATGCCCTTGCTGATCAGGATCTGGCCCAGCGGCCGCGCATGCGGGTGGATGGTGGGAGCGTTCATGGCTGCGCCGGCGGACCAGGTTGATGCGGCGGAAGCGGCACGGGCAGCGCCTCAGGGCTGCAGTTCAAGGATTCGTTGCCGGGCTGCATTGCGGTCGAAAGCGGCGCGACTGAGGTCGGCGGCATTCAGCGCCATGCGATAGTACTGCAGCGCCAGCTTGCCCTGGCGCAGGTGGTCGAGGCTGACGGCGACGTTGAAGAGATAGTCGGGATTGTCGGGATCGAGTGCATAGGCCTGGAAATACGCCTGCTGCGCGTCGCTCCAGCGACGCTGCCGGGAATACAGGTTGCCGAGGGCGAAGTGCAGCGGCGGTGAATCGGGCTGCGCCGCCAGCAGCGTCTTCAGACGGCTCTCAGACTGTCCGCCATCACCGCCGCCGTGCAGGTTGATCAGCGCCGCCTGCGCCGTGGCGTCTGCCGGATCCGATTCGAGCACCCGCAGGTAGAGGTTCTGTGCCCGCTCGAGCTGGCCCTGGCGCAGCGCGATCGCCGCCAGTCCGAGCAGTGCGTCGGCATTGCGCGGATCACTGCGCAGCGCCTGCTCGTAGGCGCCCCGGGCCTCGTCGAGGCGGCCGGCCTGCCAGTCCTCGTAGGCCCTGTCGAGCGTCCGCTCGGCGTGCGGACGGCGACTGGCGGAACGGACGACGCCTGCATCGTCAGCCGGCAGGTTGCCGGCGCGCTCGTCCCGCTGGCGGCGCTCACGAGGCGCCGCCGCCGGCGGCGCAGCCGGACCCGGCACGGCCTGCGGCGACGGCGACGAGCCCGCGGCCGGCACCGGCGGCGCCGTGGGCGGCGGCGCGATCGCCGCTGGCGATGGCGGGACAGCCGGTGGTGGGCTGGCGGTTGCCGGGACGACCGGCGGCTGGACCACCGCCACCGCTGGCGGCGGGACAACCCGCGAGCCGCCGGCAAGGCCCTGCAACTGCCACCAGAAATAACCGGCGATCGCCAGCGCCGCCGCGCCACCCAGACCGACGAAGAGCCACAGCGACGTCCGCGGGCGCGGCTCCTGCTTGACGGCAAAGACGTTTTTCACCGCCGTCCGGGCGGCGTCGTCAGTGCCGCGGTCGTCCCCCGCTGCCGCCGCTGCCGCGCTGCCGCGCCGCGGCAGGGGCCCACCGACGCTGGCGGCAAGATCGGCGTCCACCGCATCGAGGTGCCGCGACAGCGGTGGCAACGAGCGACTCGATACGGTCGCCGGCGTTTCCAGCGGATCGAGGCTCAACTCGGGCGGCGCAGCCGGCTGCGCGCCGGCGGCGGCCTGCCTCTTGGCTTCCTCGGCCCGTTTCAGGGCATCCATCAGCAGGCTCACCGGAGCGGCTCCGCAGGCCGCTCGGGCAGCGAGAATGGCCGATAGACCTGATCGGTGCGGAAGAACTCGCGGTCCGGCAGCGAGTCCCTGAAGCTGCTGAAGTCGCCCTCGAGCGAGGCGTCCTTGATCACGGTCGGGCGCAGCAGGACGACGAGTTCCGTCTTGGTTGAGGAGTTGTTACGGTTGTTGAATACCTCGCCAAGGAAGGGGATGTCGCCGAGAAGCGGTAGCCGCCCCAGCCGGTTGTCCAGGCGATCCTCCATCAGGCCGCCGAGAACCGCGATGTCGCCGCTCTCGAGGCGCATCATCGACTCGATCTCGCGCATGCGGATCTGGGGAACCATATTCGGAACCGTCAGGTCAGGATTCGGATCCCTTTTCAGGTCGGCGATGCTGGAGATCGACGGCCGAACGTTGAGGGTGACCGTGCCGGTGTCACTGATCTGCGCTGTCAGGCTCATGAAGAAACCGATCGAGACGGACTGCGGCGTGGTCGTCGTGGCCTTGATCGTCCGGGCGCCAACCAAATCGTTGCCGTTAGAGAGCTCTTGCTTCACGCTGAAATACACGAAATCCTCAGAGATCTTGAGGGTCGCCGTCTGGTTGTTGAGTACCGCCAGTTTCGGACTGGACAGCACCTTCACGGTACCGAAGGCGCGCAGGAGGTCGACCGCAGCCAGAAGTTGGAGGGGGTTGGTGCCGGCGTACCGAAGCTTAAATGGCTGCACAACGCTCGGCACGTTGGTTGTCAGGGTCGGCTTCGTGAGCGAGAAGCCGGTGTCGTCAGATCTGAGTCGACTCCATTCAATACCCTGCTGGTAGCCATCGGAAAGCGTCACCTCGACGATCGTCGCCTCGATCAGTACCTGCCGCCGCGCGCTGCCCATCACCCGATCAAGGAACTCCTGGACCTTCTCGTGCTGGCGAGCGGTAGCCCGGACGGTGATCACGCCTCCTTCAGGGTTCGCAATGACCGATGCCGCTTCCCGGAAGGTCATCCGCTTGATGAGGGTGGCGCCGGTGTTCTGCAGCACGGCCGGGTTCGGGCTGCCGGCCAGGTTCTGCACGGCCTGGCCGAGCCGCGTCGCCGCGCCGGCCGGAGGCGCCGCGCCGGTGCCAGTGGTACTCTGCGACGCACTCTGCTCGGTGACGGTTTCGGTTGATCCTTCGGGAAAGACCTTGTCGGTCTCGTACAGCAGGTCCTTGAGGTTCTTCTCCAGCGACTGCCAGAAGCTGTTCTTCGACTTGTTGTCGATCTGGATGCGCGAAGTGTTCCCGGTGCCGGCGACGCCGCCGCTGCCGGTCGCCAGCGCGCTCGTCGAGATCTGCGTGTTGGTCGACAAGACGCTGGTCACTTCGCGCGAGATGTTGACGTAATCGACCTTGTAGTGTTTCAGGTAAGGCGAATCCGGCATCACGACGAGGTTCGGACCATCCATCTCGAAACGCATGTCGACCTGTTTGGCGATGCGCGTGAGCAACTGCGGCAGGGTCTGGTCGATGGCGTTGAGGGTGACGGTGCCGGTGATCCCGGGATGGATATCGACGTTGATCTTCGCGTCGCGCGCCAGCGCGAACAGCAGGTCGTGCACCTTGACGTTGTTGACGACGACGCTGTAGGTCTCGGTGCGGGCGGTCGAGCGCGGCCGCGGCAGCGCGGCGCTCTGCTGCACCGGTTGCGGAATGGCACCCGGCGGCCGTGCCACGGCCTCAGCCTGCAGGTGCCCCGGCGACGGCCCGGTGCTCAGGGTGGTCGGCGTGCAGGCGGCGAGCACCAGCAGCAACACGACGGCGTCAAGGCTTCTCGGGGACACGCTCAGGCTCGCTCCGGTGACAGGGAAAGCTGATCATACCACGTCAGGACTTCGGCACAAGTGCATGATTTTTATTACCTTCCGCAGGAGCGGCCGGAGTGGCGACGGGGCCACCGGAACGCAGCCGCGCAACCGAGCGCACGTAGGGCCGGCTCGCCGGCGAGAGTTCGCCGAGCGTCGCCAGGGCGGCGTTGGCTTCCTCGCGCGAGGCATAGTCGCCATAGATCACCCCCAGCCGCTCCCTGCCGGCCAGCAGCGAGCGATACACGCGGACCTGACCCGGATCCAGAACCTTTGAGTTTTTCGCAATGAAATCATCGATTTCGCGCTGGCTGCCGGCATCGGCCATGAGCAACTGGATGAAATGGTGACTGTCCGGAGTCCGGCGCAGCCACTCCTCGCTCGCCGCGAGGCGCTGTGCGAGACTCGGCGCCCGGGCAGCGGCAGCGCTCGCAGCCGGCGCCGCGGACCAGACCGTCGCGCGCACCGGAAGCGCCGGCGGCGGCGGGACTGCCGGAGTGGCCGGTGTGGCCGGTGTGGCCGGTGTGGCCGGTGTGGCTGGAGCGGCTGGCGTGGCCGGCGCGGCGGAAGCCGCCGGAGTGGCGGGCACCGCCGCGACCGTCGCCGTCGTCGCGACAGCGGGCGCGGCCGTGGCCACCGCAACGGTGGCCACGGCCGCCGGCGGCAGCGGCGCCGGCGTGCTCGCCGGCGCCGACTCGCCAGTCACCGCCGTGTCTGCCTTCGCCTGCGGCGGCGACCGGACCTGGCTACCGGCGCTGTGGCTGCCGGCAAGATAGGCGACCGTGGCGACGCCGAGCATCGCCATACCGGCGACGGCGGCCCACGCCCAGCGGCCGCGCGCCCGGCCGGCGATCGGCTGGAACTGCGCATCACGGATCGCCGCGCGCACCTGCGCGGCGTCGACCTGATGCCGGCCGGCGGCAAATGCGGCCAACAGCGCCTTGTCGGCGAGGATGTTGATGCGCCGCGTCAAGCCTTCGGAGCTGCGGCTGATCAACTGGACGGCACGCCGGCTGAACAGGTCGGGGCCGCGATAGCCGGCGGCGCGCAGGCGAAACATCAGGTAAGCGGCGACATCGCTGCGGTGCAGTGGCGCGAGGCTGAAGCTGTGCGTGATGCGGTCGTTGAGCTGCCGCATGGCGCTCTCGCGCAGCCGCTGATCGAGTTCCGGCTGGCCGAAGAGGACGATCTGCAGCAGCTTGTGGCGGCTCGATTCGAGGTTGGAGAGCAGGCGAATCTCTTCCAGCGCATCGGCTGGCATCGCATGCGCCTCGTCGATGAGGACGACGATCTGCCGGCCGGCGGCATAGATTTCGAGCAGGTGATCCTGCAGCGCGCGCAGCAGCAATTGTCCCTGCCCCGCCGGGAGATCGATACGCAGCTCGGCGGCGATGGCGAAGAGAATCTCGTCACGCGACAGCATCGGATTGGCGAGATAGACGGTCTCGACGTTCTCCGGCAGCTTCTCCAGCAGCATGCGGCAGAGCATCGTCTTGCCGCTGCCGACCTCGCCGCTGACCTTGACGATGCCTTCGTCGTTGGTGATCGCGTAGATCAGCGCTTCGAGTGTCGCCCCCCGGTTGGCACCGGCAAAGAAGAACTCGGTGTGCGGCGTGATGCGGAAGGGCGCCTGCTGCAACCCGAAATGCTCCAGGTACATCATGTCTCGCGCGCCGTCGCTGCCATGCGGTTGTAGAGCGTCGTCCGGTGCACTCCGAGCAGACGTGCCGCCTGGCTGACGTTGCCGTGCGCCAGCTTCAGCGCCGCTTCGATGTAGCCGCGCTCGGTGGCGTCGAGCAGGCGATCGAGACAGAAGGGTTCGCGCTGCCGCAGACGCTGCGTCGCAGCGGCGACGATGGCGTCGCTGGTACCCGAGTCGAGGGGTGCCGGCAGGACATCGCCACCGGCCGGCGAGTCGTCCGGCAGATCGAGTTCCGCCTCGAGCGCCGCCGCATCGACGATCTGTCCGGGATACCGGGTGGCCAGGCGGATGACGACGTTGCGCAACTCGCGCACGTTGCCCGGAAAGGGGTAGTCGCCCCACAGGCTTGCCGCCTCCGGCGCCAGGGCAAAGGGGAGCTGCTGCGTCTGCGCGGCGTAGTGCTGGCGGAAGTGCTCGAGCAGGAGCAGCTTGTCGTCACCCATCTCGCGCAGTGGCGGCGCGGCGATCGAGCACACCGAGAGGCGATGGTAGAGATCGGCGCGGAAGCGGCCGGCCTTGACCTCCTTGCGCAGGTCGCGGTTGGTGGCGGCGACGATGCGCGCGCGGCTGACGCGCCGCTGCGTCTCGCCGATGCGCTGATACTCGCCGTTCTCGAGGACGCGCAGCAGCTTCGCCTGCAGATCCAGCGCCAGTTCGCCGATCTCGTCGAGAAAGAGCGTGCCATCGGCCGCGTCGTCGAAGTAGCCGGCGCGACTCGCTGCGGCGCCGGTGAAGGCGCCGCGGGCATGGCCGAAGAGCGTCGCCTCGACCAGGCTGGGCGAGATCGCGGCACAATTCAGCGCCAGGAACGGCCGGTAGCGCCGCCGCGTATCATGGTGCAGGCAGCGTGAGGCGATGATCTCCTTGCCGCTGCCGGACTCTCCCTCGATCAGGACGGGGAACGGCAGGTCGGCGTACTGCCGCAGCTGCAGCCGCAGCTTCTGCATCGCCGGGCTGTTGCCGATCAGCGGCGAAACGCCTTCGCGCTGCTGCTCGTCGAGGGCGCGAAAGGCCAGCGCGCCCTCGAGCACCTGCTGCAGGTCGCCCGGGTTGCAGGGTTTGGCGACGAAATCGGCGGCGCCGAGCGTGCGCGCGTGGCGGGCGTTGCCCGCATCGCTCTGTCCGGAAAGGACGACGATGCGGATCGCCGGCGCCAGCTTGATGAGATCGGCAATCAGCGCGAATCCCTCGTCCGGGCGATGCGGCACCGGCGGCAGGCCGAGGTCGACGAGTGCCAGCTCCGGTGCCCGGCGCAATTGCCGCAGAATCTGCAGCGCGTGCGGCCGGGAATGGCTGGTGACGACCTCGAACGGCTTGCTCAGCGAGAAACTCAGGGTGTCGCAGATCAGCGGATCGTCATCGACGATCAGCAACAGGGGCTTCTCGGGCAATGCGGTTGCGGGGTGGCTGAGCATCGAAAGCGTGTCGTCACGGGGGCTGGTGGCGGTTGCATCATTATTCCACAATTATATTAACGTCAAGTAAATCACGGTAAGGCGATGAAGCGTCAGGTATAATTCGCCCTCGTTTTTCTCCCCGGATGCACGCGTGTCAGCCGAAAACCTTGTCGAGATCAGCAGTCTTGATTTTGCCTACGAAGATCGCCCGATCCTCGACGGCATCAGCCTGCAGATCCCGCGCGGCAAGGTCGTCGCCATCATGGGTGGTTCCGGTTGCGGCAAGACGACGCTGTTGCGGCTGATCGGCGGCCAGCTGAAGCCAAGCCGCGGCGAGATCCGGGTCGACGGGCAGTCGGTACCTCAGCTTGACGACGAAGAGCTGTATGCATTGCGGCGGCGGATGGGCATGCTCTTCCAGTTCGGCGCGCTGTTCACCGACATCTCGGTCTACGACAACGTCGCCTACCAGATGCGCGAACACACCGACCTGCCGGAAGAGCTGATCCGCGACATGGTGCTGATGAAACTCAACGCCGTCGGCCTGCGCGGCGCGCACGGGCTGATGCCGGCCGAGCTCTCCGGCGGCATGGCGCGGCGGGTCGCCCTCGCCCGGGCGATCGCGCTCGACCCGATGCTGATCATGTACGACGAGCCCTTCGCCGGTCTCGACCCGATTTCGCTCGGCATCATCGGCCAGTTGATCCGTCGGCTCAACGATGCCCTCGGCGCGACGACGATCATGGTCACGCACGACATCCAGGAGTCGCTGCTGATCGTCGACTACATCTATTTCATGTCCGACGGCAAGGTGATCGCGCTCGGCACCCCGGACGAGATCCGCGCGTCGCGGCATCCCTTCGTCCATCAGTTCGTCCACGCAGAGGCCGACGGACCGGTACCGTTCCACTATCCGGCCGCGCCATTGGCGCAGGAACTGCTCGCGAGGCACGCACATGGCGGATGATGCCCGGCCAGAAAACCGCATCGTCGCAACGCTCGGGCACATCGGCCACCGGGTGGTCGACGGCCTGCTCCGCCTCGGTTTCGCGACCCGCTTCTTCCTGACGGTGCTGCTGCAGTCGGGGCAGTCGTTCCGCCGTCTGCACCTGACCATCCGCGAGATCTACTTCTCGGGCTTCCAGTCGCTGCTGATCATCCTCGTCTCCGGTCTGTTCATCGGCATGGTGCTCGGCATGCAGGGCTACGAGACGCTGCAGCGCTACGGTTCGGCCGAGGCGCTTGGCGTCCTCGTCGCCCTGTCGCTGGTGCGCGAGCTCGGACCGGTGGTCGCTGCCCTGCTCTTCGCTTCGCGCGCCGGATCGTCGATCACCGCCGAGATCGGACTGATGAAGGCGACCGAGCAGCTCACGGCGATGGACATGATGGCGGTCAATCCGATCGCCCGCGTCGTCGCGCCGCGCTTCTGGGGCGGGGTCATCTCGATGCCGTTGCTGGCGGCGCTCTTCTCCGCCGCCGGCATCCTCGGCGGCTATCTGATCGGCGTCGTCTTCATCGGTGTCGACGAGGGCGCCTTCTGGTCGCAGATGCAGGCATCGGTCGATTTTCGTTACGACATCTGGAGCGGCATCGTCAAGAGCTTCGTCTTCGGCATCGCGGTATCGCTGATCGCCGTCTTCGAGGGCTACGACGCCCTGCCGACAGCCGAAGGTATCTCCGCTTCGATCAAGGGCACCGTCGTCAAGTCGGCGCTGGCGATCCTGGCGCTCGACTTCGTATTGACCTCGTTCATGTTCCGGGAGGCTTGATGAGTCGCAAGTTGCTCGACCTCTGGGTCGGTGTTTTCGTCGTCCTGGGAATGGCGGCGGTGCTCTTCCTCGCCCTCAAGGTCGGCAACCTGTCGGCGGCGAACTTTGCCGAAACGTACCCGCTGCGCGCCAAGTTTGTTAACATCGGTGGCCTGAAGGTGCGTGCGCCGGTGAAGAGCGCCGGTGTCGTCGTCGGCCGGGTCGTGGACATCCATTTCGATGCCGAATCCTACGAAGCTGTGGTGACCATCAGCATCGACGGCCGCTACCGCTTTCCGAAGGACACCTTCGCCCTGATCCTGACCGCCGGGCTGCTCGGCGAACAGTACATCGGCCTCGATCCGGGAGGTGACGAGGCGATGCTCAAGGCGGGCGAAGTGATCGGCAAGACGCAATCGGCAGTGGTGCTGGAGAAGCTGATCAGTCAGTTCATGTTCAACAAGGCGTCCGAAGGACCGAGCGAAAAATAGAAGGGGGAACCGAACGATGGGAACGCAACTGAGGAGCCGCTGGTCCTGCCTGGCCTGCGCCGCCGCGCTCGTCGCTCTTGGCGGCTGTGCGACGACGGCGAACAATCCGAAGGATCCCTTCGAGGGCTTCAACCGCGCGATGTTTGCCGTCAACGAGGGGCTCGACGTCGTCATCAAGCCGGTCGCCCAGGGCTACGACGCAGCGGCGCCGCTGCCGCTGAAGGTGGTCATCGGCAACTTCTTCGGCAACATCTGGGATGCCTGGACCGCGGTCAACAACGTGCTGCAGGGCAAGGGCCAGGACGCCGCTTCCGATCTCGGCCGGGTGCTGATCAACAGCACGCTGGGAATCGGCGGCGCTTTCGACATCGCCGGCGAGATGGGTCTGGAGAAGCACTCGGAGGATTTCGGCCAGACGCTCGGCAAGTGGGGCGTCGCCGACGGCCCCTTCTTCTACTGGCCGCTGATCGGACCGCGGACGACGCGCGACACCTTCGGCTGGATGGTCGACGTTTATGTCGATCCGGTCTGGCACCTCGACGACGTGGCGCTGCGCAACAGTCTCGCGGCAACCCGTTACATCAACCTGCGCGCCAGCCTGCTGCCGTCGGACAAGGTGGTCGAGGAAGCCGCCTTCGACCGCTATGAATACATCCGGGACGCCTACCTGCAGCACCGCCGCAGCGAGATCTTCGATGGCGCGCAACCGCATGAGGTGATCGTCGACGAACCGGCGCGCTAGACCTCCACCGAGACTGCCACGACCCACCGGGCGTGCACCGGCAAACCATCCCTGTCTGGAAAACGATCATGAAGTTCGCACTGGCCCTGCTGTTCGCCCTGTTCTGCAACCTGACGCCCGCACTGGCACAGGAAAACGCTCCGGACGCCCTCGTCCGCAAGGTTACCGACGACGTCCTCACCGTCGTCCGCCAGGACAAGGATATCCGCAGCGGCAACACGCGCAAGGCCATCGACCTGGTCGAGACGAAGGTCCTGCCCTACTTCAACTTCCAGCGCATGACGGCCCTTGCCGTCGGGCGGGACTGGAACAAGGCGACGCCCGAACAGAAGACACGCCTCGCCGAGGAGTTCAAGACGCTGCTCGTCCGCACCTATGCCAACGCTCTGACCTCCTACAAGGACCAGAGGATCGTCTACAAGCCGACCCGGTTGCAGCCCGACGACAGCAGTGTCGTCGTCCGTACCGAGGTGGTGCAGCCCGGCAGCCAGGCGGTCCAGCTCGATTACGAACTGGCGAAGCAGGGCGACGGCTGGCAGGTGTACGACGTGCGGGTGGCCGGTGTCAGCCTGGTGACGAACTACCGCGACACCTTCAGCCAGGAGGTTCGCAGCAATGGCATCGACGGCCTGATCGCGCTGCTCGGCAAGCGCAACAAGGAACTCCAGGCAGGCAAGTCATGATCGTCGGCACGGACGGCGGGCTGCGAGTCAGCGCGCCGATGGTGATCGCCAACGCACGCTCACTGCTCGCTGCCGGACGCAGCTGCCTGCACGCCCGTGCGGCGGCGTCGCTCACCGTCCTCGACCTCGCCGAGGTCGGCGAAGTCGACTCGTCGGCCGTCAGCCTGATCCTCGCCTGGTTGCGCACCGCCGGCGAACGTGGTCTGCAGCTGCGCATCATCAATCCGCCGGCAAGCCTGCTCAGCCTGGCCTCGCTCTACGGCGTAGCCGAACTCCTGCCGCTGGCCTGAGGCGGCCCGCTGCTTGCCACGACCAATGGGCGTTGCGGTTGCCATCGATCGCGTCGAGAAGCGCTTCGCCGCCGTGCAGGCACTCGCCGGGGTATCGCTGCGGATCGACGAGGGTGAGTTCTTCGGCCTGCTGGGGCCGAACGGCGCCGGCAAGACGACGCTGATTTCCTGCCTGGCCGGTCTCAGCCGGCCGGACGCGGGCAGCTTGGCCGTCCTCGGGCACGACGTCGTCCGCGACTACCGCGCCGCCCGCCGCCTGCTCGGCGTGGTGCCACAGGAACTGGTCTTCGACCCCTTCTTCTCGGTCCGCGAGACGCTGCGCATCCAGTCGGGCTACTTCGGCATCCGCAACAACGATGACTGGATCGACGAGATCCTCGCCAACCTCGATCTCGTCGCCAAGGCCGACACCAACATGCGGCGGCTGTCCGGCGGCATGAAGCGGCGGGTGCTGGTTGCCCAGGCGCTGGTGCACAAGCCGCCGGTGATCGTCCTCGACGAGCCGACCGCTGGCGTCGATGTCGAACTGCGGCAGGGCCTCTGGCAGTTCGTCCGTCGTCTCAATCGCGACGGCCACACGGTGATCCTGACGACGCACTACCTCGAAGAAGCCGAATCGCTCTGTGGCCGCATCGCCATGCTCAAGCAGGGGCGCGTGGTGGCGCTCGACTCGACCGCCAACCTGCTGGCTCGCTTCGCCGGGCAGACGCTGAGCCTGCGCCTGGCGCCGCCGGCAGCGCTGCCACGACACCTGGCCGTGCAGGCAACGAGGGTCGACGGGTACTGGGCCTTCCCGCTTGCCGGAGCCCGCGAGGTCGAGCGGCTGCTGGCCGAACTGCGGCAGGCAGGTTGTGTCATCGACGAGCTGCGGCTGACCCAGAGCGATCTTGAGGATGTTTTCCTCGGCGTCATGCACAACGCTGCCGACAGCCAGAGCAACGACCGATGACCGGCTTTCGCACGCTGCTCTACAAGGAAGTCCTTCGTTTCTGGAAAGTCAGCTTCCAGACCATTGCCGCACCGGTGTTGACGGCGCTGCTCTACCTGCTGATCTTCGCGCACGTTCTCGAAGCGCACGTGCAGGTGCATGGCGTCCCCTACACCGCTTTCCTGATCCCCGGTCTGGTGATGATGTCGGCGCTGCAGAATGCCTTCGCCAACAGTTCGTCGAGCCTGATCCAGTCGAAGGTGACGGGTAGCGTCGTCTTCGTCCTGCTGCCACCGATCTCCTACGGCGAGTTCTTCCTCGCCTACGTCGTCGCCGCCATGCTGCGTGGCCTGATGGTCGGCACCGGCGTGCTGCTGGCGACGATCTGGTTTGCCGTGCCCGCGGTCGAGGCACCGCTGTGGATTCTCGTCTTCATCCTTTTTGGCGGCGGGATCATGGGCGCCCTGGGGATGATCGCCGGCATCTGGGCCGACAAGTTCGACCAGCTCGCCGGCTTCCAGAACTTCCTGATCATGCCGCTGACCATGCTCTCCGGCGTCTTCTACTCGATCCATTCGCTCCCCGGCTTCTGGCAGCAGGTATCGCATTTCAACCCTGTGTTCTATATGATCGACGGCTTTCGTTACGGCTTCTTCGGCGTCTCGGACGTGCCGCCGGAGACCAGCCTGGCGGTCGTCGGCAGCAGCTTCGCCCTGGTATCGGCAGCCACGCTGCTGCTGCTGCGCAGCGGCTACAAACTGAGATCCTGAATCATGATGCACCCTGAACGAGTCCAAGAGTTGATCGCCTCTGGCCTGCCCTGCGAACACCTGCAGGTCAGCGGCGACGGCCACCACTTCGAGGCGTTGATCGTCAGCGCCAGCTTCGCCGGCAGGAACCGCGTGCAGCGCCAGCAACTGGTCAACCGGATCCTGCAGCAGCATTTCGACTCCGGCGAGCTGCACGCGCTGTCGATGAAGACGCAGACCCCGGAAGAGTGGCGGAGTGTCCGGCGTGGATAAGCTGCTGATCGAGGGAGGCCGGAGGCTCGCCGGCGAAGTCGCGATTTCCGGTGCCAAGAACGCCGCCCTGCCGATCCTCTGCGCCAGCCTGCTCAGCGCCGAACCGCTGCATCTGCGCAACGTGCCGCAACTGCGGGACGTGGCGACGATGCTGCGGCTGATCGAGCAGATGGGCGTCCAGGTCAGCCGCGAGGGGACTTCCGAAGTCGTCCTCGACAGTCGCAACCTCGACAATCCGCTCGCCCCGTACGACATGGTCAAGACCATGCGCGCGTCGATCCTCGTCCTCGGTCCACTGCTGGCGCGCCACGGCGAGGCCCGGGTGTCGCTGCCGGGCGGCTGTGCCATCGGCGCCAGACCGGTCGAGCAGCATATCCGCGGTCTGCAGGCAATGGGCGCAGAGATCCAGGTCGAGCACGGCTATATCCATGCCCGCATTGCCGGCGGCAGGCGGCGCCTGCAAGGCACCCGCATCGTCACCGACATGGTCACCGTCACCGGCACCGAGAACCTGATGATGGCGGCGGTTCTCGCCGACGGCGAGACGACGATCGAGAATGCCGCCCGCGAACCGGAGGTGATCGATCTCGCCGACTGCCTCGTGTCGATGGGCGCGCGCATCTCCGGCGCCGGCAGCGACCGTATCCGCGTCTACGGCGTCGAGCGCCTGCATGGCGCATCGCACACGGTGATGGCCGACCGCATCGAAACCGGCACCTACCTCTGTGCGGCAGCGGCGACCGGCGGCAGCGTCCGGCTGACCCACACTTCGGCCGCCTACCTCGACGTCGTCGTCGACAAGCTCCTCGACGCCGGCTGCGAGATCGTCGCCGAGCGCGAGGCGATCCGCCTCGTGGCGCCGCGGCGTCTGAAGGCGGTCAGCGTCCGCACCTCGCCCTACCCGGCATTCCCGACCGACATGCAGGCGCAGTTCATGGCCGTCAACTGCATCGCCGAGGGTTCGGCGGTGATCCGCGAGACGATCTTCGAGAATCGCTTCATGCACGCCGTCGAACTGATCCGGCTGGGTGCCGACATCAGGATCGACGCCAGCAACGCGATGGTCACCGGCGTCGAGAAGTTGCAGGGGGCGACAGTCATGGCGACCGACCTGCGCGCGTCGGCCAGCCTGGTCATTGCCGGTCTGGTGGCGGATGGAGAGACGCTGATCGACCGCATCTACCACCTCGACCGCGGCTATGAACGGATCGAGGAGAAGCTCGGGCAGCTCGGCGCCATCGTCCGACGCGTCCGCTGAGCGCCGCGTGAACCCGTTCTTGCCGGCAGCGGCGCGCGGCAGATGAACGGTGCCGCACGCCAGCCCGGCGACTGAGACCCGCATGCGCTTCATCCACTGCGCCGACATCCATCTCGACAGCCCGCTGCGCGGCCTCGAACTCTACGACGGGGCGCCGGCCGCAGAGATGCGCGACGCCACCCGCCGCGCCTTCGCCAACGTCGTCGACCTCGCCATCGAGCGCGCCGCCGACTGCGTGCTGATCGCCGGCGACATCTTCGACGGCGACTGGCCCGATTTCAACACCGGCCTGCATTTCGCCGCGCAGTTGCGCCGCCTGGCAACGGCCGACATCCGCGTCTTCCTCTGCTACGGCAACCACGATGCACTCAGCAAGCTGACGCGGTCGGTGCCGCTGCCGCAGAACGTCTGCAGCTTTCCCGCCAGCAACCCGGCGACGCAGGTGCTCGAAGACCTCGGCGTGGCAATCCACGGCCAGAGCTTTGCCAGCGAGGCGGTGCGCAGCGACCTTGCCAGCGCCTACCCCGCACCGCGCAACGGGCTGCTCAACATCGGCCTGCTGCACACCGCGCTGTCGGGCCGTGAGGGACACCAGCCGTACGCGCCAACGACAGCCCAGCGCCTGGCCGACAAGGGCTACGATTACTGGGCCCTCGGCCACGTCCACCAGCGCGAGATCGTCCGCGAAGCGCCGTGGATCGTCTTTCCCGGCAACACGCAGGGGCGGCACGCGCGCGAGACCGGCGCCAAGGGCTGCATGGTCGTCGAGGGCGAGCCGGCTGTCGGCATCCGTTCGGTCGAGTTCGTCACCACCGACGTCGCGCGCTGGCATCAACTCGTCATCGACATCGCCGGACTCGACTGCGCGGACGACCTGCACGCCGCCGTGCAGGCCGCCGTGCGCCCGCTGCAGGCAGCGGCGGAGGGGCGGCTGCTGGCGATTCGCCTGACGCTGGTCGGGCACGGGCCGCTGCATCGGCAGCTCGTCACCGACCGCGAAGCGCTGCGGGCGCAGCTCGCCGCCTCGGTTGGCGAGGCCTCCGCCGGCCAGGCCTGGCTCGAGAAGGTCCGCGTCCAAGTGACGGCACCGCTCGACCTCGAGCGGCTGGCCCGGCGCGACGATCCGATCGGCCTGCTGCTCCGCTCGCTCGACTCGCTGGCCGGCGATCCGGCGGCCCTGCAGTCGCTCGCCGCAGGCGCGCTCGCCGATCTCGCCCAGAAGCTCCCGCCCGATCTGCGCGGCGGCGACGGCGGCTGGGCTCTGGATTCCCCCACAGCGCTGGCCGACGCGCTGGCGGCTGCGCGCGAGCGCCTGCTGGCGGTGATCGCCGCCGAGGACACCCGATGAGGATCGAGCAGATCGACCTCAAGGCCTACGGACACTTCAGCAACCAGCGCCTGAGCTTCGCCGGCGGCGCCGACCTGCAGCTCATCTGCGGCCCGAACGAAGCCGGCAAGACCACCCTCTGGCGAGCGATCAACGGCGCCCTCTTCGGCATCCCCGAAACCTCCCGCGACGGCTACCGGCACGGCAACCCGAAGCTGCGCGTCGGTCTCGTCCTCGCGTCGCGAGCGGGCGAGCGACTGGCGGTGATGCGACGCAAGGGCCGCGTCAACACCCTGCTCGCCTACGACCCCGATACGGCCGTCGAACTGGCGGCAGCCGTGCCCGAGGAGCGGCTGCGCGACTGGCTCGGCGGGCTCGGTCAGGGACTCTTCATGGCCATGTTCAGCCTCGACCACGAAGCCCTCGTGCGCGGCGGCGAGGCGCTGGCGCAGGGCCGTGGCGACGCCGGCGAAAGCCTCTTCGAGGCCGGCGCCGGTCTCGGCTCGATCCGCGCCCTGCGGGCCCGGCTCGAGAGCGAGGCGGAGAGCCTGTTCAAGCCGCGGGCATCGAAGTCGGCCATCTACCGGGCGCTGGCCGACCACGAGGACAGCCGGCGGCAGGCACGCGAAGCCGCCGTGCGGCCGCTCGACTGGAGCGCGGCACGGTCGGCGATGGCAGCCGCAGCCGCCGACTACGAAGCCGCCCGCGCCGAGCAGCTGCGGCTGCACACGGAAGCACGCCGGCTGGAGCGGCTGGCGGCGATCCTCCCGGATGTCGCCGCGCTCGGGCTGGCACGGCAGCAGCTCGCCGCACTCGCCGACGTGCCGCTGCTGCCGCCGTCAGCGGCGAGCGAGCGGGTGGCGGCCGTGACGCAGAAGGCGGAGGCGCTCGCCGCCGAACGCGCGGCGGCGTCGCGCCTGCGGCAGCATCAGGACGAGCTGGCGGCGATCCGCGTCAACGACGCCGTCCTCGCCCATGGCGAAGCGATCGAGGCGATTCACCACGCCACGGCAGCCTACCGCGAGGCCGGCCTGCAATCGGCCCGGGCCGAAGCGGCCAGCGCCGCCGCCCGCCACCACCGCGATCGCCTCAGCCGGCAGATCGCCGGCGACGCAGAGCCTGCCGAGACGCAGCAATGGATCCCCGATCCGACGCGAACGGCCAGGATCCGCTCCCTGATCACCAGCGGCGCAACGCTCAATGCGAAGCAGCAGGCCGATCTTGAAAGCCTGCACGCGAGGAGGCTCGAAGTCGCCCAGCTCAAGGCGGCAATCGACGGCCTGCAGCAGACGCCGGCGAGCGACGACCTCGGCAACTACCTCGATTCGATTGCCGATCACGGCGATCCCGAAGCACGGGCGCAGCAGCTCGACGGCGAGGCGGCGGCAGCGGCAGCCCGGCTCGAAAGCGACGCGCGCGGCCTGCGGCTGCCGACGGCGGCAGCCGTGGCGCGGACGACGCTGCCGCTCGTTGCCGAGTTGCAGGCCTTCCGGCAGGAGGATGAGGAACTGCGCCGCCGGGCGCGCTCGCTCCGTGAGGCGATCGAGAAGCTCGAGGACGACCTCGCCGCGTTGCGCGGCGACATCAAGGGGCTCGAGGTGCGTGGCAGCGTGCCGACGCGGGAAGCCATCGACGCCCTGCGGGCGACGCGCGACGCCCTGTGGCTGGAACTGCGCCGCCGTTTCCTGCCGGCCAGCGACGAAACCGTCGCCGCCGAACCGCCGCCAACGGCCGCGGCCTACGAGCTGGCCGTCAACCTTGCCGACGAGGCTGCCGACGACCTCTTCGCCGACGCCGAACGTGCCACCCGCTACGCCGGCTTCCGCGTCCGCGAGTCACAGATGGCAAGCGCCCTCGTTCTGGACCGCCAGCGCGCCGCCGCGCTCGCCAGCGACGCACACGAGCTCGAGCGCCGCTGGGCGGCGCTGCTCGTGGCGAACGGCCTGCCGGCGCTGACGATCGGCGAAGCGGCCGCCTGGATGGCGAAGCGGGAAGCCTGGCAGGAGAAGTTCGACGCCTGCCAGTCGCAGCGGCAAGAGGCGGAGAGGCTGCGTCGGCTGGCGCAGGACGTCCGCAACCGGCTTGGCGAACTCGCAGGCCGAAGTGAAGCGGCCGCCGCGGCAACGGGCGAACGCCTGTCGGAAACCCTGGCGCGGGCGCGGGCGATCGCCCGCCGGCACGCCGAGCGACGGACGCAACGCGAACTGAAGGGCAGCAGCCTGGCGAACGCCAGCGCGCTGCTGTTGCATGCCGAGGCCGCCGCCACCGCCAGTGGTCGCGAAGTCGCCGCATGGACGGCCCGCTGGGCGGCGGCGATGGCGTCGATCCGGCTCGCCACCGACGCCAGCGAAGCAGAGGCGACCGCGCGCCTGCAGCAGCTGGCGGATCTCGCGCAGGCGCACGACGCCCTGCAACGATCGCGCAAGGAGCAGGAAGACGCGCGCATCCAGATCGACGACTTCCAGATCCGTCTCGCGACGACCTGGCAGCGGGTCCGCGATGAGCCACTGCCGACCGACGGCCGCAGTGCCGACTATCTCGCCGGTGAGCTCTATCGCGAACTGAGCCAGACGCGTTCTCTGCAGGAGAAGAGGAACACCCTGAAGCAACAGGTCGCCGACGAACGGCGCGCCATCGCCGTAGCCCGCCTGACGGCCGGCGAAGCGGCGAGGGTGATTGACCGGCTGCTGCAGCAGGCCGCTTGTGACACGCAGGAGCGCCTCGAGCTGGTCGAGGGACGCAGCGCGCAACGCGCCGCGCTGGTCGCCGCCGTTCTCGACATCGAAGCGCGACTCGTCCGCGCGGCCGGCCTGCCTCTGCCGGAAGTGCTCAGGCAGGCGGCCGGCCAGGAGCCCGATGCCGTCGCCGCAGCGCTGGCCGGCAACGCGCAGGAGAACGAGCGCAATGCCGCCGAAGTGCAGCGGTGTCACGAGAGCTACCTCGCTGCCCGGCAGCGTTTCGCGACCATGGATGGTTCGGCCACCGCCGCCGGCGCGCAGCAGCGGATGGCGCAGCACGCCGCGCGCATCGGCGAGTTGGCTGCCGACTACGCGGCCACGCGCATCGCCGCGGCAGTCCTGGCACAGGTCATCGAGTCCTACCAGAAGCGCAACCAGGCACCGCTGATCGACAGGGCGTCACGCCATTTCGCCACCATCACCGGCGGCCGCTACCGCGGCGTCGTCGTCGACTACGACGACGAACGGCAGATCCTCAAGGCAACGCGCGCCGACGGCGAGCGCCTGCAGATGGAACAGTTGAGCACCGGTCGCCGCGACCAGCTCTTCCTCGCGCTGCGGCTGGCAGCGATCGAAGGCCATCTCGACAACGGTGAACCGTTGCCGGTCATCGTCGATGACATCACGATCCAGTTCGACGATGCGGCGGCTGCCGCCACCTTCCGGGTCCTGGCGGAGCTGTCCGGGCGAACGCAGGTGCTCTTCCTGACGCATCACGAGCACCTGCTCGACGTCGCCACCGCGGCGATCGGCGGCGATGCCTACCGCTCGCACCGCCTGTCGGCGTGAGCCGGGCAACGGCCACGGTCCGGCGGGCACGGTCGCCGGCAGCTTGGGCGGTGACGTTCCGGATGGCCTCGCGCCACGGCCCCGCGCACGCGGCCGCAGGATGCCGCCGCGCCGGCGGCCGGCAGAACGCGCAGACAGCAGGTGCAGGCGCGCCGCCGGCTGCGCCGCCCGGCGCGCACTTTCACCTCACTGATCTGGCCGAACAACGGACGACTGGAGGCGCGCCATGGAAATGATCATCGACATCATCCTCAAGGCTGGCCGTGCGGCCGTCGAGCTGTCCCTCTTCGTTCTCCTGCCGGTGATGGTCGTCATGCTCTGCCTGATGCGCCTGCTCGAAGCCCGCGGCATCCTCGACACGCTGGTCGGCAGGCTGACGCCGGCGTTGAAGCCATTCGGTCTCAACGGCATGGGCGTCTTCGCCGCCCTGCAGATCAACTTCGTCAGCTTCGCTGCCCCCATCGCCACCCTGAGCATGATGGAGCAGCGCGGTACCTCCGACCGCCACCTCGCCGCCACGCTGGCGATGATCTTCGCCATGGCGCAGGCCAATGCCGCGTTCCCGATGATGACCATGGGCCTGCAACTGGGAACCACGCTGGCCTTTTCGCTGCTTGGCGGACTGGCCGCCGCCGCGGCCACCTATCACATCTTCGGCCGCCACCTCTCCGCTGCCGAGGAGAATGTCGACGAAAGCCTGCAACATCCCTCGGCTGCCGGCGCCAAGGGTGTCCTCGACACGATCAACCTCGCCGGCGCCGAGGCGTTCAGGATCGCGATCGGCGCCATTCCGATGCTGGTGTTGTCGCTGGTGGTGGTCGGCGCGCTCAAGCGGCTGGGCGTCATCGACCTGCTGACGCAGTGGCTGACGCCGCTGCTTGCCCTGGCCGCGATCGAGCCGGCCCTCATCCTGCCCTCGCTCACCAAGTACCTGGCTGGCGGCACGGCGATGATGGGGGTGATGGACGAGATGCGCCGTGGCGACCAGATCAGCGTCGAACTGCTGAATGCGAGTGCCGGCTTCCTGATCAACCCCTTCGACCTGCCCGGCGTCGCTTTCCTCATCTCCGCCGGCCGGCGCGTGGGCGCCGTCTGGAAGCCGGCCGCGCTCGGCGGTTGCGTCGGCATCGTCCTGCGCACTGCTGGGCATGCCTTCTGCGGCTGAGGGGCGGTCGGATCGGCAACCGGAAAAGCCTTGGCCGCCAGCCGGCCGATCACGGCCTCGCACACCGCATCAAGACCCGAGAGATCAGCCACCTCGACTCGCTCACGATTCCGATTCTGCGGGGCAGAGGCCCTGCCCAATCCGCCGCAGCGCTTGGTGACTGGATCCCCAGAACCCCGCGCAAGCGGCGGGTCGGCGATGGCTGCTTGCCCGCCATCGCCATACCATGCCATGCCATGTCATGCGTGCTCTGGGTTGATTCAAACATGACATGCATCAATGACCGACTGTTTTACTCGGTGTTTCAATCGGATCCCTGTCGTCGGCAATCGCATGACAACAAGGGCTCCCCGCCACCAACAGGCACTGCTCAGGCCTGAAGATCGTTGCGTGACCAGGGAGAAAAATCGCGACACCATTCGGGAGGGAGAATCATGAAAAAGACACAAACAAGAACGTGGACTGCGGCCCTGGCTGCTTTCGCTGTCGCGATCGGCAACGTCGGCGCCCAGGAGGGCAAACCCGAAAAGTCGAAGGCACTTGAGGAAGGACCGATGCAGATCGGCGGTTCCTCACCGGTTGGCGGCGCGGACATGGTCCAGACCTTGAATCCGAAGTCCCCACCCATGACGAAAGCCGATTTCGAGGTAGGGAAGAAGATCTACTTCGAGCGCTGCGCCGGCTGCCACGGGGTACTGCGCAAGGGTGCGACCGGCAAACCGCTCACCACCGACATCACCCTTGAACGAGGCTCCGAATACCTGAAGACCTTCATCTTCTACGGCTCGCCGCAAGGGATGCCGAACTGGGGAAGTTCCGGCACGCTCAGCGACCACGAAGTCGACGTCATGACGCGCTACATCCAGCATGAGCCGCCAACCCCGCCGGAGTTCGGCCTGAAGGAAATGAACGCCACCTGGAAGCTGATCGTCCCGCCATCACAGCGCCCAAAGAGCAAGATGAACAGCCTGGATCTGGCCAACCTGTTCTCGGTGACGCTACGTGATGCCGGCAAGATCGCCCTCATCGACGGCGCCAGCAAGAAGATTGTCGACGTGATCGACACCGGCTACGCGGTCCACATCTCGCGCATATCAAAGTCGGGCCGCTACCTCTACGTCATCGGACGCGACGCCAAGATCGTGCTGATTGACCTCTGGATGGAGAAACCCGGGCCTGTCGTCGAGATCCGGGTAGGCCTAGAAGCGCGATCGGTCGAAACCTCCAAGTTCAAGGGCTACGAGGACCGCTACGCGATCGCCGGCACCTATTGGCCGCCACAATATACGCTGATGGACGGCGATACGCTCAAGCCGCTCAAGGTCATCGGCACCCGCGGCATGACTTCGGATACCAACGAGTACCACCCCGAACCGCGCGTCGCAGCAATTGTCGCCTCGCATCACCACCCCGAATTCCTCGTCAACGCAAAGGAGACCGGCATGGTACATCTGGTCGACTACAGCGATCTCGATAATCTCAAGGTCAAGATGATCAAGACGCCGCGTTTCCTGCACGATGGTGGATTCGAGTCGACGGGCCGCTACTTCATGGATGCGGCGAACGCGTCGGACAAGATCGCCGTCATCGATACCAAGGACGGCAAGCTGGCGGCAGTCGTGGCGGTTGGCAAGACACCCCACCCAGGCCGTGGCGCGTGTTACGTCTTCCTCTCCCAGAGGGCTGAGGCGCTCGCTCATCCCGCGAACGG
>NZ_JAMTDQ010000115.1 GCF_023806635.1 Accumulibacter sp.
GCGCCAACCTCAGCCAACCACCGCCTTGCGCGGATTTGAAATGAGAAGTGCTGCCACTAGACGTACCGCCGGGAAGGATTGCAGGCTTTCAACCAATGGATGGGAGCGACCGGGCAGACCTGGCAACCTGGCAAATGCAGGCGGTCAAGGCGCAGTTCTCTGATCTGGGCAAACGTGCGGTCGACGAGCGGTCCTGGAGCGAGCTTCGCAATGCGCGCCTCGCATCGTAACGGGCACATCAGGCACTCGCGTTGACCATCAAGCAATCAAACTCGATGACTCTGTTGCCATCCATATTCACCGGGAAAAGGCCCGCTATCGCGAATCCATGGCGTTCGTACTCGCTGACGCCTTCGGTCCAGTGCGGCATACCATCGTAAATGGGGATGACCGAGACTTCGCTCTGAAGAGCGTGCACATATCGCTTCAATTCGCCAAGCCCCATGAACACCTCAAGGTCAAATCCTTGGGTGTCCATCTTCAGGAAAATCCGGCGATTGCGGTAATCCGGGACCAGTTCCGGCAAAAGCTCCTCCAGTCGCTTGACTGCCACGCGCTCTTTCTTTGTCGGCATCGCCGACTGCCCAAATGTGCGTTGACTGAATTCGCTGGACTTGAGAAAGGAACTGAATACGGTTGAGCTTGAGACATTGATTTCGAGGGTCGTGTTCTCACGCCCCAGCGCCATGTTGTGCGCAGACCAGCCCCTGTCGTTGCCAATGCCTCGACGCAACTCCTGATAGACATTGGACACTGGCTCAAAAGAAATGATTTGGCCGGAGTAGTTAGACCGAAGCTCCCGCCCGTACTGACCAACGTTTGCTCCTACGTCCAGCACTAGGTCAATCCGCAGTGACGTAAACAGCTGGCGCCTCCGCATGACGTGGGCTACCGTGCCAAACGCAGCAGCTTGCTGGTGAATCGGCTCGAATCGCGCCAGCTTCTGAATGCCTTGCTTGAGAACGTCTCTGCCGCTCATCACTCTTCCTTATCCTTAGAGATCGCCTCAGCGGCGCATGCTGACTCTCTTGCTTGACCCTGGCTCAACGGGGTGTCAAGTTCGAGCTTCGCGTACTTCTGCCAGACCACGTCGCGTACGTACCGCCCGTGAATCAGGCCCAAGCGCCCATCCTTCCACCCACCCCTGAAAAGATAGAACTTGACCCACAACATCCAAGGCAGAAGTGTTGTGCGCCAAGCTTGCCCTTGCAGACCCTTACGCCGCATCTCCTCCGCGAGCAAGGTTGTGTAGCGATTGACCTTTGCATACATCTGGTCAAGGCTGTCACAGGCGTAGTGCAGGATCGGTTCTTCAATCGGGCTGGTGGTGGCATAACCAGTCACCGCTTCGTGAATGATCGCTCCTGTCTCATAGCCGGCCTTGGATCGCCGAAACAGACGCACCGGCCAGTCTGGGCAGCGAGAGGGGTAGAAACAGTGAATCCGCTGGCCGAGCAGGAACCAATCTCGCCTGATACCTAAGACATCGGGCCCCTTCCCGCCGACCACGAATCCCGCATCCTTCAAAGTTTGAATGCGCCGTCGCAGCGGCTCGGACAGAACCTCGTCAGAGTAAGGATAGGAATTCCAATGCCACATCTGGAAGTATCTCATCCGTTCCTGCCCTCGTCAATTCGTGTAACTGGGTCGCCCGGGATGCAACCTTGCCGGACTCCAGGCCGTGTCGTCCAGGCCGTGTCGTCCACTCCGACTCGCGCGGCCACTGAACCTGGCTGTCCATGGGCAAGCAAACGTGGCCGATCTGGCGGCGGCTCATGGCGTCGGTCTGGCGAAAAAAACGGCCCCTTCGTCGATGGCAACAAACGGGTGGCTTTCCTGGCGCTTGGCCTGTTTCCGGCATTCAATGGCTGGCGTCTGGTCGCGCACCCGGCCGATGCGACGCTGACCATGCTTGCCGTTGCGGCCGGTGGGATCGACGAAGCGACGTTCGCGCGCTGGTTGCGCGATCACAGCGGCGCGCGCCAGGGTTGAGCGCGTTCTGCGCCGTGCGGCGATGCGACCGGACGACGAGGAAGGCGAGCATGGACCCTCGATCGTCCAGAGGCAGCGGTTTTCCGGCTCGAGCATCCGACCTCGCCGCAATCCTCAGGCATCGATCCGGATCTTCAGCGCGGTGAGGTCGGGGATCGTGGCGCTGCCCGGCGTGGTGCCGAGAAACGCCGGTAGCCAGGGTGCCGGGGTGCGTCGTGCTGCAGCGAAGGGGAGGTGTGGCGAGGCGCTCCAGTCGATTGCCGGCGTTGCCGGAGGGGTCGCCGCCTTCGTCGGGTTCGCTGGGTGCGAAGCGTCGTGCCTGGCACCATGGAGCGCCGCACGCGGCGTGGCTGGCGCCGCGGCCAGCAGTCGTGCCGCAGCGCGCGCCGCCGCACCGGGTGCCGTTGCGGCAGCTTGTCGAGCCGCACCGAGGCTCGGCCAAGCGGTTGCCGGCCAGGCGTGCAGCGAACTGCCATGGGCGTGGTCGGCTGGCTCGCCGGTGGGCGCAGCGGCGTTGCCGGTCGCGCTGCCGCTGCCGCCAGGCCAGTGGCCGGCGCTGCAGGCAAGAGCTGGGGCCGCGCCACCGGCTGCCGGCAGCGAGGCTGGGTCGGGTGCTCCGCCAGCGGCCTGGCTGGCTCGTCCGGGCGGCACGGCCTCTTCCGCCAGCGTCAGCCGGACCGTCGCCGACGTCTCGGCGTGGCCATCGGACACCGTATAGCGGAAGCTGTCGCTGCCGCTGAAGCGGGTGCCGGCGAGGTAGGTCCACGAACCGCCGCCGTCGTCGATCAACTCACCGTGAGCCGGATCGGTGACGCGCAACCTGAGTGCGTCGCCGTCACCGTCACCGATCAGCTGGCGCAGGTCGATGCGGACACGGCTGCCGGGGGCGACCGCGAAGCTGGCGTCGCGGGCGACCGGCGCGGTGTGGGCCGCTTCGACCAGCAGCTCGATCTGTGCGCGGCGCGTTGCCTCGCTGCGATTGCTCTGCTCCTCGGCGGTGGCGACGAGGTCGAGGCGCAGCGTTCCGCTGAATTCACGCGGCGGCTGCAGCGACAGCCGGGCGAGGTTCCAGCCAGCGAGGTCCAGCACGCGATTGCTGGCGGTGGCGCTGAACTGGCGCGCGCCGTCGCTGAGCGTCGCGCCGGGCGGAAGGCCGCCGATCGTCAGGCGCAGCGTTTCCGAGCCGTCGCGGTCGGCGAGGGCAGCGCCCAACACCGGCAGGGCGATCGCCGTGCCGGCGCGGCCGCTGGCAAGCGGCGCCGATTCGCCGAGGACGATGTCGTCGACCATCGTCGCGCCAGCCTTGCCGGCGACGTTGCCTGCACTGTGGCTGATGCGGAGCAGCTGCCGGCCGCCGCTGCCGACGAAGTCGAAGCGCCGCGATTGCCAGGCCAGCGCTCCGGCCGGGCTGGCTGCAGCCGCCTGGCCGATCTCGCGGCCATCGACGCTGAGCGTGATGCGGCTCTGGTCGGCACTGAGCCCCGGCAGCCCGGCGATGTCGAGCACGAGGGTGTAGCGCGCGCCGGCGAGGGTCTCGATCGCGCGCTCGATGGCGATGGCGTGCCGGTCATCGCCATTGCCGCCGCCGAGTTCGAGCCAGTTGTTGCCGTTGCCGGCAGCGGCGCGCAGGGCCGGATTGCTGCCGGCGATGCCGCCGGTATGATCGCCGCTGCTCCAGATCCGGAAGCCCTGGCCGGGCTGCGCGCGATCGACCGCCTGACCGGTCGACCGCCAGTCTTCCAGGGTCGTCTCGTACAGCAGCGTCGCGCCGCTATCCGGGTTGGCGACACGCTCCCAACTGGTGCGGAACAGCTCGCGCTGCCCGCCGGGAACTCCGCCGAGCGCCAACTCCGGCGCATCGCCGAGTGGCGTGACGGCGAGGAGGATGGTCGCCGGCTGCGATTCGGCAGATCCGTCGCCGAGCGTATAGGTGAAGCGCTCGTGACCGCCCCAGTCGGCCACCGGTGTGTAGACCAGACGTCCCTGCGCGTCGCGGCTCAAGGTCCCGTGCGCCGGCTGACCGGTGAAGGCCAGCGTCAGCGGATCGCCGTCGGCATCGCTGCCCAGCGCCGGGAGGTCGAGCGCCAGCCATCCGTCCTCGCCGAGTTCGGAGACATGGTCGCGCGCCAGCGGTGCGTCGTTGACCGGCGTGATCGTCAAGCGGACGCTGCCGTCCACCGAACTGGCGCCGTCGCTGGCGCGGATCGTGAAGGAGTCGTCGCCGTGGTAGTCGGCTGCCGGGCGATAGGCGTAGCGGCCGTCGTCCAGCAGCGTCAGGCTGCCGTGCTGCGGCGTGCCGACGCTGAGCGTCAGCGCATCGCCGTCGGAATCGGCCGCCGTCGCCAGCAGGTCGAGCAGGATCGTGCCGTCCTCCGGCAGGCTGGCGGCAAGCGGGTTCACGCGCGGCGGGTCGTTGACCGGCGTCACCGTCAGCCGCACCTCGGCCTGCGCCGCGACGCCCGGCACGCCGCGCAGCCGGTAGCTGAAGCGGTCTTCGCCATGCCAGTCGGCCGCCGGCTGGTAGAGCAGGCTGCCGTCGCCCTCGACGACGAGGGTGCCGCTTGCCGGCCCGCTCAGCACTTCGACGGCGCTGCCGCCGGCAACGCCGGAGTCGTTGGCGAGCACGTCGATGCGCAGCGGCACATCCTCGGCGGTGGTGGCGGCATCGTCCTGCGCGCGGGGCACCTGTGGAGCGGCGCCGAGGTGCAGGTCGCGGATTGTGACGCGGCTGTTGCGCGCCTCCGGGCCATCGCCGGCGGTCGCGGCGAAGCCGATCAGGTCGAAGGCGATACTGAGGACGCTGCCGGCGGCGATGCCGCGCAGGTCGGCCACGTAGCGCCGGCTGCCGTCGGCGTTGTGGGTGACGCCGATCTCGCTCGCCGAGCTCTCGCTGCCGTCTGCCTGGCGGTTGAGCGCGGCGTCGCTGCGCGTCAGGCCGCCGGCAAGCAGCAGGGGCAAGCCCGTGGTGGCGTCGATCAGCGCCATCTCGAAGGCGTCGTCCGGGCCGCGAAGCTGGTCGCCGATGGCGATGTCGGCGAGCGTGAAGGAGAGGAAGTGGTCGTCGTCGCCGAGGACGAAGACCTGGCTGAGGCGAGTGTGGTCGTCGGGCGATTCGATCAGGGTGGCGGCGCCATCGGCGAAGCGGACGTCGCCGCGCGTGCTCCAGCCGCTGCCGTCGGTGAAGGCCGGGTTCTCGAGGCGCGGGTTGGCGGCGATGTGGAGTTGCGTGCGGGTCGCCGCGGGTTCACCGGCGGTGGCGAGAGCCGGGCTGGCGCCGTGCGCGAGGCTGGTGACGCGGCTGAAGGGGAGGGGAACGCCCCAGGAAAAGGCCGCATGCGCGTCGCCCGGGCTGTCTGGCGGCGGCAGGTAACCGGCGAGTCGCAGCAGCGCCAACTGGTCGGCGGCGGAGAGCGTCCGACGAATCCCCGGGGTCAGCGTCGCCGCCATGAGGTGGTGCGGGTCGGTGCTGTGCTCGAGGCCGAGGGCGTGCCCCTGCTCGTGCAGCAGGACGGTCAGCAGGTCGATGCGGCCGTCGGCGGCCGACCCGGGCCGTGCCACCCACTCGTTCGGGTGGCTCGTCGGAAGGAACTCTTCGTTGAGCAAGGGCGTGTCGTCCACGAACCAGCCGTGGCCGGCGGCATCGGTGTCGAGGGTGATCGCGGCGGCGGAACCGGCGCCGGTGGTGTGGCCGAGGGCGAAGTCGGGCAGGCTGGCGAACGAGACCTCTCTGGCAAGGTCTTCATCGATGGCGATCCATGTGCCGGCCGGCTCGAGCGAAAATGCACCGACGGATGGATCTGGGCTAGGGTTCTCGGAGATCTTCCAGATGAGAAGCCCGCGCGGGCAGTATCTCTTGTAAGCGGAACCATCGTAGAGATCAAACCTGCCGGCCGCCGGCGTCACGTGAAGATGATAGGAAAAGATGATCGAGGGGCCATTCTGGCTGGTAACCAGAACCGTCAATTTATCCTTGCCGGTGAAGCCGGGATTTGGAATGTACTCGACTGAAGTGCCGGGGGCGAAATCGGTCCCCAGCTCACCGCGGTAAGCAACCAGCTGGCCGTGCTTCGGCATTTCCAGGATACTGACGCTTGCCAGGCGATTCTCCTCGGTGAACTGAGGTTCGAATCCTGTCCACTTGTTGTCTTTGGGTGCGAAGTGGTCTTCAGCGTCCGCTCTCGGTCGGATAACTCTGCTAATGGGATGCCGGCTCTCTAATTCCCTTATTTGCGCATGAGTGGGCGAAATCACACAGATCCCCATTCTCGGTACCTCTTGTGTAGTCTTCCGAGCGCGCTGCGCGTCCGCCATGCGGAATGCTGTCGTCGCGGGCTGATGCGCGTCCTGGAAAAGGTGTTCGAGAGCAAACATGGCAGACTCTCCTTGGTCGAACGAAAGAGCGTGGCGTAGGTGTTCCGTGGCTAGCACATCAGAGGCCAAGACACCGGAAGAGCGATCTTCAAGATGGCGGACACGTTCTATGGCGAGCGGCGATTGACTCGCCAGAGACACTCCGAACTTGGTGTTGTAGTCGCGATGGCTATCGGGTGAAAACCCCAGTTCAGCCAACACATGCTTTACGTTTCCGAACGCATTCTGGTTGTTTATTGTTTCCGAACCTACCCTGTTCCAGTAGACCAGGCGTGCGTCGCGGTTCCTTCGGTGTTCGGGCGAATTTCCGTGACCTTTTATTCCCTTCGTCGCGTCTTCAAAATTCGTCGCATCGAGCTCGGTCGAGCGATCAATGATTCGATTGAGATCGCCATCCACCGGCTGTGCCCCGTACCGCCAATACCATGCGCCAGACAGCGCGGCTATCCCCTTGTTCGCGATCATGGCATCGGGATTCTGGACGAAGTCATGGCTCGTGCCCAGAATGTCGTTCAGACCCGGCACCTTGTTGGCCTCTGGTCTATAGGGACGTGGACCCTTGTGGGTCCAACCGCGATAGCCGCCTTCGCCAAGGACCTCGTAGCCCCACTTGAAGGTGATCTGCATGATCCCTCGGCCCTTGTACCGAGCGCCATCACCAGGTGTGTCATTTCCGTACCTGTTGCCGTAGGCCAACTCGGCCGACTGATCGCTGCGATTCTCGACCAGGTCGGAGTCAAAGAACGCTTCGAATCGTGCATTGACCAGGAACGCGGCGACTCGCTTCGCCGTATTGATATCGAATGTCTCGAGCGCGGAGTTCAGTGGTTCCACCCAGTCTCTGACGCCATCCGCAGTAGACCCCATGATGGCGGCGAGGCTTTCGGCGCTCAACTGCGAGCCGAATCCGGCACCCTTGTCCCCTACACCACCCAGCAAGAGATTGTCGGTGGCGATCAGCCCCGAGGCTTGGCTCCCCCCGCCAAAAAGCGCCCGCTGGATCGCCCGCCTGGCGTCATCGGATCCTCCTGATTTGATTGCCGACAGCTGCTCGTCGAGCGATCCATTCGCCGCCACCGTGTCGTTCTGGGTCGCTGTGTAAACGGCCAGGAAGTCCTTGAGCGCGTCGACCTGGTTGTTCGATGATCGGCCGTTCGTTTGCACGCGATTCACGTACTGCAGCAGATCGGCGAGCTTCTGCGCCCTCTCGGCATCCCACGTTCCGTTGCCGGGCTGCTGCCGCAGGCGCGCCATCTCCTCGAGCAGGTACTTGAGTTTCTGCTGTGCTGTTGCCCCATTCTCCTTGCTCGCCGTCACGTCGCGCAGGTCGACGCTGTCCGGACTGCTCAGGCCGAGGAGCCACTCGTCGCCGTAGATGCCCTTCTGGTTGTCGAGCGAGATGTAGGCGGTGTTGATCCCTAGGTGCAGGCGGTTGCCGAGCAGGTTCGTTCCGGCAAACCACAGCGGTTGTCGCGCCTTGCCGTCGGATGTCCTGTTGGCGCCCTGGCTGGCCACCATCAGGTCATGGACCCAACTCGTTCCCATCGCTTCAACCGGCTTCTTCGGGTCGGTCCGGTCGCTCCAGCCGGGCAGCGCGCTGCCGTTGCCGAAGCGGTACTGCATCCAGTGCGGGGCGTTGTAGGCGTTGAGCCAGCTCACGCTGGCGGCCGACAGGGTGATCGGGGGCAGCGGCTTGACGACGGTCGTGCTCTTGCCCTTCCTGTCCTTGACGGTTTCGCTCGAGCTGTCCTGGTAGTCTGCCGCGTTCTGCACGATCTGGTCGAACTGTCGCAGCGTGATCAGCTCGGCCGCTTCGAGCGTGCCATTGACCCGGACTTCGCCGCTCTTCGGAATCGCCGAAAGACCGTAGCCGAGATACTTCAGCCGCTGCTCGACCCGTGCGACATCGAGCAGCCGGTTGTCGCTGCGCGGGTCGCCGCCGACCGATCCGTCGAGCGCGAACTCGTGGTAGCCCGGGTTGTTCAGTGGCCGGTCGCCAATAAAGGTCGTATCGGCGGCACGGGCGTAATCGACGACCCGCAGCTTCAGGCTGAGCCGCTCGTCGGGCCGGCTGCGGTCGAAGCCGGCGATGTGGATCGTGATCTCGCCGGGCTTCAGCGCCTCACCCTTGCGCAGCCGTTCGACGTCCAGAACGGGTACGAGGAAGACGATGCCGCTGCTGCCGAGTACCTGCTTGCCGGCGTCGCCGCCGACCGTCTGCAGACCATGGTAGCTGCGCCGGCCCGCCGCCTCGACCGACTGCATGCCGTCCTCGCGCTCGGCAGTCAGGAGGTGCCCCTTGCCGTCGCGCAGCAGGGTGGCCGCGCCGCTGACCTCGATGTTCGACCAGTTGATGTTGAGGTCGGCATCAGGCACCTGCGCCAGCGTCCCCGCATACTGGCTGCGGATCAGCTTGAACAGGTCGACGCGGGCGATGTCGCCGTAGTTGAAGCTCGGAACCTCGAGGTTGCGGTCCGCCTCGATGGTCTTCAGGAAATGCCCGCCGTCGACCGGGTCGGTGAAGCGGACCGAGTCGGGATGGCGCAGCGGGCTCGCCGCCATGCCGAAAATCCAGCCCGAGGTCAGCCGGCTGCCGTCACCGAGTTCGTGGCGCAGCGGGGTCACGACCTGCTGTATTGTGCCGCCGACGAGTTCGCGGTCGATAGGCAGCGGGCGCGGCGATGCCTGCGCAGCGAGCGAGTTGCGTTCGGCGGCGGCGAGCAGCTCGCCGAGATCCCAGCGCAGCAGGCCGGCGGGCGGTGGCGACGAATCGAGTGTCGGCCAGTAACGCAGGTCGGCCCAGAGCGTGCCGCCGTCATCGCCGACGGCGAGCCGGGAAATGTTGGCGCCGGCGAGCGGCGAGGTGGCGCCAAGGTATTCGGGTCGCTGACCGAACGGATCGCGGATGATGCCGACCTTGCCACCGAGCTGGCGGGCGCCGCTCGCGGCGTCGCCGGCGTGGTGCAGCGGATCGAGGAAGTCGAAGAAGTAGTCGGCGACCAGTGCGTACTCCCTGCCGTCACCCGTCTCGACGAGCACCGGCGACTGCGCGCGCTGGATGTTCAACTGGTATTCGCCCTGGCTGCGGTCGTGGCCCGCCGACGATCCGAGCAGCGGCAGTCGCCTGAAAGCGGGCGCTCCCTGCAGCCGCCCGTCGCTGCCGAGAGCGACGCTGACGGTGGCGAGTCCCGCGTTCTCGTCCTGCGCGTCGCTCAGCAGGAAACGCAGCGTCTGGTCGCTGATTCCCGCTGCGGCGACGAACTGTGGTGCCTTGCCCTCGCCGTCGGGCACGCTGACCGGCGTGCAGGCGCCGCTCACCGTCGCGTCGAGGCGGCCGGCCGACTCGCGTGCCGCGTCGAGATCGACGATGAAGATCGCGCCGCCGGCGGCGCTGCGGGGGCTGCCGATGCCCAGGCCCTGCTGGCTTGCGGTCACCGCGAGATAGCTGTGCAGGCCGTGGTTGACCGCCAGGTCGACGTAGCCCCAGAGGGCGTTGGCACCGCTGACCGACCGTGGCAGCTCGATCTGCTGCAGTGCCAGGAAGCGGCTGTCGGCCGGGTCGATGTTCGCGCGCAGCAGGCGATGGCCGCCGGCGGGATCGTGCGAGCCCCCTTCGGCGATGTACAGCCACCGTCCGGAGACGGCGAGACTGCTGATGTTGGCGCTGCCGACCCGCAAGGTGTCGGCGAGCGTCATCGTCGCCGTGTCGATGACGTCGATCTGCCCGTGGCCGCGCGCCACGAAAGCCAGCCGGTTGTCGAGGCTGAAGGCGATCGCGTCGGTCTTGCCGCCGGTCGCCGCAGTGGCTGCGCCGCCCGCGTCGGGGTAGGCGATCCCGGCGATCTCGACCCCGCCGCGCAGGACGCGGATCATGTCTTCGCCGGCGACGAGGTTGAAACCGGTGGGCGTCGTCAGCCTCAGGGTGGCTGCCTCGCCATCGGCGACCCAGCGGGTCTGGCCGGGGTCGTTCGGGTCGATGGTCTGCAGCATGCGCTGGATGCTGATGACGTGCAGCCCGGCGGCGATGCCCGGCGGCAGGTCGAGATCGAGCGTCAGTTCGGACGCGTCGCCGGCCAGCGGATGTAGGTCGACCAGCCGCTGCCAGACGCGCAGCCGATCACGCTGCACGCCGTGGTCGTCGCGCCAGGGACCGACGCTGGCGCTGCCGGCGCTGTCGATGGCCGGTGCTGCGGGCGTGATCCAGACGCGCAGCGCGGTTGCCGGCGCCGCTGTGGCGGCAGCCGGCGACTGCAGCCCGGCGAGCGTCAGCTCGAGCCGGCCGGAAGCGAGCATCGCGGCGCGCACGACGCGCGGCGCGGTCTCGCTGTCGCCGGCTGCCGGCAGGCTGCCGCTGCCGCCGTCGCCGGGCAGGGTCAGGATGCCCGCCGCCAGATCCTTGAGCACCGGCACGGTCCGGTAGACGCCGCCGTACGTCCGCCTGATCGCATGGACGTCGGCCGATCCCGCCAGCGCCGCGAGGAGATCGCCGGCGGCGGCGAGGCCGCTCAGGCTGCCGTTGCCGAGTTCGGTGGCGAGGCCGAGAACCAGATCGCCGACGCGCAGCGCCAGCGCATCGGCGCCGAAGCCCTGCAGCGTCGGCGCACCGCTCTGCCGGTCGAAGGTGGTCCGCACGCAGATCAGGTCGCCCGAGCCGGCGATGCCGCTGTAGGGCGGACTGGCCGTCCGCGCGACCAGACCGGCTGCGGCATCGCCGGCGATGAAGCCGTTGTCCAGGATCCACCAGGCATCCTGCAGACGCCCGTCGCTGCCCGGAGCCAGGCCGCGGCGCAGGAAGAGCACCTCGTCGCCCTCGCGCACGCCGCTCGTGTCCTGCAGCGGGATCGAGAGTTGCACCGGCGCTGCCGTCGGCCGCTCGCCGAGGTCGAGGCGGAAGGCCGCCAGTGTCTGCAGCAGTCCCGGCGCAGGGGCGGCGAGGCCGGTTTCGGCCACCAGGCGGGCGAGGTCGATGCGGCTGATCGATACCGGCGTGTCCTCGCTCAGCGCGCCGGCACCGATCAGCAGCAGCTCGCCGCTGGCAGTCTGCACGATGCCGCCCTGCGCCGCCTGGATCATGCCCGCTGCCGGGATCGGCGTCGCCGGATCGTCGTCGATGGCCTGCGGCGCCTGCACCAGCAGCACGACGTCGGTCTGGCCGATCGCGCGCGTCGTGACCGCGCCGCTGGCGTCCACCCCGTTTGCTAGGTGGACGACCGAAAGCGTCACCCGCCCGGCGCGGTGGGCGCTGACCAGGCCGTCCGGACCGACGCTGGCGATCGTCGCGTCGCTCGAGAAGTAACGCGTGTCGTTGCGCACCTCGGCGATCGCCGGGATCACCGAGACCAGGATGTCGCCGCTGTCCGGGTCGAGGACGATGTCGCCGGTCGCCGGATCGATCAGCACCTCGCCCGTGGCGGGGTCCCGCAGCGGTTCCTGCGTCCAGGGATCACGATCGATCTCGACCCGTTCGGGCGAGCCGGGGAATCCGGTCTGGCTGGCGGCGTGGATATCGACCCGCTCGCCGGTCGCCGGGTCGATGCGCTGCACGCGGAACTGCCGTGTCGCGCCGGGGACGAGACTCAGCGTTCGCGGGTAGACCTCCGGGTCGGCGGCCGGCAGTGCATCGCCCGTTGCGCCGTCGTCGTCGCCGGTTCCGGTGAGCGCCGATGCGGCGAGAACGTTGAGCGCGGCGACGGCCTGCACCGCCTGCCCGCTCGCGTCGCTGCGGCTGACGACGAGCAATGCCGGCCCGACGCCGGTCGCGCGAACCCGGTCGCGACCGTCGTCGACGACGATGCGGGCGCCTCCGTCGTCGCCCAGGCCGGCGAGCTCCGCCGCCTGCACGGCGAGATAGGCGGGATCGTGCAATGCGACGCCGAGTTCGTCGGCGAAGTCGAGCGTCGCGCTGATCGCCTGCGTCTGACCCGTCAGGAGGTGGTCCAGCGGCGCAAGGTGGATTTGCTGCAGGCGGGCGCCGCTGACGTCGATCGCCAGGTCGACCGGCTGGCCCGCGTTGTAGCCATCATCCGCCTGCAGGCGAACCGTCGCCTGGCCGGTAAAACCCGCCTGCGGCGTGAACAGCAGGCTCTGGCCATCGGCGGCCAGGCGCGCCTGGCCGTTGCTCGCCTGCACGACGCGCCAGAACGGCGTGTCGCCTTCGGCATCGCGCGCCAGGCCGTGCAGGGCAATGGTCATCGACAGGTCGCTGTGCGTCCGCAGCGGCGGCTGGCCGATGATCGCCGGCGCCCGGTTGGCGCTGAAGCCGCTGTTGGCGAAGACGATCTGCCGATCGATCGCATCGCTGCTGCCGTCGCCGTCGACGTCGCTCGCGTTCAGGCCGGCCCGCTGCGCGGCTTCCCAGAGCAGCGCATCGGTGGCGTCGACGCGGCCGTCGACATTGAGGTCGCCGGCGACGCGCAGGCTGACGTGCGCGGCGCCGCTGCCCGTCAGGCGCAGGAGCTTCGCACCGCCCTCGCCGATTTGCAGCAGCGTCGTCCGCGTCGCGCCGTTCTCCCGGCTGCCGAGCACCTGCCCGCCGACGAACTCGATCGTCGCGCCGGCGTCGGCCGCCGTGCTGTCGACGGCGATGAGCAGCGGTCCCCCCCCGGCCGGCGAACGGGCGACGGAAGCGATCTCGCTGTCGCGGATGGTGAAGGCCAATGTCGCGCCGTTGTCGATCGCGCCCTGCCACTCGTTGCTCAGCCCGTTCCAGGTCACCGGCGTACCCAGGTCGGCCGTCGGGGCGGTGGCGAGCAGCGCCCCGCCTGCATCATGGACGTAGGCCGTGCCGCTGCCGCTGCCGATCGCGCGGACGAGGCGCAGGTTGCCGGAACGGTCGTAGAGGTAGGCCGTGCCGGCCGGCTCGGCGGCTCCGGCAATGCGACCGCCGACGCGGCCGATCCGCCCATCGGCGTCGCGCAGCAACTCGATCCGTCCGGCCGGGCTGCCATCGGCCGCAAGCGCCGCGACGCCGGCGTCCGAGAGCAGCCATTGCGCGCCATCGGCGAACTCGACCTGCCGCAGGCGGCCGCCGGAATCGAGATGGTAGCGATCGCCGCCGGGCGAGGTGAGCGTGTAGCGCTGCGGCACCCAGGGCAGGCCGCTGACCTGGTCGTAGAGCGAATCGCCCAGGCGGATCAGGCTGTCGGGATCGGTGCCCGCGTCCGACGCCTGCGCCTGCAGTTGCCAGCCGCGGTCGCTGCTGAACGCCGGGCGCCAGACCAGCGGCGCCGCCGCGTCGCCGGCGAGCCGCTCGCCGACCGCGGCCAGGCTGAAGCGCAACGCCAGCTCGCCGGCCGCCGCGTCCGCCAGATCGCGCGGCACGCCGACCCATACGCGGGCGCCGTCGCGCCAGGGGGCGATCGCTCCCGAAGGCAGCGTCGCCGGCTGGTCGCTGCGCAGGAGCGGCGCCAGCAGCGGCAGTTGCCAGTTGCCGAAATCGTTCGCGACGCCCGGCCGGCGATCGATCGCCGCGGCGGCGGGCGAGGGCGCTGCCGGCAGCACGCGCGCCAGCGCCAGCGCGTGACCGCCCAACTGGTAGACGGCGTCGCTGGCGATGGCGGCGGGCGGGGCCTTGAGCGGCGTGTCGATGAGCACGGCGGCGTCGATCCGGCTGCTGCGGCCGGCGAGATCGCGCGCGACCAGGCGCAGCTGCCAGACGCCGTTTGCCAGCAGCGCCGGGTCGAGCGTCGCCAGGAGCAGCGTCTGGTCGATCGCCGTGGCGCGGCTCTCTTGCGCGGCCAGCGTCGACCATTCGTCGCTGCCAGCCGGTGCCAGCAGCAGTTCCCAGCCCATCAGCTGCGCCTCGGCCAGATCGGCGGCGAGCAGTAGCGGCGCGGCGACGCGCACGGGCGGCGCGCTGCCCGTCGCGCCGCGCAGAGCGCCGCTCCAGGCGAGGCGGGGGGCAGCGGAATCGGCGGCATCGAGCACCGGCAGGGCGTGCACGCGCTGCGCGGCGAAGCCGTCGCGGTCGGTGGCTGTGACGCGCAGCTCGACCAGACCGGGCGCCTCCGGCGTGAAGCGGAAGCGGCCGGCCGCATCCACCGCGACGCCCTGCCAGGGTTCGGCCGCAGCGCTGCGCCATTCGACCGCCAGGTCGGCGATGCCGCTCCAGAACTCGGCGCGGGCGCTGCCGATCACCGCCTGCTGCGGTCTCGCCGCCCGCTCCGGCGTGGTCGAGACGAGGATCGCGGGTGCGTTCGCCGCGGCACTCGCCACGACGCGGACGACGAACTCCTGCTGGCTGCGTCCGCTGCCGCCGGGCTGGCCGTCGGCGACCTCGAGCGTCAGCAGATGGTCGCCGACCTGGCCCGGGCCCGGCGTCCACAGCAGCTCGCGGCTGCGCTCGTCATGGGTTGCGCCGGCAGGCAGGCCGGCGAAGCGGAAGGTCAGCGCCTGCGTCTGTGCCACGCCGTCCGGGTCGCTGGCGACGATGCCGGCGCCGCCCGGGCTGGCCGCGCCGTCGGCGACGAGCGGGATGCGCAGCGTGTCGCCGACGACGACGGCGTGGTTGCGGGCGACGACCTGCGGTCGCCGGTTGTCGTCGAGGACCAGCACGCGTACCGACTGGCTGCTGCTCGCCTGCCCGTCGTCGGCACGGAACGTGAACACGAAGCTGCGGTCGGCGGCGGTCGCGTTGTCGACGACCTCGTGCCCGGGCCGCCAGCTGAACTGGCCGCTGGCGGGATCGAGATGCACCCCGGCCGGTGTCGTCGGCTCGCGCAGCAGCGCGAGTCGGACCGCGTCGCCGTCGGCATCGCTCGCGACGACGCTGAAACTGAGCGTCTCCCCCTCGCCGACCAGTTGCAGCGGCAGCGGCGCGATGCGTGGCGGCTGGTTGCGGTTGCCCACCTGCAGCTCGATGTCGCGGCTGAAGTGCGCCATGCCGTCGCTGGCGCGAAGCGAAAGGCGCCACAGTCCGGCGGCGCCACCGTTTCCGTCCTGGGCAGCGAAGAGGTCGGGGGTCCACGCCAGAACGACGCGCCCGTCCTCCGGCGTCACCGTCATGCCGCGCGGCAGGCTGTCGAACTGCCAGTGCAGCGGGTCGGCGTCGGCGTCGCTGGCGCGGATCTCGATCGCCAGTGGCACGCCCTCGGTCGCCGTCAGATGCAGGGTGCCGCCCGTGTCCGCGACATCGGCGGCATCGACGCGGATCGCCGCCACTTGCGGGGCGGCGTTGTCGTCGCGCACGACGATGCGCAGCGGCTGCCGGCTGACGTTCGGCTGCGGCTGCTGCGGCAGTGGCTGGCCGCCGCCCGGCGGTGGCAGGCCGCTGTCGCTGACGATCAGTTCGATGTCGTGCAGGCCGCCGTCGGCGGCGGCCGGCGTCCACGCCAGAACGGCCTCGCCGTAGCGCGGGCCGGGCGTCAGAGTGGCTCCGGCGGGCAGCCCGGCGGCAGTCCACTGCAGCGCATCCTGATCGAGGTCGCGCGCGCGCAGCGTCAGCGAGAAGGGCTGCCCGGCGATGGCGACGACCTGCCGCGGGCCGTCGATCTGCGGCGCTTCGGTCGTACTGCGGGCGCTGACGACAAAGCTGCGGCTGCTGGCGAGAATCTGCTGCGGGTCACCGTCACCATCGTCGCTGGCAGTGACGGCAAACAGGTAGTCGCCGCGATCGCCTTCGCCCGGGGCAAGGCGCAGCCAGCCGGAAGCCTCGCCCAGTGGGCTCGCGGCATCGGCGATGAAGCGGGCGAAACGCGGCAGGCCAGCGAAGTCGAGGCGGATCGGCGAGCCGTCTCGCCGCGCGTCCGCATCGGATGCCGTGACCCGGATGTCGATGGTGTCGCCGCGGTCGACGCTGGCGGCGGCGATGTCGCCGATCAGCGGCGCGCGGTTGGCGTTGGCGACGACGATCGACAGCGACAGCGTACTGCCCAGCGGGATGCCGGTGCCGTCACCGTCGTCACTGGCGGTGACGTCGATCGTGTAGCTTCCCGCCTGATCGTAGTCGGGTGTCCAGACGATCTCGAGCGTCTCGGCGTCGAAGCGGGCGCCGGCGGGCAGGCCGCCGACGCGGTAGCCGACCGTCGGCGCGACACCCGCCCCGGCGATCGCGGCGGCGCCGGGCTGCTGGCGAAGCGCGGGCTGGAAGTCCGGGTTGTCGGCGTCGAAGGCGAAGATGCTGAAGCGCAGCGGCTGCCCTTCGCGGACGTGCAGGCTGGCGGTCTGCGGCAGGACCGGCGCTGCGTTCGCGTTGGCGACGTCGAGAATCAGCTCGGCGCCGGCGCGCGTCTGCTCGCTGCCGCCGTCGGCCGTGGTCCAGGTGGCGGTCAGCGTCAGCGGGATGCGATAGTGGCCATGCTGGTTGTAGCCCGGTGTCCAGGCGACGCGGCCAGTCTGCGGGTTGAGGGTCGCGCCGCCCGGCAGCCAGGCGGCACCGTACTCGAGCTGCAGCGTTTCGCCGCCCGGTTGTGTGGCGCCGGCGGTGGAGCCCGGGACGCTGCCGGCGAGCTGCAACGTCCACGGGTCGCCCTCTCGCAGGAAGTGCGCGGGTTGCGGCTCGAACTGCGGTGCGGCATGCGCCTGCTCGACGGTGATGCTGAAGCTGCGGCTGGCGATCCGCTTGCCGTCACTCGCGCTGAAGCGGATGTCGCGCCAGAGGCCGGCCTGGTCATGGCCCGGCGTCCAGTGCAGCAGTCCGCTGCCGGAATCGAAGCGCGCACCCGGCGGCAGGGCATCGAGCAGCAGCGTCAGGTGGTCGCCATCGGCATCGGCGGCGCGCAGCGGCAGCGCCAGCGCTTCGCCTTCCCGGATCACGATGTCGTCGGGCACCGCGAGCAGCGGTGCGTGGTTGCCGCCGCTGACGGGAAGCTGGAAGCGGCGCAGCGCGGAACCGCCGCGGCTGTCCTCGACGCGGACGAGGAGCGTGCTGTCGGCATCGGCGGCCGCAGGCGGCGTCCAGGCGAGCGTCGCGACGGAACTCGTCCCGGCGGGCACGCTGCTGGTCGCAGGGGCTGCCTGCAGGCTGAGGCCGGCGGGTGCTTCGAGCAGTTGCCAGTCGAGGCGCGAGCCATCGCTGTCGAGTGCTTCGATCGCCGCGCTCCAGGCTTCGCCGACGCGGGCCGGCGGCAGTTCGTCGCCGTCCGGAGCAGCGGCCAGGCGGAGCAGCGGCGGCCGGTTGTCGCGCGGCGCTGCGTAGACCCCGTGTCCGAGGTTCGCCTTGACGATCGGCTCGATTCCGGAATGGGCGGCGAAGCGGCTGGCGGGTACGATGCTGACCGTCAGTCCGGCAATCGTCGCCCCGGAAGCCAGCCTGCCGCCGAGATCGTTCAGTGCGTCGCCGAGGTCGATCAACCACAGATCGGCCTGCTCGCCGCCGCCGGCAACGGCGTCGGCGACCGTCGCGCCGAAATGACGTCCGGGATCGAGCAGCAGCGCCAGCGGGCCGACGACCTCGTCGCTGCCGATGTTCGTCACGCTGAGGTCGTAGCTGAGTTCGCCGGTCGCGCGGCTGGCGCGGGTGTTCGAGAAATCGACGCGCAACTGGTGGCCGAGATCCTCGAGCGCCGTGAAGTGGCTCTCGAAGTCGGTCGCCAGCGGCATGTGCGCACGGCTCTCGATGCGGCGCGCGATCTGCAGGCGGTAATCGCCGGCAGCCAGCCCGCTGACGTCGAGCCAGGCGGTACGGGTCGCCGGATCCCAGCTGACGCTCGCCGGGTGCTGCGCGGTCTCGCCGGCTGTCCCGGACTGCAGCGCCAGCAGGCGGTAGTTGTCACGGTGCAGCACGCTGGCGACATCGCCGGCTTCGCCGATCTGCATCTCCTGATCGAAGACGACGCCGATCCGGTTCAGTGGCAGCGGTACGAGCGCGCCATCCGGGACTGTCAGCGCGCTCACCGTCGGTACCCGTTGCAGGGCGATCTCGTCGATGCTGCGCGTCTGCGCAACCAGGATGCGGCCGTCGCGCGTGGCGACGATCGACTCGCCGCGGCTGCCGCCGCTCGCCAGTTGCAGGGTGCTGCGGCCGGCGAGTTCGATCATCCAGACGCTGCCCTCGCGCGCCGCACTGACGCCGTCGGCGGATGGTTGCTGGCCCGGCTGGCTGCTGGCAAACAGCAGTCCAGCCAGATGGCTGCCGGGTGCAGCAAAGGCAATGCTGTCGATGATCCCGGCGAGGCGGTATTCGACTTCGCCGCGGCCGGCGTCGCGGCCGCTCATCGGGAAACTGATGATCTCGCTGCTGGCATGGGCAGCAGCGCTTGCGAACTCGTTGCCGGCGCGCTTGACCGCCCACAGCCGTCCGTCTGGAGCAAACGCCAGGTCACCGACGCGCTGCCGGCTGAAGCTCTTCCAGGCCTGGTTCGGGTCGCCGACCGCCGGGTCGTAGACCAGGATGCCTGCGCCCGATGAGGCATAGATCTCGCCGGTGCCCGGGTCGATCGCCAGCGCATGCGTCAGTGGCTGGTCGCCCGGGGCTCGCAGGCGCTGCACGACGCGACCGCTGTCCGGGTCGAGCCGAAGCAGTTCGTCGCCGCTCATCGCCCAGAGCTGGCCGAATGCGTCCACCTGCATGTCGATGACCGGAGCGTCGAGGATGAACAGCGGCGCTGCCGCCCGGTCGGCGGTCTGCAGGCCATCCGCGGCGAAGCGGTGGATCTCGTTGCGCAGCGCGCCGGCGCTCGCCAGGATCGTGCCATCGGGCATCTCGACCAGCGCCTGGGCGCCAATCCCGGCGGCGCTGGCGCCATAGCCATGGGCGAAGCTGCGCAGCGAGAAGGGAGCAAGGACACTGCCGAGGTCACTGCGCAGGCTGCCAGCGACCTGTCCCGGCAACAGCCGGGCGGCGGCCGCGAACAGCGCGTTGGACGGCTGGCTGCGGTCCGCGGCGGCGACCGGGGTGGCCGGGGTCGGCGCGACGGTCTCGTTCGCGCCGAGGGCGGCGACGATTTCCTGACGAGCGCCATCTGCCGGCAGTCTGGTCTGCGCGAGCCAATCGGCCTCCGCGTTGCCGGCGTGGTCGGTGGCGACTGCGACGAACTCGTAATGCCTGCCCGCGTCGCCGACGAATGCCGCCTGTTCGGTCCCCGCCGGCAACTGCCGCTGCCAGAGATGGAAACGGCCGCCGTCCTCAGCGACGTAGAGGCTCACCGAGCGCACTCCGGAAAGCTCGTCCGTGCTTTGCCAGCGCAGATCGAAGCTGGCGATGCCGGCAGCGCTCCGCGGGCCGGTCGGGGTGACGGTCAGCTGCGTTCGCGGCGCCTCGTTGTCGAGCCGGATGGCGTGCGCCTGGCTGTCGATTGGTGGCAAGGCGTCGACCAGCAGGCGGGCGGCGGTGCGGATGTCGCTGCCGGACGCCGCGTTGTCGGCGGCACGAACGGTATAGGCGACGAAACCGTCCGGCGTCACGCCGGCGCCGGTGGTGGCGACCACTGCCGGCAGCAGGCCGCGGCTGCGGTCGCGAACGACCTCGCCGGTGGCCGGATCGATGGCCTGCAGAAGCCAGGTGGCAACGCGGCTTCCGCCATCGATTCCGGCACTGACGCGCAGGATGAATCCCCGGCTGCCGCTGAAGTCGAAGTCGCCCTGGAACGTTGCCCGGTCGGCCGGCAGGTGGACTGCGAGGTCGCCGATGCGCAGGTCGCCAAGACGGAACGAGGCGGCATCGAGGCTGGCGTCGATCTGGCTGCTGATGCGCAGCTCGCCCGCCGGTGAAGCGACGGGATTGGTGAACTCGATGCGGTAGGGCAGGGCGAGTCCTGCCGCGACATGCTGTCGGCCATCGCTGCCGCGCAGCGCCTGTGGACCACCGACGCGCAGCAGGGCGGACGCAGCGGCGGGCTGGGCGGGCGAGTCGGGCAGGTAGCGGGTGAAGTCGAGCGCCTGCGCCGCGAGCGGCCGGAAGTCTTCGTCGAGAACGCCGATGTGGCGCAGGTATTCGAGTTCGGACTGGCCGCCGACGAAGACGCTGAAGTCGAGGAAGTGCGTCTCGCGCGTCGCGCCAAGGTCAAAGCGATCGCGGTCGGCGAGTTGCGGAACCGGCACCGAGACGCTGCCGTCGCGATTCTGCCGCGTCTCGAAGTAGCTGATCGGCGCCTTGCGGGCGTTGGCATCGCCCATGTGGCGAGCGCTGTCGCCGTACCACTCCTGCACCTGGGCAAAGAACGCGACGAGGTCGGCCTGCGTCCGGTAGGCATCACCGCCCCGGCTGAGCAGAATGCCGGCGCCGAGGGTCGCGTTGAGGCTCAGCACCTGTGACTGCGTGCGGATCGGTGCCGCCTCGCCGACCGGCCGCAGGATGCCGGCAGTCTCCAGCGCCGCGAGCCATGCCGCCTGCCACTGGTCGGCATCGGCTGCGATCACCGACAGGCTCGCGGGAGCGTCCGGGTCGGCAAGGATCGCCGCGCGCAGCCTCTGCGCGTGCGCTGTTTGCTCGGCGATGAATTCGTCGCGGCCCAGTGCCGTGGCGCTGGCGACGAGGTCGAAGCGGAAGGGCATGGCCAGCGCTTCGAGAGACGTCAGATGTTCGCCTTCGACCCGCGACAGGAACCTGCGGCCGAGGTCGGCGGCGATGCGGTCGAGATCGGCAACCCCGCCGTCGAGGAGACCGAGCGCCTGCCATTCCGGATGCAGCGTGTACAGCCACGCACGCAGGCCGTCGAAGTCACGCGACAACCACTCCCTGAGGCCGGGATAGGTTTGCAGCCGCACGGCAGCGCCGGCGAAGCCGCCGCCCGCGAGGTCGAGTGCGTAGCCGGTGGCGATGTCATGCCCGTCGCTGTTGTTGACGCCCTCGATGCGCACCCAGGGGATGTCACTGCGGGCGAGACCCTGCGTCGGGGTCGGACCAAAGCTCAGCGTGTTGCCGGCGGCGTCTGCCGTCGGGCCGTCGGGCCGGCCGGCGAGCGAACTGCTGAAGACGAGATAGGGCAGCGGCAGGGCAGCGAGCAAATCCGGGCTGTACCCCATTTCGGGGACGCCGACGGAGAAGCGGACGTACGGCGTATCGAGGTTGCCCAGACTCTGCAGCGAGACGCTGTAGGTGGCACCGTCACCGGGATCGAGGCTCCGCGGGCCGCCGACGGCGATCGTCACTTCGCTCGCCGCTGCCGGTTCGACGAGATAGCATTGCGGCTCGGTCACGCGCTGTCCGTCGGGGTTGATGACGCTCAGGTCGTAAAGCCCGGGCGGCAGGCGGCGGCTGTCGAAGATGGCCCGGATGTGGCTGCTGTCGAGGACCTGCCAGCGCTCGGGCTCGGCTTCGAAAACCCCGGGCCGCGACAGCCGGACCAGTGCTGCAGGATCGAAATGCGAGCCGCTGATGTCGATCGTGATCCAGGGTTGTGCGTCGTTGCCGATGCCGCCGTGGTCCGGGCTGATGCCGGTGACCGAAAGCGGCAACAGATCCGCGCGCAGGCTGACCGCCTGGGCGGCGCCCGCCTGACGCGCCCGTGCCAGCACGTAGTAGTCGCCGGCACGGGTCGTGCTGACCACCGCCTGCTGATCGGCGGCAACCGGGTTGCCGTGCGCCGCATCGAACTGATGGGCGCTGGGCGCGTCGGCGAAGCGAAGGTACAGCTCGTTGTCGCCGTGGTCGCTCGCGGCGTCGAGACTGACTCGCAGGCTTTCCCCGGGAGCGACGGCGATCCGGTAAAGGATCGGCCGGCCGGCAACGAGGGTCGTCGCCAGCGCACTGCCGAGCGGCAGTTCGGGAACGCTGACCTGCAGCGTACTGCCCGACGCGCCGTGGTTGTTGGCTTCGCCTGGCGACAGGGCGAGGCCGCTCGCGGCGGCGCTGCGGCTGCCCTCGAAGACTTCGTTGTACAGGTCGGTGCGGACGATGACCCGCCAGTTGCCGTCGCGCACGGGCGGCAGGCTGGCCGCCAGTGTGGCCGTATAGGTGGCGCCGCCGGCAAGGTCGCCACTGTGCGCGATCCTGCCGATCAGCAGGTCACCGACATCCCAGTCGCTGTCGGCCGAGAGATAGAGGGCATCGGTCCATTGGCCACGTGCCGGGTTGCTCGAGTCGTTGAACACCGAATACTCGATGCGAATCTCTTCGCCCACTTCGGCTCTGGCCGGCAGCAGCACGCTGCCCACCCTGATGTCTGCGGCGGGCGGCGTCTCGACGAGCACCGGCTGCGGCGCGGCGCCGGCATTGTTGTCCTCGTTGCCCGACTCACGCAGCCTGCCGCTGTTGCCGCTGCCCCAGATGCGTGCCGGATCGCTGACGACGAAGACGTAGTATGCGCCGGCAAGATGGGCCGGGACAGCGAAGCTCTGCCGCGCAGCGTAGTGGTCTCCCGCCGCCAGCCCCTGGTCGTGGAGGCGGTAGCCGAGGTAGTGATCCTGGTCGAGGTCGAGGAAGCGGTCCCGGGAAAGGTAGACGAGGTCGTTCCAGGTTCCCTGGCTGCCGGGCGTGTCGCCACCACGGTTGGCAACCCGCCAGTCCACGACCAGGCTCTGTCCGGCCAGCACGCGCTCGGGCGCCGCGACTTCGGCCACCTGCAGGTCGGGCGGCACGCCCGGTGTGATCGACAGTGAGGTCGCAGCCTGGTTGTTGCCCTCGTCGCGGAACTCGCGCACCAGGCCGGCGGCGTCGCCGACGACCGCGAGCCCGGGCAGCCCGTCGCGGATCGTGCTGCGCTGCCGGCCGTCGCTGTTGATCGCGGTGTCGGCGCGGACGATGAGGTGGAAGTCGCCGCTGAGCGAATCGGGCAGCTCGAAGGTTGCCGAGGCGCTGTAGGATTCGCCCGGGCCGAGGACCTCCGCTCGTCCATCGGCGCCGATGCTGATGCGCTGTGCCGCCAGCCCGCCCGCTGCTCCGCCGGCGAGCAGCGCGAAATCCCCGTCGTCGAGCGAGGTGTCGCGCGACAGGTAGAGGCCATCGAACCAGGAACTGGCTCGCGTTTCGCGGCTGCCCCGGTTGCTGACCTGCCAGCTCACCGTCAGCTGGCTGCCGGCAACGACACTCGTCGCGCTGAGGCTGACGCCATCGACCTGCAGGTCGGCCTCGCGATAGCGGATCGTCAGCGCGGCGCTGCCGCGATTGTTGTCGTTTGCCGTTCCTTCATGGACCGATCGCGGAAAATACTGGTCACGTGCGCTGCCGTTGTCGCCGCCGCTGAGTTCGCTGCGCACCCGCTGCGGGTTTCCCGGTGCACCATCGGTGTTGGCGTCGGTGATGACGTAGAGATAGTGCTGGCCATCGCTGCCCGCCGGCAGGCGGACCGTCGCCGAGTTGCCGTAGCTGCCGCCGCTCCCGAGTCCGCCGCCGTTGGCGTGGACGAAGCTGCCGAGGAGGAGCGCGCGGTCTGCGTCGAAGACCGGGTCGCGGCTGAGGTAGACGGCATCGACCCACGAGCGGCTGCCCGCCCAGACGTCGGCGCCGAAGTTGCCGACGGTCCAGCTGATCCGCGTCTCCTCGCCCGAGAAGGCCGTGGACTCGGTGCGCACTTCGGTGACGCGCAGGTCGGCGGCGTGGCTGCTGACTAGCGACGCGTGGGCATCGCTGTTGTTCAGCTCGTTGGCTTCGGCGATCCGGTTGCCGCTGTCGGTGCGCACGATGAGGAAGCGGCCGCTCACCGACGGTGCCAGCAGCAGCGACTGGCTGACCGTGTAGCCGTCGCCGTCGGCGAGCGTCCGGTCGACGCTGTGGTCGCCGAGGTGCCAGACGGTGCGCGCGAGCTGCCAGTCCGGGTTGTCGGCGAGGTAGACCGAATCGACCCAGTCGCCAGTGAAGCGCTCGCCGCGGTTGACGACGCGGTAGCTGTAGCCGTAGCTGCCGCCGGCGGTCGCCGTGTCCGGCGCCACGACTTCGGCGAGGACGAGATCCGGCGGTGTCGCGCCAAGGATGCCGATCGCCCGCGCGCGATGGTTGTTGCCGTCGATCTGCTGCGGGTCTTGCGGGTTGATCTGGCTCGCCAGCGTGTCCTCGAGGATCAGGTCGTACGTGTCGCTCCAGACGCTGAGATGGTACTGGCCCGAAGCCAGGCCGTCCGGCAGGCGGACCTGGACGCTGCGGCGATAGTCTTCGCCGGGATCGAGCTTGCCGACGTGCTCGAAGGTGCCGAGCAGGATGTCGCCCTTGAAGGCGCCCGGGCGGCGCTGATCGCGTGCCAGCCAGACGCTGTCGGTCCAGCTCTCGGTCGCGTCGGCTTCGCCGCGGGTGCGTGCGCTGCCGAGGTTGGCAACGCGGTAGCGGACCTCGATGCTGGCGCCGTGCACGGCCTGGCTGGGGGCGACGACTTCGCTGGTGACCAGATCGGCGAAGGGCAGCGGGTCGATGGTGAACGGGACGGCGAGGACGTTGTTGGCTTCGTTCGGATGTTCGTCGATCTGGCCATTGGCGTCGGCGGCGACGATCAGGAAGGCATCGCCGCGCAGGCGCAGCGGAAGGTCGATGTTCGCCGTCGTCGCGCTATGGAATTCGCCCGGCGCGAGCGCGCCCGGGCTGGCGATCTCGCCGACGAGGAGGTCGTCGCTGCTGAGAAAGGCATCGAGCGAGAGGTATGCCTTGTCGATCCACAGGCCGCTGGTCGCGGCACTGCCGAAGTTGCCCGTCGTGTAGCGGATGGCCGTCGTGCCGCCGGCGGGGACGTGCTCGGCAACCTCGATCCGCGTCAGCCGCAGGTCCGGTCGCTGGCGCAGGCTGATGTCGAGCAGGCCGGCGGATAGCGTGGTGTTGTTGCCGGCGGCGCTGCCGTGCTCGTAGAGCTGGCGGCCCTGCGCGTCGGGTGCGGCGTTGCTCACCACCTGCAGGCGATACGGCCCTGCAATGCGTGCCGGCAGGCGAACCTGCTCGTTGCGGGTGTAGCGCTCGCCGGCTGCCAGACCGCGGTCGAAGGCGAAGCTGCCGAGCTCGATCGGCGCGCCGCCGCCCGCCGGCAAGAGCCGCAGCGAATCGCGCCAGCCGCTGGCAGCGGCCGCCACGCCCTGGTTGTAGACGGTCCACGAAACGTCGATCCAGTCACCTTCGACGGCCGACTGCGGCAGGCCGATGTGGTCGACGACGAGATCGGCCGTGTTCGAGAGCGCCACCGGGACTGCCGGCGAGTTGCCGTGGTTGTTGTCGCCGAAGATGAACTCGAACGGTCCGCCGGTGCGCACGTTGAGGTAATGGTCGCCAACGATGCCGTCGGGCAGCGTCAGTTCGACGCTGCGGCGGTAGCTCTCGCCAGCGGCGAGCTGGCCGATGTGCTGCGCCCAGCCGAAGCTCGCGACGCGGTCGCTGCCGTCGGCGTTGCGGCTGAGCCAGATTTCGTCGCGCCAGTCGGCGGTGTCGGTCGGACCGATGCCGCGGTTGGCCACCTCCCACTCGACGCGCAGCGGCTGCCCGCTCGCCGCGGCGCCGCTCGTTGCGACCGAGACGACCTGCAGGTCGGCGTAGGGACGCGGCATGAGGTCGATCGGCTGTGGCAGTCGCGCCGCGTTGTCGGCCTCGGAGAAATTCTCGAAGACCTCGTGCCGTGCGTCGGCGACGACGAACAGCCGGTAGCGGCCGGACAGGCCGGCGGGCAGGACGATGTCGAGCGAGCGGCTCGCCGTCTCGCCGGCGGCGAGCAGCCCCTGCTGCCGGTGTTCGCCGACGACGCGATCGTCGCCGTTGCCGATCAGGTCGTCGCTCGACAGGACGACCTGTTCGCTCCAGGCGCTGCCGACGCCGGGCCCGGTCCCCACGTTGGCGACCGTCCAGTCGACGGTGAACCGCGCCGGGTCGCCGATGACCCGCTGCGGTGCGCTGAGCGCGGTGACCGCCAGGTCGGCCCACGGCAACTGGTCGACGCGGGTCGTCCGTGCCTGCTGGTTGTCCTGTCGATCGCGGTCGTCGACCCGCTGCTCGGAGTCGGTGCTGACGACGATCTGGAAGTCGCCGCTCGACTCGAGCGGCAGGACGAACTCCGCGCTCGCGTCATAGCCGGCGCCGGCCGCCAGCCCGTGCTGATGCGCTTGCGTGGCGACGACCCGCCGGCTCGTCCCCTGCACGAGTTCGACGCGGTCGAGCCAGTCGCCGCTGGCGCTCGCGCCTCGGTTCTCGACGCGCCATTCGACGCGGATGCGGTCGCCGGAGCGGGCGATCTGCGGCGCCTGCAGGCTGGCGACGTGCAGGTCGGGACGCTGCACGCGCAGTGGCACGGCGGCCTCGTTGTTGTCCTCGCCGTTGCGTTCATCGACCGTGCCGTCGGCATCGCTGCGCACCAGCCAGCGGTAATCGCCGTCGGCAAGCCAGCCGGGCAGCGTGAGGTGGACGTCACGGGTGAGGCTCTCCTGCACCGCCAGGCTGGCATCGTGGCGTACCGCGGCGAGCTCGAGCAGGCCGCCGGCGGCGCCGCGATCGAGGTAGATGCGGTCCCACCAGCCGGCCGGGCTGGCGGCGGCGCCGACGTTGCGCAGCGTGTAGCGCAGTGTCGCGGCGTCGCCGGGGCGCAGCGTCGCCGCTGCGACGAGGTCGCCGGGGACCAGGTCGGGCGTCGGCCTGAGGTCGACGCGCAGGCGGTCGGGACTGGCGAGGAGATTGTTGTCGAGGCGCCGGCGGTCGCGCGCCGTTGCCTCGTCGACGCCGGCGTCGGCGTTGACCAGGAGCAGCACGAAGTACTCGCCGGCCAGATCGCGCGGCAGTTGCAGCGTGCTGCGGGCGTCGTAGGTCGCGCCGGCAGCGAGGATCCCCGAGTGCGCGACGGCGGCGGCGAGAACGATGTCGTCGGCGCTCGGCAGACGGTCGAGCGAGAGGAGCAGGCGATCGTTCCACTCGCCGCGGTCGCTGGCCGCGTTCCCCTGGTTGAGCACCTGCCATCCGACGCTGAGCGGCTCGCCGCTCCAGGCGGTGGCGGGAACATCGAGGCCGAGCGGCAACAGGTCGGGCTGCTGTGTGAGGAGCGAGTCGATGACGAGCTGCGCCCGGTTGTTGGTCTCGGCATTGCCGCTGCGATTGGCCTCGAACACCGTTCCCTGGCCGTCGAGCTGCTCGTCGACGCCGACGCGGATTTCGATCCGGCCACTGCCGCGGGCGCCGTCGGGCAGCCGCAGCGTGTGGCTGCGCTGCCGCGACGCGCCGGCGGCGAGCGGATCGTGGCCGGCTGGCGCGGGTTCGAAGGGCAGCAGGAGATCGGCGAGCAATTCGCCGCTGTCGAGGTTCGTGATCTGCAGGCGGTCGTTCCAGGTGCTCGCCGTGGCGACGCCGCCGGCGTTGCGATCGTCCCAGAAGACGGTCAGCTCTTCGCCGGCGGCGGCGGGAGCGGGCTGCGCGCGCAGGTTGGCGATGCTGAGGTCGGGGCCGTTGGCGATGCGCAGGACGACTTCGTTGTTGTCTTCGGCGCTGCCCTGCGGGTTGCCTTCGGCGATCGTCCCCTGCGCATCGGCGAGGATGCGGAAGCTGATGTCGCCGTGGCCGGCACTTCCCGCCGGCCACGGCAGCAGGACTGAGCGCCGGACGGACTCGCCGATGTCGAGGCTGCTCCTGCCCAAGCCGGGTCCGGTGGCGATCTCCAGGCGCAGGACGGTCTCGCCGGTCGTCTCGTTGCGCACTTCGACGAGTTCGCGCCAGGTGCCGCTGGCGGCGGCCTGCCCCGGGTTGGAAGTCCGCCACGAGACCGTCACCGCACTCGCTGCCGCCCAGTTGGCGTCCGGGGTGATGGCGAGGTCGCTGGATACGAGGTCGGGTCGCGGCTGGCTGGTGTCAGCGGCGCTGCCGACGAGGGCCTGCCGGAAGTGGGTTGCGGCTGGCGTGTCGCCGGTCTGCTGCGCGGACTGGACGAAGTGCCGTGGCGCTGGGTTGCCGGCTGTCGACGGCTGGCTGTCGCGACTGCCGAGGACGAAGCCGTTGCCGTAACTCCACACTTCCACCGTCGCGACGCCGCCCGCAGCGACGGTGCTGCGCAGCAGTTCGGTTGCGCCGAACGCGCGTCGCAGCGGCAGGTGATGGGCGTCGTCGCTCCAGGTGCCGAGGATGCTGTCGGTCGACCAGTAGCCGCCGGCGCCATCGCGGTGCCAGGTGGTGGCGACCGCCTGGTCGGCGCTGTCGCGCCAGATCTGCAGCAGCTCGTCGCAACCGTCGTCGTCGAAGTCGCCAGCCAGGAAGCGCTGCGCCTGCCGCGGACCGCCGAGCGGGATGGTGTCGGCGGCGGCAAAGTCGCCGCCCTGGCTGAGCCAGATGCTGAGCTGCTGTTCGCCCTGTTCATCCCGCCAGATGCGCAGCAGATCCTGGCGGTCGTCGCCGTCGGCATTGCCAGCGAGCAGCGCGACCTGCTGCGCCCAGATGCCGATTCCCTGCTGCGCGACCTGCCACGAGCCGTCGTCGCGTGGCGTCCAGGCGCTGAGCCAGGCGCCGTAGTCGCTGCCGAGCGGGTCCGCCAGCGGGTGCAACCGCAGCATGACGAGGTCGCTGCGGCCGTCGCCGTTGATTTCGAGCGGCAGGCGGATCGAGCCCGCGAGGCCTGCCCAGTCGGCATCCTGCGAGATGCCGCGCTGCAGGCCGCTGCCGTCGCTCGGCCAGAGCGTGAAACGCGTCGTGCCGTTGCCCGGCAGCCAGTGCACCAGGAGATCGGCACGGCCATCGCCGTCCGCGTCGGCGAGCGAATGGTCGCTGCCCGCCGGATAGCGGTCGAGGACGCTGTCGGCCGACCACTCCAGGTGGTCGCCGCGGCTCAGCCAGAAGCTCGCGACGACGTTGCCGCCGGGCTGCCGGCTGATGACGCCGAGGTCACTCCAGCCGTCACCATCGACGTCGCCGGGCAGGTAGCGCGTGTCGGCCCGCCAGGCGCCGAGCTCGATCGTCTGCCCTGCCGCGAGGCCGCCGCCGCTGGCGAGCCACAGCCTGCCGACCGCCATGCCGTCGCCGCGGTGGCCGACCTCGAAGCCGTCATCCTGGCCGTCGCCGTCGAAATCGGCGGCAAGCCAGCGGAGATCGCCAAGCCAGCCGTTGCCGCCGACGAAGCCGAGGCTGTCCGCATGCCAGACGCCGATCTCGGCTTGGCCGTCGGGCCGTCGCCAGGTGCCGAGCAGGTCGGCTCGTGCGTCGCCGTCATGGTCCTGCAGGCGCCAGTCGATGCCGTCGCCCGGGGCGCCGAGCACCAGCTCGCCCTGCCGCTCGTAACGGAAACCTTCGCCCTGCTGCACCGCCCGCCAGGTGGTGGCGACGCTCCGACCTTGCGGATCGCGCCAGATCTGGACGAGGTCGCTGTCGCCATCGCCGTCGAGGTCGGCGGCGTCGAACCGCTGCGCCGGGCGCGGCGCTCCGAGCTGGCTGCTGCCGGCATCGTCGAAGAGGGCGCCGTTGCTCCGCCAGACGGTGGCCTGCAGGTTCCCCTGGTCATCCTGCCAGAGGCGCAGCAGACCTTCGCGGTCGTCGCCCGTCGTGTGGACGGCGAGGAGCGCGACGTGCTGTTCCCAGATGCCGATTCCCTGCTCGACGACTGCCCACGAACCGTCATCGCGGGCGCGCCAGGTCGCCAGCCAGGTGCTCTGCGCGGTCGACTGGGCGCCGGGCCATGGGTTGCGTTGCACGGCCACGAAATCGCCACGGCGGTCGCCATCGATGTCGAGCGACAAGCGCTCCGCCTGCAGTAGATTGAGACCGTAGCCGTTGGTCTCGCCGTGCTGCGCGAAGCGCTGGCCATCGCCCTGCCAGAGCGTCAGCGTGCTGACGTTTTCGCCTGGCTGCCAGGCCAGCACGAGGTCGGCGAGGCCATCGCCGGTGGCATCGAACAGCCGATGCTCGCCGCCGGGCGAGTGGGTGCCGAGCGCTGTGCGTGCCGCGAACGACAGGCGGTCGCCGATCGTCAGCCAGGTTTCGGCGACCGCCTGGCCGTCGGCGGTCTGGCGGATCAGCGTCAGATCGCTGCGACCGTCGGCGTCGAGGTCGCCGCTCAGGTAGCGTGTCGCCGCGTGCCAGGGCCCGAGTTCGATCGCCGGCCCGGCGGCAAAGGCGGTGGCGGTGGCCAGCCACTGGCGGGCGACCGCCTGGCCATCGGCGCGATGGCTGATCTGCAGCAGGTCGCGTCGGCCGTCGCCGTCGAAGTCGGCATCGAACCAGGCGAGATCGCCCGGCCAGCCCTGCCCGGCGGCGAAAGACCGGCCATCCGACAGCCAGAGCTCGACCTGCATCTCGCCGCTGGCGTCGCGCCAACTGGCGAGCAGGTCGGCGCGGCCATCGCCGTCATGATCGTGCAGTCGCCAGTCGGCCTCACCGCTGACGTGGCCGAGGGCGGTCTCGGAAAGTGCGCGGTAATCGGTTCCCCGGACGGCGGCGACGGCGCGCCAGGCCGTGGCGATCGTCTGCCCGTCACCGCGCTGCCAGATCTGGACGATGTCGCCGCGCAGGTCGCCGTCCACGTCGCCGGCGAGGAAGCGCTGCGCCGGCCGCGGGCTGCCGAGCGGGCTCGTGCGCATCGCCGTCAGACGGCTGCCATTGTCCCGCCAGTGCGTCACCTGCAGTTCGCCCTGATCGTCGTGCGCGATGTGCAGGAGGTCGTCGCGGCCGGCACCGCTGCTGTTGGCGAGCAGCGCGACGTGCCGCGCCCACCGTCCGAGCGCTTGGCCGGCGACAGCGCCGCTGCCGCCATCGCGGACGCTCAGCCAGGTGCTCGAGTCGCTGCTCGCGTCCTGCGCCGGATCGCGTTGCACGACGACCAGTTCGCTGCGGCGATCGCCGTCGAGATCGACCGTCAGCGTCCGTGTGTCGGTCAGGTTCTGCGGCCAGGTATCCAGCAGAGCCCAAAGCTGGAAGGTCGAGCCGTCGTTTCGCCAGACGTTGAACCGGTTGCGGCCGTCGCCGCGGACTTCGAGCACGGCGAGGTCGGCGAGGCCATCGCCATCGCTGTCGCCGAGGGTGTAGTGGGTATCGGCGGGGTAGGCCAGCAAGGCGCTCTGGCCGGCCGGCTGCAGGCCACTGTCGCGCATCAGCCAGGTGTGGGCGACCGCCAGACTGCCGGCGGCCTGGCGGATCTCGCCGAGGTCGCTGCGACCGTCACCATCGATGTCGCCGACGAGGAAACGGCTGTCGGCCAGCCAGGGGCCGAGCACCACCGCTTCGCCGCCGCTGAAACCATCTCCGGCGGCGAGCCACGCTCGGGCGATGGCCATGCCGTCGGCGCGCCGGCTGATCTGCAGCAGGTCGGCGCGGCCGTCGGCGTCGAAGTCGGCGTCGAGCAGCCGGTCCGCTGCAGCGGCCCCGCTGGGTGCCGGGCCGCTGCCGGGGCCGGCCGCCGCTGCGGCGATGACGACGCGAACGGCCGCTGGCTGGGTGTCGTCGGCCGCCAGCGGCGCGCTCGCCACGGCGGCGGCGACCGGAATGGTTGCGACGGGCAGATCGCCGGAAAGCAGCAGCCGTGGTTCGAGCGCTTCGCAATGCAGGCGCGACGCAGGTGTTGCCGGCGCGGGGCGCCAAGTCGCGGCGGGCGGTCGGTCGCGGGCGGTGACTTCCGCCACGCATCTGCGCCAGGCCTGGCGGATGGCCTCGAGCAGTGGCCTGAGTGGCGGCCCCGGCGGGTGTAGCGCCGATTGGTGCGGTCTTGCAGAGCGGCGCATGGCGACTTCCCCCTGATCGCAACGCTTCCTGCCAGCGGGTCGCAGCGGCCTTGCCTGCCGCATCGCTGCCTCCTTCGCTGCCGCTGCCCGCCACCGCTGCCGTCCGCGTGGCGCCAGGTGGCGAACGGCGAAAAGGCAAGCGACGAAAGGGCGAAAGGGCGAAAGGGCGCGAAGCGTGAATGGTGGCGAGTGGTGGCGAAGGGTGCCGCTGCAAGCCGCGCAGGCTGGCTGTTTCCTGCTATGCTGTCGGCGGCATTCTCGACAAGATGTTACGAGCTGTCAATATTTCTTGCGAATGAATTTTTTTATTGCCCGACGATGATTGACGGCGACCCCTTCACGGGCGCGACGGACGACCCGAAGCTTGCTGCGGCGGCCGCCGCCGCGCTGCTGCCGACACGCCTGCGCCTGCTGATCGGCAGCGAGCCGGTGGCGGCTTTCGCCCGCCGCTGCGGCCTTTCCGAATCGGTGCTGCGCACCTACCTCAAGCATGGCCGCATGCCGCCGCTCGACAAGGCGGCGGCGATCGCCGCCGCGGCCGGCGTCGGCCTCGGCTGGCTCGCCGGTGGCGCGCCGGCGGTCAACGCGGGGCAGGGCGCCTACGCCGCGCGTGGCGCGGCGGCGGGCGCTGGCAGTGCGATCGATGCGGCGGTGCTCGCCGGCATCGTGCAGGCGGTACTCGAGGCGCAGGGCGCGCACGCCCGGCCGGAGCGGATCGCCGCGCGGGTGGTCGATCTCTACCAGCAGGCGATCGCGCCCGAGCCGGACGAGGCGGCGGCCGGCGGCGCCTGACGCGCGGCCGACAGGGCCGGCAGGGCCGGCGGCGGGGCCGGGCGGCCGCCGGCGAGAGGGTCTTTTCAGACGGGAAGGAGTCAGCATGTTCAGGGGAATCCTCATCAACAGGGACGAGGCGGGCTACCGGGCGCGCCTGCAGGAGATCGACGACGCCGTGCTGCCGGCCGGCGATGTCACGGTGCGCGTCGCCTGGTCGACGCTCAACTACAAGGATGGCCTGGCGATCACCGGCAAGGCGCCGGTCGTCCGCCGTTTCCCGATGGTGCCGGGTATCGATCTCGCCGGCAGCGTCAGCGAGAGTTCGCATCCGCGCTGGCGGGTCGGCGACCAGGTGCTGCTCAACGGCTGGGGCGTCGGCGAGACGCATTGCGGCGGCCTGGCGGAGCAGGCGCGGCTGCGCGGCGAGTGGCTGCTGCCGCTGCCGGTAGCGTTCTCGCCGCGGCAGGCGATGGCGATCGGCACCGCCGGCTACACGGCGATGCTCTGCGTGCTGGCGCTCGAGAAGCACGGGCTGCGGCCGGGCGACGGCGAGATCCTGGTGACCGGCGCCAACGGCGGTGTCGGCAGCGTGGCGATCGCGCTGCTCGCCGGGCTTGGCCACCAGGTGGTCGCGTCGACCGGTCGCCTCGGCGACGCCGACCACCTGCGCGCGCTCGGCGCGGCGGCGGTGATCGATCGCGGCGAGCTGTCGGCGCCCGGCAAGCCGATCGGCAAGGAACGCTGGGCCGGGGTGGTCGATACCGTCGGCAGCCACACGCTCGCCAACGCCTGCGCGACGACGCGCTACCGCGGCGCGGTCGCCGCCTGCGGCCTCGCCGGCGGGATGGATTTCCCGGCGACGGTGGCGCCGTTCATCCTTCGCGGCGTGACGCTCTACGGCATCGACAGCGTGATGGCGCCGCTGCCGGTGCGCGAAGAGGCCTGGCAACGCCTGGCGAGCGACCTCGATCCCCGCCGGCTCGAGGCGATGACGCGCGAGATCGGCCTCGGCGAGGCGGTGGCGGTCGCCGGTGAGCTGCTCGCCGGCAAGGTGCGCGGGCGGGTGGTGGTCGATGTGAATCGCTAGTTCCGTCGGCGGGGCAGCGGCGGCGGCGCTGCTGCCGCCCCGCGGCTGCCGGCGTGCCGGCAGCGGGCGCCGCGCGGGGGGCGCCATCTCAACGCGGTACGGCGCCCCAGGTGGCTGCTGCGGGCTGCGCGTCCGGGGCCTGCAGCGGCAGGTCGAGGACGAAGGTGGTTCCCGTGCCGGGTGTGCTGCGCGCCTCGATGCGGCCACCGAGCACGCGGGTGGCGATGCTGTAGACGATGTGCAGGCCAAGGCCGCTGCCGCCCTGGCCGAGGCGGGTCGTGAAGAACGGATCGAAGATGCGCGGCAGGTGCTGGGCGGCAATGCCGCAACCGTTGTCGCTGACCGTCATCGTCAGGCGTCCGTCGCGCGGCTGGCTCACCGCGATCTCGAGCAGGCCCGCGGCGGCCTGCGCGAAACCATGCAGCAGCGCATTGGTGGCCAGGTTGGTGATGACCTGGCCCAGCGGGCCGGGAAAGCTGTCCATGACGATGCCTTCCGGGATGTCGACCCGCAGGCGATGCGGCGTCTTCCTGTACTGCGGTTGCAGGGTGGCGACGATCTCGGCGACCGTCGTCGCGAGGTCGAAGCGCCGGCGCTGCGCGCTGGTCTGGTCGACGGCGACCTGCTTGAAGTGCCCGATCAGGTCGTTCGCCTGCAGGAGGCTGCGCTCGATCAGGCCGGTGGCCTGCATGGCAACCGCGACGAAGTCCCGCAGCGCCGTGCGCGACAGGCTGGCGCCCTCCGCCACCTGCGAGAACTGGCGTGTCTTCTCGGACAGGGTGGTGGCCACCAGCAGGCTGTTGCCCAGTGGTGTCCCCATCTCGTGCGCCACGCCGGCCACCAGCGAGCCCAGCGAGGCCAGCTTCTCGCTGCGGATGAGTTCGTCCTGCGCACGCCGCAAGGTGTCCAGTGCTTCCCGCAGCTGAGCGTTGGAGGAGGCGAGTTCCTCGGTCCGCAGCCGGACGCGCTCGTCGAGTTCCTCGTTCGCACGCCGGAGCGCCTCCTCGGCCTGCTTGCGGGCGGTGATCTCGAGGGCGGCGCCGACCGTGCGCAGGGGCTGACGCGATTCACCGTCGCCGGCGAACGACGTCTGCCCCATCGCCAGCACCCAGCGGACGACGCCGGAGCGGCCAACGATGCGGTACTCGGCTTCGTACTGACCGTCGCCGCTCGCGTCGTGGGCGCGCTGGATGGCCGCCAGGGCGGGCCCACGGTCGTCGGGATGAACGGCCTCGATGAACGAATCGACGCTGCGCGGCTCGTCGGCTTCCCAGCCGAACATGGCGCGCAACTCGGGCGACCAGTAGATCGTTCCGGCGCGGTGATCGTGGTCGAAGATGCCGATCCCGGAGACGCGGATCGCCTGCAGCAGGCGTTGCTCGCTCTGGCGCACCGCTTCTTCGGCACGCCTGCGCGCGGAGACGTCGCGCACGAAGGCGAAGCCGTAGACCCGTCCGCCGAAGGCGATGGTTCGCGACGATACTTCGACCGGGAAGGTGCTGCCGTCCTTGCGCCGGTGCCGCGTGCTCGCGCGCAGCGAGGCCGCCACTCCCGCGCCTGGCGCCGATTCGTGCCAGTCCGCTTCGCTGCGGTCCGCATCGACATCCCGCAGGTGCAGCCGCAGCAGCTCTGCGCGCGTGTAGCCGAGCGAACGGCAGGCCTGCTCGTTGGCATGGACGAAGCGGCCGTCCCCGTCCAGCCAGAAGATGGCGTCGGAGGCGTGCTCGACCGAGAGGCTGGTCAGCTCGAGCATCTCTTCCGACTGCTTGCGGCGGCTGATGTCGGCGTGCGTGCCGAGCAGCCTGAGCGGCCGCCCCTGCGCGTCGCAGGCGACCACCCTGCCGACCGATTGAATCCACCGCCATTCACCCGACCTGGTCTGCAGCCGGTACTCCAGCTGATATTCGCTGCGCGTGCCGGCGATGCACTCCTGCAACGTCCGTCCGGCGAGGTCGCGGTCGTCCGGGTGCACGCGCTCGAGCCAGGTCGTCGCATCCAGCTCCAGTTCGCCGTCGGCGTAGCCCAGCATGCTCGCATACTCGGCGCTGAGCACCGCCTTGCCGGTGCCGAGGTCGAGGTCGTAGAAGCCGAGATTCCCCGCCACCAGGGCGAGGCGCAGTCGTTCCTCGTTGCTCCTCAGTGCCGCTTCGGCGTCGCGACGTCTCCTGTTTTCGCGCACGGCCTCGGTGAGACTCGCGCAGTGGTTGAGGAAGGGGGCGAGCTGGCTCGCCAGATGCTCGGCGTAGCCGCCGGGGCGGTTGGCGACAGCGACCATTCCCACGAGTTCGTCGCCACGGAAGAAGGGCAGTCCCATGAACGAGTGCAGTGGCGGATGGCCGGGCGGACGGCCGTGTCGCCGTCGATCGGTGTCGGGATCGTTGGCGATCACCGGTCGTGCGGTCGTCATGACGGCGCCGACGAGCGTCTTCAGGTTGCGGAACTCCAGCCCCTGTGGCGCCTGCGTCGCGTACAGCGCCCGCGTCTCGTCGTTGCAGGCGATGTTGGTGATCGCCTGCGGGCGCAGGAAGGGCGACCCGTCCTCGTTGCGGCATATCTCGGCGATGAAGCCGTACTCGCTTTCGGTCATTGCCAGCAGGGAGGACAACATGCGCTCGAAGACCACGCCGGGTTCCGCGCCGGCGATGTACAGGGCCTGCGTCTCGCTGATGGCGTTGATCAGGGTGCTGGAGGCGAGCAGGGATCTCTCGGCGCCCCGGCGCCGCCGGATGTTGTTGACCAGCAGGAGAACCGCCAGGCTCAAGGCGAGGACTACGCCCGCCGTCACCCGGACGGTGCCGCGATGCTGCTCGTAGAGCGTCGGCGGTTTGCCGACGACGATGCTTCCGGCGGGAAGTTCAGACTCCTCGATGCCGTGGCGCTGCATCTGGCCATGGTTGAAGACGTAGGCCAGCGGTGCCTGTTGCACCGGAATGCTGCGCGCGTCCTCGCCCTCGAGGATGCGTACCGCCATCCGTGCCGCGAGCCGACCGACTTCGCCGCCGTCCTCGACCTTGCCGCCGAGGGTCAGGCCGGCGCGCACGCGATGGCTCGTGATGTCGAACAGCGGCGCCGGCGAGGCGGCGCTCACGCGTGCGATGACTTCCGTCGGACCGTGTCGCTTGCCCGCGGCGTCATGGGCGGAGGCGAGGACGAAGACGATGTCCGCCGCCGACAGCGCAGCGGCGCTGGCGACGATCTCCTCGAGCTGCAGATCGTAGCTGATGCGGATCGGTATGTTCGTCTGCAGCGTGCCGAGGACGTCGCGGGCATGGTCGAAACCCGTACCGGTATCGGCACGGTTGGCGTACACCACGACCTGCGCGGCCCTGGGTCGCAGGTGCCGAGCCACCTGCAGCGTCGACGGGATGTCGATCCGTTCCATCACCCCGGTGATCGCCATCCCCGGCGGCAAGGCCGTCGCATCGAAGGCCGCCGCATCACTGAAGACGACCGGCGTGGCGGCGAAGAGCGAGGGCTGATGCCGGGCGAGGAAGGAAACGGCCGCGTCATCGGTGGCGATGATCAGGTCGAAGCGCTGCGAGCGGTAGCGGCGCGCCAGATGGTCGGCGAAGCCGCGCTCGTCGTAGGGGGCAGGCAGTCGCAGGACATCCAGGTGCTCCAGGAAGATCTCCGGCCGCAGGCGGCTCTCCTCGAGTACCGACGTGATCCCCTCGACCTGGGCGTCGGTCCACGCGAAGCCGGCGTGGTACGAACCCAGCACGAGAACGGCCTGGCGATCGGGAGCCGCCTGGACGGCGCCGGTCGCGATCAGCAAGGTCGCCAGGATCGCTGCCAGGCCGGGCATCCGGATGCCGTTCAGGGCGCGCATGCCGGCGACGCAGGCACCGCTGACTGGCCCTGCCACTCTGGCCGCCCGCGCAATGCGTGGGCGCGCGGCAAGCGGGGGGCGAAAGGCACTTGCTGCACGAAGGATCTCCATCGGGGCGGCGCCGCAGCGCCGTTCCAGGAAGCGAATGATAGTACGACTCCAGGGGACCGGCCAAGCACGGATCCGGCGGCTGTCGCAGCGGCCCGGCGTCGCAGCGCCGAGCCTGCCGCCGGGCGCCGGCAGCGAACCGGGGGCGACGAAGCGCATGCACGGCTCCGCGGACCGGTCGACGGCCAGGACGGGGCAGAGGCCCGGATGCACCGGGCCGCCGATGCGCCAGCAGCTCGTCGATGACGCTTCGCGGCTGGCCTGGCGGCCCCTGAAAAGTCAGCGTTTTGCCGTTCCCCGGCAGAGCCGCTGGACCTTCCGTTCGTGGTTGACGCACCCGGGCCGGCGTCCTAAACTCGGCCCGCTGCGCTTGCATTTCCCATCGACGGTGCGATGGGCGGGCGGTGATACCGGGGAGTGACGCGTGAATTCGAATGGCTTGTTGGCGACCGAAGCGAAGGCGACGCTCCTGGTTGTCGATGACACTCCGGAGAACCTGGCGGTTCTCGGCGAACTGCTGCAACCGGATTATCGGGTGCGGGTGGCCAATTCGGGCCGCGCCGCGCTGCGCATCGCGGTTTCCGCGCCAAAGCCGGACCTGATCCTGCTCGACGTGATGATGCCGGACATGGACGGCTATGCCGTGCTGGCCAGCCTGCGTGCGGATCCGCGAACGAGCGACATCCCGGTCATCTTCGTGACGGCGCTGGATACGGCCGTCGACGAGCATTACGGTCTGGAGATCGGGGCGGTCGATTACATCTCGAAGCCGCTGCGGCCGCTGATCGTGCTGGCCCGTGTTCGTACCCAGCTCGAGCTGAAGCGGGCGCGTGACTGGTTGCGCGACCAGAACACGTTCCTCGAGGCCGAAATCGCCCGGCGCATGGCCGAGAACCAGGTCGTCCAGGACATCACGATCCATGCCCTCGCGCGACTGGCCGAGACGCGGGATCCGGAAACCGGCAATCACCTGCGCCGCACGCAGGAATACATGCGCATCCTGGCCATCGGGTTGCGCGATCATCCGGGCTACGCCGCGTTCATGAGCGATCGCAACATTCAACTGCTGGCGAAGTCGGCGCCGCTGCACGACATCGGCAAGGTCGGCATCCCCGACCACATTCTGCTGAAGCCGGGCAAGCTGGATGCCGACGAGTGGGCGATCATGCAGACGCACGCCAGGATGGGCAGGGAGGCCATCGAGCATGCGGAGAGCGACGCCGAACAGCCGGTCGAGTTCCTCGCCCTGGCGAAGGAAATCGCCCATTACCACCACGAGCGCTGGGATGGCAGCGGTTACCCGGAAGGACTGGCCGGGAACGCGATCCCGATCCCGGCTCGCCTGATGGCACTGGCCGATGTCTTCGACGCGCTGATCACGCGGCGCGTCTACAAGGCGGCAATGCCGCCCGACCAGGCACGCGAGATCATCGCTGCCGAGAGTGGACGACATTTCGATCCGAACGTGGTCGAGGTCTTTCTCTCTTCATTCGACAGCTTCCTGGCGGTTGCCGAACGCTATGGCGATGACGAGAAGACGCTGCTGGCGAAACTGGACCGGGTCGAGGGCCGGGTCAGAAGCCGGGCCGATGCCTGAGTCGGTGCCGCGTCGCCGCGCCTCGACAGCGTCCGCCGGTCGCGCCCGCGTGATCCGCACGTGGTCCGGCAGCGAGCCATCCGATGACGCCCTCGTTCGACGCTGAGCTGTCCGGGTACACGGCGCGCCGGGCCGCGTCCGGCGGCGCGCCAGCCGAACTGCAGTCGTCGCTGGACTGGGTGCTCGACGCCGCCGGCATCGGCGTCTGGGAATACGACCACGCTGCCGATCGCTGCGTCTGGAATGCCCACCTGTGCTCGCTCATGGGCCATGGCCGCGAAATGGTTCCAGCCGGCATGCAGGCGTGGCTCGACCTGATCCATCCGGACGACAGGCCAGCGGTGCTGGCGCAGGTCGAGGCGACGCTGCTGGCACACGACGCCCGGTTGTACGAGGCGGAGTATCGCCTGCGCACGGCGGACGGACGATGGATCTGGTTCAACGCGCGCGGCCGCGTCTTGCGGCGCGACGCGGCGGGGCAGGCGCTGCTGACCGCTGGCACGATGATCGACATCTCGGAGCGCAAGCATGCCGAGTTGCTGCTGCAGACACAGCACGACTTTGCCGGAGCGCTCGCGCTGGGGCCGGATCGTGCGACGTTGCTGCCGCAGATCCTGGACAGCGCGTTGTGCCTGCCCGAGCTGGACGGCGGCGGGCTTTACTGGCGCGAGCCGGACGGCGGCTATCGGCTGCTGGTCGAGCGGGGACTGTCCGCAACCTTCCTCGCCCAGGTGCGTCATCTGGCTGCCGATTCACCGCAGGCAGAGGTGATCCGCGAGGGCCGTCTGCGCTGCAGTTGCGTACCGCCGCAGGATTTCTGCACCGATTCGTCGCTGGTTGCAAGACCGGAGCTGATCGAGGAGGGCATCGTCTCGCTGCTGGTCCTGCCGATCCACGTCGGCGGCGAGCCGGTTGCCTGCCTCAACCTGGCGAGCAGGCAAACGGGGGCGGTGCGGCCGTTGACCCTGACGGCGCTGGAGACGCTGGCGCGGCAGTTCACCATGGCGCTCGAGAATCTCCAGAGCCAGGAGAAGGCCGCCAGCCAGTGGCACGACTTGGAGGGGTTGTTCGGCGCCATCACCGATCACGTGTTCGTGCTCGATGCGCAAGGTCGCATCTTGTTCTACAACGCGGCCGTGGCCGAAGGGCTGGGCTATGGTGAATCACTGCTCGGCCAGCCGGTGTCGACGGTTCATCCTCCCGAAGCGCGTGACGAATGCCGGCGCGTCGTGGCCGGGATCTTCGCCGGCGCGGGTGGGCATTGCTCACTGCCGTTGCGGAAGGCGGACGGCACCCTGGTGGCGGTCGACACCCGCGTCGCCACCGGTCGCTGGAACGGTCGGCCGGCGCTGATCGGCGTCGCGCGTGATGTCACGGAATCGCTGCGGCAGCAGAAGGCGCTGCAGCGGAGCGAAGCCCTGTTGCGCGCCACCCTGGATTCGACTGCCGACGGCATCCTGGTCGTCGCTGACGACGGGTCGGTGTTGAACGTCAACCGCCGCTTCCAGGATACGTGGCGGGTTCCGGAGGAACTGATGGCTGCCGGGCAGGACGAGCGGCTGCTCGGCCACGTGCTCGACCAGTTGTCACAGCCCGAGGCGTTCCTGCAGGACGTGCAGACACTCTACCGCAGCGACGAAAGTCGCTGGGACATCCTCGAGTTCAGGGATGGCCGGGTCTTCGAACGCTTCACGCGCGCCTTCCCTCTCGACGGGCAGCGGGCGCGCCTCTGGAGCTTCCGCGACGTCACCGAGCGGAACGGCGCGCAGCGCGCGCTGGAACTCGAACGGGCCCATCTGCGGACGCTGATCCGGACCATCCCCGACCTGGTCTGGCTGAAGGATCCGCAGGGCGTCTACCTGGCGTGCAACCCCGCCTTCGAGCGCCTGTTCGCCGCCAGTGAAGCGGAGATCGTCGGCCGGAGCGACGACGATTTCGTCGCTCGGGAACTGGCCGAGTTCTTCCGGGCGAACGACCGGGCGGCCGTCACCGCCGGCGGCCCGCGCGTCAACGAGGAATGGCTCACCTTTGCCGCCGACGGTCGTCGCGGGCTGTTCGAGACGATCAAGACGCCGATGCACGCCAGCGACGGCCGCCTGATCGGCATCCTCGGCATTGCCCACGACATCACCGAGAGTCGGGCGACGCAGGAGTCCTTGCGCGAGCGGGAGGAGCTGTATCGAACGATCGTCAACGAGGCCGCCGAGGCGATCGATCTGGTGGATGCGCAGACGCTTTGCTTCGCCGAGGTCGGCGGCGGGGCGTGCCGGATGCTCGGCTACAGCCGCGAGGAGTTGCTCGGGATGCCGCTGGCGGTGATCGAGGCGAATCGAGGCGAGGCGGAGATTCGGGCGCTGTGTGCGCAGGTGCTCGCCGCCGGCAGCGCGTGTTTCGACACCCGCCACCGCTGCAAGGACGGTCGCATTCTCGATGTGCAGGTCAGCGTGCGGGTGATTCGTCTGCACGGGCGCGACTATTTCCTCGCCATCTGGCGTGACGTCGGCGAGCAGAAGCGCGCCGAGACGGCGTTGCGGGATGCGACGATGTTCCTGCGCGAGAGCGAGGCCATTGCCCGCGTCGGCGGCTGGAAGGCCAATCCGCTGACGAACACGGTGCTGTGGACGGACGAGGTCTTCTGGCTCGTCGAGCATCCCCGGGGTCAACCACCGGCGACGCTGGAGGAGGGGTTGCGCTATTACGCGCCGGAATGCCGCGACACGGTCCGCCAGCACCTGCAGGAAAGCTGGGCCCGTGGAACGACCTTCCGCCTGGAGTGCGAAATGATCGCCGCGTCGGGACGCCGCTTCTGGGCCGAGCTGCGCTGCGTCGGCCGCGCCGAGCACCACGGGGAAACCTTTCTCACCGGGACCTTCCAGGACATCAGCGAGCGCAGGCAGGTCGCTGCCGAGCTCGAGCAGCACCGCCACCATCTGGAAGAACTGGTGGCGGAGCGGACGGCGCGGCTCGAGGCCGCCAACCGGCGACTGCTGATCAGCGACCTGCGGCTCAAGGCAATGTTCGACATGAGCCAGCAGGCCGAGCGGCTGAGCGAACGCGAGCTCCTGCAGCGCGGCATCGAGGAAGCGGTACGCCTGACCGAGAGCGAGATCGGCTACCTGCACCTGGTCAACGAGGATCAGGAGACGATCCAGCTCTACACCTGGTCGGCGGCGACCCTGAAGCATTGCACCGCCGCCTACGACAGCCACTACCCGATCTCGATGGCCGGTGTCTGGGCCGACACGGCCCGGCTGCGCCGTGCCGTGGTACACAATGACTACCAGAGCCTGCTCGGGCGGCAGGGTTACCCGCCGGGCCATGCGCACCTGATCCGTCACCTCGGCGTGCCGATCATCGAGAATGACCGGGTGCGGGTGTTGTTCGGTGTCGGCAACAAGGCCACTGATTACGACGGTTCGGACGAGCGCGAACTGCAGCTGATCGGCGATGATCTCTGGCGCATCGTCATGCGTCGCCGCGCCGATGCGGCCCTGGCCGTTGCCAAGAATGCCGCGGAAGCGGCCAGCCGGGCGAAGAGCACGTTTCTTGCCAACATGAGCCACGAGATTCGCACGCCGCTCAACGCCATTCTGGGCATGACGTACCTGGCGCGGCGCCGGGCGAGCGACCCGAAGCTGCGCCAGCAGCTGGACAAGATCGGCGCCGCCGCCGATCACCTGCTCGGGGTGGTCAACGACGTGCTCGATCTGTCGAAGATCGAAGCGGGGCAGTTCGAACTCGATCAGTCCGAGTTCGCGATCGACGAGATCGTGGCCCCGGTCCTCGTCCTGATCGGCAACGGAGCGCGAGCCAAGGGACTGGCGCTCGTCAGCGAAGTCGATCCGCTCCTGGGCAGGCTGCGCGGCGACTCGCTGCGCCTGGGGCAGATCCTGATCAACTTCGCCGGCAACGCCGTCAAGTTCACCGACCGCGGCTCGATCACGCTGCGGGTGCAGGCCCTCGAGGAGACTGCCAGCGGCTGGCAGGTGCGTTTCGAAGTCGAGGACACCGGCCCCGGTATCGAGCCAATGGAGCAGGAGCGGTTGTTCCGCGACTTCGAGCAGGGCGACAGTTCGACGACCCGCCAGTTCGGTGGAACCGGTCTCGGCCTGTCGATCAACCGGCGGCTGGTGCAACTGATGGGCGGCACCCTCGGTGTCCGCAGCCAGCCCGGTCAGGGCAGTACGTTCTGGTTCGTCGTCCCTCTCGACAAGTGCCACGGCATGCCCCCGCCAGCGGCGGATCCGCTTCCGGAGCAGAGCGCCGAGGACGCGCTGGCGCAACGGCACCGTGGTGCTCGCCTGCTGCTGGCGGAGGACAATCCGATCAACCAGGAAGTGACGCTGGGCCTGCTGCAGGAAGTCGGCCTGCTGGTCGACGTCGCGCACGACGGCGCCGAGGCGGTCGATCTGGCGCGCAGGACGGCCTACGATCTGATCCTGATGGACGTGCAGATGCCGGTGCTGGACGGACTGCAGGCGACCCGGTCGATCCGCGCGCTGGCGGGTCGCGAACACGTTCCCATCCTGGCGATGACCGCCAATGCCTTCGAGGAGGACCGGCGGCGCTGTCTGGATGCCGGCATGAATGACCATGTCGGCAAGCCGGTGGAGCCGGAAGTCCTTTTCGCGACGATCCTCCGCTGGTTGAGTGAGCGCAGCGTGCCGGACGCCGCTGCCGACGCCGAACCGGCTGCCGAAGTGGCGGCCGACCTGTCGCAGCGACTGGCGGCGATTCCCGGTTTCGATCCGCATCTGGGGCTCGAGCGCGTCCGTGGCCGTTCGGACACCTACCTGCGGTTGCTGCGCCGCTTCGCCGAGTCCGGCGCCGAGGACGGCGGGGAACTGCGGCGCTGCCTGGCCGCCGGCGATCTCGTGGCGGCGCGTCGCCTGGCGCACTCGCTGCGCGGTGCGGCTGGTGCGCTGGGCGCCGTCCACGTGCAGACGCTGGCGGCGGAACTGGAGGAGGCGCTGCGCACGGAGCGGTCGGCGGCAGAGACCGGGCGGCGGCTGGCCGAGGTCGAGGCGGCGCAGGGCGCGCTGTCGGCTGCCTTGCGCGCCGCGCTGCCGGCCGCGGCGGAGGTGCCCCCTGCCGATGAGGACTGGCCGCGTGCCCGTTCGGCGCTGGCTGAACTCGAAGCTCTGCTGTCGGCCGACGACATGCGTGCCGGTGACACGTTCCGCAGCACTGCGCCACTGTTGCAGGCGGCCCTGGGCATTGACGCGGCGACGAAGCTGGGGCGAGACATCGATCGCTTCGATTACGAACGGGCGCTGGCGATCCTGCGCGAAGCGAGCCGAAATACCAGATCAAACTGATGGATTTTTTCCCGCGAATGAGTGATGATTGACCGGCTCCGAAAAGCACTGCGACGGCGGTCCTTGCGTCGCACAGGCGAAGGGGGAGCGCCCCGCATCCGTTGAACCCTGGCGGTCCCTCGCTCGCGGGCGAGCCGTTGCAGCGACGCAACCTGGAGAATTTGCATGACCGGCCTGGCGGCCAGTGGCGATGGTGCTCCGCGCGAAGTGGCGTCGGCGGACGCGCGGGCCGCCCTGTCGTCGCCGGACACCTGGCGCCTGCTGGTCGACCGTATCAGCGACGGGATGGCCGTGCTCTCGGCGGACGCGGCGATCCTGTATGCCAACCGGCGCTTCGCCGAGATCTTCCGGATGGCGGCGGACAGCGTCGCCGGCTCGTCGCTCGAGACTTTCGTCGACCCGCCGGCCCGCCCGGCGCTGCGTGCCCTGCTGCAGGCGGCGCACAGCGGCTGCAGCAGCGGTGAGCTGAGCGGGCGTGCCAGCGATGGCAGGACGCTGCCGATGCGGCTGGCGTTCGGGACCTTGCCTGCCGGTTCCACGACGACGTTCAGCGTCGTGGTGACCGACCTGAGCGAGCGCAAGCGGGCGCAGGATGTCCTGCACGAGAGCGAGGCGCAACTGCGCGCGATCATCCGGGCGGCGCCGATCGGCATCGGCGTGGTCGTCGATCGCGTCTTCCACGAGGTCAATCCGCGCATCCTCGAGATGACCGGCTACAGCCGCGACGAGCTGATCGGCTTCGGCTCGCGCCTGCTGTACGCGACGGAAGAGGAATTCCGCTACGTCGGCGAGGAAAAGTACCGCCAGATGGCCGAGCACGGTCTGGGTATGGTCGAAACGCGCTGGCGACGCAAGGACGGCACGATGATCGACGTCTTTCTGTCGTCCTGTCCCTTCGAGCCGGGCGACCACGGCAAGGGCGTCACCTTCACGGCGCTCGACATCACGCAGCGCAAGGCTTTCGAGAAGCGTTTGCGGCCGCTGTCGCTGGCGGTGGAGCAGAGTCCCGAGAGCATCGTCATCACCGACCTCGACGGGCGCATCGAATACGTCAATGAAGCGTTCGTGCGCACCACCGGCTATGCTCGCGCAGAGGTCCTGGGCCAGAACCCGCGCATCCTGAACTGCGGCAAGACGCCTGCTGCGACGCATGCGGCGTTGTGGCAGGCGCTCACCAGCGGCCATCTCTGGCGGGGTGAATTCCACAACCGGCGCAAGGATGGCAGCGAGTATTTCGAGTTTGCCATCGTCACGCCGATTCGCCAGGCGGACGGGCGCATCACCCATTACGTCGCCGTCAAGGAAGACATCACCGAAAGGAAGCGGCTCGGCGAGGAACTCGACCGGCATCGCCACCATCTCGAGGAACTGGTCGCCGAGCGCACCGGGCAGCTGGCCGAAGCCCGCGAGCGGGCCGAGTCCGCGAACCGCGCCAAGAGCGTCTTCCTCGCCAACACGAGTCACGAGATCCGCACGCCGCTGAACGCGGTCCTTGGCCTGACCCATCTGCTGCGCCGTTCCGGCGTCACGCCCAGGCAGGACGGCTGGCTGAAACAGATCGACACCGCCGGACGCCACCTGTTGAGCGTCATCAATGACGTCCTCGACCTGTCGAAGATCGAGGCCGGCAAGCTGCGGCTGGAGGAAAGCGACTTTGCCCTGCCCGCGCTGCTGGATCAGGTCCGTTCGCTGATCGCCGACGCCGCGCAGGCGAAAGGCGTGCTCGCCGGGGTCGACTGCGCCGGCAGGTCGCTGTGGCTGCGAGGCGACGCGACCCGGCTGCGGCAGGCGCTGCTCAACTATGCCGGCAATGCCGTCAAGTTCACCGAGCGCGGCAGCATCATCCTGGCGGCGCAGCTGCTGGCGGACGATGGCGACTCGCTGCGCGTCCGCTTCGAAGTGCGCGACAGCGGCATCGGCATCTCCCCCGCCGACCAGGGGCGAATTTTCGACGCCTTCGAGCAGGCAGATGCGACGACCACCCGCCGCCACGGCGGGAGCGGTCTGGGACTGGCGATCACCCGGCGGCTGGCCGCGCTGATGGGTGGCGAGGCCGGCGTCGAGAGTGCGCCCGGCGAGGGCAGCACCTTCTGGTTCACCGCCCGCCTGCAGCGAGGCCACGGCATCGCGCCGGTCGCTCCCGCCGTCGGCGCCGACGAGTCGGACAGGGCTCTGCGCCGGCTCTGCAGGGGTGCCCGGCTGCTCCTGGTGGAGGACCACCCGATCAATCGGCAGGTCGCTCTCGAGCAGCTCGAGGATGTCGGTTTCGCCGTCGATACGGCGGAGAATGGCAGTGAAGCGGCGGCGAAGGTGCGCAGCCGAAGCTACGACCTGATCCTGATGGACGTACAGATGCCGGTACTGGATGGGCTGGCGGCAACCCGGGCGATCCGCGCCATGCCGGGCCGGGAGACGGTCCCGATCGTGGCGATGACGGCCAACGCTTTCGACGAGGACCGTCGACGCTGCCTGGATGCCGGCATGAACGACTTTATTGCCAAGCCGGTCGATCCGGTCGTTCTGCAGGCGACGCTGCTGCGCTGGTTGTCCGTCGGCGCGGCGGCGTCGACGATGCCATCCGGCGGCGTACTCCGGCCCGCGCCGGAGTTGGATGACGCTTGCCCGGCGGTTCCGGCCGAGCCGGGCGTTGACGCCGATGGGCCCTAGCCCTGCCCTTTACCCGCAAGTCTGCAGATCATCCGAAGTCCAGTGTCGGA
>NZ_JAMTDQ010000116.1 GCF_023806635.1 Accumulibacter sp.
GGACATCTTGATCCGCCCAGCCTCGACGGTATGAGTAATTGTGGTAATCACCTAACAGAGGAATCTAGGTTCAACAGTGAGCGCGGCGCGCGTCGCCACAGCGGTCCGACGCGCGCGCTGCGCGGCCGGCCGGCCGGCGATCGGCCGCCGCGCTGCCGGCGCAGCCGCAGCCGCAGCCGCTCAGGCGCTGCCGACGATTGGGCCCGCTTCGGCCTTGGCTGCCGGTTTGTCCAGCGACTTGATCTTGCCGCTGGCCAGCTTCTGGACTTCAGCGCTAAGCTGGATGACGCGCAGCGAGAGTTGCTCGATGTCGCGCCGCGTGGCGAGGATGACGAAGTCGAGCGGTCTGAGAAAGCGCTCCCGTACGAGTTGCTCGCCGCGCTCGATCGTCGCCGTCGCGCTGCTCTTCAGTTCGGCCGACGTTTCCTCGATCTGCCGGCGCGCCTTCGGCTGCATCGCCTGGCCTTCACGAACCAGCGCCGCGAAGGTCTGCATGCTGCTGCGGGTCGCCAGCGAGTAGGCGCCCAGACCGCACAACCAGAGCCTGCGCAGTCCTTCGCGAGTCTGGGACAGCAGTTGTTCGGCGTGCATACGATCAATCAGGTTGCTGCTTGGGTTGCTCATTTGAATCTCCTTCGTCGAACGGGATGCCGGATTTCCGGCGTTTGCCCAGGGGTCCTGGCTGCACGTCGCCGGCGGCGACGCTGCGGAAGAGTCCGGACCGCATGCCCGTGGCTCTCTCTCAAGCGGGGAGGGGGCAGCGCCGGTCGCTGCCGCTGCCCGTCCGTCACTCAGCCAACGCCGACGAGTCTAGCCGGCATCGCTAGAGGACGCACACTAAACGACTGCGCGCCGGCCGCCAGAAATCGGGGGCTGTGTTAAGGTGTCGCCCGATTGTTGTGCTGACCGCATTCCCGCCCGACCCGCAAGGAGACCGTCATGAACAAGCTTTCCCTGCTCGATTTCGGTTTCTTCATCGCCGAATCGGCCGAGAGCCCGAAGCACGTTGGTGGACTGATGATCTGCAGGAGACCGGCCGGGTCGAAGAGTGTTTTCGCCAGTGATCTGCACCGCGAGATGCTCGCCTGTGCCGATGTTCAGCCACCGTTCAATCGGCTGATCGAGTTCTCGCTGACGTCGATGCCGAGTTGGCGCCAGGCTGAGACCGTCGACCTTGAGCAGCACGTCCTCTACCATCGGCTGCGGCGTGGCAGGAACGGCCAGCGCGACCTCTATCAGCTGGTTGCCGAGCTGCACCAGCCGATGCTCGATCGCTCACGACCGCTGTGGGAGCTGCATGTCATCGACGGTCTGAGAGGTGCACGTTTCGCGTTGTACCTGAAGATGCACCATGCCTGTGCAGACGGCGTGACGATGATGCGCTGGGCGGCGGAATCGCTGTCGACAAGCGCTGACGATGGCGACCTGCGGCCGGTGTGGTCGGTCCGCCACGGGCACGCGGAGCGCAGGCTGCAGCGCGAGCGCGAAAAGCTGGCGACCTCGCTGCTCGGTGATCTGCTCGGTGCCGGCAAACGCGTTCTCGGGGTTGGCCGTCTGGCGGCGATGATGCTGCTGGAGAGCGTCAAGCTGACGAAGAACGCCATCTCGCTGCCGTTCGCCGCCGATGGCAACACGCCGTTGACCGGTCAGGTGACTTCCGGTCGGCAGTTCGCGTCCGCCTGCGTCGACATGCAGCGGGTGAACGCCGTCCGGGCGCGGACACGCTCGACGCTGAACCATGTGGCGCTGACCTGCCTCGATGGGGCCCTGCACCGCTACCTGCGCGACGAGGGCGTGTCGTTGCGGACGCCGATCACGATCCAGATGCCGGTCAACCTGCGGCGAGAGGGTGACGAGGGCGCTGGCAACAAGATCGGCTTCGTGCAGGTCGAGCTGTCGGCGCCCACGGATGACCCCTACGTCCGCCTGCGCAACATCGGTTTTTCGCTGCGCAACGTGCGCACGCTGATCGACAGTGTGGCACCGGAGGCGATCGAGTCCTACACGGTGATCACCTCGCTGGTCGGTCTGATCGCCGAGAAACTCAACCTGAGCGGCCGCCTGCCACCGGCCAACGGCAATACGCTGGTTTCGAACGTGCCCGGTCCGCCGCATCATCTCTACGTCAAGGGTGCGCGGATCGAGGAACTGCACCCGATCAGCACGCTGCCGCCGGGAAATCTGCTCAACATCACGCTCTTCAGCTATGCCGGTCGGCTGTTCTTCGGCCTCATCGCGACCGATGAACTGCCGCATCTCGAGCGGCTGAGCGACTATGTCGGTGAAGCGTTCAGCGAGCTCGAGCAGTCGGTCACCGACGCCTTCGCCACTCCTGCTCCGGCAGCGTAGGGCTGCGCGGGCTTTCCCGCCGGCGGCACGGCGGCGGCTGTCCGCGCGGCTCTGGCGCCGGCAAAAAAAAACCGGGCGGGGACCCGGTGGAAAGCTCGGCCTCCTGGTCGCTTGGCGGAATTGCACGGTTCCGCAGCGACTCTGGTGGAGCGGACGGCGCAGGCAGTGCATTGCCACTGCCCGGCAGGTCGCTCCGAGCGTAGCCCGCGAGGGGCGTTGTCATTCAACCGCGCACTGCGGATCGCTTCTTTCTGGTACATTCCTTGAGTTCGGCGAGGAGCAACTGGAAGCCCTCGAAAGAGATGTCGGCGGCCTCGCTCAGCTCCGGCAACCGGCGCTCGGGTTGCCGCCGGCGTTCCGGTAGCTTTCCGGGGCGCCCGAGGTCGTCTTGGCGCCGGTCACTGCCACTGCGGACTCTCTGCGTTTTCAACTCGATTCCTCCTGCCAGGACCGCCCGAAGCGATGCCGTGACGATACGCTTGCCGGCGATCGCCGCCGTGCGGGATTTCACGTTTCCCATCCTGCCGCCGACGGTCTCGCGACGTACCGTGCGGTTCGCAGCGCGGCGGTCGGCGTGCGGCGGGAAAGCGCTTGACATGCAGGCTGGCACGGTCGATCAACCCGACCCCGCCGGTCTGTCGGGACCGGTCGTGCCGCTTGTTTGCTGAAGGGAAATGACGATGATCGGCCTGTCTTCCGCAGACCACCCGCACGTGCCGTTGGCCGAACGACTGCGGCCACGGACGCTGGCCGAAGTGATCGGGCAGGCGCACCTGCTCGGACCCGGCAAGCCGCTGGCCATTGCCTTCCAGTCCGGACAGCCGCACAGCATGATCCTTTGGGGCCCTCCCGGCGTGGGCAAGACGACTCTGGCGCGCCTGATGGCGGACGCCTTCGCTGCCGACTTCATCGCCTTGTCTGCCGTCTTTGCCGGCGTCAGGGACATCCGCGAGGCGGTCGCCAGAGCCGAAGTCAGCCGCGCCCGGAGTGACCGGCGGACGATCCTCTTCGTCGACGAGGTGCATCGGTTCAACAAGGCGCAGCAGGACGCCTTCCTGCCCTATGTCGAGGGTGGGCTGCTGACCTTCGTCGGCGCGACGACCGAGAATCCGTCATTCGAGCTCAACTCGGCGCTGCTCTCGCGCGCTGCGGTCTACGTCCTGCAGCCGCTGTCGGTCGCAGAGATGGGCGAACTCCTCGACCGTGCCTTGCGGCACGCGTTGCCCGGGATGAGTGTCAGCGACGAGGCACGGGCGCGGCTGGTCGGTTTCGCCGATGGCGACGCGCGGCGCCTGCTGAACGTCGTCGAGCAGATCGCCACGGCATGCAGCGAGGCGCAGCCGTCGGGCATCGACGGCGCCTTCATCGAGCAGGCTCTGGCCCAGAGCCTGCGGCGCTTCGACAAGGGCGGCGACGCCTTCTTCGACCAGATCTCAGCGCTGCACAAGGCGGTGCGAGGTTCCTCGCCCGATGCGGCTCTTTACTGGTTCTGCCGGATGCTCGATGGCGGTGCCGACCCGCGCTACCTGGCGCGACGGATCGTCCGCATGGCGTGGGAAGACATCGGCCTCGCCGACCCGCGTGCCGCGCGCATCGCCCTCGACGCTGCCGAGAGCTTCGAGCGACTCGGTTCACCCGAAGGCGAGCTGGCGTTGGCGCAGGCCGTCCTCTACCTGGCGATGGCGGCCAAGTCGAATGCCGGCTACCTCGCGTATAATGCCGCGCGCGCCTTCATCGGCAACGACGCTTCGCGGCCGGTGCCGCACCACCTGCGCAATGCGCCGACGCGGCTGATGAAGACCCTCGGTCATGGCAAGGACTATCGCTACGCGCACGACGAGCCGGAAGCCTACGCTGCAGGCGAGAGCTATTTCCCGGAGGGCATGCCGGCCGTCGAGTGGTATCGGCCGGTGGCGCGTGGGCTCGAGATCCGGATCGGCGAGAAACTCGCCCATCTGCGCGAGCTCGATCGCCAGGCCAGAAAGGACAGGGACTGAGCATGCTTGACATCCAGCTGTTGCGCAACGACATCGACGCCGTCGCCGAACGGCTCGCCAGCCGTGGCTTCACCCTCGACCGCGCCGGTTTCCAGCGGCTGGAGAGCGAGCGGAAGCAGCTGCAGACGCGCACCCAGGAATTGCAGGCCTCGCGCAACAGCCTGTCGAAGCAGGTTGGCGCGCTCAAGGTGCGCGGCGACGATGCCGCTGCCCTGATGCAGCAGGTGGCAGCGCTGAAGGAAGAGCTGGAGGCCAATGAGGCCCGCCTCGGGGGCTTGCTCAAGGAACTCGACGACTTCCTGGCGACGCTGCCGAACCCGCCGCATGAAAGCGTGCCGGTCGGTCGCTCCGATGCCGACAATGTCGAGGTCAGGCGCTGGGGAATGCCACGCGACTTCGAGTTCGCCGTCAGGGATCACGTCGACCTCGGTGAGAAGCTGGCGCAGCTCGACTTCGCCACCGCTGCCAAGATCGCCGGCACCCGCTTCTGCCTGATCCGCGGTCCGCTGGCGCGCCTGCACCGCGTCCTGGCGCAGTTCATGCTCGACACCCACACCGCCGAACACGGTTACCAGGAGGTCTATTCGCCGTATCTGGTCAACGCCGCCAGCCTGACGGGAACCGGGCAGCTGCCGAAATTCGAGGAGGACCTGTTCCGCATTCCGCGCCCCGACGCCGAGCCCCTGTACCTGATTCCGACCGCCGAAGTACCGGTCACCAACATCGTTCGCAACGAGATACTGGCGGCGGCCGACCTGCCGCTGAAGCTCGTCTGCCACACGCCCTGTTTTCGCTCGGAGGCTGGCTCATATGGTCGCGACACGCGCGGCATGATCCGCCAGCACCAGTTCGACAAGGTCGAACTGGTGCAGATCGTCGCCCCTTCCGAGTCGCAGGCGGCGCACGAGGAACTGACCGAGCACGCCGAGCGCATCCTCGAACTGCTCGACCTGCCGTACCGGCGGGTCACCCTGTGTACCGGCGACATGGGCTTCTCGTCGGCCAAGACCTACGATCTCGAGGTCTGGCTGCCGGCGCAGGGCGCCTATCGCGAGATCTCCTCATGTTCCAACTTCGAGGCCTTCCAGGCGCGGCGCATGGCGGCCCGCTATCGCAATGAGCGCAACCGGACCGAACTGGTGCACACGCTCAACGGTTCCGGCCTCGCTGTCGGGCGCACGCTGGTGGCGGTGATGGAGAACTATCAGAACGCCGACGGCAGCATCGGCATTCCGGCGGTGCTGCGGCCGTATTTTGGCGGCATGGCGACGATCCCGGCAAGCTGAGCGCACCGGCCCGCTGGCGGTTGCCGCGCGCGGGAGCGGAGAGAACTTGCAGCGGCGAGGCTCGCGATCCGTGCAGCCGGGCGTTCCTGTGCTAATATTCGCGCCCGACGGAGAGGTGGCAGAGTGGCCGAATGTACCTGACTCGAAATCAGGCGTAGGTGTGAGCCTACCGAGGGTTCGAATCCCTCCCTCTCCGCCAGAAGTATCGATTAAGCCCATGTCTTCATGGGCTTTTTTTGTACAGGCCGATGGTCGACTATCAATACGACTATCAATCAACCCTCCGGTTGGCAGGTTGTCGCCCTCCCACGAGCGCTGACTGTTCGGAGATTACCCATGAAACATCGGCAGGCAACCGGGCACCCGCTGGAGAACCCGGAAGTGGTTATCAACCTTTGGGCGTACACGGGAGAAGACGGCACCATCCTGCGCCTGGCTGGAAAGTTCTACGTCATGCAGGGAACGGATGCCGAAAAGCTGGCGCTGCTGCGCCAACTCGCGGCGACCGATTTTCTTTCCGCGCCTTGGCACAAGGTGCCGAGTAATTTCACCATGCAGCACATGGTCTTTGGCGAAATGCAAGGCGTAGCACAGGCGTCGATGATCAGCGACCCGTACTACCACCAGAACCTGTTCGGACCGCTGATTGAATCACTGGCACAGTCGATTCCCGAGCAAGTGCGCAGCGTGGAGGGCAAGTATCAGACGTTTCGGCTCGGCATCCCTCAACAACCGCTCTGTGTCTCGACACTCGTCATGGAAATTGAGGATGGAAGCTTGGTTCCCATGGTGTCTGGCTAGGCTTTAAGAAGAAGCTCGTTGCCTCCCGCAAAGGCAACAGCATCGGCCCTCTGTTTTTTGCGAAACAGATTCATCACCAGCCGTCGCCGCCATCATACACACCGCGTTGCCGCCTCTTCATCGACTCCAGCCACTTCACCACCCCCGCCAGCGTTGCCTCGGCGCACGCGTCGTGGGCCGCAGTCAGACGCTCGAACGTGCGCCAGTGCATCCCCTTGGGTTTCCCGCCGTCGGGGTTGGCAATGCCCGCCGGCCAGCCCAGACGCCGCCTGATTTTCTCCGCCCGCCGCCGCGCACGATCGTCCTCGGCTTCCCGCTGGCTCGCATAGACCAGACGGTAGCAGTGCCGGCAGGCGAAGATCGAACCACCATACAGAATCGCCACGCGCCTCCCGCATCCGGTTGCCGGGCAGCGGAACCACGCGCGCCGACCGCCGAGGTTGCAGGGTGTCCATTCCAGATAGACGGGGTACTCCATCGGTTGCCATTCGCCACCGTTGTTCCGGCTGCGATAGCTGAGCATCACACGGTCGACTTCCGTGCGGATCTGGATCGACGCCACCTCCTCGCCGTTGCCTGTCCATTGCCAGCCGAAGGCCCGACCCGGTTGTAGCAGGCGATCGCGTTGCAGCCGCCGGACATCAAGCGTCCGCATTGTTACGTCTTCCTCTCCCAGAGGGCTGAGGCGCTCGCTCATCCCGCGAA
>NZ_JAMTDQ010000117.1 GCF_023806635.1 Accumulibacter sp.
ATTGTCGGCAAGACTTTGGAGCTTGAAATCCCGCTCATCGAGTTCAAACTTGCCGACTTCGATTTTCGACAGATCAAGAATCGCGTTGATGATGTCGAGCAGGTGAGCGCTGGAGGTTTCGATGCGATCAAGGCGTTGTGCCTGATCAGGTGGCAGGCCAGCACGCCGAATCAAATGCACCATTCCCGCGATGCCGTTGAGCGGCGTGCGGATCTCGTGGCTCATGTTTGCAAGGAAGGTGCTTTTCGCCACGCTGGCGGACTCGGCCGCCGCCTTGGCCAGCGCCAGCTGGCGTGTGCGCTCGTCGACCAGTGCTTCCAGCCGCGAACGATAGGCTTCGAGTTCGGTGGCCTGTTGCTTGCGGCGGGTGATGTTCATCGACGTACCGACGGCCCACAGTGCCGTTCCATCGGATTTCCGCTCGCTGATGCGGCCCCATGTGTGGATCCAGCTCCAGCCGCCCATCGCATTCGAGAGGCGATACTCGCAATCGAACAGCGGATCGACGGCTTTCACGCTGCGCTCCACGGACCCGATGAAACGGGGACGGTCATCCGGGTGTATACGTTCGATCCAGGCCTGCAGAGTCCGCGGTGGATCCTGCACATCCATTCCGAGACGAGGAAGCAGTTCCGCATCGTAATCCAGTCGACGGCTGGGAAAGTCCAGCTCCCAGAACACCATCTGGGTGACCTCGACCGCCAGGCTCAGCTTCTGGTTGGCCTGCCGCAGGGCAGCCATTTGCTGCATGATGGTACGCCGACTATCGCGGTTTTCGAGCAGGGCGGCCATTTGCTGGACGAACAGATCAAAGCTCTTGCTTAAACCAGCGGTGATGGCCGTGAAGAACGGGCTGCCAGTAACCGTATTCCCCGCCAGCAGCATGGCCCGCGCTCTGCCGTATGAGGTGCGGCAAGGTGCGCAGATCGCCTGTTGTATCGGCAGTGACGGGAGGCATTCGTGCAGTGCGCCGGTCACAGCGTCGGAGGTGTTGCTTGCTGACCACGTTGCCGAGCCGGAGAGTAGCCGTTGTCCGGAACTTCGCAGCATGGGCGGATCCACCTTGAGCCCCAGGACGCCGATCGGTGCTTCGATCTCCCCTTGCTGATCGACCAGCCAGCACACAGCGAATTCAAGCTCGAAGATATCGACGATCGCCTCGGCGACGGCGATCACGAAATCCGCATCCGATTCGATGCCCAAGGCCGATGCATTGAATCCATGCATGCGCGTCAGACGCGTCACCTCCTGATCAAGGCGATCGCGTGCGGCGATCAGCTGTTGCTGCAGGATCGGATGAGAGGAAATGTCCGGCAATTCCGGCATGGTGTCATGTCGCCTCGCGGCGATAGATCGCTGCCAGGGCAGAGGTGTAGTTGTGGAAGTGATTGATCCCATCGAGGCGTGCGAATTCACCGAATCCGTACATCCCCAGCCACGGAGGCGGCTGAAAGTCGGTCGAGAATGGATGCTGCAGGCGCTGGATCAATTCCTCCTTCAGCACCCTGTTGAACAGCAGCCGGCCACGCGCGCCACAGTCCGCCTGGAACATCGCGACCGGCTTTCTGCCCCGGGCATGGCGCGACATGACGGCCAGCATCCGATCGAGATCGCTGAAAATGCGTTCCTCGTCGCGCAGCGTGAGCCACAGCGCCGTTCCTTCCGGACAAGTCACCGGGTAATACAACGTTCCAGCAGCATCCCATCGGAAAACTGCACGCAGGACATGTTCGTTACCGTAGGCTTGGGCCTGCACGGCTGTGAGGCGTTCGGCCAGGGCCCCGATCGGACCGGAGTCCGCCAGCGATGCCGTCATTGGCAGCTTCAGGCGATCCAGATATTCCGCCGCCGCGGGCCGGCCATTCAGTTCGTGGATGAGGTGGCCATCAGACCGCGTGACGATCAGGGGCTCACCGGTTGCGACAAATCCGTGTGTCGCGTGCGTATCGACCTCGAGTGTCGCATCGCAGAAACCGACGGCAATGGCAGCACGCTCGAAGACACGCTCGTCGACCGCCTGGAAGGTAACCAAGCCGCGGTTGTTGTCGCCGCTGGTTGCGCCGAACAGGCTGACTTCAGCACCGAAGATCGCGTCGAATCCGGCGATGATCTGGTCGGCCGCGACGTCTATGCCCGTAACGATCAGGTACACCATGTTGATAGCCGGCGCCGCCCGCTTCAGTGCCGTTGCGAGCGCCACCGCCTTCTCGCGTGAGTTGTGACCGTTCAAGCCGTCGACATGGGCTACCGCGAAATCCCGGCCACGGATCGCCATCAGGGCGACATCCTTCATCGACTCGCTGACGCCCTCGCGGCCTATTACGCCGGCACAGGAACCGGCGACAATGCGAGCGTGTGGACATTGCGCGCGGGCCTGGCCAATCAGATCGCCGAGCTGATGGCCAATCGATGCATTGATGATGACCAGATCGCAGTCATGGTGAGCTTCCCCCAGGGCGACCTCAAGACATTCCACTATCGCTCGTTGCGGATTGGCCATGCGGGTGCTGGCGGAAAAGAATTCAAGCATACATGTCCTTGCGCGTGATCAGGCTGCTGCATGTTGGTGCAAGGCCAAACCCATGACCAGCCCGTTCACTGCGGTCCAGTCGTCGGCAGGCCGATGCTTGGCCATCGGTCTCGGCCGCCGGTCAGTCGCCACGCCGCTCCAACCACACCAAAAGGGTCTCATACAGTCTGTCCGGATCGACTGGTTTGCTGATGTGCCCGTTCATTCCTGCTGCGAGGCAATCCTCGCGATCCTCGTCGAAGGCGTTGGCCGTCATCGCGAGGACCGGCGTAGTCTTGTTGAGAGAGTCGGCACGAATCTCTCGCGTGGCTTCGACGCCACTTAGGGCGGGCATCTGCATGTCCATCACGATCAGGGCGTAAGGCCTGCGGCGGGCAAGGTCGAGCGCCTCCCGGCCATTATCGACAACATCGACGAGGAAGCCAACATCCTCCAGCAGAAAGCGTGAGATCTCTTGGCTTATCGGTTCGTCTTCGGCGAGAAGGACTCGTGTGCCGGTGTAATCGATCAGCAGGCGTTGTTCCGCCGCCAGGCCGGCGGAACTCGGAGCTGGCGCGACAGCATTCGCATTCCGCTTCTGCAGGTCAACCATGAACCAGAAGATGCTGCCTTGCCCTGGCGTGCTGTCGACGCCGATCTCGCCGCCCATGAGTTCCACGAGCCGCTTGCAGATCGCCAGTCCCAAGCCACTGCCGCCGTACTTGCGGGTCATGCTGTTGTCTGCCTGCTCGAAGGACTGGAATAGGCGGGTCTGCGCCTCGGCATCGATGCCGATTCCCGTGTCGGCGACTTCGAAGCGTACCTGGATGCTTTCGGCAGTCTCGCCGGTCGCGTGGACGCGCATGATGACCTCGCCGCGGTCGGTGAACTTGATGGCGTTGCCGACGAGGTTCATGAGTATCTGACCGAGCCGCAGCGGGTCACCCTGGAGCGGTGCGCCGGCGAGTTCTGGCGGAAGGTCGACAGCCAGCCGGAGGCCCTTCCCACTGGCGATGTGGCCGAGCGTGCCGGTCAAGTGGGCGACGCAATCGTCCAGTTGCAGGGGCTGATTGTCGAGGACCATGCGGTTGGCTTCGATCCTGGAAAGGTCGAGGATATCGTTGAGTAAGCCAAGCAGGCTGTGGGCGGCGGTCTTTGCCTTGCCGAGTTGCTCGCAGCCAACGGGATCAACCATGCGCCTCCTGGCCATCTCGATCAGGCCGATCATGCCGTTCATCGGCGTCCGGAGTTCGTGGCTCATGTTGGCGAGGAAAGTGCTCTTGGCACGGTTGGCCGTCTCGGCGGCGACCTTGGCTTCGGTCAGTTCCAGGGTGCGCTTCAGTACGAGGTCTTCGAGGTGCTGGCGGTGATGTTCCAGTTCCGCCGCTATCTCCCTGCGCTCGGTGACGTCGCGGGTGAAGCCGACCGTGCCGAGTAGCCTGCCGTCGAGCGTCACCGGTGACTTGTAGGTTTCAAACCACCTGCGGATGCCAGTGCCGTCAACGATCTCCTCCTCGACGTGCTTGCTCTGCCCCGAGGCAAGCACCATCCGGTCATCGGTCCGATAGCTCTCGGCCAAGTCCGGCGAGGCTATGTCGAAATCGGTACGGCCGACCAGATCGTCTGTGCTGCGTGCCCCAAACAGGTCGACGAACCTGCTGTTTACGGCAAGGAAGCGGCTTTCGACGTCCTTGAGCCAGACCGCGAACGGGAAGTTGTCGAGCAGCGCGCGCTGGTAGCGGTCACGCTGCTGCAGCGCCAGCTCCGCGTGCTTGGTTGCAGTAATGTCTTCATAGAGCCCGAGGACGCCAATCACTTCACCGGACGGATTGCGCAGCGGTACCTTGGACGTGCGCAGCCAGATGGTCCGGCCGTCCGGTGAGGTCTGTGGTTCCTCGTAGTTGAGGCGCGGTTGCCCGGAGTCCATCACCTGCCGGTCGTCAGCGCGGTAAAGATCGGCCTGCTCGGCCCAACCCATGCTGAAGTCGTCCTCGCCGACCAGATCGGCCGGCGCGTTCTTGCCGGCATCGAGCGCGAAGGCCGGGTTGCAGCCGAGATAGCGACAGTCGCGATCCTTCCAGAATACGCGGACTGGTGCGGTATCCACGACCTGTTTCAGAAGACCATTGGTCCGGGCGAGGTCTACCGCCATGTCGGACAGGGCCTCCTGGATTACGCCCCATTCGTCGTTGCGACGTTCTGCCGGCGCGCCGGATGCCGCGCTGCCGCGGATCCCGCCGATCTGGCGCAGGATGCCGGCCAGCGGGTGCTGTATGTTGTGCCGCACAAAGCGCATGGTCAGCATCAGCGACAGCAGTGCGATGGCGGCGCCGAGTCCGGCGATCAGCCGTGCCGTCTGCCCTGCAACCGTCGCCATCTCCGCGCGGAAGCCCTCAGCCCGGTGTCCGGTTGCCTCGTCGTGTTGCCGCAGTCGTTCGAGGACTGCCTCGCGGTGTCGGCGCTGATCCTGCAGCAAGGTGGCGAGGGCATCCTCGGCGCCTTGCCGTGCAATGATCTGGCCACGGTAGCGGGCCGCATTCTCCCGCATGTGGCGGGCGATCGTCGCCATCGTCGGCGTTGCTGCGGTCATGGTCTGCAGGCGTAGCCGGAGGTCGTCGACCATGGCGATGAGTTTGTCGTAATCCGGGTTCGAAGTACTGCGGGCAGTTTCCCTGCCGATCAGCATGACTGTTTCGCGGTAGCCGATGACCAGCGCCATGATCTGGTCGAGGTAGTCGGTCTTCCTTCCGGCCAGCGTTTGGTCGATCAGGTCTCGGCTCGTGACATCCTCCAAGCGGGTCAGCTCGTCGAGCAGTTCGCGTTCGCTTGCATCTGTGGCTGCTCGCGCGGCGGCGATCAGCCTGCACTGCGCCAGTAGTCGTTGCGTCGCGCTGGCCAGGGCGTCCATCGCTTGTGCCAGATCGGCCTCGCCGGCGGCCCGTGCGAGTTCGGACAGTCGCTCGTCCGCAGTGCGTTGGTTTGGCAAGGGGATATTCTGCACACGACAGTCGCGGGTGCTGCGGTCGAGATCGGACAGCGCTTCGGCGAGGTCACGCCCCAGACGCGCACTCGCAAAGATACGCGCCATCTCCCGGTCGGCCAGGGATGCCGACAGGTCTTGTGTGCGCTCGTTACCGATCCAGGCGATGGCGGCAAGCAAGGCCAGCGCCGAGGCGTTGGCCAGCGCCAGCGCAACCAATTTGTGCCCGATCCCTCGGGTCGGCGTCTGGCCCACGTGAGCCTCTGGTGGTCAGGGCTGTTGGCGGACGAGAGTGGCCCCACGCAAGACGGTGGGTCGCGGAACGATGCCGTGGCGCTCCAGCGCTGTGACGTTGATGATGCGCTGCCCTCGGCTGTTCTGCGTCACCGGCAGGGCACTCACGGGCTTGCCTTGCATCGCCTGCAGCAACATCGTGGCCGACAGCTCGCCCTGCTCTTGGCCGGTCTTGACCACTGCCGCCCACGCGCCCTGCTCGACCTGGTAGCGGTTGCCGCCGAGGATGGGTCTGTCGTATGCCTGGCGCAGGATCCGGAGCGCCTCATGGTTGGTCTGCGGCTTGCCGTCCCGGTCGGCGATGCCTTCCAGGCTATCGACGAACAACACGTCGCAGTGCGCGTTCAGCGTCTTGCGCAGGGCGTCGATCTGTCCGTGGTTGCGCACCAGATGAAAGCCGCCGATGGTCAGGGCATAGGTCGCCTTCTCGCTTTCGACTTGCTGGCGCAGGGCCATCCCCGGTGGCACGTCGGCGGTCATAAAGCACGCGCTTCGCACGGCCGGCACGATCTGCTTGATGAAGGCCAGCGATTCGCGCACGTGCGCCCGCTCGAGGACGCCCGAGACATGCGCGTTGGGGAATCCATACCTGTCGGCGCTGGTATTGACGCCGTTGAAGATTACCGGGACTGCCGTGCGGCCCAGCAGGTACGGGACGACGAACATCGACTGAGCGTCGTCGTCGGCCGTGATGACGCCGTCTGGCTGTAGCGATTCGAACAGCGCGAAAGCCTCCGCGGCCCGGCGCGGGCCGCCTTCGCGGTTGACCTTGGTGTTCATGTAGAAGTAGGTCACCTCGGCCGAGCGGCGCAGCACGTGGTCGATGCCCTCGCGGATCTCGTTGACCCACGGGTTGTCGTCCTCGTAGCTCATCACCACGAGCACCCTGAATTCGGTGGCGGGCGCGAGGCCACACTGCAGCATCAGCGACATGCACAGCGAGGCCATGAGGGATTTCATTCTGCCTCCAGTCGAGCAGTAGTCACTTATGACTCAGATCTTTACATTTCCTGAGCAGATCTGGTCACGGGGTA
>NZ_JAMTDQ010000118.1 GCF_023806635.1 Accumulibacter sp.
CACCCCGGAATAGCTCGGGACGGAGAGGCTTGAATAGGGCGGGACGTAACACCCGGCTGCTCGCTGTGCATGGGCAACCAGGCGCAGATCCGCAAGGGCAGCACGGCGATGTCGACCTCGACGCGCAACTTCCCGAACCGTCTCGGCATCGACACCAACGTGTATCTCGGCTCGGCCGAACTCGCCGCCGTCTGCGCGCTGATGGGCCGCATCCCGACCCCTGCCGAGTATCTCGAGCAGGTACAGGCGGTCAACGCCAAGGCGGCCGACGTCTATCGCTACATGAACTTCGACCAGATCAGGGAGTTCAGCGAGGTGGCGGATACGGTGGCGGTGTAGTCGTCCGCGCAGAAGAGCGGCAGCGCAAACGCCCTGCCGGGCGACCGGTGGGGCGTTCGCGTTCCTGCGACGCCGCCGCTGCGGCGGCGGTGAATCAGCCGCTCACCGGCGCCTCGCCGCCGAGGGCGGTCAGCAGGTCGGCCAGGAGCTGTGCCCCTTCACCGGTCATCAGCGTGAAGTCGATGTCGAAGCGTTCGTCGGCGTCGTCCGTCTGGCTCTCCGACTGCTCCCTGAGGATGTCGAGGAACGCCAGCCGCTTGATCTGCAGCAGGTCGTTGAGAACGAACGAGATACGGTCGTTCCAGGTCATCGCCAGGCGGGTGACGACCTTGCCGTCGGCGATGTGCTGCCGGATCTCCTCGCCCTCGAGCGAGTGGTTGGCGTAGCGCACGCTCGCCTTCTCCGCCGAGCGCAGCTCGAGGTCCTGGTCGAGGGTGAAACCGGCCGGCGCTTCGCCCGCAGCGACCCAGGCGGTCATCGCCGCCGACGGCGACTGCAGCGGCTTCACCACCTTCGCCGGCAGGCTGTCGAGCGAGCGTCGCAGGTGCTCGAGGAGTTCCTCGGCCTTCGCCGGCGAGGCGGCATCGACGACCAGCCAGCCGCTGCCGCGGTCGATCCAGCCGAAGGTCGTGCGGCGGCGGACGAAGGCGCGCGGCAGCAGTTCGTGGGTCATCTGTTCCTGCAGTTCGCGCAGCTCGCGGCGGCCGATGCGACGCCCATCGGCTTCCTCGACTTCCCTGGCACGCTCGCCTGCCAGCCGCCTGACGATCGAAGCCGGCAGCAGTTTCTCCTCGACTCCGAGAGCGATGAGCCACTGCTGATTGACGGCATGCAACAGCGACCCGCCGTCGCGTGGTGCCACCCAGCCCAGGCTGCGCGGATCGCTGGCGCCGCAGCCCAGCAGCGGCAGTCGGGCAAGCTGTTGCTCGAAGCTCTCGGCTTCGGCGTCCCAGCCCTGCGGCAGACGGTAGAGTTGAAGGTTCTTGAACCACATCGGCTTGGGCCTGCAAAAAGCTCGGCATTATAGGGCGGAAAGCGGCCGTTGCCGTGACCGGCAGAGGCCCGTCCCTGTCACCCATTCCGGGGCGCCTGGCGAAGCCACGCAGCAAGGTGGAATGTGCCTTGACCCGTCGCCCGGAGAAGGCGCGTGCCGCGCGATTCTTCTCACCTTCCGGCTGCGGTGGAATGACGGAAAGCCGGCGCGGCCCGTCGCTGAGGCTCCGAGAGCCCACGGTCGTCGGCGAGGGTTCGCGTCGATGACACGCGTGCGATCGTCTTGGCATCGCCCTCCGGCTGCGCTCTGTGGCAATATCCGCTGCCAGAAGCCAGGCGGGCAGCCGCTTGCAGCGACCGCACAGCACACCCTCCGGAGCCCGCCTTGACCACCAGTCTTTCGCTCAGCAGCATCACGTCGGCCGCTGGCATTCCGCGTCCGGCCTGGGAGCGGCTGGGGCCGGCCGGCGACCCTTTCCTGAACGCGGATTTCCTGACGATCCTCGAAACGCACGGGGCCGCCGCCGTCGCATCCGGCTGGACTCCGTGCCATCTCGTGGCGACCGATGCGGACGGGCGCATCGTCGGGCTGCTGCCGATGTATGGCAAGCGCCACTCGCATGGCGACTTCATCTACGACTGGGCGTGGGCCGCCGCCTGGCGCCAGCTCGGCCGTGCGTACTATCCGAAGCTGATGAGCTGTGTGCCGCACACGCCGGTCGGCGGGCCGCGGCTGCTGGTCGCCGACGGCGCGTCGCCGCCCGCTGTGCGGCGGCTGCTGCTCGCCGGGGCGAAGGCGCTGGTAGGTCGGCTTGGCGCTTCCTCATGGCACGTCGCGCTGCCGACCGACGACGAAGCGGAGTGGCTGCAGGGCGAGGGCCTGCTGCTCAGCCACGATGTCCAGTTCCACTGGACCGATCCGGGATGGGGAGACTTCGACGGCTATCTGGCGAGCTTCAGTGCTGCCAAGCGGCGCAAGGTTCGCGCCGACCGCCGACGCGTGGCCGAGAGCGGACTGCTGCTCGAGACGCGCCACGGTGATCAGGTCGAGGCCGCCGAGTGGCCGCTGCTCCATGCCCTGTATGCCAGCACCTTCGAGCGCTTCAGCAATCACGCCGCCTTCTCCGCCAACTGCCTTGCCGATCTCGCGCTGGCGCTTGGCCGGCGGATGGTCGTCTTCATTGCCCGCGCGCAGCGCATCCCGGTCGCCGTGGCGATCTGCTTTCGCAGCGATGAGGCCCTGTTCGGTCGCTATTGGGGGTGCAGCGGCAACCATCCCGGACTGCATTTCGAGCTTTGCTTCCATCAGGGAATCGAATACTGTCTGCGCCACGGGTTGCGGCGCTTCGAGCCGGGCGCCGGAGGCGAGCACAAGCTGGCACGAGGCTTTCAGCCGACCGTCGTCCGCTCGGCGCACTGGATTGCGGATCCCGGGATGCGCCGGCTACTGGCCCGCCACCTGGCACTGCAGAAGGAAGCGGTGGTCGACTACCATGATGCCGCGGCCGACCATCTGCCGTTTCGCCGCGACGCCACGGTGCGGCGGGAAGATTGAAGGATGCGCGAATGGGGGCAGGTCAGCGTTCATCTCGATCGGCAATGGATCATGGTTTGCGCGTGTACCGCCGCCGGCCGGAAACCCGGCGCTCGACGGCTGCCTTGATGCTGGCGATGACGAGATTGTAGCGGCTTTCTGCTCGCGATTCGCCGTACATGCCTGGGCAGGGGCCAGCAGGGGCCACCGTCCGCCCTCCGGGTCCGGTGTTTTCGCATTAAGATCAGTCCCTGCCCGCGGGCGGGGCGCGTGTCGCAGGCCAGCCCGGATCTCGCGAAAGGAGTTCAACCGATGCCGCAGACAAGAGTCCTGGCCGCCATCGTGCTGGCCATCGTCGTTGCCCCCTGGACGCTGGCGCAGACCAGCCTGAAGCTGCCGAGCGGTGACGATGATTTCCGCGAGTTGATCGAAGAGCCGCGCGGCGGGCCATGCGAGCGCTGCGGTGTCGTGACGGCGATTCGCCAGCAGACGCACGAAGGGCCACGGCAGCGCCCGCCGGCGCCAGCGATCGCACCCAGCCTGGTGACCGCGCCGATCATCGGCACCGGCACCGTCGTCGAGGATGCGCGGCAGGTGAATGCGCCGCTGCTCAGCTACGTCGTCACGGTGCGCTACGAGGATGGCACCTACGCCTTCATCGAACAGCACGACGAGCCGACCGTCCGCAAGGGCGACCGGGTGCGGGTCGTCGAAGGGCGCGTCGAGTTGCGCAACGACTGACTGGCTGCGGCAGGCAGCGCGGGCGCGGCTTCATTCCCGGTGTGCGCGATCGCGACCGCCATCTCTGCCACGTCGTCGGCACGGACAGCGAGGGCGCGAAGCGCGATCCGTTTGCACGCGGGCTGGAGGTGCCGCCTCCCGGCGAGTGCGTCGTTCGCAGCAGCGATTTCCCGTGGCACGAGACCGGCTGCGTGACGCCGCGCTGCCGCGATTTCGTCATCTACCACTTGCACGTCGGCGCCTTCCACGCGCCGCGCCTGCCCCGTCAGCACGGCACCTTCCTCGATGTCGCACCGCTTCTCCCCTGCATCGTCGAACGCGGGGTGACGGCGATCGAGTTGCTGTTGATCCAGGAGTTCCACAGACCCGCTTCAGCCAGCGCTGCAACGGCACCGACTGCTTCTCCCGGAGATGGAAGTCGCCGTCGGCGATGCCGAACTGGCGCCGTACGTCGCCGCCCTCAACGGACTGGTCGAAGCGCGGCAGCTGATGCCCTGTCAGGTGGCGGAACTGCGCGGCGAGATGAACAAGTGAAGGCGCTGATCGGCCTTTGTCACGTTGGTGGTGTGCAGGAGGGCCAGGATTGCCTCATTGATCAGTTTCCACTGCGAGTCCGCAAGGGCGTGAAGGGCGTACGCGTGTTGTCGCAAGGTTGCCTCGATGCTGGCGAATGCATCGTTGATCTGCCGGCGATGGCGCTGGCTTGCGATGGCTGATGTCACGCGCAGCGTCGCGACAGCGGCAGCGCGACCGGGCGCGCGCCGGGCGTGGCAACCGTCCGCGGCTCAGTGACGGGCAAACACCTTCGCCTGGCCGTCGCTGCCGATCAGCAGCACATCGTACGGTTCCTTCCGCGCACTCTCCATGCCGGGTGAACCACCGGGCATTCCCGGCGCAGCAAGGCCGACGGCCTTCGGCTTCTCGCGCAACAGGCGCTGCACGTCGGTGGCCGGCACATGACCCTCGATCAGGTAGCTGCCGACTTTCGCCGTATGGCATGAGCCGTAGCGCTCGGGCATGCCGAGCCTGGCGCGGCTCGCCGGTACGTCCTCGACCTTGATCGACTTCACCCGGAAGCCGTGGTCGCGCATGTGCTTTTCCCATTCCGCGCAACAGCTGCAATGCGGGCTCTTGTAGACCTCGACCTCGGGCAGGTCGGCGGCGCCAAGCGGCGTGCTGGCGAGGGTGGTGGTGGCGAGCAGCGCGACGAGCAATGCTTTCATCGTGGACTCCTCAAAGCCTTGCAGGGGTGTCGTCGAGCGCGAAGCGCAGCGTCTTCGGCGGCTTGCCCGGCACATCGAGCGCGGCGACGACCTTGGCGCCCTTGATGTCGAAGCTGCCCTTCGCCTCGAAGCGGTTGTTGCCGGCCGGTACCAGAGTGAGCTCGGTCTTCTTGCCGCCGACGAGCAGCGTCAGCCTGGCCGAGCCACCGGCGGTCGGCAGCGGGTTGCCGTGCTCGGTGACATGGATGGTCAGCGTGTCGCTGCGGGCGACCAGTTCCGCCTGATAGTGACCGGCTTCGGCGACGACACCGCCGAAGCGTGGCTTGCCGTGGTCCTCGTGGGCGACGGCAGGGGTGGCCGCGAAGAGCGCGGCGCAGGCGAGGGGAAGCAGTGTTTTCATTCTGGGGCTCCTTTCGTCAGGAAGTTCACAAGGTTTCAGAAGCTTTCGCCGCGAGGCGCTGCGAGCAGCTGGCCGAGGGGCTTCTCGCCCAAGGTGAGGAACAGCGCCGGCGTCACGAAGGCGTCGAGCAGGGTGGAGGAGATCAGGCCGGAGAAGATGACGACCGCCACCGGGTGCAGGATCTCGGTGCCCGGCGCCTCGGCCTCGAAGAGCAGCGGCGCCAGCGCGAAGGCGGCGACCAGCGCCGTCATCAGCACCGGCGTCAGGCGCTCCAGCGAACCGCGGATGACCAGTTGGCGGCCGAAGGTCTCGCCCTCGAAGCGCATCAGGTTGGCGTAGTGCGAGAGCTTGAGGATGCCGTTGCGCGTCGCGATGCCGGCGAGTGTGATGAAGCCGATCAGCGTCGCGATGGAGAGCGGCTGGCCCGAGAGCCACAGGCCGATGACGCTGCCGATCAGCGCCAGCGGCACGTTGGCGATCACCAGTGCGGCGAGGATTGCCGAGCGGTAGCGGCTGTAGAGCACGACGAAGATCAGGCCGAGCGAGATCAGCGCCAGCACGGCGATGATGCGGGCGGCTTCCTCCTGTGCGCGGAACTGGCCATCGATGGTGATGAAGTAGCCCGCGGGCAGTTTCGTCTCGGCAACCGCGCGACGCACGTCCGTGACCACGTCGGAGAGCGGTCGTCCCTGCGCGTTCGCCGAGACGACGATGCGACGGCGGCCGTTGTCGCGGCTGATCTGGTTCGGGCCGTCGCCGTCCTCGATGTCGGCGACGCGCGCGAGCGGCACGCGGCCATTCGGCGTCTCGATCATCAGGCTGGCGAGACCCGAGAGCCCGCGCGCCTCTTCCGGCAGGCGCAGCACCAGCGCGAAGCGCCGCGAACCCTCGATCACCTGGCCGATCTGCTCGCCATCGATCAGCGTCTGCAGCTGACGCAGCAGCATCGCCGGCGAGACGCCTGTCTGTTCGGCGCGCGCATAGTCGACACGCACCTTGATCTGCGGCGCCAGCACCTGCTTCTCCAGATCGAGGTCGGCGAGCCCCGGGATCGTCGCCAACCGGTCGCGCAGCGCTGCGCCTTCGCCGCGCAGCACGTCGAGGTCGTCGCCGACGATGCGGACGGCGATCTGCGCGCGCACGCCGGAGAGCATGTGGTCGATGCGGTGCGAGATCGGCTGGCCGATGCTGACCCCAGCCGGCAAGGGCGCGAGCCGCGCGCGCAGGTCGGCGTGGATTTGCGACGGTGGACGACCGGGCTCGAGGCGCATGTCGAGTTCGGAGACGTGTACGCCCTCGGCGTGCTCGTCGAGTTCGGCGCGGCCGGAGCGGCGCCCGACGTAGGTCACTTCCGGCACCTGGCGCACGAGCTGCTCGGCGAGCGTGCCGATCTTCACCGACTCGGCGAGCGTGATGCCGGGGTTGAGGCGCAGGCCGACGAAGGCGGCGCCCTCGTTGAAGGGGGGCAGGAAGCTGGTGGCGAAGAAGGGCACGCTCGCCGCCGCCAGCAGGGCGGCGACGGCGGCTGCGCCGATGACCCGCCGACGCTGCGTCAGCGCCGTTTCCAGCCAGCGCCGGTAGTGCGACTTCAGCCAGGCGACGAAGCGTGTGTCGCCGTCGATCGACGCCTCGCCATGGCGCAGCAGGTACCAGGCCATCACCGGCGTCAGGGTGATCGAGACGACGAGGCTGGCGAGGATCGCCGTCAGGTAGGCGATGCCGAGCGGGATGAAGAAGCGGCCTTCGAGCCCGGGCAGGGCGAAGAGCGGCACGAAGACGAGGGCGATGATCAGCGTCGAGACGACGATTCCCGAGCGCACCTCGTTCGAAGCACTGACGATGACCCGCAGCGGGTGTTCCGGTGCGGGCTTCTGCCGGTTCTCGCGCAAGCGGCGGATGATGTTCTCGAGATCGACCACCGCGTCGTCGACCAGCTCGCCGATGGCGATGGCCAGACCGCCGAGCGTCATCGTGTTGATCGACAGCCCGAAATAGCGGAAGACCAGCGCCGCGGTGAGGATCGAGACGGGGATCGCGGTCAGCGAGATCAGTGTCGCGCGCAGGTTGCCGAGGAAGAGATGGAGCACGGCGGCAACGAAGACGGCGGCGGCGGCCAGTTTCCACTCGAGGTTGCTGATGCTGGCCTCGATGAAGTCGGCTTGGCGGAAGGTGACGCGCGGCGCCGCCATGCCGACCGGCAATCCGCCCTTCAGCTCGGCAAGCGCCGCTTCGACCTGTCGTGTCAGCGCGACGGTGTCGGCAGCCGGTTGCTTCTGCACCGAGAGGATCACCGCCGGCTGGCCGTTGAGGCCCGCGTCGCCGCGTCTGATCGCCGGCGCGAAGCCGACCGACGCCACCTGCGCGAGCAGGATCGGCTGGCCGTTCCGGGCCGTGAGCGGCAGGCGCTGCAGGTCTTCCAGCCGACTGGTGCGGCCAAGGTTGCGGATCAGGTATTCGCGCGAATTGATTTCGAGGAAACCGCCGCTGGTGTTTGCCGCGAAGCCGCGCAGCGCGCTCTCGACCTGGTCGAGCGTGATGCCGAGCCCGGCCATGCGCACGGTGTCCGGCTGCACCTGGAACTGCCGCACCTCGCCGCCGATCGGGATCACCTGGGCGACGCCGGGGATCGTCAGCAGGCGTGGGCGCAGCACCCAGTCGGCGTACTCGCGAGCCGCCATCGCCGGCCGCTGCGAGGCTGCCGGCGTGACACCTGGCGCGGGCTCGATCGCTGCCGCGCCGGGCGCAGTGATCGGGATCGCGATGAGCAGGATCTCCCCCATGATCGACGCCACCGGCCCCATGTGCGGCACCACGCCCGGCGGCAGCTGCGACTGGACCAGCGACAGGCGCTCGCCGATCATCTGCCGCGCGCGGTAGATGTCGACCTGCCAGTCGAACTGCACGTAGACGATCGACAGCCCGGCCGACGACACCGAGCGCACCGCGGCGACGCCGGCCATGCCGTTCATCGCCGTCTCGATCGGGAAGGTGATCAGTGCCTCGACTTCCTCCGGCGCCATGCCGCCTGCTTCGGTCATCAACGTGACGGTCGACTTGTTCAGGTCGGGGAAGACGTCGACCGCCGTCTTCTGCACGACGAGCGCGCCATAGAGGATGAGGACGACTGCCGCCGCCAGCACCAGCAGGCGCTGCGACAGGCTCTTTTCGACGATGGTCCTGAACATGGCGTTCTCAGCGCACCTGGTTGAGCAGTGCCGCGCCCTGGACGACGACGCGCACGCCGGCCTCCAGCCCGCCGACGACGGCGATGCGCGTGCCGTCGAGCGGCTGCGTGCGCACCGGGCGCGGTGCGAAGCGTTCGGCGCTCGTCTTCACCCAGACGATTTCCTGGTTGGCGGAGTTCTTCACGATCGCCGCAGCCGGCAGCGGCACGCCGGTGATCGGCGAACGCGTCTGGGCGATCACGCGCAGCGGTTGGTTCAGTGCCAGCGTCGCCGTGCCGCCGTCGACGCGGAAGAGCAGCGGGATCGCCTGCTCGCGCAGCGAGCGGCCGGCGCCGACGAAGGTGAGCAGCACCTCCTGTCCCGGTCCGGCGCTGCCGTAGGCACCGGCAATCTCGGCCGCCAGCCGCGGGTCGTAGGCGAGTGCTTCGACGCGCAGGTTGGCCGGATCGATGATCTCGAACAGGAGTTCGCGCGCCTCGACCACCTGGCCGGCAACGACGCTGGCCGAGGCGACGACGCCAGCGACTGGCGAGCGCAGATCCTCGGGCTGCGAGATGCTCGTGGCGATGGCGGCGAGGCGCTCGCGCAGGCTCTGCACGTCGGCCTCGGCGGCATCGACGTCCTTGCGCGCAACGGTCGCTTCCAGCTCGCGCAGTCGCGCCAGGCGCCTCTCGGCGACGCCGAGCGCAGCGCGCAGTTCGGCCGCCTGCGCCCGCTGTCCGCCCAGTTCGAGCGGCGAGACGGCCGGGTGGACGCGGGCGAGCAGCTCGCCCTTCTTCACTGCCTTGCCGAGCGACGGAATGCCTCCGGCCGGCGCTTCGACGCGGCCGGTATTCATCGCTTGCACGCGGCCGCCGCTCCCCGGATCGAGGACCACCTTGCCGGCAAGTTCGACGGTGACGGGGTGCGCGCCGCTCGCGCTGATCTGCGTGCGCAGTGCGAGCTGGCGCTGGGTCGTCTTGGGCAGGAAGACGCTGCCGTCGGCAAGTCGCTGCGGGCCGTCGCCGCGGGTCAGCGCGGGCGCCGGCTCGTCGCCGTGGACGTGGCCCTCGTGCGCCTGGATGGTGCCGGCGACCAGGCTGGCGGCGAAGAGCAGGGGCTGGAGCGTGCGTTGCACAAGTGCCGGGGCGTTCATGCGGGTTCTCCCTTGCGCCGGCTCAGCCGGACCGCGACGACGGCGGCAAGCAGTGCCAATGTCGCGGCGATGCCGATCTCCCTGATGCCGATTCCGGCCACAATGGCGCCGGTCGCGGCGGAATCGCCGACGACGAGGTCGGTCGCGAGCAGGTCGCTTTGCTCGCCAGCGGTGACGGTGATCGTCAGTGGGTAGGTGGCCGCTCTGGCGAAAGGGGTGGCGTCGAGTGTGTACGTACCGTCGGCCAGGGGCTCGGCAACGAGGGTCTGGCCGGCGAGGTCGACCTCGATCCGCGCGCCGCTGATCGGCTCGTTGCTCGCCCAGTCGTCGAGCGTCAGTGCCAGGCGACCGTCCCTGATGCGGCCGACCAGTTCGAACAGCTCGCTGTGTGCCTCGAAGGAGGGTCGAGCCGCCTCGGCGGCGGATGCAGGCGGGGCCGGCAGAAGCAGGGCAGTCGCGCAGACGAAGGTGGCGATGGCGTGTCGCAGGGGGTTCATGGCAGGACTCCGATGGCCTGGTTGTAGCGCGAGACGGCACGTGCGCCTTCGAGGCGGGCGCGCGCGGCGGCGAGTTCGGCGGCGAAGGCGTCCGCTTCGACGCGCAGGCGCTGCGGCAGGTCGATCTGGCCGAGCGCGAAGGCGCGGGCGTACTCGCGGCGCATTTCGACGGCCAGCGTACGCCTGGTCTCGGCGAGGGCGATGGCTTCGTCGGCCCGCTGCAGTTCGCGCTCGGCGGTATCGCGTTCCGCTTCCACGCGCTGCCGCTCGTAGAACAGCAGCGCCTCGGCCTCGACCAGCTCGGCGTTTGCCGTGGCAACCCGCGGGCGATTGCGCGTGTCGCTGGCGAGCGGAATGCGCACGCCGACAATGGTCGAGTTCTGCCAGTCGGCGTCGGCGACCGGGCGTTCGCGGCGCATGCCGAGCAGGATCTCCGGCAGGTCACGTGAATTCCTGGCTGCCACTTCCAGCCGCGCGCGGGCGGTGGCGATGGCGGCTTCGAGTGCCGCAAGCTGCGGGTGGGCGGTCGCCGGAGCCAGCCGGCGCTGCTCGTTCATCCCGCCCGGGTCTGGCAGCAGCGGCAAGCCGGTGAGCGCGAGGAAGCTGCGCTCGGCGCGGTGGGCGCGCCCGTCCGCCTCGGCGACCACCGCCGCCGCAGCGGCTGCCGTGGCGCGCGCCTGGTTGGCGTCCATGCGCGGCACCTCGCCGGCCCGCACGCGGCGCTCGACGTCGTTCGCGAGTTGCCGGGCGGCATCGCTGCGCGCTTCGGCAACTGCGCGTTCGTGGGCGGCAAGCATGGCCTGCCACCAGCGTTCGCGCACCTCGCCGGCAAGCTGCCAGCGCGCCAGCTCGAGCAGCGTCGCGTAGGCGGACTGCTCGCGCCCGAGCAGCGCCAGGGTCCGTTCCTGATAGCCAGGCAGCCACAGCGGAAGCGCGATGCCGGCCTCCCATTCGCTCTGCCCGGCATCGCGCTGCAGGCGGTCGTTGCGGTTGGACAGCGTCGCCGTCGGTGCTCCGGAGAGGACGCTGTCGGCGGCATCGCGGCGGGCGGCGAATTCGTCGTGGCGCGCAGCCGCGGTGCGCGCCGTGGGATGGCGCTCCCAGGCGGCGGCGAAAGCCTGTCCCATCGTCGGGGTTTCGGCGGCTGCTGGCGGACCGCTCAGACTTGCGGTGACGAACAGGATGGCGGTGAACAGCCGCGACTGTGTCGATCGGGTGTCGTGCATCGGACTCTCCGTTGCTGCATGGAAGAATCCGGCGGAGCGCGGGAAGGCAGCCGCCGTGCGTACGGCGACGGAGATGAATCAGTCTGCAAGGCCCCGCCGGTCAGGCGAGGCCGGTCCATTTCGGCCGTTCAGGCCGGGCGAGCGTGGCGGAGGGCTTGCCGCGCACGGCGGCGAGGATCATGGCGTCGCTCAGTTGGGCGATCGTCGATGGCAGTACCGACCGGAGTGGCGCGCAGCAGCAGCCATGGCAGTCGCTGCAGTGGTCGTCGGGCTCCTGGCACTGGCTGTGGTCGGCGGCTTCCGCCAGGCCGGCACACGCCTCGACCGAGTGGTGGTCGTGCTGGTCCTGGTTTGCCGCGATGCGCGGCAGCAGCTGGTCGGCCACCGTGCCGACGAGCGCCGACGCCGCCTGGAGCGGCAGAAGGGCGATCAGCAGGATGGCAACGAAACGACGCATGGTGCCACGGGGGATACAGTGGTCGACGCCCGGACTCTAAAGCCTCGCGGTGTCAGGCGTCAAGCGTGTTGGCCGTCCTGTTCAATCGGCAAGGATCCGGAAGCGGGCAAAGGGCAGACCGCGGCTTGTCGCAGCCTGGCGTCGCGTCCCCTGACGCAGCGGCGGGGCGGCATGCGGGGGGCGTGGCAGTGGGTGTGCGGCAGTATCCCGCTTGCCGGCTGGCAGACCAGCGTCCCTCTGGTCGACAGACGCAGGCTGTAGCGCTGGTCCAAAGGCTTGACCCAGGCTGCTGGACGCATACAATCTCCTTGAGGGAGGGCCGCGCCACACCAACGGTTCGACCAGGCGCCTGCGGCGCGGCAGATCAACGGTGTTTTGAGGAACTGCCCCGGCAGCAAGATGGATGGAAACAATGATGGTGTTCCATGCGAGCAGCAGTGGTGCAAGTAGTGGTCCAGAGCTGTCGTGGCCTGATGTCGTGTTCCAACCGGTGGCGCGAGTGCATCGCAGACTGGCGGCTGAGAGCGGCCAGGCTTCTGTTTGCGGGCCGCCACACCTGAAGCGGTTGCAGCACCGGGGCGACTCGACTTGCCGGCCCGAGCGGTCGAACCGCCGTGTACCTGAACCGTCCGCACGGTGGTGCGGGGGGGGCGCGCCGTGAGTCTCTTTCCCCTCCCGGTCATGCAACCCGTCGATTCCGCCCGGAGCATGGTCGCGGTTCTGCGTGCCAACTCCGCGATGGTCCGGGCGCATCGGTTGCAGGCACGCGGCAAGCTGGAGGCGGCACTGGCGCTCGCCCGGAGCGGCTTGGCGGTTCTCAGGAAGCCGTATGTTCGCCGCCGCAACCCAATGGAAGGGCTGGCGCTTGCTTCGCTGACGATCCTGGCAGAGGAGATTTCATTGCAACTGCAAACCAGCGGCGCCACGGCCGACGATCTGGCCGACGCCATTGCATACCTCAAACAGCTCAGCGATGACCCACCGCCCGATCTGTGTTCATCGATCGCGTTCCTCGAGACGCGTCGTGCGGCCGCATCACGACAGCCAAACGCGTGACGGGGCGCTGGCAGCGTCCCGAAGCGGTTTCTCAGTGGCTCTCGGCGTGGCGGATAAGCGTCATTCGTTCCATGGACTAGGCGACACAAATGTTCGGACTGTTCGAGACCCCATCGTTCCCGGATCCAGTGCTCGGGGAGCTTCGCCGCAAGCGAGGCATGTGGCGTGGCGAGATTTCGCTTGGCGGGATCACGGCAGCGCTGGCACTTCCCGGATCCCGCGCGGCTCCCGATCCGCAGGCGCTCGACATCGCTCGCTCGATTCCGACCGACTATCCGGGCTGGCGCGGGCGCATCGCGGCGTCGCTGTTCGAGCATTACGCTCCTTACGCAGAAGCCGTCGCCGCGGGTGAGCCCGAGGGTTCCGCAGAAGATCTGCCTCGCATCGCCCAGCCGGACCAGGTCTGGCAGCACGCCTCGGTCGAATTCGTTGCGGTCGTCACCCTCGATCGCGAGTTGAGTGTCGAGATCGGCTACCGAGTGGCGTGGGACGAAGAACACACTCTCGGCGCGCGGCTGCGGAACGGACGACTGCTTGAACTCAACGGCAGCGTTCTGCCGCCATGACGATGGCGGCCAACACGGCGCGCGGGACGAGCCGGCCGGTGAGCGCGAAGACCTCGATCTGCGGCAGCAGCAAGCAGCGACGATGCACGGAGCCCTGCACGCCATAGCGACGGCAGTCGCGCTGCCGTACGCGCTGCTTGCCGCGTGCTTCGCCATGGTTGGCGAACTGGCTCGGGCACGTGGTTTGTGGGCGGTCGTCGATGCCCTCTTCGCACATGCTGCGTGGTTTGTCGGCTGGGGCATCTACCTCATTCCCCTGGCCGCACTCTCGCTTGCCGCCGCTGGCTTCTGCTCGAGGCTGCGCCGGGTCGCTGCGCTGAGCCTCGCGCTCGTGTCGGGCTCGAGTCTTCTGACGATCGTCCTCCTGCACGCCGGGCCGCTCGAATCAGGTCACCTGCTCTTCCTGTTCCCTTGCGTCGCGGTGCTGCTCGGCAGTATCTGGCTCTTTCATCGGGCAGATCAACCGGCCGGCGCGCCAGCTGCCTGAGCCCGAGCTCGAGTCGACCGGCTGCGACCGGTTCTGCCGCCGCGTTCGCGACGGCGCGAACGGTAGCCCGCACGATCCGGCGGCGAGGACCGCTTTCCGCTCTGAGATTGTGAATAAATCTACTGCGCGACCGATCTGCTGCGTTGCTCAGTCGCTCACTCCTCGCCTATTCACTTGATATGTCTCGTCGTTCGCTCCATCGCGCCTTGCATTTCGGCCTGCTCGCGACGATTTCTTCACAACCTCTCTGCTCGTCGCCGCACGGGCGGTCAGTCGAAGTAGGTGCGCGCGGTCTCGAAGCGCTGTGCGTAGTAACGGGCGCCGAGCTGGTCGATGCGCACGCGGCCGCTGCCCGATGGCGCGTGCACGAAGCGCTCATCGCCGATGTAGATGCCGACGTGCGAGAAGGGTGCGTTGCGCGTGTTGAAGAAGACCAGATCGCCGGGGCGCAGGTCCGAGCGGTCGACCTCGCGTCCGCGGCGGGCGATGTCGGCGGCACTGCCGCTCACCCGGATGCCGGCGGCCCGGTCGTAGATATACGAAACCATGCCGCTGCAGTCGAGACCGGCTTCGGGGTTCTTGCCGCCGAAGCGGTAACCGGTGTCGATCAGGCCAAGGGCGAACATCACCACATCGTGCGCCCTGTCGCTGCTCGCCGGCCGCGCTGCTGGCTGCTGTGGCGTCCGCCCGGGCGCTGGCGGCGTGCTGCTGCAGGCCAGCAGCAGCAGCGGGACGAGACAGGCGAGCAGGGTCCGGACGTGCATGGTGCTTAGTATAAACTGCGGCTTTCGGGATATTGGAGGGAAGAAACATGGATCTGGTCGATTCACGCCTGCTGCGCGCCGAATGCTACCTCGACGGTCGCTGGCAGGCCGCCGACGATGGCCGCACGCTGGCGGTCAGCGATCCGGCGAGCGCGCTGGTCATCGGCGAGGTGCCGCTGATGGGCGCCGTCGAGAGCGGGCGGGCGATCGCCGCCGCTGCTGCCGCGCTGCCTGCCTGGCGGGGGAAGACGGCCAGGGAGCGGGCCGCCGTCCTGCGCCGCTGGCATGATCTGATCGTCGCCAATGGTGGCGACCTGGCGCAACTGATCACCGCCGAGTGTGGCAAGCCACTCGCCGAGGCGGCTGGCGAAGTCGCCTATGGTGCCTCTTTCGTCGAATGGTTCGCCGAGGAGGGCAAGCGCGTTTACGGCGAATCGATCCCGTCGCCGGCGAGTGATCGTCGCCTGCTGACGATCCGCCAGCCGGTCGGCGTCTGCGCCGCCATCACGCCGTGGAACTTCCCGCTGGCGATGATCACGCGCAAGGTCGCGCCGGCGCTCGCCGCCGGCTGCACGGTGGTCGTCAAGCCGGCCGAGCAGACGCCGCTGACCGCGCTGGCGCTGGCGCTGCTGGCGCACGATGCGGGCTTGCCGGCGGGCGTGTTCAACGTGCTGACCGGCGATCCGCTGGCGATCGGCGGCGCGCTGACCGCCAGCCCGCTGGTGCGCAAGCTGTCGTTCACCGGCTCGACCGAGGTCGGCCGCCTGCTGATGGCGCAGTGCGCGGCGACGATCAAGAAGATCTCGCTCGAACTCGGCGGCAACGCGCCGTTCATCGTCTTCGACGACGCCGATGTCGCGGCGGCGGTCGAGGGAGCGATCATCGCCAAGTATCGCAATACTGGCCAGACCTGCGTCTGCGCCAACCGGCTGCTGGTTCAGGACGCGGTGTACGATCGCTTCGTCGAGCGACTCGCCGAGCGCGTGCGCTCGCTGCAGGTCGGGGCAGGCAGCGAGGAAGGCGTCACGCAGGGACCACTGATCGACGATGCCGCGCTGGCCAAGGTCGAGGAACATGTCGCCGACGCGCTGGCACACGGCGCACGCGTGGTCACCGGCGGCCGCCGGCATGCGCGTGGCGGCACCTTCTTCGAACCGACGGTGCTTGCCGACGTGACGCCGGCGATGCGTGTCGCCCGCGAAGAGACCTTCGGCCCGGTGGCGCCGGTTTTCCGCTTCAGCGACGAGGCGCAGGCGGTGGCGATGGCCAACGACACCGAGTCCGGTCTCGCCGCCTACTTCTACTCGCGCGATGTCGCGCGCTGCCTGCGCGTCGGCGAAGCCCTCGAGTATGGCATGGTCGGCATCAACACCGGGCTGATCTCGAACGAAGTGGCACCCTTCGGCGGCGTCAAGCAGTCGGGGATCGGCCGCGAGGGATCGAAGCACGGCATCGACGAGTATCTCGAGATCAAGTACCTGTGCTTCAGCGCCGTCTGACCCGATCCGTGGAGGAAGCGGGATGAAGCTGCTCGTTGGCCTGCTGTTCGTCGGTCTGGTCGCCGCGATGATCCTCTGGTGGCGGCGCGCCCTGCACCGTCAGCGCGTCGATTTCATCGAGAACTACCCGTACGCGAAGTTCCTCGACGCGCGCCTGGCGGCGCGCCGGCCGGAGCTCGGTGCGGCGCAGCGGAGGCAGGTCTTCGAGGCGCTGCGCGATTACTTCCAGCTCTGCCATCAGGCGAAGAAACGGCTGGTGGCGATGCCGTCGCAGGTGGTCGATGACGCCTGGCACGAGTTCATCCTGTTCACCCGCCAGTACCAGCAGTTCTGCCAGCGCGGACTCGGCCGCTTCCTGCACCACACGCCGGCCGAGGCGATGCGCTCGCCGACCGACGCGCAGGAGGGAATCAAGCGCGCCTGGCGGCTGGCCTGCCGGCGCGACGGCATCGACCCGCGCGCACCGCAGTCGCTGCCGCTGCTCTTCGCCCTCGACGCGATGCTCGGCATCGCCGGCGGCTTCACCTACCGGCTCGACTGCCTGGCGGCAGCGCAGGCGGGCGCCGGCAGCGCCTACTGCGCCGGCCACATCGGTTGCGGCGGCGGCTGCAGCGGCAGTTCGGGCGACGGCGACTCGTCGTCGGGCGACGGCTGCGGTGGCGGAGGTTGTGGCGGGGACTGAGGCCGCCGGCCGCGGCGGGCGACCAGGAGGCTAGGCCGCTAGGCGGAGTCGGTTCGGGACGATGTGACGCCGGACCGCAAGCTCCCAAGCAGCATGATCGGCCCACGGGCGCGCCCGGTCGTTGCGGAAAACGACATCCATGCCCCAGTGCAGACTGTCTTCGACACGCAAGAGCTGACGACCGACGCGGTTCATTCGTTCGGCGCCCGGAGCGAGGTTGCCGAGACAGCGGCGACGTGCGACGGAGGTCTTGTCACCGATCGTCCGCTCGCTGGTGATCATCGCGAAGGATTTCAGCCCTGGCCAGGGTTGCGGCGCATGCAGGCAGTCGATCTGGTCGAAGACTTGGCAGCGCAGCGCCAAAGGCGCTGACCAGATCCCCGATCGACCCGGCCCGGGTCGGCTGATTGCCCTCGACCGCCGGAAAATCGTCGGCCCCGCTATGACGAATGGCCTGCGCGATGTTGGGCCGAGTACCGATGACCTTGATCGAGACGGGGAAGCCAACAGGCCATGCCGTCACGAGCCGATCCATCGCCGGCTCCGCCCGGTCGAGAACAGGCCCTGCTTGCCGTCGATGCCGGCCGGCGTCCTGCGGATCGTCCGGCCGAGGATTTCGCAAAGCAAGCGGGCGATGCCGGGAAGGCTGGCGGCATCGTAGGCGACGATGCCCCAGCGTTCGCGGCGGTGGCTCATCCACGCCTGCTTGTACGGGTCGTCGCCGATCAGGTAGTCCACCTCGGCGACGTGATCGACGTCGATGACCTGCTCCATCAGGTGGGCGGTCAGCAGCGTGCCCGGCGCGTGGATCGCCTGCGCCTCGTCGTAGGCCATCTTGTTCTTGTAGATGCTGGCCTTGCCGCCGCTGACGATCCACAACTGGGCGGCGATCGCCCTGCCGCCGATGCGCGCGATGCCGAGACGCAACTTGCCGCTGCCGGCGAGCCAACGCAGCAAGCCGGGAATGAAGGCGGCGTAGGGCTCGTTCCTTTTCCAGCGCTGGCGGTACAGGGCGTTGAACTCGGCAGTGGCCGACTCGACTTCCGCCATGCCGGTGACGATCTCGAAGCTGCCGCCGGCGGCGAGAAAGCGCCGGCGCTTGCGCCGAATGGTATTGCGCAGGACGCCGTCGCGCTGTTCCAGATAGGCGCTCCAGGACCGGTCGACCTTCAGATACCAGTTGCCGAAGCAGTAGTAGCGGAACGGGATGCAGCCGATGCTGCGCAGGGCGACGACCATTGCCTCGTACACGCGCGAATCGACGGCCATCGGATGGAAGTTCAGCACGCGCGCGCGCGCAGTCGGCACGGGCGGCCTGCAACAGCCGGGCGAGGTCGGTCGGGTCGGCGCTCGGCCCGACGAGCGGCGCGTACAGCGAGGTGTAGAAGTTGGCGAGCGACTCGATCTCCGGCACCCTGCGCCCGTCTCCACGAGTGGCGTGCACGGGCAGGATGGCGGTCGGCGAGCCATTCAGCTCGGCGGCGTAGTAACGGACGGAGTCGTCGTCGCCGAAGACCGTGGCCTGCAGGTTGGCGAACCATTCCGGTGACAGTTCCGCTTCGCGACCAGCGGCTGCGTCGAACAGCGAGCGCATCGCCGGCGGCATCTCGGCCGGGTTGCGGTAGGCGGCGACGCTGGTGGCATCGAAGGCTGCAGAAGGCTGTGCCGCTTCGCCACCGGCGAACCGGCAGCGGAGCGCGCGCGCGATGCCGTGGACGTTGGCGACGGTCGTATTGCGGTAGAGCTCGTGGTGGCAGACATGGCGCAGATGCGTCGCCCACTCGGTCTGGTCGCGCGTCGCGTTGGTGTAGAACTCGACCGCGCCGGCCGGCATGTCGGCAAAGGCGACCTGCAGGGCTTCGTAGAGGAGTTGCCGCTCCGGCGCCATGGCGGCGAGCGACTCGTCGTAGGTGGTCTTCAGCATGATCCACATGCGCTCGTGGCAAACCACGAGCCGCGAGGCGGCGAGCCTGTCGTCGAACCAGAGTTCGACGACCAGAGCCTGGCCCGAGCGGACGAAGTCGTGGAGCAGTTGCTCGTAGAAGCGTCCCTGCGGGTTGTCCGTGCCGATCGCCGTGCCGGTGGCGGCCTTCCAGCCGACGCTTTCGACTTCGGCGTAGCGGCTGACCGCGGCACCGATCTCTCGCGGTTCGCGGGTGACCCGCACGCTGACCGCATGATCGCCGCTCCTGCGCTGGTAGCGGCGCAGGTTGCCGCGCAGCTTGCTCGGGCGAGCCTGCCAGTAGTCGGGGAAGTCGCCGCCGGTTGCGACCGCCATCGTCAGTTGGTGGCGAACCATCGTGCGCGGCAGGAGGAGACGGCTCCAGTCAGGCTCGAACGCGGGGTCGATGGCGAGCAGATCGATCGTCCACGCGTACCCGGGCAGCGCCGGCATCAAGGTATCGAGGCAGCGCGCGTCCTCGATGAGCAGTGCGCCGACCGGCGCCTGCGCGGGCAGGAAGAGTGCCCAGCGCCCGACGCCGCGACGGCTGAGGATCAGCGCGCCATCGACAGCCTCGCCGCTGCGGTGGATGCACAGCAATTCGTTGCCGCTGCCGAAGTGGGCGAGCAGTGCGCCGACGAAGCGGCTGTCGAACGCAGGGTGGCCACCATGGAGCGCGTCGTTCAGGCGGTTCCAGTCTCTGGCGAAATGCGGAAAGGCGTGGCCGGCGAGGCGTATCTCCCAGGTCATGCTGGATACTGGCGGCGGTTGCAGGGCATCACCACGCGCCCGGTCCTGATCATGCCTTCGCGCGCCGCGACCCAGGGCGTCGAGTGGCGCGGCCGTTGCAGAAGTCGCGGGCGATGACCGGGCAGCATCGGACAGGGGGCAACTGCCATGCCGTCCCGGGTCCCGGCGACAGCGCCGAGAGGCCTGTGCTGCAAGGGGTACGGGCCGACCCGCTTCACCGCCGGCCACCCTGCTGTGTCGCCGAACCCACTGCATCCCACACTTCCTCGAGCGTGGCGCGCATTGCGGCCGTGTGATCCCGCGGATAGGCCGCAAAGATGGCGATCACCAATCGGCGATCAAAATCGATGTACAGGCTGTTGCCGTACGGACCCAGAACGGCGATTCGGTTCTGTGCTCCGCCAAGGTGGACAAAGCCGTACCGGAATTCGCTGCCTTTTCTCAGACCCGCCAGTTCCAGAGCCTTCTCTGTGCGCAGCCCGGCGGAGGCGGTCAGCGTCTCGATGAACCAGTTCGGAATCCCGCTCCGTCGGCTGCCGTTCCTGGCGTCGATCAGCCATTGTCCGAAACGGGCAAAGTCACGCAGCGAGAGTGCCAATCCGGCGGACAGTTCCGTTCCCTGGACGTCGGTCAGCCAGAGGGCGGCAGTCTCGGGCCGCAGCTTGCGATACATCTGTTCGCAAAAGACCTGCGCCAGCGGCAAACGGTGACTTTCGGCGATTGCCCAGACGAGGAGATCGCCATCAGGTCCGACTTCGCCGAGCGTGGGGACGCTGGAAAAGTCCCTTTCCCAGCGTCCCGGCTGGGCAAGCCAGGCCCGAATCCCGCCGGGGTTCGCGCCGGAGCGCCATCCACCGGCAGCCAGCCAGTCATCGACCTCATGTGACGACCAGTCGAAGCGAGCTTCGCCTTCGAGCAGGCGCCGGGTGGACAGCTTGCGCAGCCCCGTCTGAGCACCAAGGGCTGGTATGTGGCGAATGATCGACCGGTCCGGTGAAATCTTGCCCTGGGCAACAGCCATGGCCGCCATCAGGGAAAGGAACGGCCGCGTTGCACCAAGCAGCAGTCGCTGGTCTTTCGCTTCCAGTCCGTTCCAGTAGCGCTCGCCCGCGATCCTTCCGTCACTCAGCACCACCACGCCATCAGCATACAAGCGGGTGACCAGCAGGAACCCGGCATCGCGCTGTTGCCGATCGAGCGGATCGCGGGCCTTGATCCTTTCGAGATCGACCTGTCGGGACGCGGGGCGGAGGACCCGCGCTGCTGTCATCGGACTGATTCTCAGCAACGGCATGAAGCTGCCGGCCGACTGCAGGCCGACGCGTAGATTCTCGGGTGCCAGCCAGTTGTCCTGGTTGATCCATGGGCCAAGACCGCTTGCACTCCTCGGTACCGTCTCGATGACGCACTCCTCTGCCGCATGCACTGGCAACGCCAAAGACAGCATCAGTGACAGCATCGGCAGCCTGTACTTCATCGTCTCTCCTCGGCGAAATTGATGCCCCCATTCTTGCCAAAGCGCATCGCCGCCTCACGGACGACGTCGTTCAGGTTTCCGTGGATGGCCTGACGCCTGCGCAACCATCCGGCGTCGGAGATCTCGCTGGCCCAGGAGGCGTCGAGAAGCTCCAACCATGCGCTACAGCCCAGCTCGTGCGCATCCTCGGCCAGCGCGCCGAGCAACTCACGGGCGATCTGCCGCAGAGGGACCTGTCGCAGGCCGATCGGATCCGAGATCTGGGCGTCGAAACCATGGCGGCAAGCCTGAAACTTGTTGTACCGGGCGACATGAAGCTGCCGTTGGGTGTTGAGGACCGGTCGCGTACGCAGAAGTCGGCGGACCAGGCTTTGCGCCAGCGCTGCCAGTGCCGCGGCGCGCTCGACGGTCAGTGGCGTGTCGCAGACGCGGATTTCCACGGTACCGAATTCGGGCTTGGGACGAATGTCCCAGTAGAGATCCTTGATGCTGCGAGCGATGCCACAGGCCTGCAGCAGGGAAAAGTGTTCGCTGAACTCGGCCCAGTCGCGCAACGCCGGGCATTGCCCGCTCAACGGGAAAGCGGACACGGCATTCAGGCGAGCAGACTGGAAGAGGGTGTCTTCGCCATCGACGAAGGGCGACGAAGCCGACAGCGCGATGAAGACCGGCACATAGGCTCCCAGGGCCTGCGTCAACCAGATCGCATCGTCGCCCGACGGACAGCCGACATGAATGTGCTGGCCGAACACCGTGAATTGCTTTGCCAGGTAGCCATAGCGATGGTGGATCTCATGGAAGCGGTCACCCGGACAAATCCGGCGCTCCGACCAGCGATGGAATGGATGCGTGCCACCACCGCAGACGGCGATATGGTTGCGCGCGCATTGACTGACGATCGCTTGTCGCAGGCCGAGAAGATCGGCAGCGATGCCATCGACCAGCGTCCGCGGCAATGTGCTGACCTCGATCATGCTTTCGGTGATTTCAAGCTTGATCTCACCAAAGCGACCATCGTAGTCCATGCTGCCGAGGAGATCCGTCGCCCCACGCGTCAGGTCGAAGTCGCGCACGGAAAGCAACTGCAACTCAAGCTCGACGCCCAGGGTCAGCGGCTGGCTCTGTTTGAATTCGGCGATTGGCTGGCTCATCCCACTCCCTCCCTGCTGGCGTCCGTCGGCGCGGTCTCGCCCGCTCGCACCAGCGCGAAGCGGCAAAGCACTGGGCCAGTGAGTTCCATGATCGCGGCGGTAAACAGCGGCAATGACAGTGACGAACGGCCAACTTCCGGATAGAGTCCGGCGATTTCATAGGCCATGAAGACGGCGGTGGCTGACAGCGGTTGAATGCCGACTCCCACCAGAACCCGCGCCCTGACCGCTTTCAGGCCATCCCCGGCCCAAGCCAGGGCGGCCACCTTGGCCACCGCCCGAACCAGCAACAGACCTAGCGCCTGCAATCCGATCAGCCAGGTGAAGTCTTGCCAGGGCAGCGAGGCGCCGACGACGACAAAGAGGATGATCGCCAGAAACCAGTGTCCTTCGGGCAAGTTGGTATAGCTGAGTGTTCTCTCCTGATCGCCGAACGACAGGATCGCCCCCATGAGGAAGAGTGTCAGGAACACCGGCACTGCCAGCATGCGGGCAGTGCCGACGGCGAGCAAGGCCGTGGCGACGAGGATGAAGACCTGTGGCAGCGAGCGCTTCGGCAACCTGGACGCGACCAAGAGCGCCAGCCGCGTCATCAGCCAGGCGACGATCAAGGCACCGATCACCACCCACAGCGGATGCACGACGGCATTGAGCCAGTCGTCGCTGTACTCCGCATGTACCACCCCGACGACGAAGGCAAACACGACGAATGACGCAGCGGCACTCAGCGCCGTATGCATGATCATTCGCTCGGTGACCTGCCCCTGCGCGCGGGACTCCTCGACGATCAGCAGGACGACGGCCGGCGCCGAAGCCATGGTGACGGCCGCGGCAGCGGCCGCCCATGCCGGGATCAGCCCGACCACTCCCCACGCAAAGAGGAAGATGGCCGTGAAGGAGAGGGTGATTTCCGCGATCGCTGCCCGGAGCAGTCCGCGATGATGACCGAGCCAGCGCAGATCAAGGCGTCGCCCGATCTCGAGCATCAGCAGTCCGAGTGCGGCATCGGCAACTGGTCGTGTCTGGGCCAGCGCCTCGATGCTGATCCAGCCGAGAACGGAGGGACCGAAGAGCGTCCCTGCCAGCACGTAGCCAACGACCTTCGGCCAGCCCAGTCGAGCGCGCAACCACTCGCCGACCAGCAAGCCGACGACCAGAAGCATGCTGAACAAGGCCAGGGAATCGACTTCATCGGGGAACGGTGGCAGGAAGAAGAGGCGTTCCTGCAGGTCTTCCCAACTGGCTCTTGCCAACGACAGAACATCGTTCAGCATCGTGCCCATCCGCTCACCAGAGTCAGTCGCTGGCGGCAACGAGAAATTCGTCCGGTTGGAGATTCGCCGAGCCGGACCTGGCGGCGCACTCGACCGCATTGCTGTGCCCGTCCCGATTCCCACGAACATCCTTGCCCGCCGCCTTGCCGCGATACGGCAGGGATTTCGACTGCAGAACCCGTCGCATTGAGCGCCGGATGGTCGATGCGCGCCGGAATACCGATGCGCCAAGGCCGTCTGCTCATCGATCTCCGCCCCAGGAACTCGGTTTGGCGGCCGGCTGGTCTGCCGCCGGGTCGAGCGATGCCAGACGGGTCGCCTCACCGAAGCCTTTGATCGCCGTCTGTGTCGCCAGGGGGCCGAACAACTGCATCAGGAGAATCGTCGCCAGCAGGGCACCCGTCAATCTTGGCTCGAGACCGGCGTAAAGCGTCTGCTCGTTGGCGAGGAGAACCAGGGCAACGCTCGACATCGGCTGCAATCCGAGCGACAGGTAGACTGCCGATTCAGTGTTCAAGCGCAGGCAATGCCGATTCCACAACACGCCGGCGAACTGTCCTGCGGCGCGGGCGATCACCAGCACGAGGGCTTCCAGCCAATGGCCCATGAGTACGCCAACATCCAGGACCGCACCGGCAAGAACGAACGTGACGACGAGAAAGATCCTGGCATCACGGGCAATGCGGATGGCGACGACCTGCTGCTTCCGGTCAAGCGCTCGTGTCAGGCAGCCGCAGAGCAGCATCGGCAGCAGCACCGAGATCTCCAGGTGGATGGCCGTTCCCACACCGAGAAGGATGCTACCGAGAACCAGCAGGTGCTGGTGTTCTGACCGCCGTCCCAGAAGTCGGGCGCCGATCAGTACCAGCCCGGCGCAGGAACCGCCCAGTACCACGGCCGCGGTCAGTCTCCGTGTCGCCGCCCAGACGCCGGCCAGCTTGCTGATCGCCTCGTCCTGAACCAGGAACGGCATGGACCAAGTGGAGGCCACAAAGGCAACGCATCCATTGATCGCCACCATGGTGAACAGCAGGTCGGTCTTGTCTCCTCTGGCACCGACATCGCCGCAAGTCGCTATGGTGATCGCTGGCGAAGTGGCGAGACAAAGTGCTGCCGCGAAAACGGCGGAACTGGCGGGGAAGTCCAGAGCCAGGATCGCCAGGGCGATGGCCGATCCCGTGGCAAGGGAGATCAGTATCCCCGCGCGCAGTCGTCTCAAGCCTTCGCTGACAGTGACTGGCGGGACCTGGTGGCCGAGCTCGAACAGGATCAGACCCAGTGCCAGGTCGATGAACAGCTGGTTGGACTCGATATCGTAAGGCGCTATCCAACCCAGTCCACTCTGCCCGACCAGCAGCCCGAAGACAACGTAACCGGTCGTGCGCGGCAAACGCAACGCGCGACGCGCAAGCTCGCCTGCAGCCAGACCGCCGAGGAGAGCCATGCCGAGAATCTGGATCGAATTGAACATCGAGTCGTGAGTCCTCACAGCTTCTCTCGGCGTGGCGGCGACGCGCGACCAGCCGCTTCCGCGCAGGATCATCGCCAAACACGCATGCTCAAAAAGCCACCGCCGGTACATTGACAGGCAATATAATTCGCTTTCCCGACCAACACAACAGCTGACGCATGATGACGCTCCCTCTGTCAACGGCCACGCCGCAGGTTCCCTTGGCGGTTCTGCAACAGTTCCGCGTGATCTACGGCACGATGCGCCAGTATTTCCGCGAGGTGGAAGAACGCTGCGGGCTTCCCGGTTCGCAGATGTGGATTCTGCAGGAGGTCCAACGCCTCCCGGGACTCGGAGTGACGGACCTCGCGGCACTTCTGGCCATACATCAGTCCACCTGTAGTCAGCTCGTTGAAAAGCTGGTCGCTCGCGGATACCTCATCAAGACGCGCCGACACGAGGATCAGCGCCGCGTTGGCCTCCATCTTGCCTGGTGCCGTCCAGGTCATCGCGGCGCTACCCGGCCCCGCCGAAGGCGCTCTTCCTGAAGCGCTGTCGGCCATGCCGGAGGTCGCACTCCAAACATTGCATATCAATCTATCTGAGTTGATACGGCACCTCCCCGGACGAAACGATGCCTTCGCCAGTGTCCCGCTGGCCGACATCGTAAGGAATCCGCAGTGAAGCCTGAACAGAAGCGGCGCATGCGCTCGTGCCTGTCGCTGGTGACCCTTGGCCTCATGCTTCTGGGGTGCAGTACTTCGGCGACAGCACCGTCAGAAGGCGTGCCGACACGGTCGCTCGGTCCTTCCGCGGCCGCCGATTTGCCGTTGGATGAGCCCCCACCAACCCGGCACACGACCGCGGTCGTTCCTGACGAAGCAAACAGCATCTACTTCGCCGGACGTGCCACCCGCATCGATGCCACGGGACAAGGCAAGTTGCGGCTGCATGCGGCACGCTTGAAGGAGAATCCGGAGCAGGTCGTTTCCCTGGCTGTCTACACCTACGGCCAGGGCAGTGACTCCTACAATCTGGCGTTGGCGGACCAGCGTCTCGACGCCGTCGCCAAGCTCCTGCGCAACCTCGGCGTTCCCAGGAAGCAGATTCATCCGCTGCGTCGCTATGGCGTTGGGCCAGAGGGGTCCAGGCCCACCTGCAGGATGGCGGATTGCCGCCGGATCGGGCGCGTCGAGTTGATCTACGCCAATCGGTAGAGCCGCCCACGTCGGAGGCGACCAATTTCCGTGTAGGGTAAGCCCAGGGCGTGCGCGGTCTGCCTTGCCCGCTCGGCGGGACTGGCGAGCATCCTCGCTTTGCTCAATCGGTGCGCCATAAGCCACTCGGCCATGTGCTCCGCCTGCTTCCTGCCCCGGGCAGCGAGTCGACACTTGCTGTCAGCGATGCCCCCCTTTCCCCCGGCCGCGTCCGCGTGCCGCCAAGGGATCAGGTCCATCGCCACTCCGTCCTTTACCCTATTTTCCTCAGTTGACGCTCGCCAAACCTGCCGAGACCGTGGTGTGATGCGGGTTTCAGCCGAGACAGGGGGATCACCCAATGGGTGAAGAGCGCTTCGAGCAAAGAGCGGTGGTGGTGGCGGTTCAGAACGCGCTGAGCGCGCCGGAGGCGATCGTGGCAGAGGCCTTGCGGGTGACCACACCGGGGGGCCGCTTTCAGGTTCGCTGGGACGAGGGTGGCAGCGCCACGGCGCTGGGGCAGCTCGCGTTCTTCGCGGAGTTCCTGGAGTTCTCGGGTTTGTTCGAGCGTTGGCTGGAAGGCTGCCCGATGGCCTACACGAGCCCGAATGCGCCGTCTGTGCGCAATGTCCTGGGCACTTGGCTGCTGTCGATTCTGGATGGACAACGCCGGTATGCGCATGTGACGGGACTGCGCAGCGATGGCGTGGCGCCGGAGATCCTCGGTATGAGCGCGATCATCAGCGATGAGAGTCTGCGGCGAGCGCTCGCGCACTTGGCCCCGGCACCGAAGCGCTGTTCCGAAGCGGAGCGTCTGGAGCGAGAAGCTCGTTTGGCGCGGACTGGCGCCTGGATGGAAATGGCGTTGAGCGAGAGCATTCGAGAAGCCTTGTGGACGCAGTGGATTCTCGACATCGACACGACGGTGAAGGTGCTTTATGGTCATCAGGCCGGGGCGGAGATCGGTTACAACCCCGTGAAGCCCGGTCGGCCAAGCCATGTCGTACACACGTACTGGATCTCCGGGATGCGTCTGGTACTCGATGCCGAAGTCCAGAATGGCAAGGCCATCGCAGGGTGCCACGGCTTGCCGCGACTGCTCGAAATTCTCGGCCGCCTACCGCCCGAGTCGCGTCCGCGCCTGGTACGCGGCGACATCGGCTTCGGGGTCGAGCGGATCATGAAGGAACTGGAAGCGATCGATCAACCCTACCTCTTCAAGCTACGGCAAAGCGCGGGAGTGGTTCGCTTGATCGAGCGTCTTTGGAAGAACGGTGACTGGCGGGATGTCGGAGCTGGCGAGCAAGCCGTGGAGGCCAACCTCCAGCTGATGGGTTGGACCTGCGCCCGACGGGTGGTGGTGGTCCGGCGCGCCCGCCAGAAGCCGGAGACGACCGTCAAAGCGCGCGCGCGAAAAGCCGGCAAGGGCCAGCACAGACTCCCGTTCGGCAACAGCGAGGAACTCGCGAAGAACTGGGAGTACGCCGTTCTGGTGACCCACAGCGAGTACGATCTCGCGGCGCTCGGACAGTTGTATCGTGATCGGGCCGACTGCGAGAACGGCTTTGACGAGCTGACCAACCAGTGGGGATGGGGTGGCTATACGACGCAGGATCTCGAGCGCTGCAACCTGTCGGCCCGAGCCGTCGCTCTGATTTACAACTGGTGGAGCTGGTACGTTCGCCTCGCCCATCCGAAGACTCGTCGGGAAGCCATCACCTCCCGTCCGCTACTCCTCGCCGGCGTCGCACGCCTCACTCAGCATGCCGGGCAATCCCGTCTCCTGATCACGCTGACCCATGCCGCCGGCGACCAGATCAAAGCCATGATCGCCAGTGCCCGCAGGGCTTTCGAGACGATCAAGACAAATGCGCCACAGTTGACCAAACCAGACCGCTGGACCGCTTTGGTACGTTACATCATCGAAAAAATCCTGGCCGCCAGGCCGCGCAAAGAGGCGCTTCTTGCGTTGCCAACCCAGCTCTTACCGCTTCCCGACAGCGGCTAACAGAGGAAAATAGGTTTACTGATCAGACGGCAGACAGTAGCCCGTGTTGAAGCGCGACAACGGCAGGTGCAGGAACATGCGGGCAGTGTTGAACTCCGGTTTCCAGGCCAGGTCGGCGCACACCCACGCGCCGGCGCGCAGGTAGCCCTTGATCCAGGGTGGCATCAGCACCCGTGCGCCATTGACCAGCCGTTCGTACGGCAAACGATCGGCGAGAGGACGCGACAGGCACCGACAATTTCTTGCGATGTGCCTGCCCGGACAACGAGATACTCGCAGTAGTGGTCGAAGTGGAAGCGCTGCTGGAATCGCCCCTGGGGCAGGCACTGGTGGCCTGACTGATGCAGCCACGCAGCCTCGTCAGCGACGGCGTTCGGGGTGGCACGATCCCCGTCCAGAGTGCGGGAGGACGGCTGGGCAACCCCGCGTCCTGCCCGCTGCTTGACGCATGGGTCGGGTCACTGCACCGTTGTTCGCCTGCGGGTGCCGAAGCCGGTGGATGCCACCGATGATGGAAGGCGTCGACCTCGTCGCTGCACCGGCGGTCGCTGCCATCGACGCCAAGGATCAGCGTACGCGCCCTGCCTTGGACAAGCACCAGCGCGCGGCCAGTGCAGCCGCGGTTGTTGATCTCCAGTGCCAACAGGGCGTCGATCCGGACGACGTGGAAGCGCTCGCTACCGTACCGCTCGGCAGGGAGCGCAATCAGCTCGGCCGCCCGCCTAGCGCGCTAGGCTAGTAGACCGCCTGCCAGCCGCCATCCGTCGCGCGCACGACGACCATTCGCGGCGGGAAGGCGGCAAACAGCGCCAAGCCGGCGCAGGCGCGGGCGTCCTCGCCCTTGATCCTCTCGAACTTCGCCGGATCGGCCGGACGGAAGAGGTCGCCGTTGGTCCGGCGCAGTACCACCTCGGCGTTGCCGGTGAGCGTCACCTCGAGCTGGTCGGCAGCCGGTGCGTCGATGCGCACGCCTGCCGACCAGGCCTTGTCGAGACACTTCATCTTCCGGATTTCGTCGACCCGGATCTGCGGGTTGCCCTGCAGCGCCGCGTAGATGCCGTCAAAGTTCGGTTTGAAGCTGTCGGCGCGCGCCTTGACCAGCTTCGCGAGTTCCTGCCGGTCGGCGTCACTGAGCGAGTTCACCGCTGCGGCACGATGCCAGGGATGTTCGCTGGCGAATGGCGCATCGAACTGGCGCTCGATCCGCAGCCTGCCGGTGGCCGCCTTTTCCTCGACGCCTTCGCCGCTCTGGTTGGTCGACCTGAACTGTCCGCCGCTGCGCTCTTCGGTCACCTGGTCGTTGACCTCGGCCCAGCGCAACTGCGCGCGGTAGCTGGCCTGCGCATCGGCTGGCTCGAAGTCGATGCGCAGCGTATTGCGGCCCTTGCGCACCGCCGGTCCGGCGGAAGCCACGGGCAGCCACACCGCGGGGGCGATCTCGCGCGCCTCGAAGAGCACCGGTACGGTGCCCTTGCGCACCTCCTGCTCGGCGAAAAAGATGTTGTTGATGTACAGCCGCGCCTTGCCGGCGACGGTCGTCACCTGCTCGTTCTTCTGCGGGTCGCCGACGAAGGGGGTGAACTTGAACTCGACGTTGATCACCGCCGCCGAGGCCAGCGAGCTGCCGAGGCAGACGAGAACCGCCAGGATCGCCTTGCGCATGGATCGTCCTTTCGTGAAAGGGGGGCGAGTCGGCCGGAGATGCCGCCGCCGCCAACAGTATAGCGACGACTGCCGGGAACCGGGGGCGCAGGTAGCCGAGGTCGGCGGCACGTCGACCGCTGCGGCTTGCGGGCGCGGGTCGTGCGTGCCGTTGACCGGTCGCCACGGTACAGCGACCGTTGTTCATCCGCCTGCGGGCGGCGCGGCGTTCAGCGTAGAATCCTGCCTTCGCCGCCACCGCCTTCTGTTCGCCTGCCGTGTCTTTCCCCTCGTTCTTCGCTGCCGACAGCGCGACCGTGCTGCTGCTGCCGCTGGCAGCGGTCGCCGGTGCGGTGCTCGACCGTCTCTTCGGCGAACCACGCCGCGGGCACCCGCTGGTCGCCTTCGGCACGCTGGCGAACGCCTGCGAGCGGGTGCTGAACGCGGGCCGTGGACGTCGCCTGCGTGGTCTGCTGGCGTGGACGCTGCTCGTCGTGCCGTTTGTCGGTCTGGCGCTGTGGGCGATTCCCGGCGGGTTGCCGGGCGCGATCGTCGACGCGCTGCTGCTCTACCTGGCGCTCGGCGCCCGCAGCCTCGACGAGCATGCACGACGCGTCGCCGACGATCTGGCGGCGGGCGATCTGGCGGCGGCGCGCGAGCATGTCGGCTGGATGGTGTCGCGCCAGACGGCGGAACTCGATGCCGACGCGGTCGCCAGCGCCTGCGTCGAATCGACGCTCGAGAACGGCAACGATGCCATCTTCGGCGCGCTGTTCTGGTTCGCGCTGCTCGGTGGTGCCGGCGCCATCCTGTTTCGTCTCGGCAACACGCTCGATGCGATGTGGGGGTACCGCAACCAGCGTTTCGCCGCCTTCGGCTGGGCCGCGGCACGCATCGACGACCTGCTGAACCTCGTTCCCGCGCGCCTGACGGCGCTCTCCTACGCGCTCGTCGGCGATACGCGCAGCGCCCTGCGCTGCTGGTGGCGGCAGGGTGCGCAGTGGAAGAGCCCGAACGCCGGGCCGGTGATGGCCGCCGGCGCCGGCAGCCTCGGTCTCGCGCTCGGCGGCGCGGCGACCTACGACGGCCAGCGGCAGCAGCGGCCGCCGCTTGGCGAGGGCCGGCCGGCGACACCTGCCGACATCGCGCGGGCTTTGACCCTGGTCCGGCGCAGCCTGCTGCTGTGGCTCGCGCTGTTCCTGTTCGGCGGCTGGCTGCGGTTCTGATCTGTCGACATCAGGGCCAGCGGCAGTCGCGGATGAACGGGTCGCCGCGCCGCCCGCAGGGCGCCGTGCTGCCGGCCAGCGGCCGCGGCGTGCCGTCGTCGTCGATGTCGGCAGTCACCGTGTCCCAGGCCAGCAGGCCACTGCCGTCGAGCGTCAGGCGCAACATCCAGCCGCTCCGCGCAGCCGCGAAGTCGAAACCGTCGAAGACGAAGTTGCCGAGGCTGTAGACGATCAGCCGATCGCGGTAGTACTCGACCCCCTGCGTGACGTGCGCGTGGCCGCCGACGACCACGTCGGCACCGGCATCGATCATCAGCCGCGCCAGCCGTCGCTGCCGCGCACTGGCCTGCGCTTCGCGTTCCCAGCCCCAGTGCATGAAGGGGATGACCAGATCGGCACCGGCTGCGCGCGCCGCGCGGATGTCGGCGACGACATGGCTGTCCTCGCTCCAGGCGATTCCCGGCCAGTCGGCACCGGCCTCGAAGGAACGTGGCTTGAATTCGTTGTAGGCAAGGACGGCGACGCGCAGGCCACGGCGTTCGATCCACAGCGGCCGGTGCGCCTGCGCGAGGTCGCGACCGCCACCGATGGCGGCGATCCCCTGCGCCGCCAGGAGATCCAGGGTTTCGACGAAGGCCTCGCGGCCGTAGTCGCCGGAATGGTTGTTGGCGACGGCGAGCGCGTCGAAGCGTCCAGCCAGAACCGGCAGCACGCGCGGGTGGGCGCGGAAGGTGGCGATCTTGTTCGCCAGCGGCGTGCCGCTGGTGGCGATCGGGCACTCGAGGTTGCCGATGCGGTAGTCGGCGTCAAGCAGCAGCGTGGCAAAGGGTGCCAGCGGATCGCCGCCGGCGGCGACCAGCCGGCCGGGTCCGTCGTCGAGCATGATGTCGCCGACGAACAGCAGGCGCAGCGGTTCGCCGGCGAGGGCAGGGCCGAGAGCGCAGCAGAACGCGAGGAGCAGCCAGCGCAGGTGGCGCCTGCCGCTCATGGTGTGCGCCCGGCTGCCGGCGACAGCTCGCACCAGTACTGCAGTTCGCCGTCCCGCACCGGCTCGTACACGCTGTTCAGGCCGGTGAATCCGTAGCCCGGGCGCGCGGGCGCCGGCGGCGGGTAGGGATGGCTGAGCTGCTGGATCGGCGCTGCGCCGCCGTCGCGGTCGGCGAAGACATAGACCTTGATCGTGGCGAGATCGGCAGGTTCCTTCTGCCAGACCATGCGGAAGAGGAAGTAGGAGCCGATCGCCTGCACCGGCACGGTGTAGGGTGAGGCGACCGGCCCGGTCCGCAGGCTGCGCGTCTCGCCACCGTAGCTGACGTGACAGACCAGCGTCTCGGCGTGGCAGGCGCCGGCGAGCTGCAGGGCAGCGGCGATGAAGCAGGCAGCGCAAAGGCGTCGGCCGGCAACTGCGGCGAGGTGATGCGGCATGGGCGTCGGGAAGGAGCAGTCGACAGGGAACGGCTGCCAGTATCGCGGCCGCCGCCGCCGCGGTCAATGCGCGTCAATGCGCTGCCATCGCTTCCGGCGCTGCGCCTGCTCTGCTATATTGCCTGCCGCCGGCAGCGCGTCGTTCGCGGCGGCGGATGAGTGCAGGGGGGCGGGGGAGCAGCGCGATGAGCCAGGCGGAAAGCGTTCGGGACGTACTGCGGCGCGTGCTCGCCAGCCAGCGCTACGCGGTCCTGGCGACCGACAGCGCGGGCCAGCCCTATACCAGCCTGATGGCCTTTGCCGCCAGCGACGACCTGCGCGAGTTCACCCTGATCACCGAACGGGGCACGCACAAATACGCCAACCTGCGTGCCAATCCGCGCGTCGCGCTGTTCATCGACAACCGCGAGAACGTCGGCACGGATACCCGTGACGCGGTGGCGGTGACCGCTCTCGGCGAGGCGCAGGAGGTCGATGGTGAAGAAGGGGCACGCCTGCGTCGTGGCTACGTTGCCCGGCATCCGTACCTCGAGTCCTTTGCCGGTTCCGCCTCGTCTGCCGTGCTGCGTGTCAGGCTGAAGTCCTGTCTCGTCGTCCGCCGCTTCGAGGAGGTTCTGGAGTGGCGTCCCGATGACTGACGGCAACCGCCGGCCGCCGCCGGCGGCACCCGCCCGAGTGCCGGCGTCGCCGGCACCCGCGGGAGGGTGCCGATGAGCGCCGTACGCGCGCCGCTCCTCGTCGTCTTCGACTGCGATGGCGTGCTCGTCGATAGCGAGCCGATCGCCAGTCGCGTCCTCGCCGAAGCACTCAGCGAGATCGGTTTTCCGCTGACGGCGCAGCAGGCGATCGATCGCTACACGGGCATCAGCCTCGGCGCCGTCCTCGCGCGGGTCGAGGCCGAGTGGGGACGGCAGCTGCCGGCCGGTTTTGCCGCTCGCCTCGGCGAACGCGACCAGGCAGCCTTCGCCGCCGAACTGCAGCCGGTCAGCGGGGCGGCTGCGATGCTCGCCAGCCTCGGGTTGCCGCGCTGCGTCGCATCGTCGGGAACGATTGCGAAGATCCGCGGCAACCTCTCGCTCACCGGCCTGCTGCCGTATCTCGAGCCGCATCTGTTCAGCGCGACGATGGTCGCGCGGGGCAAGCCGGCACCCGACCTGTTCCTGCATGCGGCGGCGATGATGGCGGTGCCGCCGGCCGAGTGCGTCGTCATCGAGGACAGTATCGCCGGCGTCCAGGCGGCACGCGCTGCCGGCATGCGCGTCTTCGGCTTTTACGGTGGCGGCCATGCCCGCCCGGAGTCAGCTGCGGCGCTGCAGGCGGCCGGTGCGACCCGTGTCTTCGACCGCCTGCGCGACCTCCCCGGCCTGCTTGGCAGGCAGGCCCCAGCGGGGGGCTGAGCGAGTCGCGCCACTGGCGCCGGGTGGTCGGGTCAGGGGCTCTCGCCGCCGGGCCCCGCGGCGCGACTTTCGGCCGCAGCTTCGCGCCGCTGCCGCCCGCGTCTCAGCCTTGCCGCCGGATCCAGGCGGCAATCGCCTCCGCTGCCGCCTGCCAGTGTGCGTCGAGCATCAGCGTGTGGCCGGCGCGCGGAATCACGGCCGTCTCGGCCCGCCAGCGGGCAGCGGTGAAGCCGAGGATCGCGGGCGGAAACACCGCGTCCGCCTCGCCGCCGACGACGAGGACCGGCAATGCCGGCAACCGGCGGCCGAAGCGCATCGCCAGCAGGCTCAGATCGAGCAGCGCGCGGCGTGACTCGTCCTGGAACAGCGGCGCGAAGCGCAGCAGGTCGTCGGTGCTCGTCTCGGCGGAGTAATAGACCTCGCGCAGCGTGCGCAGGCTCTCGGTCGCGTACTCGCCGCGCGTGCTGCGTGCCTGCTGGTCGAAGAAGGCGGGTCGGGTGAGGGCGATCTTCATCGTTGCACCGAGGATGCCGCCCGGCGGCACCGGCGCCATCAGCACCGCAGCCGGTGCCGCCGCGCGTTCGAGGTGGCGCTCGACGACGACGCAGCCCATCGAGTGGCCGATCAGCACGGGCTGCCGCGCGAGTCCGCGCACCACCTGCGCGAGATCGTCGGCGTAGTCGTCGATGCCGAAGCCGTGCAGGTTCTCGCGGCCTTCGCTGTGGCCATGGCCGGCGAGGTCGAGGGCATGGCACGCGAAGCCCTGGCGGCTGAACCAGGGAAGGAAATACTCGTCCCAGCAGGCGGCCGTGGCGTAGCCGCCGTGGACGAAGAGCAGGGGCGGCAGGTCGTTGCGGCCGGCGGCCGGCCGCTGCAGGGTATGGATGCGTCGCAGCTTCATGGTCGACGGAAGATGGGTGTCGGAGTGGTCGCCGGGTTTGCGTCGCCGTCTCGGGAAAACGTGCCGACGCCGCCGGCAGGAGTATCGCAGGCTCGGCCGGCGTGGGGCAAGACCGACGGACCCGATCGCGGCCGCGGACGGATGGTGCGCTCGTCGCTCCCCGCAACGGCGGGCCCACCTGCGCGCCGCGATCGGTGTCCGGATGGGCGGCGCCATAGCCCGCTGCCGGCGGACAGGCACTGGCGATGCCGCTTCTACGGTAGAATCGGCGTCGCCCGGCAGGAAACGAGGTGCCGGTCCGGGCGACACAGTCCCAACGGTTGAGCGAGTCTGGAGAAAGCGATGCCACAGCAACCATTCGATCTGAATGACATCATCCACGAACCCTCCGACGAACAACTCGACGACCTGATGGAAGCCGTCGCCGCAGCGGCCCGCCGGCACGCCGATGCCGCACGGGCGCAACTGCTGCTCCGCCTGCGGGCCGAGATCTCGGCCATCAATCCCCCCTTCCGCCGCGAGGCATGACCGCCGGGGCGAGACCCCGTTTGATCGTCGTCGCCGGCCCGAATGGCTCGGGCAAGACCTCGATCACGCAGCAACTCCTGATGCACGAGTGGATGGGCGGCTGCGTCTACGTCAATCCCGATTTCATCGCGCGCGACGAATTCGGCGACTGGAACTCGCCGGCGGCGGTCGTCCAGGCGGCGCAGCGGGCGACCGAGATTCGCGAACAGTGTCTCGAGCGGGGCGTCAGCCTGGCTTTCGAAACGGTCCTCTCGGCAGCGGACAAGCTCGACTACCTTCGCCGTGCCCGCGACGCCGGCTTCTTCATCCGCCTTTTCTTCGTCGGCACCGACGACCCGTCGATCAACGCCAAGCGGGTTGCCATGCGCGTCATGGAGGGCGGGCACGATGTGCCGATCCCGAAGATCATCGCCCGCTACACCCGATCGCTCGCCTACTGCTATTTCGTCGCCTGGCTGGCCGACCGCACCTACCTCTACGACAATTCGATCGACAACGCCCGCGCCCGGCTGCTGTTCCGCGCCTCGGAGGGCCGCATCGTCAAGACCTATGGCGAAATCAACCCGTGGGCGCGGGAGATCGCGCAAAGGCTCCTGCCAGCGGTTTCGGACGACCTGTCGGCTGCGCCCGCCGGCATCACCCCTCCGGCCTGAGCGAGTCGCGCGGCGCCCCGGGCGACTGCGGGAACTGGCGCGCGTGCGTCGATTTGCCACATTCCTGCCGCCGGCGGCGCTGCCTAGAATGCCGCCTGTCAGCAATCAGCGGGAGAGGACGTCATGGAGTCTGGCCGGAAAGCCGCTGCGCGGGCCGTTGCCGCTCGGCTGCCGGCAAGTGTGCCGCCGATGAAGCCGGTTCCGGACGTGGCAGCGGCGGCGGATCACATGTGCCGTGGACGCTCGCGGACGAGCGGCGGCAACGGCCGCGGCGTCTCCTTCGCCTGCGGCCAGAGGATCCATTCCGGCGGCGGTCGTGGTGGCGCCTGGCGGGTGCTGAGCGGATCCGTTCGCCTCGACCGCGAGGAACCGACCGGCGAGCAGAGCTTTGCCGGTCTTGCCGTCAAGGGGGACATCATCGGCGCCGAATCGCTGCTCTTCGACCGCTACAGCTTCAGCGCCACCGCGCTCGCCGAATGCGTCCTCGCGCCCTGGCCGGAGGCACGTTCCGCAGCTGCCGGCGAGTCGCTCTCGCGAACGCTCGCCAGGGCCGAGCAGCGGGCGGCGGAAGTCATCGCCCTGCGTTGCGGCCAGGCTGCCGAGCGCGTGCGCCGTCTCGTACTGCTGCTCGCCCAGGCGCCCGAAGATGCCGCCGCCGCTCAGGGTGACTTGCAGGTCGTCCTGCCTTCGCGCCAGGACATGGCGGAGATAACGGCGCTGACGCTCGAGACCGTCTCGCGCATGGTCAGCCAGTTGCGCCAGACGGGGATGCTGGCGCCGCAGCGCTTCGGCCGCCACCGCTCGCATCGCCGCTTCAGCGTCCGCAGCCCGGCGGACGAGCCCTGCTGAGTGCCGTCCCGCTTCAGATGCGCTCGGCGCGCACCTTGGTTGCCGTGCGCGCGTCGGCTTCGATCACCGTATAGCGGTAAGTCTGTTCGACCACCGTATCGCCGACCTGCGGGATGCGCCGCAGGCGGTTGATCAGGAAGCCGGCGATGGTATGCGCGTCGCCGACCGGCAGGCCGAGCTTGAGCGAATCGTTGAGTTCGGAGATCGGTGCGCGGCCGCTGATCAGGTGCGCATCGTCGCTGATCGCCTCGATGCTGATGCGGCGGGTCTTCATGCCGTCGAAGTCGAAGCCCGAATCGACCGGGCCGACGACCTCCTCGAAGATGTCTTCCATCGTCAGGATGCCGATTGCCGAACCGAACTCATCGACGACGACCGCCATGTGGTCACTGCGCGAGCGCAGCAGCGGCAGGACCTGGTCGAGGCTCTGCCGCGGCGAGAGATAGAGCGCCGGCTTGACGAAGTCGCTCACTGGCCGCTGCTCGATGTCCGGCAGCAACAGGTCCCAGGTGCTCAGCGTCATGACGCCGGTGACGTTGGTGATGTTGCCGCGGAACACCGGCAGGCGGTTGAAGCCGGAAGACCAGACGCGGCGCACCGCTTCCGCCATCTCGCGCGTCTCGTTGAAGCCGATGACCTCGGCCAGCGGCGTCATCACCTCGCCGACGGTGGTGTCGGCGAAGCGGAAGATACGCCGGATGCGCTGCTTGCTGGTCGCGGCACTGTCGGAGGCGGTCTCGGAGAGGTCGATCAGCACCCGCAGTTCGTCCTTGCTGATGAAACCGCTCGACGCCGAACTGGCGCCACCGAAGAGGCGGGCGGCGAAACGGGCGACGCGGCTGAAGACGAAGATCACCGGGTAGAAGACGTAGGAGAAGAAGCGCAGGCCGTAGATGATGCGGGTGACGATCGTGTCCGCCTTCTGCTGGAAGATGCTCTTCGGCACGATCTCGCCGAAGATCAGCAGGAAGGGCGTGAACACGAGGACCGAGACGAGGTCTCCGGCGTCGCCGAAGAGCCGGACGAAGATCAGCGTGCCAAGGGTGGTGATGGTCACCGTCGCGATGTTGGTGCCGACCAGCGTCGTGCCGAGCATGACGTCGGGCGTGCGGAACAGGTTGAGAACCAGCTTGGCTCCCTGATTGCCCATCCGCGCCTCGTGGCGCAGGTGGATCTTGTCCGAATTCACCATCGCCAGCTCGGAGCCCGAGAAGAAGCCCTTGAGCAGTAGGAAGACCAGGATCACGAGCAGTTGCAGAATCAGGTCCATCGTCTTCTCCCTTCCTAAGCCGCGGCCCGCGGCGCGTCTTTCGGCGCCGCTCTGCCCGTGCCCTCGCCGGCGCCCTCGCCGGTGGTCGCTGCGCCGGCCGGCGGCTGTCCCTCCTCCGGCTCCGCTTCTTCGGGCGGCGTCTCGTGCAGCAGATCCGCCTCCTCGTACTCCTCCTGCGCCTGCTGTTGCTGATCCTCGACCGAAACGTCGGGCAGCGGCGCGGCGATGCTTTCGACTTCCTCCGGCTCCTCCGGCGTTTCCTCGGGCTCGTCGGGTGTGCGGCCACGCGTCACGCGCAGCTTGGTGATGCGCATGCCGACCACCTCGCGCACGGTGATCTCGTAGTCGGCGTAGAACACCTTCTCGCCGACCCGCGGCAGGCGCCCGAAAAGGACCAGCGTGACGCCGCCGATGGTGTTCATCAGCGGGTCGTCGATGTCGAAGTTGGTCAGCGTGCGCAGATCGGCCAGCCGCATGTAGCCAGGGACCGTATAGCTGTCGTTGTCTTCCTCCTGGAAGTGCTCCTGGCCGCGCAGCTTGCCCGAGATCTCGCCGAAGATGAAACTGAGCACGTCCTTCATCGTGACGATGCCGAGCACCTCGCCGTACTCGCCGATGACCACCGCGGCGCGCGTGTTGAAGCGCTGGAAGTACTCGAGCATTTCGTCGACCTTCTTCGTCGGCGGAACGAAGTGCGCCGGCCGCAGGATCTCTCGCAGCTCGATCCGCGCAGAGCCGCCGCTGCGCACGCGGCGCAGCAGATCCTCGGCCTGCAGGAAGCCGATGACGTTGTCCCAATGGCCGCGGTAGACGGGAACGCGCGGGTGGCGGTAGCTGCGGAAGCGCTCGATCAGTTCGTCGACCGGCAGGTCGCCGTCGAGGAAGCGGATGCGCGGCCCGGGCGTCATGATGCGCGCGACGTCGGTTTCCGCCGCCTCGAGCACCTTGTCGATCAGCACCCGTTCCGATGCCTGGATGACGCCGGTTTCCTCGCTGTCGGCCATCAGCGTACGCAGTTCGTCGGCCTTCAGGATGTTCTCGCGGCTGACGTGCTCGCCGACGACGAAGGTCGTGACGCGGTCGGCGACGAGCCGCACGACGTTGCGCAGCGGCGTGACGATGAAGATCCATTTCGGCAGGAAGCGCGCCGAGAGCAGCGTGGCGAACTTCACCGGGAAGTTCACCGCGATCGTCTTCGGCGTCACTTCGCCGAAGAGCAGCAGCAGCGGCACCATGACGACGACGTTGATCCAGCCGGCGTCGGCTTCGCCGAAGGCGCTGATCAGGATCATCGTCATGTTCGCCGCCGCGGCGATGTTCACCAGTTCGTTGCGGCAGAGCAGCGAGACGATCAGGCGGCGCGGCTCGTCGAGCATCGCGTGGATGCTTTCGGAATGAGGATTGCGCGAATTCCGCAGTTTCTGCAGATCGATCCGGCTGAGCGAGAAGAGGGCGGTTTCCGATCCCGAGAAAAAGGCCGACATCGAGAACAGGCAGCACTGCACCAGGATGCGGATCAGCAGTTCCCAGTCCACCGAAGCCAGGCTGCCCAGGACGCCGGACATGCTCAATCCTTCCATCCACCTCCCCCCTTCAGGAAATCGCGTTGATGTTCGCGGACCTCGCTGCCCACTGCGGATCGTATCCGACGTTGCTGCGGGCATCTCGCCGCTCGCCCGCGGGCGCCGCACGCAGCCGTGAAGGATAGGCGCATTGCCTCGCCGAAACAAGCACTTTCGGCCGCTTTCTGCTGTTTCTCCGCGGCCTTTCCGCTGCTGCCCGCTGGCCAGGAAAGCCTTGATGCGCGCGGAATTTATTGTATCTTTGTCGGCTGAGCCTGCGGCTTCCGCCAGGAATCGGCAATTTGCGCACCCGATCCCGTGTGTGGCAGGGCGCCGGTACGGTTGTCCGGGCGCTTTCGCCGTGGTGACCGCCAGCCTGGGCAGGTGGTCGCGGGCGCGTGGTCGAACAAATCCTTTCCGAGGAGTACCAGCAGATGGCTGAAAACAGGCAAGGTGAATCCCGGGCTGCAGGCCACGGGCGCGGGCCAATTCTCGTCGCGGTAGATTTCTCGGCGCATTCGGAGGCGGCCCTGCTGCTTGCCAGCGACCTCGCCGACGGTCTCGGTGTGCGCCTGGTGGTGCTGCACGTCGTCCACGACCCGCTGAACATGCCGGGTTACTACGCGCGCATGGCGCGCAAGAAGACGCTGACGCGCATGGAGGACATCGCCGGCGAGATGCTCGACGCCTTCCTCGCCGAAGCCAGGAAGAAGCACCCGCAGCGGCAGGCGCTGCAGAAGCCCGAAGTGCTGCTGGTCAAGGGCATTCCGGTGACGCGCATCCTGCAGGTCGCGCAGAAGCAGAAGGCGGGCCTGCTCGTCCTCGGCAGCAAGGGAATGACCGGGCTGCGTCACCTGCTGCTCGGTTCGGTGGCCGAGCAGGTCGTCAGCCTGGCGCGGCTGCCGGTCACCATCGTCAAGGATCTGGCCAAGGATTGATCTGCAACGACAGGAGGAGACACAAGAATGAATCTCGAACAGTTCCACCGCCGGCAGCCGGTCGTGTTGCCGCTCGCGGTCTGTGTTTTCGCGCTGCTGTCGGCGCTGCTCGCGCGCTCGGCGCTGGCGGCGGAAGCCGCTGGCAGCGACCCCGACTGGCTGATGATGACCGTCGAGCTCCTCGGCGGCCTGGCGATCTTCCTCTTCGGCATGATGCAGATGGAGGATGGACTGAAGGCGGTTGCCGGCGAGCGGATGAAGGCGATCCTCGCCAAACTGACCGTCAATCGTTTCATGGGAGTCGGCACCGGCGCGCTGGTCACCGCAGTCATCCAGTCGTCGTCGGTGACCACGGTGCTCGTCGTCGGCTTCATTTCCGCCGGGCTGATGTCGCTGTCGCAGTCGGTCGGCGTCATCATGGGTGCCAACATCGGCACGACGATCACCGCCCAGATCGTCGCCTTCAAGATCACCAAGGCGGCGCTGGGGATGATCGCCATCGGCTTCGCGATGCTGTTCATCGCCAGGAACGACAAGATCAAGCACTACGGAACGATGCTGATGGGCCTCGGCATGGTCTTCTTCGGCATGCACGTGATGAGCGAGGCGATGCATCCCTTGCGCAGCTACGAGCCGTTCCTCAACCTGATGAAGACGATGGACAACCCGATCGTCGGCGTGCTGATCGCCACGGTGTTCACCGCCATCATCCAGTCGTCGTCGGCCTCGACCGGCATCGTCATCGTCATGGCGAGCCAGGGCTTCATCAGCCTGCAGGCGGGCATCGCGCTGGCTTTCGGCGCCAACATCGGCACCTGTGCGACGGCGCTGCTGGCGGTGATCGGCAAACCGCGCGAAGCCGTCCGCGCCGCCATCGTCCACCTGCTGTTCAACGTCTGCGGAGTGCTGATCTGGCTGCCGTTCATCGGCTTCATCGCCGCTTTCGTCACCAGCATTTCGCCCTCGTATCCGGATCTCGACGGCGCCGCGCGGCTGGCGGCCGAAACGCCGCGCCAGATCGCCAACGCGCACACCTTCTTCAACGTCGCCAACACGCTGATCTTCATCTGGTTCACGCCGCAGATCGCGCGCCTGGTCGAGTGGCTGGTGCCCGACAAGGCGCTCGAGGAGGAAGCGCTGATCGTGCGCACGAAGTTCCTGCAGGATGAACTGCTGAGCACGCCGTCGCTGGCGCTCGACCAGGTGCGGATGGAAGTGATGCACATGGGCGAGACGGTCAACCGGATGCTGCAACGGATCATGCCGGCGATCATCAAGGGCGACCGCGAGGCGCTCGAGGAGATCCGGAAGATGGACGACACCGTCGACATCCTGCACGCCGGGATCATCGACTACCTCGGCCGCATCAGCAAGCAGCAACTGAACGACGAGCAGACGCGCGAGTTGCTGCAGTTGATGGAGGCGGTGAGCAACCTCGAGAACATCGGCGACATCGTCGAGACCAATCTGGTGGTACTCGGCTACGACCGCATCAGGGACCAGATTCAGATCAGCGAGGCGACGCAGGGGGTGCTGAACGGCTTCCAGCAGGCGATCACGCGCGCGGTGACGGCTGCCGTGCAGGCGGTGGCGCAACGCAACCAGCGGGCGGCGCAGGTGGTCACCGGCATGAAGGAGGAGATCAACCAGATCGCCGATTCGGCGGCGCTGCACGAGGCGCGCCGCCTCGTCGCCGAGGAACCGAACCGGATTCCGGCGTACACGATGGAGATCGACCTGATCGAGAAGCAGAAGCGGATCTATTACTTCGCCAAGCGGATGGCGCGGACGGTGCTGCCGGCGGCGATCCTGCAGCGCGAGTAGGCGGCGGGTGGCCGACAGCGGGGGCGCGATGCGCCGGCGCTACGTGGGCGACGGACTGTCGTCGCCTTCGCGGCTGCCGGCTGCGCTCGCCGACGGGCGCCTGATGCGCACCTCGTGGATGCGGCGCCGTGAGGCACGCTCGATCTTCACCTCCAGCCCCTCGATCTGGAAGCTCTCGCCGGGGGCCGGAATCCGTTCCAGGCTGCGGATGATCCAGAGGTTCACCGAGTCGTAGGGTTTGCCGGCGAAGTCCTGCTCGAAATGCGCTTCCATGATGCGCAGTTCGGTCGTCCCGTCGACGACCAGTTCGCTGCCGTCCGGCTGCATCAGCAGGACCTGCTCGCCCGGCGGTGCTTCCTGGTCGTCGTAGATCTCGCCGACGAGCTCCTCCAGGATGTCCTCGAGCGTGAAGATGCCGAGCAGACCGCCGAACTCGTTTACGACGACGATCAACTGGTCCTTGTTCGCCCGCAGCACGTCGAGCAGCCGGTCGACCGGCTGGTTCGGCGGCACGAATATCGGTTCGCTGCCCGTTTCGGCGAGCGTCCTGTCGAGGTTGCCCCGCGCGACTTCCCGGAGGATCTCGGGCAGCGTCACGACGCGGCTGATTTCTTCCGGATTGCCGGCGAAGAGCGGAATCCGGTAGTGCGACTGGCCGGCGATCTCGGCCAGCGCATCGCCGATCGTCCGTTGGCCGTCGAGCGAGAAGATCTGGTGGCGGTGAACCATGATGTCGCCGGCACGCAGCGTGCTGAAGTCGAAGATGCGGCGAATCATCTGGTGCTCGCCGGCCTCGATCGATCCCTCCTGCGTGCCGTGCTCCGCCATCGCGATCAGTTCGCTTTCGGTTACCGTCGGATCCTTCGGCGGGCTGGTCAGGCTGTGCATCCAGCGAATGAAGCCCTCGATCGTCCACACCAGCGGCAGCATCAGCCTGCCGAGCAGTTCGAGTGGGCCGGCTGCCAGTAGAGCGATGGCGATCGCGTAGCGCGAGCCGAAGGTCTTCGGCGTGATCTCGCCGAACATCAGCAGCAACAGGGTGATCGCGCCGACCGCGAGACCGGGACCGAGATGCCCGAAGTATTCGGTCGCGACGACCGTTCCGAGGGTCGCGGCGGCGGTGTTCACCAGGTTGTTGCCGATCAGGATGATCACCAGCGTGCGGTTGAGATTCCCCTTCATCCGGTGCAGCGCCTTCGCGCCAAAGCGCCGTTCGGCCAGCAGCGCCTCGACACGCGCTCGTGAGAGCGAGGTGATCGCCGTCTCGGAGCCGGAAAAGAAGGCCGAGAAAGCCAGCAGGATGAAGAGCAGGAAGCCTTCGAGCATCTGGGGACCGTTTGCAGGCGGCGGCCTGGCCGGGTGGAATGGGGGACGAATCGCCTATTTACACGAGAACCTGCCTCCGGACAACAAGCGCTCGCCGTTGCCAGCCCTGACGCATGACCCTGCCGAATCGGTCCCGTTTGCCGGGAGCCCCGTTTT
>NZ_JAMTDQ010000119.1 GCF_023806635.1 Accumulibacter sp.
GCTGTCCGCGGCAACGGTGATGGCTAGCATGTGATAGACTGTAGAGTTTTTCCAGTCCAGCTATTCGGGAATTGGTCATGGTTAGGGAAAAGGCGGTAACGACGAAGGCGGCTAAGGCCAAGGCGACGGCAGATCTCCTGGCGCAGGCGGGGGCACAGCCGGCACCGGTGGACGATGAAACCCGGAAGACGCGTCTGAAGACACTGATCAAGCTCGGCAAGGAGCGTGGCTTTCTGACGTACGCAGAGATCAACGACCATCTACCCGATGATGTGGTCGATGCCGAACAGATCGAAAGCATCATCAGCACCTTCAATGACATGGGTATCCAGGTCTACGACGAGGCGCCTGATGCCGAAACGCTGCTGATGTCCGACGCGACGCCGGCTGCCGCTGCAGACGATGCCGATGTCGAGGAGCAGGCGGAACAGGCGTTGTCAACCGTCGATTCCGAGTTTGGTCGCACGACCGACCCGGTACGCATGTACATGCGCGAGATGGGATCAGTCGAGTTGCTGACGCGCGAAGGCGAGATCGAAATTGCCAAGCGCATCGAGGATGGCCTCAAGCACATGATCCAGGCCATCTCCGCCTGCCCGACGACAATCGCCGAGCTCATCAGTTGTGCCGACCGGATCGGGCGCGACGAAATGCGCATCGATGAGCTGATCGACGGCCTGATCGATCCGGAAGCCGATGAGTCGCTCGAAGAGCTGGCGGAGGCGGTCGCCGTGGAAGACGAGGAGGATGAGGAGAGCGCGGAAGCGATCGAGGGTGCCGCTGCCGCGGCTTCACTCCTCAAGCTCAAGACCGACGGTCTGGAGAGGCTGGAGTTGATTCGCGCGCACTACCTCAAGGCGCAGGTGATCCTGCCCCGGCGCGGATCGCAGGACAGGACCTACCTCAAGCTGCAACAGCAGATCTCGGAAGAGATGATGGGAATTCGCTTTACCTCGAAGACCATCGAGCGGCTATGCGATTCGGTGCGCGCCATGGTGGAGGAGGCGCGCGCCTGTGAGCGCAAGATCCAGCGCATCTGTGTCGACACCGTGCGCATGCCGCGCCTGCACTTCATCAAGGTCTTCCCCGGCAACGAGCTGAACATCGACTGGGTCGATGCTGAAATCGCCGCCGCCAGCAAGACCTACGCCGCGGTTCTCGCGCGCAATGCGCCCAACATCAAGGAGGAGCAGCGAAAGCTGCTCGCCCTGCAGGAGCGTATCGGAATTCCGCTGCGCGAGCTGAAGGACATCAACAAGCAGATGTCAACCGGTGAGGCCAAGGCCCGCCGTGCCAAGCGCGAAATGACCGAGGCCAACCTGCGGCTGGTGATTTCGATCGCCAAGAAGTACACCAACCGCGGCCTGCAGTTCCTGGATCTGATCCAGGAGGGCAACATCGGCCTGATGAAGGCGGTGGACAAGTTCGAGTACCGGCGCGGGTACAAGTTTTCCACCTATGCCACGTGGTGGATTCGGCAGGCGATCACCCGTTCGATCGCCGACCAGGCTCGCACCATACGCATTCCGGTGCACATGATCGAGACGATCAACAAGATGAACCGCATTTCCCGGCAGATCCTGCAGGAAACCGGAATGGAAGCCGATCCGGCGACGCTGGCGAAGAAAATGGAGATGCCGGAAGAGAAGATCCGCAAGATCCTGAAGATCAGCAAGGAGCCGATCTCGATGGAGACGCCGATCGGTGACGATGACGACTCGCACCTTGGCGACTTCATCGAGGATCAGGCCACTCTCGCGCCGACCGAAGCAGCGCTTTATTCCAGCCTTCGCTTCATCACCAAGGACGTGCTCGATACCTTGACGCCGCGTGAAGCCAAGGTGCTGCGGATGCGCTTCGGTATCGAAATGAACACCGACCACACGCTCGAGGAAGTGGGCAAGCAGTTCGACGTGACTCGCGAGCGCATCCGGCAGATCGAGGCCAAGGCTCTCAGGAAGCTTCGGCACCCGTCGCGCTCGGACAAGTTGCGCAGCTTTCTCGACAATGGCAACAGCTAGCGTCACTGGCAAGACGTCTGTCGTGAGGTAAAGGACGGCGCCCTGGTGCACGGCTCAGTCTGGAAATTTCTGGGCCAATGCCGGCCAGCGACACCGATGGCTTTGGCATACACTCTGCGCCAACGCGTGCCGCAGGGCTCCAGCATGGACGCACAGCAAATCGAGGACTGGCTCCTGGTCGACCCCGACGGACGGCAGGATTTCATCACCGCGCTACGTGACTGCCTGCCGGCCGCACCGAAGCGGATCGCCCCGTTCGACCAGGTGGTGCGCCGCCTGCTCGACGACCTGTGAGTGCGGAGACCTGCGATCCGGCGCGCCGCTTCGGCGGGGTAGCTCGCGTCTACGGGGCCGATGCGCTGCGATTCTTCCAGGACGCCCATGTCGCCGTCGTTGGCATCGGTGGTGTCGGTTCGTGGGCAGCCGAGGCGCTTGCCCGTTCGGCGGTTGGCCGGATCACCCTGATCGATCTCGACATGATCGCCGAATCGAACGTCAACCGGCAGATACACGCCCTCGACGGCGAGTTCGGCAAGGCCAAGGTCAGCGCGATGGCCGAGCGCATCCGCGCCATCAACCCGCAATGCACGGTGCACGAGGTCGAGGACTTCGTGACCCCGGACAACCTCGAAACGATGCTCGCCGGCGGCGTGCGGCATGTCATCGACGCCACCGACCAGGTGCGGACCAAGGCGGCGATGATCGCTTGGGCGAAGCGTCGCGGCTTGCCGTTGATCACCACCGGTGGCGCCGGCGGTCAGATCGACGCCACCCGCATCGAGGTGGCCGACCTCGCTCGCACGATCCAGGATCCACTGCTCGCCAGGGTGCGCTCGCTGCTGCGCCGCGAACATGGCTTTCCGCGCGAAGCGAAGACGAAGTTCGGTGTGCCCGCGGTCTTCTCCAGCGAGCCCCTGCGCCAGCCGCCGCGCAACCCCGACTGCGCGGTGCCGCAGACCGCGAGCGGCCTGGGCTGCGCGGGTTTCGGCTCGGCAGTCTGCGTCACCGCTTCCTTTGGTTTGCTGGCTGCCGGAGAGGTTCTGCGGCAGCTCGCGAGCAGCTCGCTCGTTGCGGCGCGCGGCCGCTGAGCCCGCGCACGCCGCTTTCGCCGCTGGCGCTCAGCCGATCAGGACCCGGTTCTTCCCTGCCTGCTTGGCTGCGTACATGGCCTCGTCCGCCCGTTTCGTCACCGACGCCTGGGTGTCGCCTGCCCGCACAGCGGTGACACCAGCGCTGAAGGTGATCAACTGGCGATCGTTGTTGTGCAGGAAGATGCGCCGCGTCAGCTCGCGCTGCAGGCGGACGACCGCCGTCTGCGCGTCCTCCACCGGCGTCTCGGGCAGCAGGATGATGAACTCCTCGCCACCGAAACGGGCCACCGTATCCTGTGGCCGCATTGTTTCGCGAATCACGGTCGCCAAGTGGATCAGCGCCGCATCGCCGGCGTCGTGGCCCAGTGAATCGTTGAGTCTCTTGAAGTTGTCGATGTCGAGCAGCGCCACGCAGAGCGCCGACTGACGCCTTTGCGCCCGCCCCACTTCCTTCTCGAAAGCTTCCTCGAGCCCGCGCCGGTTGAGTGCACCGGTGAGCTGGTCATGCCGCACCAGGGTGCTTGCCCGTTCGAGTTCCTGCTGCAGCTCGGCGATCCGCCTCTCGGTTTCACCAACCCGCTGCCGGGCGGCGCGCAGATCATCGCGTGAGCGCTGCGCGTTCAACTGGATGATCCTGGTCTCGCGGATCACTTCGGCGAGCACCTGTTCGAGCTGGGTGATGTCTTCGGCCTGGCTGATCCTTGTCGCGCAGACCTCGATCTTGTCGTGGTAGTCCGAAGTCGAATCGGCAAACTCCGCCAGGTGGTCGACAAACCCCGCCAGCATCTGCTTCAGGTTCTCCCGTGCCTCGTTGAGGCTATGCTTGAGCTGGCTCTGCTTGAAGATGACTTCCTTCAGCCGGATCTCGGCATCCTCGATCGACCGGACATTCAGCGGACCGGCGACGATGTCACGGACGATGTCGATCTGTCCACGCAGCCAGTGGTCCTCGACGACCAGTTCGCCAACGTTCTCGATCAGCAGCTGCAGCAGCTTCAGCAGGCTGGCACGCAACTCGTCCCGATCCTCGGCCAGCAACTCGAGACGAAAGGTGAACCGCTTGCTGCTGGCCAGCAGGTCGTCGAGCGCGCCGCGCGAAGTGGCGGTGCGCACCCTGTGGATCAGCGCGCGGGCATCGGCAGCCAGCTCCGGCTCGTTGGCGAGCTGCGAGTCGATGAGCGCCTCCAGAAGGTGGGCGAGGAGGTCGCGCAGCGGTCCCGATGGCTCGCTGCCATCGACCGCAGCGGTTGCAGCACCGCCGTCTGCAGACTGTGGCCCGCCGGCGCTGGCTGCGACTGCGTCGGGTGCCAGCAGCGGGATGTCCTCGCCCGCAGGGACGGCTCCCGACCATGACTTCACCAGTCCCTGCAGTCGTCCGAACAACACTTCGCCGTTGCCCGAACCACCGGCCAGAACGCGTTCGAGGGCTTCGCGCTTGCGGGCCACGGTGAGCCCGGCCTGCTTGTTCTCCCATTCCCGAACGAGGTCACGGAACAGCTCGTTCCACGGCAGCTCCTGCTCCTTGCCGATTTGCCGTACCAGGTCGGACAGGCCGGTGCCCAGTTGCTGCCAGTTGCCCGCGGTGAACACTTGCTCCAGGCGTCGTGCCAGCCGCTGCTGCGCCGGTGTCTCCTGTGGCAACGAAGCCGCGAGCGACCTGAGCTCGCGCTGCGGCAGCGCGTCTGCCGGCTGTGTGCCCGCAATCTCGTGGTAGAGCGCGCGGTAGTTGTCGGGCGACGGTTGCAGCCGGCGAACCGCCAGCAAACGCAGCGCTTCGCGTGCAATCTCCGAGGGGTTGGAAGGGGTCGCCATGATCTAACGCAGTGAAGCGGTCGCCGCATTCTAGCAGCGGTCGGCGCCCCGGGAAAGCGGCGGCAGTTGCCCGCACTGGAGCGTCCGCTGTGGCGGCACGGCGGATGTCGACGCCGCTTGCCCGCTTGGCGCTGTCCGGCCGCCGACTCCGGCCGGTCCACTTCGCACCCCGGTGACGTGGTGGCGCGACGAATGATTGATCGATGTCAAGACCACAGGCTTGCGTCCGCGTACGCTTGCATGTCTACGACAATCCGTTTCGGGGGCAGCGCATGGGTGCGACAGACTTGATCCAGTGGTCCGACGAGTTCAGTATCAACATCCAGGAAGTCGACGAACAGCACAAGGTTCTCGTTGGCCTCCTCAACGATCTGCACCGGGCGATTCGCGAACATCACGGCAAGGCCACATCGCGGGAGATCCTCGGCCGTCTGGCCGAATATACCCGCACCCACTTCCTGCTCGAAGAAAGCCTGATGCGGCTGACGCATTACCCCGGGCTCGAGATCCACAAGCAGCAGCATCAAGATCTGATGCAGCAGGTGGATGCGTTGCAACACAAGCTGGACACGGAGAACGCGGCAATCAGTTTCGAGCTGCTTCACTTCCTGCGCAACTGGCTGATCCAGCACATCAACGACAGCGACCGGCGTTTCGGAGCGCACTTCCACAAGGTGGGTCTGGCGGCACACGCGCAGTGGAGCAAGGACACCGAACGGACGATGAAGAAGAAGAAATGGTGGTGGAAGTTCTGGTAGCGGGATCGGCTGTCGTGCAGCCGTTTTCCATGATCAGGAAGCGACATCGGCATGCAGCGACAGCCTGCGGCTCCGGTATAATCGCGCTGCAGCTTTCCTGAGCCCCCGTAGCATGAAGGTCGTGCAGTTGATTTGTAATCATCAGGTCTTGGTTCGATTCCGAGTGGGGGCACCAATAAATCAGTTAGTTACTGTATTTCTCGGGCGGATTTTTTCGCCCCTGTTTCCTGTGTACCCTATGTGTACCCGTTTTCGAGCAATGCGGATGCACGACGGCGGGCAGACGGGCGTCGATGCCGAACGTTTCTCGGTCGATTACAGGTATCGCGACGTCGAACTGGAGCAGATCAGAGCGACGTTGCTGCCTGATTGGCAGCAGCAGCGCTCACGTCAACCCAGGTGATCGCTGGGTCCGTGTGCTCCTGCTCGTCGCGTTCGCCCGCAGGATGGCTAGGCGCATAGGCCCCGGCTTGCGACCTCGGTTTGAAGACATTGCCGTGCAGATCCTCTAGCACGTCGCTCACCAGGCTCTTGTTGCCCCGACGGGACGGATGCATCGACGCCGCAGCCAGCTGCGCCTCGAACTTGCTGCCGCAGTAGGTCACACCCTTCTCGGTTCGCGGCCTGTCGGTCGGCTTCATCGGCACCAGCAGGATGAGGAAATCCCCGCGAGCTGTCGCTTCATCAACCTGTCGGTGGTATTCCGCCCATGCCTCGGCCGGCGCATCGCTCGCCGGCTCACTCAACATGCAGACCGATGGACGGGGCTTCGGGAGCAGCACGTCTTCCAGTCTTGCGAGGCGACGTTGCAGGGCGCTCACTGCAGTACCTGCTGGGGTAGCAGAATCATGCTGCAGGGGCGTTGGACATTGGCGGCGAGCGCTTCGGCCTTCGACCGCTCGATGAAGTCGTCTTCGGCCTCGTCGGAGTGGCGGTCGACGATCTGGTCACCGCTGACGGCGCGAACAACCTCATCGCCAGCGCTGCCGATGATGCGGTGGATGATGATGGCGACCTGGTTCGCGTCTGGCCGGGACGCCTCCAGCT